>NZ_NTGA01000001.1 GCF_002289575.1 Dietzia natronolimnaea
CATACCCAACCTGCGTGGGCAGAACACCTAGACTGTCGGTGCCCGAATTGACACCGAGGAGATCCCACTGTGACAGCATCCGGACGTCCCGTCGTCCTCATCGCCGACAAGCTCGCCCAGTCGACCGTCGACGCACTCGGCGACGCCGTCGAGGTCCGTTGGGTCGACGGCCCGGATCGCCCCAAGCTCCTCGACGCGGTGAAGGACGCGGAGGCGATCCTCGTCCGCTCGGCCACGACGGTCGACGCCGAGGTGCTCGCCGCGGCGCCCAAGCTCAAGATCATCGGCCGCGCGGGTGTGGGACTGGACAACGTCGAGATCCCCGCCGCCACCGAACGCGGCGTCATGGTGGTCAACGCGCCCACCTCCAACATCCACTCGGCCGCGGAGCACGCGGTGGCGTTGCTCATGTCCGCGTGCCGCCAGATCCCCGCCGCCGATCGCACGTTGCGCGAGCACACGTGGAAGCGGAGCTCCTTCAACGGCGTCGAACTGCTCGGCAAGACCGTCGGTGTGGTGGGCCTGGGTCGGATCGGCCAGTTGGTGGCACAGCGCCTGGCGGCGTTCGAGACCACCCTCATCGCCTACGACCCCTACCTGCCCGCCGCCCGCGCCGCGCAGCTGGGCATCGAGTTGGTCGACATCGACGAGCTGGTCTCCCGCGCCGACATCATCACCATGCACCTGCCCAAGACCAAGGAGACGGCCGGTCTCCTGGACGCCGAGCGGCTGGCCCGCGCCAAGGACGGCGTCGTGATCGTCAACGCCGCCCGCGGTGGGCTGATCGTCGAGGACGCCCTCGTCGACGCACTGAAGTCCGGCAAGGTCCGGTCCGCCGCCCTCGACGTGTTCGACACCGAGCCCTGCACCGATTCGCCGCTGTTCGAGCTCGAGAACACCGTCGTGACCCCCCACCTGGGCGCCTCCACCAGCGAGGCCCAGGACCGCGCCGGCACCGACGTCGCCCGCAGTGTGCTGCTGGCCCTGCGCGGCGAGTTCGTCCCGGACGCCGTGAACGTCTCCGGCGGCCCGGTCGGCGACGAGGTCGCCCCCTGGCTCGACCTGGTCCGCAAGGTCGGCCTGATCGCCGGCCACCTCTGCCCGGGTGTGCCGACCACGGTGAACGTCGACGTCGCCGGTGAGCTCGCCGCCGAGCAGGTCGATGTGCTGGGGCTCGCGGCCCTGCGTGGCCTGTTCTCCGCGATCACCGACGAGCCGGCCACGTTCGTCAACGTGGGTCAGATGGCCGAGCAGCGCGGCGTCACCCACTCGGTGGAGACCCGCAGCGAGTCCAAGTCCTACCGCAGCACCGTCACCGTCACCGCGGTGGCCGCGGACGGCGCGACCGGAAAGGTCACCGGAACCCTCTCGGGCCTCGAGAAGGTCCAGAAGATCGTCCGGATCAACGAGCGCGGCTTCGACCTGCGCGCGCAGGGCCAGAACCTCTTCGTGCACTACTCCGACCGACCGGGTGTGCTCGGCAAGGTCGGTTCCATCCTCGGCGGGGAGGGCATCGACATCCAGGCCGCCGCCCTGAGCCAGGACGCCACCGGTGAGGGCGCGTCGCTGATCCTGCGGGTCGACCGCGCGGTCGCCGATCCGACGGTCGACCGGATCGTCTCCGAGCTCGGGGCCACGGCCACCCAGATCAACCTGGACTGAGAGAGACGGGACCGGTGGAGAGGAACACGCAGACGATGAAGCTCGCAGTCATCCCCGGCGACGGGATCGGTGTCGAGGTGACGGCCGAGGCGATCCGGGTACTGGACGCGCTCGTCCCGGGGGTCGAGAAGACGGAGTACGACCTCGGGGCGCGACGCTATCTGCGCACCGGTGAGACGCTCACCGACGCGGATGTCGAGAGCCTGAAGAGCCACGACGCGATCCTGCTCGGCGCTATCGGGGACCCGCGCTCCGTGCCCGCCGGCGTGCTCGAACGCGGGATGCTGCTGCCCCTGCGGTTCGCGCTCGACCACCACGTCAACCTCCGCCCGTCGCGTCTGTACCCGGGCTCGGCGACCCCGCTCAAGAACCCGGGGGAGATCGACTTCGTGGTCGTCCGCGAGGGGACCGAAGGGCTCTACACCGGCAACGGTGGTGCGATCCGGGTCGGGACGCCCCAGGAGATCGGGACAGAGACCTCGGTCAACACCCGGTTCGGCGTGGAGCGGGTGGTGCGCGACGCCTTCGACCGCGCGCGGGCCCGCCGCGGCAAGCTCACACTCGTCCACAAGACCAACGTCCTGGTCAATGCGGGCGGACTCTGGCAGCGCACGGTCGACGAGGTGGCCCCGGAGTTCGCGGACGTCGAGGTGGATTACTGCCATATCGACGCGGCGACGATCTACATGGTGACGGAGCCCTCGCGCTTCGACGTCATCGTCACGGACAACCTCTTCGGCGACATCATCACCGATCTCGCCGCGGCCGTCACCGGGGGGATCGGCACCGCGGCGTCGGGGAACATCGACGCATCCGGGACCAATCCTTCCATGTTCGAACCAGTGCACGGTTCCGCCCCGGACATCGCGGGCCAGGGGAAGGCCGACCCCACCGCGGCCATCCTGTCCGTCGCTCTGATGTTGCGGCATCTCGGGAAGGCCGCAGAAGCCGACCGGGTGGAGGCCGCGGTCGAGGCGGACCTGGGGTCCCGCGGGGACGGGCCGGTGTCGACGTCCGAGGTCGGGAACCGGATCGTGGCGGCGCTCGGAGGCTAGGACCCGCCACCCACCCTCGCGGCCCGCGGGTGTGAATCGCAGGAAGCGCGTCACACCGCGGGCCGTCGACGTCCACAGTGGACCCATGGACGTCGAACTCGTCGAGGTGAGAGATTTCCTCGCCCGGTGCGCCCCTTTCGACCAGCTGACCGTCGATCAGCTCGACCGGATCCCCGCGCAGCTCTCGCAGCGGTACCACCGCCGGGGGACGGTGATCCTCGACGCGGGTGCCCGGAACGACACCCTGCACCTCATCCGCTCGGGCGCCGTGGAGGTGTGTGATCCGGACGGGGCGCTGCTCGACGCGCGAGGAGAGGGGGACTGCTTCGGCTACTCGTCCCTGGCGAGTGGCGGGCCGTCGCGCTACCGGATGGTGGCGGTCGCCGACACCCTGCTGCTCGAGATGCCCCGCGACGTCCTGGACTCGCTACTCACCGACCACCCGCAGCTGGGCCTGTTCTTCGGCGAACGCAGCGAGCGGATCCGTCAGGACCTCGCCTCGGCCCGACTCGAGGCCGCGGGAGGGGACGCGCTCGGTACGCCGGTCGGGGAGTTGCTCGCCCGCGACGCGGTGACAACCGGACCCGACACCGCCATCCGTGACGCCGCATGGTTGATGACCGAGCGCCGCGTATCCGCGCTGCTCGTCGTTGAAGCGGGTCGCGTGGTGGGCATCTTCACCGACCGGGACCTGCGCTCGAAGGTCGTTGCGGTCGGCGGCGACACCGGGGGCCCGGTGTCGGCCATCATGACCCCGGACCCCGTCACGGTCGACGCCGGGACCCGCGCGTTCGACGCCACGCTCCTCCAGATCGACCGCGGGGTCCATCACCTGCCGGTCTGCGAGGACGGCGCGCCGGTGGGGATGGTGACCAGCGGGGACCTGCTCCGCCTGGCGCAGACCGACCCCGTCTACCTCGCGGCCCGCATCGCCCGCGCACCCGACGCAGAGGGGGTCGCGCACCTGGCCGCGAGGCTGCCCGCGCTTGTCGGGGAGTTCGTCCGCCGCGGCACCGCCCCCCAGGACATCGGGCGGGTCGTCACGGCCACCGCGGACGCGGCGACCCGTCGACTGATCTCCCTGGCCGAGGGCGAGCTGGGACCACCGCCGGTGGCGTACTGCTGGGTCGGGCTCGGTTCCCAGGCACGAGGGGAACTGGGCGTGGCGAGCGACCAGGACAACGCGCTCATCCTGGACGATGCGGCGGAGACGACACCCGACGCGGACCGGTACTTCGCCGAGCTGGCCGGGCAGGTGTGTGCAGGTCTCGACCGGTCGGGATTCCCGCTGTGTCCGGGCGACGTCATGGCCTCCACCCCGGCGTGGCGTCGCACGTGCGCGTCCTGGGAACGCCAGGTGGGGGACTGGGTCCGGGCACCGGGAGCGGACGCCGTCCTGAACACCCAGGTCTTCCTGGACATCCGCCCCGTCCACGGGGACACCTCGCTGTTCATGAGGGTCCGGGACGAGATGCTCGCGCGCGCCGAGGGCAGCCTGCGGTTCCAGGCCCACCTCGCCCGGATCGCCTGCGAGTGGCGTCCGCCGCTGGGGTTCTTCCGCGGGCTGGTGGTGGAACGGCGGGGCGAGTACCGCAACACCCTCGACCTCAAGGCCGGGGGGATCGCGCCGGTGGTGCAGATCGCCCGCGTGTACGCCCTCTCCGCAGGGCTCGACGAGGTCTCCACGCTCGGTCGCCTCGACGCCGCGGCCGGGGCGGGTGTGATCGCGCGCGCGGATGCGGAGGACCTGTCCGAGGCCTTCCGGTTCCTGCGCGGCCTGACCTACAGCCATCACGCACGCCAGATCGCGGACGACGACCCGCAGGACAACCACCTCGACCCGGGAACGCTGAGCTCCGCCGACCGCCACCGTCTCCGCGCCGCGTTCCGGATCATCGCCGGGGTGCAGGGCTCGCTCGGCTTGAAATACCGGGTCGGGCAGATGTGATGCGCGACTTGTTCACCCGGTCGGGGCGTCGGCGGCGCACTGCACGGCGGCTTCCCGACGGCCCGCTGCGTCGCTACCTCGAGACCCCGCCGCCGGCGTCGTCGACCCCGTTGGCCGATCTGCGGCTGCTGGCGGTGGACGTGGAGACCACGGGGCTCGACCCCCGGCGCCACCGCGTCCTGTCCGTGGGGCTGGTGCCCGTGGACGGCGACCGGATCGACCTCGGCGGTGCGCGGTCCATGATCCTCCGAGACGACCACGCCGACGAGGCCGAGGGGGTGGGGCAGAGCGCCACGCTGCACGGCATCACCGACGACACGGTGGCCACCGGAGTCGGGGTCGGCGCGGTCCTGGACCAGTTCTTCGCCGCGTTGACCGGGCGGGTGCTCGTCGCCCACTACAGTCGTATAGAGACAGAGTTCCTCGGCTCGCTGTGCTCCACCGCCCACGACGTGCGGCCGCCGTTCGTGCCGGTCGACACCCTCGAGCTGCACCGCCGCGTGCTCGGTGGGGGGGTCGACATGGGTTTCGCCCCGGAAGCCTCCCCGGACGAACTGCGGTTGTGGCGTGCGCGGCGGCGGTACGGACTCCCGCGCTACCGGGCGCACGACGCACTGATCGACGCGCTCGCCTGCGCGGAGTTGTACCTGGCGC
The DNA here is from genome assembly GCF_002289575.1 of Dietzia natronolimnaea. GTDB lineage: Bacteria > Actinomycetota > Actinomycetes > Mycobacteriales > Mycobacteriaceae > Dietzia > Dietzia natronolimnaea_A. Next base: position 5,320 of record NZ_NTGA01000001.1, read on the forward strand.
AGACGGCCGAGCTGCGCGACCGCGGGGTCACGACGCTCCGAGATCTGGGAACGGCATAGGATCGCGGGTATGCGTCTCGCCCGTATCGCCCACCCGCAGGGATTCGCCTTCGTCGAGGTTCGAGGGGACGTCACCGACCCCGCCACCCTCACCTGCGCGGAGATCTCGGAACACCCCTTCGGCACCCCGGAGTTCACCGGTCGCGAATGGCCGCTGGCCGACGTGCGCCTGCTCGCTCCGATCCTCGCCTCAAAGGTGGTGTGTGTGGGCAAGAACTATGCCGAGCACGCGCAGGAGATGGGCTCCGAGGCGCCCGCCGAGCCGCTGATCTTCCTCAAGCCCAACACCTCCGTGGTCGGCCCCGAGGCCGCGATCGCCTACCCTCCCAGCTCCGAGCGGGTGGACCACGAGGGCGAACTCGCCGTGGTGATCGGGCAGCCCTGTCGCGACGTCGCGGCCGCCCGGGCCGACGAGGTCATCCTCGGCTACACCTGCGCCAACGACGTGACGGCCCGTGACCAGCAGCTCGCGGACGGTCAGTGGACGCGGGGGAAGGGGTACGACACCTTCTGCCCGCTGGGCCCGTGGATCGTCACCGACCTCGACCCGAACGGCCTCGACGTCCGCACCACCGTGCACCACCCGGACGGCTCCTCGGAGGTACGCCAGGACGGCAACACCTCCCAGTTCATGCACACCGTGGGGGAGATCATCGAGTACGTCAGCAGGGTCATGACGTTGCTTCCGGGCGACGTCGTGTTGACGGGCACGCCCGCCGGGGTGGGGCCGATGCTGCCCGGTGACCGGGTCACCGTGGAGATCGAGGGCATCGGGTCGCTGAGCAACCCCGTCGTCGACAGGTAGGTCGGGTCACACGGCGCCCAGGGCGGTGAGGACCGTCCGGAGCTTGGCGGCGGTCTCGGCGACCTCGTCGTCCGGGTCGGAGTCGGCGACGAGGCCCCCGCCCGCCCAGGCGAGCGCCCCGGTGCGATCCGCGTCGATCTCGGCGCAGCGGATGGTGACCATCCAGTCCCCGTCGCCGCCCGCGTCCGCCCAGCCGACCGCCCCCGAGTAGAAGCCGCGCTCGCCCTCGAGTCCCGCGATCACGCGCCTGGCCTCGTCGGTGGGGGTCCCGCACACCGCGGGCGTCGGATGCACGGCCAACGCGAGGTCGAGCGCCGTGGTCCGGGGGTCGGCGATCCGTCCGCGGATCCGGGTCCCCAGATGCCACATCTCACGGGTCGAGGTGAGCGAGGGGCGCTCCGGGATCTGCAAGTCCCGGCAGAAGGGTGCCAGGGCCGACGCGAGGGAATCCACGACGAACGCGTGTTCCGCGGCGTCCTTGCCCGAGGCCCGCAGTGCGCGCCCCGCGGCCTGGTCCTCGGATGTGTCGCGGGAACGGGGAGCCGAACCGGCGAGGGGGTGGCATTCCACCACGTCCCCCCGGCGGCGCACCAGGAGTTCCGGGCTCGACCCCACCAGTATTCTGCCGGTGTGTCGCCCACCGGCGGGGGTCAGGTCGACCAGGAACCCGTCGGCGGACGGGCTCGAATCGATGAGCGCCGCGCACACCGCGTGGGGGTCTATCGGGTCCTGCGCGAGCAACCGGACCGCGCGGGCGAGCACCACCTTGGACAGTCCACCGGCGCGGATCCCGGCGATCGCGGTCGCCACGCGGTGCCGGTGGACCTCCGTGGAGGGGATCTCCTCGGCGACGCGGGCACGTGTGCGGATCGAGCGGAAGTAGGCGGGGGGTTCGAGGGGGCCGTCGGTCCGGACCACGATGTCGGGCTCCACCAACGCCGCCCGCGCATCGGGTTCGAACCCCAGGGCGCCCACCACCAGGCCGCAGTCCCCGGACCTCAGCGCCAGCGCGGCGTCCGCCGGATCGGGGAAGGAGCGGAGGGACCCCTGGGTGCGCAGTGAGCCCGTGGGGCGGGACAGGAGGAAGTCCGGAGCGGTGACAGGCCTGGCGGCGTCGGGGTGGAGCCCTGACGCCACGGTTCGCCTCCTCGACTCCGACCGGGTGTGGATCGCGCGTGAAGGGCGCACCACGGGTACCCGGCCGATCCTAGGCCGGTCCTGCGCGGGGGTGCGAGCCGGGACCGTCTCTAGGATGGTGGGCATGACAGCACAAGACGTCCGTGTCCGCTTCTGCCCGTCGCCCACCGGGACACCCCACGTGGGACTGGTCAGGACGGCGCTGTTCAACTGGGCCCACGCGCGGCACACGGGCGGGACCTTCGTCTTCCGTATCGAGGACACCGACGCCGCACGCGACTCGGAGGAGTCGTACCAGGCGTTGCTCGACGCGCTCCGGTGGCTGGGACTGGACTGGGACGAGGGGCCGGAGGTGGGCGGACCGTACGCCCCCTACCGCCAGTCCGAGCGACGCGACCAGCACCTCGACGTGGTGCGCAGGCTCGTCGACGCCGGCGAGGCCTACGAGTCCTTCTCGACGGCCGAGGAGGTCGAGGCCCGCCACCGCGCGGCCGGGCGTGATCCCAAACTCGGGTACGACGGGTACGACCGCGACCTGACGGAGGAGCAGAAGCAGGCCTACCGGGATGAGGGGCGTGGCGCGGTGATCCGGCTCCGGATGCCGGACGAGGACCTGGGGTGGGACGATCTCGTCCGCGGCGAGACCGTCTTCAAGGCCGGCACCGTTCCGGACTTCGCGCTCACGCGGGGCAACGGGGTCCCCCTCTACACCCTGGTGAACCCGGTGGACGACGCGCTCATGCAGATCACCCATGTGCTCCGGGGCGAGGACCTGCTCAGTTCCACTCCCCGGCAGATCGCGCTCTACCGCGCACTGACGCGGATCGGGGTGGCCGAGCGTGTCCCCGAGTTCGGGCACCTGCCGTTCGTCATGGGCGAGGGGAACAAGAAGCTGTCCAAGCGGGACCCGGAGTCGGATCTGTTCCTGCACCGTGACCGAGGGATGTTGCCCGAGGGACTGCTCAACTACCTGGCGCTGTTGGGGTGGGGGTTGTCGGACGACCGCGATGTGTTCTCCCTGCAGGAGATGGTGGAGGCCTTCGACGTACGTCAGGTCAACGCCAACCCCGCCCGCTTCGACCAGAAGAAGGCGGACGCGATCAACGCCGAGCACATCCGGCGGCTCCCCCCTGAGGTGTTCGCGCGTCGGCTGCGGGACTACCTCGAGGCGCACCCGTCCGAGGACGGCCTGACGCTGCCGGCCGGGCTGGACGGCGAGCGGTGGGCGGTCGTGGCCGATCTGCTGCAGACCCGCATCGTCGTCCTGTCCGACGCGTGGAACCTCATCCGTTTCCTCGTGGTGGACGAGGCGCAGTTCGTCGTCGATCCCGGATCCGCCGCCAAGAACCTCAAGGCCGACTCCCGCGAGGTCGTGGACGCGGCCATGGGCGCGTTGGACGCGATACCGGAGTGGACCACCCCGGCGATCGAGGCGGCGCTCTCCGGTGCGCTGGTGGACGGCCTCGGGATCAAGCCACGCAAGGCCTATGGTCCGATCCGGGTCGCGGTGACCGGATCGCACATCTCGCCGCCCCTGTTCGAATCGCTGGAACTGCTGGGTCGTGAGCTGACCCTGGCCCGGTTGCGGGCCGCGCCGATCGCAGACTGACCAGGCGATTTGCTATTCACCCTCGGTGCTTTGATAGTCTCTTCGAGGTCGCCCCGCACGGGCGGACAAGTGAATACAGTGGCCTATGGTGTAATTGGCAACACAGCGGTTTCTGGTACCGTCGTTCTAGGTTCGAGTCCTGGTAGGCCAGCTGAGCGCGCACAGCGCTCACTGCAGCGGTTCCTTCAGCGGAACCGCGTCCTGAGCCCCCGTCGTCTAGCGGCCTAGGACGCCGCCCTCTCACGGCGGTAGCGTGGGTTCGAATCCCATCGGGGGTACACACGAGAACACCCGGAGCGCTCATGCTCCGGGTGTTCTCTGTCGTCCCGGCTCGGCCGCCTCCCGGTCACACCGGGACCGCTGCGGACCCTGTGACCCGCCCCCGTCCCCGGAGTCGGATGAGGTGTCGCGCGTGCTCATCGAGAGCGTGGTCCTCCGCGCTCTCCGGGGTCCAGCGCGGCACCGGGGTGGGGGTGAGATCCGGTCCCAGCGCCGCGCACACAGCCAGACAGTGGGTCGTCAGGACCCGGTCCGGCGACGTGGGCTCACCGGACCGGACGTGGACGGACACGTGCATGGTCTCATGGCCGGTGTGCAGGAGTCGGGCCTCGACCTCGACGACGTGGCCGATGCTCACCGGGTGGTAGAACCGCACGCCGCCGGCGTACACGGACGTACACGGGGTGCCCGACCAGTGGGTCGCGCAGAGGTTCGCGGCGTCGTCGATCCACGACATGATCCGCCCACCGTGGACGTTGCCACCCCAGTTCACGTCAGCGGGTGCCGCGAGGAACCGCAGGGTCGACCGGGGTGCGGTCCCCTCGGTGGTGTAGCGCTGCTGTGCCATGGCGTCCTCGATGTCCCTGCGCAGCGCGATACGCATCACCGCTTCATCGGACTCGTGCACCTCCAACCGGGAGGCGGGGCGCCACGACGGCACTGGGGTGGGTCTGCCCTCGTGCATGGCGATGAAGACGACCAGACACTCTGCGCAGTGGCGGTACTCGAGCGCGACGGGATCGCAGGCCCGGACATCACACTGGATGTGCATCGAACTCGACCCGGTATGGACGAGGCGCGCTGACACCTCGACGAGTTGCCCGGCCTCGATCGGCCGCGAGAAGCGGACGTTGCCCACGTAGGCGGTCACCGCATACCCACCCGACCACACCGCCGCCTGGGCGTACGCGGCCTTGTCGATCCACTCGAGGATGCGGCCTGTGTGAACCTGGTTCCCGGTGCCCACGTCGGTCGGAGCGGCGAGGAATCTCAGGACGGTCTCTCGGGGAGTCTGCACGCCGGGAAAACTATCGGCGTCGCGTAACGGTGCGGTTGCGGCGGATGTGGATCTCGTGTCGGTGTGCTCACCCCGGGATGGCGACGCGGTGAGGGCGGAGCGGGCCCACTCAGGCCCACCTAGGCCCGCTCAGGCCCGCTCAGTCAACGGTCTCCTTGAGCGGGTCCTCGCGGATGAACAGCAGCAGTCCGGTGGCGACCACCAGCAGGGGCACCACGACGAGGAAGATCGGCACCAGGGCGTCGTTGTAGGAACCCACGATCGCGTCGTGGAGGGGTCCGGGCAGTCCGGCGAGGATCTCGGGACTCATCGAGTTGGCCGCTCCGGAGCCGTTCGAGAACGACGTGGCCATCTCAGCCCCCTCCGGTCCCATCGCCGCCGCTGCGGCCGGGATGCGGTCGCCCATGAGATCGGACAGACGACTGACGAAGAGCGACCCCACGATGGCCGATCCCAGGGTCCCGCCGATCTGGCGGAAGAAGTTGTTGGACGCCGTGGCGGTCCCGACCATCGACACGGGAAACGAGTTCTGGACGATCAGCACGAGCAGCTGCATGCACAGGCCGAGACCGAAGCCGAAGACGAAGAGGACCACGCCGAGGTGGAGCAGGGTGTCCGTCTCCTCGAGAGTGCTGATGACAAACAGTCCCACGGCCATGATGATGCTGCCCACGACCGGGTACCACTTGTACCGGCCGGTACGGCTCACGATGTTGCCCACGATGATGGAGGTCCCCATCATCCCCGCCATCATCGGGGTCATCATGAGGCCGGCGTGGGTGGGTCCGAGCCCGTGGACCATCTGGATGTAGGTGGGCAGGTAGGTGATGGTGCCGAACATGGCGATGCCGATGATGAGCCCCGCTGCCGTCGAGAGTGCGAAGTTGCGCTCGGCGAACAGGGTCATCGGGATCAGGGGATGCGGTGACCGCAGTTCGACCCGCACGAACGCCGCCGCGCAGACCAGGAAGAGGGCGGCGAGGCCGAGGATGACCGGGTCGGTCCAGGAGTAGCGGTTGCCGGCCCACGAGCAGACGAGGATGAGCGCCGTGGTGCCCGTGACCATGAGCACGGTGCCCGGCCAGTCGGTGCTCCGGCCGGTGCCGCGGGCGGGCAGTCTCAGGTAGAGAACCGCGACGGCGAGGGTGAGCAGGCAGATCGGCAGGTTGAACCACAGTGCCCAGCGCCAGCCCGGGCCCTCGGTGAAGAACCCGCCCAGGAGCGGACCGAGGATCGACGAGAGCCCGAACACCGCCCCCATCACTCCCATGTACCGACCCCTCTGACGGGCGGGGACGACGTCGGCGACGATGGCCTGGGACAGCACCATCAGGCCTCCGCCCCCCAGGCCCTGGATGGCCCGGGAGACGATGAGGACGTCGATGCTCCACGAGAGGGCTCCGAGTACGGAACCACCGAGGAACAGCAGGATGGCGGCGACGAAGAGCGGTTTGCGTCCGATCTGGTCGCCGAGCTTGCCGTACACGGGCAGCCCGATGGTCATGGTCAGGAGATAGACGGTGATGACCCAGCTCATCTTGTCGACCCCGCCGAGGTCCGCGACGATCGTGGGGAGCGCGGTGGCGAAGATCATCTGCCCCAGGGACACGATGAGCATCCCGAGCAGGAGCGAGGTGAACACCAGCGGCACGTTGTGGGACGGCGCGCGCTCGGCGGTCTCGTGACCGTCCGCCGCGAGGGTGCTGGTGTCACTCATGACGTGGATCCCGTCTTCTCGGAAGAGGTCGCCCGTACCGACGCCGTGTCGGTGCCCGCCCTGTCGTTGGGTGAGCTGACGAGGAGTGCGAGCTGTCGCAGGGCGAGGGCGCACTCGGAGTCGAGGTCGTCGAAGGTCGCGGCCTCCCGTGCCAGCCAGCTCGACAGGCCCAGGTTCGCCGATGCGGCCACGAGGGCGACGCACGCGCGTGCCTCGGCCTCTGCCGCGACCCCCTCGAGTCGGCGGAGATGCGGCTGGCGTTTGAAGTGCTCGGTCACCAGGTCCACCAGGCGGAGCTGGAAGCGCGAGGACGCGGTCACGCGGGCCACCCCGAGGTCGGGCTCGGCCCGGAAGATCGCGCCCCGACGGTGGGCGAGTCGCACGGTCTGGGCGTCGTTCCCGATGCGCGCGGCGGCGAATGCCGCGAGGAACAGCCGGAGGAGCGCCCCGGGCACGTCCGGGTCGGCGGCGTCGAGGAACTCGCGGCGGGGTGTCGGGGGGACGTCCCGGGGCGGGGAACCGATGACGGCGGCCTCCTTCGAGGGGACATAGTTGAAAAAGGTGCGCTTGGAGACGTGGGCCGCCGCGCAGATCTGGTCCACCGTCACGCAGTCGTATCCGTGCTCCAGGACGAGGGAGGTCGCGGCGTCTTCGATGGCCAACAGCGTGGCTCGACGCTTTCGCTCGCGCAGGGAGTCCTGGTCCGGGGGGGAGGTCACCGGAGCAGTCCATATAGAAAGGTGCACCAAGTGCATATTTGCACCTGGTGCACGGGTGTCGGTGTCGTGATTTTGTGGTGGACCGGTGGTGTCGCTACAGTTGACGTGTACCAGGCCCCCGTCGTCTAGCGGCCTAGGACGCCGCCCTCTCACGGCGGTAGCGTGGGTTCGAATCCCATCGGGGGTACATGAGCGACAGGTCCCGGTTCCTCGCGAGAGCGAGGAGCCGGGACATCGCGTTTGTCGGGGCGTGAGACGATTTGCCCGTGAACTCTCGTCGCGACGTCCTCCGGGTGGCCCTCGGCGCCGGACTCGGGCTCGCGGGCCTGACCGCCTGCGGGCCGGGTGGCGGGACGACGAGCCCGGCCACCACGTCGAGGGACCCGTTGGCCCCGCCGAGTCCCGTCCGCACCCCGACCGACGACCCGCCCGTCCGGCGTGTCATCGCCCTCTCGTCCGCGGACCTGGACGCCCTGGTGGCGCTGGGGATGGAGCCGGAGGCGGCCTGGGCCGTGGACGGCACGGGCCCCCGGCCCTGGCGGGACCGTCCCTCCCCGCCCGCGCCGGACTGGGGCGGGCCGGGGTTGCCGAGTCTGCGTTCCCTCCTGCCGTTCGGGGCCGACGCCTTCGCTCTCGCCGCGGCCGACGTCTCCGAGGCGCAGCTGAGAGGGTACGAACAGCTCGCCACGGTCATCGCCGACCCCGACGGGCGTCCGGGCTGGCGGCGGCACCTCGAGTTGGTGGCCGAGGCCGTCCACCGCGACCCGACCCGGGTTGCCGCGTCCGCCAAGGAGGCACTGGACGGGTGGGCGGAAGGCCAGCGGCGGCTCGGAGTGGAGGCGCTCGCCGTCGTCGTCGGGACCGGCGCGCGCCCCGACACCCCGGTCGCCACCCTCGACGGACGGTCGCCGCTCGCAGACGAGATACGCGAGCTGGGATTCGACATCGTGTCCCACCGGGAGCCCGTCCCGTATCGACAGCTCAGGCGGCCGGGCGTCCAGGTGGTCAGGGTGGATCCGCGCGACGACGACCTCGTGGCGGCGGTCCGGCAACCGAGCGTGAGCAGCCTCCCGTGGGCGCTCGGCCGTCTGGTCGAGGGCCGGCGGCCGGCCTAGGTGGTCGGGGCGACCTGGGCGCACGGGCCTACAACCGCTTGTGGATCGCCTCCGCGGCGGCCAGGAGGTCGGCCGCCCAGCGCACCCCGGGGCGTCGACCGATGCGGTCCACCGGGCCCGAGACGGAGATCGCGGCCACGACGCTGCCCGCCGAGTCCCTGATCGGAGCCGAGATGGAGGCGACACCGGCCTCTCGCTCGGCGATGGACTGAGCCCACCCGCGTCGCCGTACCTCGGCCAGCTGCCGCTCGGTGTAGGTGGCGTCCGCCAGGAGGGCGCGCTGGGTGGTGGGGTCGGCCCACGCGGCCAGGACCTTCGCTCCCGACCCCCTGCTCATGGGCAGGATGGCCCCCACGGGGACGGTGTCCCGCAGGCCGGTGGGGGGCTCGGCCGAGGCCACGCAGATCCTCCGGTCGCCGTCGCGGCGGTACACCTGGACGCTCTCCTCCGTCGCCTCGCGCAGGCGCGGGAGAACGCTGGACGCCGCTTCCGCCAGGGAGTCGGCGGCGTGGGAGGCGAGTTTCGCCAGCCCGGGGCCGAGGCTCCACACCCCGGCGTCGTTCCGGGACAGGAGCTGGTGGATCTCGAGGCCCACCGCGAGCCGATGGGCGGTGGCCCGGGGGAGTCCGGTGCGCTCGCAGAGGTCGGCGAGGACACACGGTTGCTCGGCCACCGCGTGGAGCACCGTCATGGCTTTGTCGAGGACTCCGATCCCGCTATACTGTCTCACAGTTCGACTATAGCGTCCTACATGGTGAGAATCCATCGGTTCGTCACCCGGGGCGGGTACTGGAGGCGTGATGAGTGTGACACCGTCCGGAGGCGCCCGGGGCCGAACCCTGGCGGAGAAGGTGTGGGACGACCACGTAGTGGTCAGGGGCGAGGGGGAGGGCGAAGCCCGGCAACCGGACCTCATCTACATCGATCTCCACCTCATCCACGAGGTCACCAGCCCTCAGGCCTTCGACGGGTTGCGACTGGCGGGCCGCGGTCTGCGTCGCCCGGACCTCACCCTCGCGACAGAGGACCACAACGTCCCGACCGACCTCGTCGGCGGCGCCGTCGACCTCATCGCCGACCGCGTCTCGCGCACCCAGATCGAGACGCTGCGCACCAACTGCGAGGAGTTCGGCGTCCGGGCGTACCCGATGGGTGATCCGGGGCAGGGCATCGTCCACATCATCGGGCCCCAGCTCGGACTGACCCAGCCCGGCATGACGGTCGTGTGCGGCGACTCCCACACCTCCACGCACGGTGCCTTCGGCTCCATCGCGATGGGTATCGGGACGTCCGAGGTCGAGCACGTCATGGCCACCCAGACGCTCTCGCTTCGGCCGTTCCGGACCATGGCCGTCACCGTCACCGGCGAACTGCAGCCGGGGGTCTCGGCCAAGGATCTCATCCTCGCGGTGATCGCCCAGATCGGGACCGGTGGGGGGCAGGGGCACATCATCGAGTACCGCGGGGAGGCCATCGAGAAGCTGTCGATGGAGGCGCGGATGACCATCTGCAACATGAGCATCGAGGCCGGCGCCCGGGCCGGGATGATCGCCCCGGACCAGACGACCTACGACTACCTCCAAGGGCGCCCCCACGCCCCGGCGGGCGACGAGTGGGACGCCGCGGTCGACTACTGGAACGGTCTGAAGACCGACGACGACGCGGTGTTCGACACCGAGGTGGTGATCGACGGCTCGGCCCTCACCCCGTTCGTCACCTGGGGGACCAACCCCGGTCAAGGGGCGCCCCTCGGGTCCGCCGTCCCGCATCCGGAGTCCTTCGGGGACGAGAGCGACCGGGTCGCCGCCGAGGGTGCGCTCGAGTACATGGATCTGGAGGCCGGGACACCCCTGCGTGAGATCGCAGTGGACGTGGTCTTCGTGGGGTCGTGCACCAACGGACGCATCGAGGACCTCAGGACGGTGGCGGAGATCATCGACGGCCGCGAGGTCGCCGACGGCGTACGGATGCTGGTCGTCCCGGGATCGATGCAGGTGCGTCAGTTGGCGGAGCAGGAGGGCCTGGACGAGGTGTTCACCGCGTTCGGCGCCGAATGGCGTCAACCGGGCTGCTCGATGTGTCTCGGGATGAACCCGGACTCGCTGGAGCCGGGTCAGCGCTGCGCCTCGACCTCCAACCGCAACTTCGAGGGTCGTCAGGGCAAGGGCGGCCGGACCCATCTCGTCAGCCCGGCGGTCGCCGCGGCCACCGCCGTCGTCGGGCGGCTGGCCTCGCCCGCAGATCTCGAGCCCGCGAAGGGGGCATGATCCACATGGAGCCGATCACCACCCACACCGGCATCGGGGCCCCGCTGCACCGGTCCAACGTGGACACCGACCAGATCATCCCCGCCGAGTACCTCAAGCGCGTCACACGCACCGGGTTCGAGGACGGGCTCTTCTCGTCCTGGCGAGGAGGCGAACCCGACTTCGTCCTCAACCGCGCTCCGTACGACCGGGCGTCCGTGCTCGTCGCGGGCCCGGACTTCGGCACCGGCTCGTCCCGCGAGCACGCGGTGTGGGCCCTGAAGGACTTCGGTTTCCGCGTGGTCATCTCCTCGCGGTTCGCCGACATCTTCCGGGGCAACTCGGGCAAGTCCGGTCTGGTGGCCGCACAGGTCGAACAGCAGAACGTCGATCTCTTGTGGAAGATAATGGACGAGCGACCGGGGATCGAGCTGACCGTGGACCTCGGGTCCAGGACCGTGACCGCGGGCGACCTGACCGTCCCGTTCGAGATCGACGACTACACCCGGTGGCGTCTCATGGAGGGGCTGGACGACATCGGTCTCACGCTCCGGAAAGCGGAGGCGATCGCCGCGTTCGAGGAGCGTCGACCGTCGTTCAAGCCGGTCACCACCGTGCCCGACCGGGGGTGACCGGCGGATCGCGTCGGCCCGTCCGGAACGGCCCCCGAGCCAGCAACGTGTGAGTATGCTTATCTTTATGTGGCGCGGTGCTCTGCCGCGTCGGCGTACTCACCTCTAGGGGGACACCCGTGAACAAGGCCGATCTGATCGCCGAGCTGGCGGAACGTATGGACGGAGACCAGCAGCTCGCCACAGAGGCGTTGGAGAACACTCTCGACATCATCGTGCGGGCGGTGGCGGCGGGTGAGTCGATCACCATCATGGGATTCGGCATCTTCGAGAAGCGCGCGCGTGCGGCCAGGGTCGCGCGCAACCCGCACACCGGTGAGTCCATTCCGGTGCCGCCCACCTACTCACCGGCGTTCCGGCCCGGTCAGTACTTCAAGTCCGTCGTGCAGGGCACCGAGACGCTCCCCGAGGGCCGCCTCGCGGCGAAGCGCACCAGCTCGCATCAGTCCTTCGGCGGGGTCGGCAAGAACGGCGTGAACCGCCGCGACAAGGTCGGCTGAGCAGCCGCCTCACCTCGCGGGGAGCGGGCTCGGGTAGTAGTCGGCGAACGCCAGCCTCCCGTCCGCGAACCCCAGCCCCCACGTCCCGGACTTCTTGGTGGAGGTGTCCGCCACGACGAGCCCGGCCAGCCGGGACAGGTCCCCGACCAGCCCGGGGATGGCCGTCCCCTGCGAGCTCACCGCCGCGACCCCGTCGCCGTCGGCGATCTCGATCACTCTGGTGCGGGCGGCGACGGGGTCGTCGAGGTAGGCCTCGTCGCTCAGAGCCGGCTCGAGGCGGACCTCGACCCCCAGCTCATCGGCGAGGGGGCCCACCGTCTGCTCGCACCGCACCCGGGGAGCACTGTGTAGCCTCCGGACACCGAACGCCCTGAGCATCGGTGCCAGGAGCTCGGCCTGGGTTCGTCCGGTCTTGTCGAGCGGACGCGCGGAATCGTCCCCACTCCACTCGGAGCGGCTCCCCGCCTTGGCGTGTCGGACCAGCAGGAGCACCGAGTCCACCGGCCGGGCCGCGGCGAAGCGGCCGAGGATCTTCCGGTCCAGGCCGTACGAGACAAGATCCTTGGCCTCGTCCACCGGAAGCCACCGGATCTCGTCGACCTCGGAGTTCGGCTCGAAGTCACCCCCGGTCGCGCGAGCGGACCAGTAGGTGACCTCTTTCCTGGTGTTCTCCTTGAGGGGGTATGCGGTGGTCCCGATCCTCGATTCGAGGACGGCGGTGTGGCCCGTCTCCTCCTCGATCTCCCGCACCGCGGTGACCGGAAGTGACTCGCCGGGATCGACCTTGCCCTTGGGCAGCGACCAGTCGTCGTACCGGGGACGGTGGACCACGGCACAGCGGGCCTCCCCGCCGTCCATGCGGTAGAGGACGGCTCCCGCAGCGGGGACCACCCTGACGCGGTTGCCTCCGTTCGACTTCCTGCTCATCGGTCCCGGAACCCCGCGTGCACGGAGGCCATTCGCTCCTGGTGGTCGACCGAGTCGGACCGGTCCCCGGGGCCGGGCATCCGCGCCCAGGAGGCGTCTGGTCGCAGGTGGAAGCTGCGGGTGGCCGGATCCAGAGCGGAGTCGAAGATGCGGTGGATCTGCCCCTTGAGCCGGGGGTCGGTCACGGTGGTCATCACCTCGACGCGGCGGTCGAGGTTCCGGTGCATCATGTCCGCGCTGCCGATGAGCACCTCGTCGGCCCCCCGGAAGTTCAGGATCCGCGAGTGTTCGAGGAAGCGGCCGAGGATCGAGCGGACGTGGATGTTCTCGCTGAGCCCGGGAACCCCGGCGCGCAGTGCGCAGATCCCGCGGACGACGATGTCCACCTGCACGCCCGCCTGGGAGGCCCGGTAGAGGGCGTCGATGATCTGCTCGTCGACCAGTGCGTTGGCTTTGAGCCGGATGCCCGCCTCACGCCCCTCGGCGGCGAGGCCGATCTCCCGGTCGATCCTCTCGATGATCCCCGAACGGATGCCCTCGGGCGCGACGAGCAGCCGCCGGTACTTGGACACGTTGGAGAACCCGGTGAGGTGATTGAACAGGTCCGTCAGGTCCGACACGACGTCCTCGTCCGCCGTGAACAACCCCACGTCCTCGTACAGCCGGGCCGTTTTGGGGTTGTAGTTCCCCGTACCGATGTGGGCGTACCGCTGAAGCCGGTCGCCTTCCTTGCGCACCACGAGGCAGGTCTTGCAGTGCGTCTTGAGTCCCAGTAGCCCGTAGACCACGTGGACCCCGGCCTGTTCGAGCTCGCGCGCCCAGCGGATGTTGTTCTGCTCGTCGAACCGGGCCTTGATCTCGACCAGCGCCACAACCTGCTTGCCGGCCGCGGCCGCGTCCACGAGCGCGTTGACGATGGGGGAGTCGCCGGAGGTCCGGTAGAGGGTCTGTTTGATCGCCAGCACGTTGTCGTCCGCAGCGGCCTGCTCGATGAACCGCTGGACCGTGGTGGCGAACGAGTCGTAGGGGTGCTCGACCAGGACATCCCCCTCCTGGAGCGAGGCGAAGATGTTCCGGGCGGTCTCACGCTCGCCGAACGCCGGAGGCGTCGCGGGGACCATCGCCGGGTCCTTGAGGTCGGGCAGATCGAGGCCGTGGATCTGCCACAGCCCCGTCAGGTCGAGCAGACCAGAGAACCGGATCACGTCCTCGGAATCCACATCGAGTTCGTGCTGCAGGATCCGGAGCATCCGGGACGTCATGTCCTCCGCGATCTCCAGGCGCACGGCGGACCCGAAGCGTCGGCGGGCGAGCTCGCGCTCGAGCGCCTGCAGCAGGTCCTCGTCACGATCCTCCTCGACCTCCATGTCCGCGTTGCGGGTCACGCGGAAGACGTGGTGCTCGACGACCTCCATGCCCTGGAACAGGTCGCCGAGGTGTGCGGCGATGATCTCCTCCGCCGGGACGAACGAGTACTCGTCCTCGACACCCCGGTCGACCCTGACGAACCGGGGCACGTTGTGGGGGATCTTGACCCGGGCGAAATGCTCCTGACCCGACCCGATGTCGCGGATGATCACCGCCAGGTTGAGGCTGAGCCCGGAGATGTAGGGGAAGGGGTGCGCGGGGTCCACGGCGAGGGGAGTGAGCACGGGGAAGATCGAGTTCCGGAACAGTTCCGCCAGCGAGAACTGCTCGTCGGACGTCAACTCACCCCAGGCCAGGATGCGGATCCCGTGCTCCTCGAGCTCCGGCCTGATCTCGTCGTGGAACAACCGGGTCTGCTCGTCGCAGAGTTCTCGTGTGCGGACACTGATGCGGCCGAGCTGCTCGGCAGGCGTCTGACCGTCGGCGGACCTGACCGACAGACCCGTCTTGTCGCGGCGCTTAAGGCCGGCCACCCGCACCATGTAGAACTCGTCGAGATTCGATGCGAAGATCGCGAGGAACTTGGCCCTCTCGAGTAGCGGCAGGTCGTTCTCGCCCGCCAGGGCCAACACCCGGGCATTAAAGTCGAGCCAGCTGAGTTCGCGGTTGAGGTAGCGGTCACGGGGTCGGGGGAGTTGCTCGAGCACGGGATCGTCTGCGGTCACCGGACCATTGTGGCTGATACACCCGCGGCGTGAGGACGTTGACGTGCCGAGGGGGTCCGGATGACGGCGGCGGTGGCCGCACCCACCGTTCGACCGGTCAGCGCCAGGACGTCCTCGGGGGTGTCGACGTCGCGACCGGATGCGCCCGACGGGTCGGCACCGTCGAGCGCCACCGCGCCGCCGTCGGAGACGTGGCGAGCCGCCGACCCGGGCCCGAAACGAGGCCGTCGCTCCTCGACCGGGCCCGTCCAGAAGGCCATGGTCGTCCCGGCGCCGTGATGGTCGGGGACGATCGAATGCGGGTGCCCGGAGGCGGCCGACAGGACCCGGGCGAGTTGGCTGGTGCCGAGCTCGGGCAGGTCGGCGGTCACCACGCCGACCGGCCCGGGCACACCGCGGATCGCCCCGGTCAGCGCCGCGTTGAGCGGGTCGTCCCCCGTCATCCCCGCGGTGCCGGGCGGCTCGGCGACGATCTCGACCGGGAGCAGGCGCGCGAGTGCCGCCACGTCCGTATCCGAAGTCACCACTCGCACCCGTGAGACACCGGGGGTCGCGACGCAGGTTCTCAGGACGTCCGAGGCCATGGCCAGCGCCAGCTCGCGGCGGTCGGACGCGGGCAGAGCGCGGGCGAGACGGCTCTTGGCGCGGTCGAGCGCCTTCACGGGGACGACGATCGTCCACCCGCCGTCCGCCGCCCTGTGCCCCGACACCGTAGTCATCGACCGCCATCCTGCCAGCAGACCCTCGCGCGCGCGCCGGGCCGGGTAGCGTTTGCTCACGATCCACCGGCGAGGGCCCCGGTGGTGAACGACGAGCCGGGAGGCGAAATGGCGCGGGTCGCGGTGATGGGTGCGGGGTCGTGGGGGACCGCCGTCGGGAAGGTCCTCGCGGACGCGGGGTCGGAGGTCGTGATGTGGGCGCGCCGTGACGAGGTGGCCCAGGGGATCAACGAACGTCACTGCAACGAGAAATACCTACCGGAGATCGTGTTGCCGGCGACCGTCACCGCCTCGACGGACCCCGCCGAGGTCCTCGCGGGCTCCCACGAGGTCGTCCTGGCCGTTCCGTCCCAGAGCCTGAGGGGCAACCTCGAGACGTGGGTCGGCCTCCTCGAGCCGGACGCCGGGGTCATCTCCCTGGCGAAGGGTATCGAGACGGGGACGCTGATGCGTATCAGCGAGGTCGTCGCAGAGGTGACGGGATTGACGGAGGACAGGATCGCCGCGCTGTCCGGACCCAACCTGGCGCGGGAGGTCGCCGAGGGACAGCCCGCGGCGACCGTCATCGCTTGTACGGACGCCGACCGGGCCGCCCGGCTGCAGGACGCGTTCGCCACCCCCTACTTCCGGCCGTATACGAACTCCGATGTGGTGGGCTGCGAGATCGGTGGTTCCACCAAGAACGTCATCGCGCTCGTGTGCGGGATCGCCTCCGGCATGGGCCTGGGCGACAACACCATGGCGTCGTTGGTCACGCGCGGATTGGCGGAGTCGACGAGGCTGGGGGTGGCGCTCGGCGCCAACCAGATGACCTTCGCAGGCCTCGCGGGGCTCGGCGACATGGTCGCCACCTGCACCTCGCCGCTGTCGCGCAACCGCACCTTCGGAGAGCGACTGGGCAGGGGCGAGACCCTGGAGCAGGCACAGGAGGCCACAAACGGCCAGGTCGCGGAGGGGGTCAAGTCCTGTACGTCGATCCGTGCGCTCTCCCGGCAGGTCGGGGTCGAGATGCCCCTGACCGAGGCCGTCCACGAGATCTGCCACGAGGGGGGTGACGCCGTCGAGGTGGCGGTGCGCCTCATGAGACGCAGCACCAAGCCCGAGTAGCCTCGGCCCGGTGAATCGCATCACCGTTGCCGTCCTGTACGGCGGGCGTAGCTCGGAGCACTCCGTGAGCTGCGTGTCCGCCGGTGCCGTCATGGCACACCTCGACCGAGCCGTGTACGAGGTGGTCCCGGTCGGGATCACCGGATCGGGGACGTGGACCCTGGGTCCCGACGACGTCTCGGGGTTGCGGATCATCGACCGTGTCCTGCCGGAGGTCGACCCGGGACGACCGCGGGTGGCACTCGGCCTGTCCGCCGACGACCGCGGGGTCCTGCGGTTCACGGACGGCGAGCGTGCCGGCGAAGAGGTGGCCCGGGTGGACGTGGTGTTCCCCGTCATGCACGGCACCCATGCGGAGGACGGCACCGTCCAGGGTCTGTTGGAACTCTCGGGCGTCCCCTACGTGGGTCCGGGGGTGTTCGCCAGCGCGGCCGGCATGGACAAGGAGTTCACCAAGGTGGTGTTGGGTGCGGCCGGACTGCCGATCGGCGAGCAGGTGGTGTTGCGTCCGGGGTCCGGGACGGTGCCGGAGTCGGAGTTGGACCGGCTCGGGCTGCCGTTGTTCGTCAAGCCCGCCCGCGGTGGGTCGTCCATCGGGATCACCAAGGTCTCCCGCATCGGGGAACTCGAGGCGGCCATCGCCGAGGCCCGCCGGTTCGACCCCAAGGTGATCGTCGAGGCGGCCATCGTGGGGCGCGAGGTCGAATGCGGCGTCCTGCAGTATCCGGACGGGCGCGTGGAGGCGAGCCTGCCCGCCGAGTTGCACATCCCCGGGGAGCCGACCGGTCTGGACGGCGAGACCGAGGGCGACTCCTTCTATGACTTCGACACCAAGTACCTCGACGACGTCTGCACATTCGACCTGCCCGCGCGGCTGCCCGCCGCGGAGACCGATCGCCTGCGGGCCCTGGCCGTCGAGGCGTTCCACGCCCTCGACGCCCGCGGGTTGAGCCGCGTCGACTTCTTCGTCACCGACCACGGGCCGGTGATCAACGAGGTCAACACCATGCCGGGATTCACCCCGATATCGATGTACCCACAGATGTGGGCGGCCTCCGGAGTCGACTACCGGACCCTGCTCGACACCCTCGTGCGGACCGCGCTGGCCCGGTGTTGACAGAGTGCTGACCGCGCGGGTCAGCTGATCGGCGCGGGCCGCGGTTCGACGGCCTCGAGTCCGGCGGAGAGCGCGTCCGACAGGTCCTGGATCGGTCCCGTGCCGCCGGCCGCGGGGAGCGTGACCGCGATGTACTCGGGCCGGTCCACGGCCACCCAGGTGGATGAGGTCACGGCCGGGTCCGGATCCGGTTCGTTGAACCACTGCACACCGTTGACCTCCTGGAGAGACACCCCGACCGTGAACGTCGGCGGTGCGGGCAGACCGCAGCGGACGACGACGGTCTCGGCGTCGGGCAACCGGTACGCGGCCGCGCCCGGCGGCGCGGGCTCGACGAACGGGACCCGGTTCGCCTCCCCCAGGGAGTCCGGAAGCGACTCCAGCAACGACAGGCACTCCTCGGATTCGGCCCCGGGGGCCGGTATGCTCACGGCGGTGACGGGCTCGCTCGCGGCGGTCTCGGCCGCCTCGTCGCTGACGTTGCGTACCAGGACCAGGACCACCGCGAACAGCACTAACGGGATGAGGACCGCCGCGATCACGACGACGGTCGAGACCGGTGGCCGGTGGCCGTCGTGGGGTGCCGGGTCCTGCGCTGCCGCGGGTCCGGACGAACCCGCGTCGTGCCGATCACCCGAGTTCGTGTCCGTCGTGTCCACCTCGAGGCGTCCTCTCTCCTACGATCGGCCGCCCGGGTCGCGGCCGCTAGCCTGTCGGCAACGCTACAGACACCCGCCGGGTCTCCCGGCGCCTGACCACCGAGGACACCGATGAGCGCTGCCAGCGACCGGCCACCGACCGTGGCGGAGGCCGGGGAAGCCGCGGTCCTGGAAGTGTTGAGCAGGCCGGGTCAGGCCGGTTCGGGCGATCCCGTGGGCAACGGGGACGACGCCGCGGTACTCGGTCCCGCCGCGGCGACCGTGGTGACGACCGACATGCTGGTCGAGGGCACCCACTTCCGTCTGGACCTGACCACATGGAGGGACATCGGCCGCCGCGCCGTCGCACAGAACGTCTCCGACGTCCTGGCCATGGGCGCCGACTGCTCCCGCGTCCTCGTGGCCCTGGCGGTACCCGGCCGGACGACCATGGACCAGATCGGTGAGCTGGCCGAAGGAATCCACGGTGAGGCCGCGCGGTCCGGTGCGGTGGTGGTGGGCGGCGATCTCACCAGCGCGACCCTCGTCGTCGTCGGGGTCACCGCGATGGGCACTCTCCCGGACGGCGCGCGCCCCCTGCGGATCGACGGCGCCGCCCCCGGCGACCGGGTGGCGCTCACCGGTGCGCCGGGGCGGTCCGCCGCGGGGTTGGCACTCCTGCTGGCCGGCCACCACGACGGCACCCTGCAACAGGCCCACCGGGTCCCCGAGCTCCCGATCGGCTCCGGGAAGGCGGCCAGGCTCGCCGGCGCCAGCGCGCTCACCGACGTCAGCGACGGCCTCCTGCGGGACCTGTCCGGGATGGCGCGCGCCTCCGGGGTGGCCGTGGACCTCGTCGTCGAGGCGCTCCCCGTCGATCCCCGGCTGGGCGAGGCCGCCGCGGCACTGGGGCTGCGCGATCCCGAGGCGCAGATCGTGGACTGGATTCTCGACGGCGGGGAGGACCACGGCCTGCTGGGCACCTTCCCTCCCGGGACGACCGTGCCCCCGGGCTTCACCGTGATCGGGACGATCCGCGAGGGGGACCCCGGGGCCGTCTTCCTGGACGGCCGCCCGCGCACCCCGGGGGGCTGGGACTCCGCGCGCGGTGCGAACTAGGCTGGCCGCATGGCTGTCTACGCACTCGGAGACCTCGAACCCGACATCGCTCCCGACGCCTGGGTGCACCCCGACGCCGTGGTGATCGGCCGCGTCCGCCTGGGACCGGGTGTGTCGGTGTGGCCGACCGCCGTCCTCCGCGGAGACTACGGGCGCATCGAGGTCGGCGCGATGACCAACATCCAGGACGGCACGATCGTCCACTGCACCGAGTCGGAACCGACGGTGTTCGGGGAGCACTGTATCGTGGGCCACAACGCGCACATCGAGGGAGCGACGATCGGGGACGGTGCTCTCGTCTCCTCCGGGTCGATCGTGCTCAACGGCGCCGTGATCGGTGCCGGGGCGGTTGTCGCCGCCGGGTGCCTGATCCCGCCCCGGTTCGAGCTCCCCCCCGCGCGAATGGCGATGGGGGCGCCGGCGAGAATCCGCGAGGGGTACGAGGTGGACCCGGAGATGCTCGACGGGAACACGCAGAAGTACCACGACAACGCGATGCGGTACCGCTCCGAGCTCCGACGGATCGACTGACCGGGTGGTCGGGGGCGACGCGGGCCGGCGCCCGCTGGGCGAGCTCGTCGACCCGGGCTGGGCGCGCGCGTTGGAGCCGGTCGAGGACCGTATCCGGCGGATGGGCGACTTCCTGCGCGAGGAGGATTCCGCGGGCCGTGGTCACCTCCCCACCGGCGAGCGGATCCTGCGCGCGTTCACCCAGCCGTTCGACGACGTCCGCGTGTTGATCGTGGGTCAGGACCCCTATCCGACCCCCGGCCACGCCGTCGGCCTGAGCTTCGCCGTGGACGGGCACGTCCGCCCCCTGCCGCGGAGTCTGGTCAACATCTACCGCGAATACACCGACGACCTCGCTCTGCCGGCCCCCGCACACGGTGACCTGAGTGCCTGGACGCGCAGCGGCGTACTCCTGCTCAACCGGGTGCTCACCGTGGCGCCCGGGCAGCCCGCCTCCCACCAGCGCAAAGGATGGGAGGAGGTCACCGGGCGGGCGATCGAGGCGCTGACGGAACGCGACCGACCGATGGTCGCGATCCTCTGGGGGCGCCAGGCACAGTCCCTCGCGCCGATGCTCGGGGACACACCGGTCATCGCCTCCGCGCACCCCTCGCCGCTGTCGGCCTCGCGGGGGTTCTTCGGGTCCCGCCCGTTCAGCCGCGCGAACGAGGAGCTGGGCCGGCTCGGTGTGGACCCCGTCGACTGGCGGCTGCCGGACCTGCCGGAGCAGACGTAGGGGCGCGCTCAGATTCCACCGAAGCGCGGGGCGCGCTTGGCGACGAACGCGTCCACGCCCTCGATCCCGTCGGGTGACACCGCCAGCGCCGCGATGGCGTCCCGTTCCGCGTCGAGCTGCTCGGCGAGGGTTCTCTCGCCGGACCGGCGCAGCAGCTCCTTGGTGGCGGCGTACGAGGCCCGCGGGCCGGACGCGAGGCGGACGGCCAGGTCGCGAGCAGTGGTGGGGACGTCCTCCTCCGTGAAGGTGGTGAGCAGTCCGATGGCGTGGGCCCGCGCCCCGTCGACGGGCTCGTTGCCGAGGATGAACGCCCGGGCCGCTGCCGGCCCGATCGCCCGGGGCAGACGCCACGACATGCCACCGTCCGGGGACAGGCCGATGCCCGGGTAGGCCGCGAGCAGGCGGGTGTCCGGGTCCCCGACGGAGAAGTCGGCGGCCAGGGCGAGAGACAGACCCGCACCCGCCGCCCACCCGGCTACCGCGGCCACCACCGGCACCGGCGCTTCCTCGAGTTGGCGGACCACCGCGTGCAAGCGGTCGGCCAGCTCCCGGACGTGCTCCGAGCGATCCTCGGCCGCTGCGAATCCGGGCACGTTGCCGCCCGCACAGAAGTTCTTGCCCAGCCCCACCAGGAGGATGGCACCGGCCTCGATCTCGCCCGCCAGAAGGGCGGTCAGCGCGGCACCCGCCTGGGTGACGGCGTCGGAGTCCAGAGAGTTCCCCCTGCCCTCGAGGGAGACGGGGATGGTGAGGACGCCGTCCTCGAGAGTGACGAGGGGAGTGGCGGTCAGGTCAGGGGTCATCTGGTCTCCAGAAAGGGGTACGGGTCGTCTCGGCCTGTTCGACAGGGTGTCGCACGGTGAGGGTACTAGGCTTGGCCGGGCCGGCCGACGGAGTCGGACTGCTGGGGTCAACGGCGCCGAGGAGGGGTGATGGCACACGAGGCGATGAGTGTCGAGGAACGTCCGTCATCGCTGGACGCCCACGGGCTCCTGGGCTGGGCCCGCCGGTGCGTGGAACACCTCGCGACCCATCGCGAGGAGATCAACGCCCTCAACGTCTTCCCGGTCCCGGACTCCGACACGGGGACCAATCTGCTCTACACGATGAGAGCCGCCGTGGACCGCGCCGAGGGCGAGGAGGCATGGATCTCCGAGGGCGGGGGGAGTGCCGGTGCCCGTGAGATCGCCGTGGCGCTCGGTCACGGGGCCGTCCACGGCGCTCGGGGCAACTCCGGCGTCATCCTGTCCCAGGTCCTGCGGGCGGTCGGCGAGGCGGCGACGTTCACGGTCGTCGACGCCTCCACCTACCGCCGAGCTCTCCGTACGGCGGTCACCCTCGTGGACCACGCGCTGAGCGATCCGGTCGAGGGAACCATCGTGACCGTGCTCCGCGAGGCGGCCGCGGGCGCCGGCCGGTCGTCGGCCAACTCGCTCATCGAGGTCGCGCGATCGGCTGCGGACGCGGGGGCCCAGGCCCTCGACCGCACGACCTCCCAACTGCCCGCGCTCGCCCGGGCCGGCGTCGTGGACGCGGGCGGCAGGGGCCTGTTGGTTCTGCTCGACACCATGGTGGAGGTGCTGGGGGGACAGGCGCCGGAGCGGCCCGACTACTTCGTCCCCGACGATCCGTTCACCGAACCGTCCACCGGCTGCGACGGCACCGACGGGGGCGCGCCGGAGGCCTCCTCTGACACCCGGTACGAGGTCATGTACTCCCTGACCCATTCCGACGACGCGCGGGCCGATGAACTCAGATCGGCGCTCCGGACCCTGGGCGACAGCGTGGTGGTCGTCGGCGACGGCGGAACCGGCGACAACGCCCGCTGGGCGGTGCACGTCCACACCGACGACATCGGATCGGCGGTCGAGGTCGCACTGTCCCTCGGGCGCGTCACCGAGATCCGTGTGACGGACATGTTGAACCCGGTGGGCGGCAGCCCGTCGACCGGGCACGGACGACGGGCTGCCGCCGGGGATGCCGGGGACCGGGTGGTGCGCGAACTCGAGCGGGTCGTGGTGGCGATCGTCCCGAACGGGCCACTGGCCGAGTTGTTCTCGGAGGCGGGAGCGCGCACGGTCGATGCGGACGAGGGCGGGGTGATCGACGCCGTGCTCGCGTTGTCCGCGGACGAGTTGCTCGTGTTGCCCAATGGCGAGCTGCCCAGGGCCCAGATCGAGGCACTCGACGCCGCGCTGCGCGACGTCGACGGCAACGCCCTCATCCTCCCGACGGGTTCCGTCGTCCAGGGATTGTCCGCCCTCGCGGTCCACGACCCCTCGACAACCCTGTCGCTGGACGGATTCGGTATGGCGGATGCGGCGGCGGCCACCCGGCACGCCCATCTGGTACGGGCCCAACACGACGCGCTCACGTTGGTGGGTCGCTGCGAGGCCGGTGATCTCCTCGGCATGGTGGGCCACGATGTCGCCCTCATCGAGACGGACCCGGTGGACGCGGTGTGCGCGCTCGCGGACCGCCTGCTCTCCTCCGGCGGTGAGCTGGTGACCCTTCTGCTCGGCTCCGAGTACGACGACGCCGCGACCGAGACCGCTCTGGCCAGGATCCGCCACGGGCACCCTGACGTGGAGGTCGCCGGATACGCGGCCGGCCCAGGCCGCGTGCTCGCCCACGTCGGGGTCGAATGACCGCGTTCGTCACCACGGACACGGTGCTGGGGGAGGTCCTCGACGCCGGGCTTGCCGAGCGGATCAACACGGCCTTCGGTCACCGGACCGTCGGCGACCTGCTCCACACCCTGCCCCGCCGCTACCGGCAGCACGGGCAGCGCTACGACAAGCGGGAACTCGTCGAGGGCGAGCGGGTCACGATCATCGGGACGGTCACCACCTCAACGACCCGCAACTACACCACCAAGCAGGGCCAGTCGCGGGAGATGCTCACGCTCACGGTGGAGGACGAGGACACCACGTTCAAGGTGGTCTACTTCGCCGGACGCAAGATCAAGTTCATGCTCCCGGTGGGCACGGTGGCGATGTTCGACGGGACCGTGTCACGGTTCCGCCAGTCCCTGGACCTCACCCACCCGGAGTTCCTTGTCCTGCACTCTGTCTCGGGTCCGGGTCGTGAGCTCAAGGGCTCGGGTGATCTCGCCGCCCTGGCCCGGTTGTCGGCCGAGATCGACGCCGAGGGTGGCCCGAGTCTGTTCGACCGCCCCCTTCTTCCGATCTACTCGGCCAGCAAGAGTGTGACGTCGTGGGACCTGCTCGGAGCGGTAGTGACCGCGATCCGTGCCCTGGTCCCCGTCGTCGACCCCCTCGACGACACGGTGCTGGCGGCCGGCGGTCTGATGGGCCTCGACGAGGCGCTACGCAAGGCCCATCTGCCGGAGACCGTCAAGGACGCCGACAGGGCCGGGTACCGCCTCCGGTTCGACGAGGCCATCGCGCTGCAACTGCTCCTGGGAGCCCGGCGCCGCGCGGTCGCCCGCGACCCCGCGCCGGCCAGTCCGGTGCGCCCGGACGGCGTCCGCGCCGCGATGGAGGCGCGGATGCCGTTCGAGCTCACCGCCGGGCAGACCGCCGTGCTGGAGGAGATCTCCACCGACCTCGCCCTGGACGAACCGATGAACCGCCTCCTGCAGGGGGAGGTCGGCTCCGGTAAGACGATCGTCGCGCTGCTCGCGATGCTCCAGGTGGTCGACGCGGGTCGTCAGTGCGTGATGCTCGCCCCCACGGAGGTCCTGGCCACCCAGCACCACCGTTCGCTGACGGCCATGCTCGGCGATCTGGGGGAGCGGGGCCGGCTGGGCGCCGCCGACGAGGCCACCAGGGTCGTGCTGTTGACGGGGTCCATGTCCACCGCGGAGCGGCGGGCGGCGCTCCTGGACATCGTCACCGGTGAGGCCGGGATCGTCGTGGGCACGCACGCGCTCATCCAGGACTCGGTGGACTTCTTCGACCTGGGACTGGTGGTGGTCGACGAGCAACACCGCTTCGGGGTCCGTCAGCGCGATCGGCTCCGCGCCAAGGGGCGGGACGGAACGGTCCCACACCTGCTGGTGATGACGGCGACGCCGATCCCCCGCACCATCGCGATGACCGTCTTCGGCGACCTGGAGGTCTCGGAACTGGACGAGCTCCCCGGCGGCCGCAGGCCCATCTCCACCTCGGTCGTGCCGGCCCGGGACAAGCCGCGCTGGGTGCAGCGAGTCTGGGAACGGGTGCGGGAGGAGGTCGAAGCGGGCCACCGGGCGTACATCGTGTGTGCGCGGATCGACGCCGACACCGGCGACGCCCCGGGTGGTACGTCCGGAGGGGACGACGACCGCGGGAGTGACCGGCCCCCTCTGGTCGCCGCCGTGGACCTCTACGAGTACCTGTCCACCGGGCCACTGGCCGGACTCCGCCTCGGTCTCATGCACGGCCGACTTCCTCCCGAGGAGAAGGAGTCGACCATGAGTGCGTTCGCCGCCGGTGATCTGGACGTCCTGGTGTCGACGACCGTGATCGAGGTCGGGGTGGACGTCCCGGAGGCCACCGTGATGGTGGTGATGGACGCCGACCGGTTCGGCGTAAGCCAACTCCACCAGCTCCGGGGCCGAGTGGGTCGGGGTGGCCTGCCCGGGCTCTGCCTCCTGGTGACCAACGCCCGCGAGGGGGGGAAGTCGATGGAACGACTGGGCGCGGTCGCCGCCACCACGGACGGATTCGTGCTGGCGCAGCTCGACCTGGTGCAGCGCCGTGAGGGAGATGTCCTGGGAGACGCCCAGTCGGGTGCATTGGCCTCGCTCCGACTGCTGTCCGTCGTCGACGACGGCGAGGTCATCGAGATCGCACGCCGTCACGCCGAGGAGATCCTCGACTCCGATCCCGGACTCGACCAGCACCCGGCGTTGGCCGAGCGGGTCCGTCGACTGTCCGGCTCGGACGAGTCGGACTACCTGTTCAAATACTGACCACCAGCATCTCGACCATCGGGGGATCCATGACCCGCATCATCTCGGGCCGCCTGCGCGGGCGCTCGATCACCGTTCCGCCCGCGGGGACCAGGCCCACTACCGACCGTGTCCGCGAGGCCCTGTTCAGCGCGATCGTGAGTCGCATGGACCTGGACGGCGCCGCAGTGCTGGACCTGTTCGCGGGGTCCGGCGCGCTCGGGTTGGAGGCGGTCTCCCGGGGCGCGGACGTGGTGTGGTTCGTCGAGGACAACCCCCGGGCCGTCGCGACGATCCGCGCGAACACGTCGGGCCTGTCGTCGTCGTTCCCGTCGGTCCGGCCGACCGTCAGGCGGGCGGCGCTGCCCGCCGCCGTCGCCGGGCCGTGCCCCGTCGCCGGAGGCTTCGACCTGGTTCTGGCCGACCCGCCGTACGAGCGCTCGGGGGACCTCGACGCTCCCGTCCTGGAGGCGTTGGCGGACGGGGGCTGGCTCGCCGGGGACGCCCTCGTGGTGTGGGAGAGGTCCAGGCGTGACCCGGCGGTGCGGTGGCCCACCGGATACGAGGTGGAGTTCGAGCGGACCTACGGGGAGACCGCCGTCGAGATCGCCCGCCCGGTTGATACGGTCGCCCGATGACCACCGTCGTGTGCCCAGGCTCGTTCGACCCGGTGACCCTCGGGCACCTCGACATCATCCGGAGGGCTGCGGACCTGTTCGACGACGTGATCGTGTGCGTGGTGGCCAATCCCAACAAGCAGGGGACGTTCACCATCGATGAGCGTAAGGCGCTCATCGAGGAGGTCTGCGCGGACCTGACCGGCGTCCGCGTGGACAGCTTCTACGGACTGCTCGTCGACTACTGTCGCGAGACGGGCGCCACCGCGGTGATCAAGGGTCTGCGCGATTCGACCGACTACGACTACGAATTGCCGATGGCCCACATGAACCGGTCGATAGCGCGGGTGGACACCGTGTTCCTGCCGACCCGGGCGGACCTGGCCTTCGTCTCCTCCTCGTTGTGCCGCGAGGTCACGCGCCTGGGCGGGGACGTCTCGCATCTCCTGCCGGATCCCGTCGCCCGGGCGCTGAAGGAGCGGCTCGGCTGAACCGTGGCGCCCGGCACCGGGGGTCCTGCCCGCTGCGGGGCGTTAAGTATCGCGGACCACCGGACACACCGCCGCCGCACCGGCCCTGGAAGGCGGCTTACGGGCACACTGGTGTGGCAAGAGTGACGATCCGGTGAAGGGACGAGCGTGTACCGAGTGTTCCAGGCCCTCGACGAGCTGAACGCGATGATCGAGGACGCCCGCAGTCTGCCCATGACCGCGAACTGCGTGGTACCCCGGCACGAGTCCCTGCTGTTGCTCGATGACATACGGGACTCCTTCCCCGGCGAGCTCGACGACGCGCAGGACGTGCTGGACCAGCGCGACAGCGTGCTCGCCGAGGCCGATGCGACCGCCCGCGACACGGTCTCGGCCGCCGATGCCGAGGCCGAGCGCACCCTGCGCGAGGCCCGCGCGGACGCGGACTCGATGCTCGCCGACGCCAAGGCGCGGGCCGACCGCATGGTCGCCGAGGCCACGGCGCACGCCGACGGGCTCGTGGGCGACGCCCGCGCGGAGTCCGCCGACCTGCTCGACCGGTCCCGCCGCGAAGCCGAATCGACCACCTCCCGCGCCCGCGCCGAGTCCGACCGGCTGGTGGAACAGGCCAACATCATCTACGACCGCACCATCACCGAGGCCCGCCAAGAGCAGCAGCGGATGCTGTCGGAGTCCGAGGTCGTCCGGATCGCCGACGAGGAGGCCAGCAGGATCCGGGACGCCGCGCACGCGGAGAGCGATCGTCGGCGTGAGGAGTGCGACGCCTACATCGACGACAAGATGGCGCGGTTCGAGGAGTTCCTCGGCTCGACCCTCCGCACCGTGTCCCGCGGGCGCGAAGAACTCCACGGGGTCGCCCCGGTCGGCCGTCGTGAGGCCCCCGGCCGCCGCGGGGGGCGCGAGGGCGATCAGTACGGCGACGGGTACGGGGGTTACTGATCGACGGCGGGTAGTCTGCTGGGCGTGTCCACCACCTCTCGCCCCCGACATCAAGGCCGCCCGGCCGCCGATTCCCTCGTCCTCGACACCCGCAGCATCACCCGGACCCCGGGCGCGATGACGCAGGTCCGGCGCGCTGCGGTGCTGCCGTCGTCGATCGGGGTCGAGCTGATCCGCATCCCCGAGGGGGACGAGGTCGACCTGGACCTGGACCTGACCTTCGTCGAGGAGGGCGTCCTGGTGACCGGCTCCGTCGCCGGATGCGCTGAGGTGGAGTGCGCACGGTGTCTCGGCGAGTTCACCACCGAGGTCTCCGTGGATCTGACGGAGATGTACGCCGCCGAGGGCACGGCCGCGGCCGCCGGGGTGGAGCAGGACGAGGTGCGTCTGCTCGACGGCGATCTGCTGGACCTGGAACCGGCTCTGGTCGACGCCTTCGGCCTGGAGTTCCCGATGTCGCCCACGTGCACGGACTACGGCCACAGTGGCTGCGTCAACCCCGACACCCCCGCGCCGGACGGGGTCTCCGGCGACACCGAGGGACGCATCGATCCGCGATGGGCCGGTCTGGCCGAGAAGTTCGCCGACCCCGGGACCGACGAGGGTGCCCGGTGACGGACCCCTCCCCGGAACTCGGCGCGGTCCTGGGTGTCCAGCTCCCCGCGGAGCTGTCCGCACAGGCGCTGACCCACCGGTCGTACGCCTACGAGCACGGGGGACTCCCGCACAACGAGCGGCTCGAGTTCCTCGGCGACGCGGTGCTGGAACTCGTCGTGACCGAACACCTCTACACCGCGTACCCGGATCGGCCGGAGGGTGATCTCGCGAAGATCCGCGCCAGCCTGGTCAACACCTACGTCCTGGCCGACATCGCCCGCGAGCTGGGCCCGGAGGGGCTGGGGGCGCTCCTGCGGCTCGGTAGGGGAGAGGAGCTGACCGGCGGTCGGGACAAGCACTCGATCCTGGCCGACACGCTGGAGGCCGTCTTCGGCGCCGTGTACCTGACCCACGGGCTGGAGGTGGCGCGGGGGATCGTCGAAGGGATCATCGGCGATCGCCTCCGGGTGGTCCCCACCCTGGGGGCGGCGCTCGACTGGAAGACCAGCCTGCAGGAGAAGTGCGCGGCCCTCGGCCGGCCCAAGGCCCGGTACGAGATCACCTCCACCGGACCGGACCACGACAAGACCTTCTCCGCGGTGGCGCTGGTCGGCGACGACCCGTTGGGCGAGGGCGTCGGCCGGACCAAGAAGGAGGCCGAGCAGAAGGCCGCCGAGCAGGCATGGGCGGCTCTGGACCGGGCCACGGGCTGACATGCCGGAGCTACCCGAGGTCGAGGTGGTGCGTCGCGGCCTCGAGACCCACGTGGTGGGCCGTCGGATCCTCGACGTCGACGTGACCGGCGCCCGCACGGCCCGCCGGCAGCCCGGCGGCCCGGCGGAGATCGTCGCCCGGCTGCGAGATCAGGTGGTGACCGGTGCCGGCCGGCGCGGCAAGTACCTGTGGCTGACGCTGGACGGTGACCACACCGCCGGGGCCGACTGCCTGCTGGTCCACCTCGGGATGAGCGGTCAGATGCTGGTCACGGCCACTGACGCGCCACGGGTACGGCATCTGCACGCCCGCGCCCGACTCGACGACGGCAGGGAACTGCG
This sequence comes from Dietzia natronolimnaea, assembly GCF_002289575.1. Lineage (GTDB taxonomy): Bacteria > Actinomycetota > Actinomycetes > Mycobacteriales > Mycobacteriaceae > Dietzia > Dietzia natronolimnaea_A. The sequence continues at coordinate 34,718 of NZ_NTGA01000001.1, forward strand.
GTTCGTGGACCAGCGGACGTTCGGCGGATGGACCGTCGTTCCCCTGGCCGAGGCCGCCGACGGCACCGGGGTGCTCCTGCCCGCGCCGGCCGCCCACGTGGCCGCCGACCCCTTCGAGCCGGGTTTCGGCGAGCTGGCCACCGCGCGGGCGATCCGGCGCCGGGACACCGAGATCAAACGGCTCCTGTTGGACCAGACCGTGGTCTCGGGCATCGGCAATATCTACGCGGACGAGGCACTCTGGCGTGCCGGTGTCCACGGCCGTCGGCGCGCCGGATCGTTGACGCTGAGCACCGTCCGCGGGCTCCTGGGCCACGCCCGCGAAGTGATGTCCGATGCGTTGGACGCCGGGGGCACGTCGTTCGACGCGCTGTACGTCAACGTCAACGGCGCGTCCGGGTACTTCGACAGGTCCCTCGACGTCTACGGGCAGGCGGGGAGGCCGTGCGCGCGATGCGGGACGCCGGTGGTCCGGGAGGAGTTCATGAACCGTGGTTCGCACTTCTGCCCGGGCTGCCAGAGGCCGCCCCGGCGGGCTGTGGCGCGGCGGCCCCGCTCCGTACGATGACCGACATGACGATGACCGGTAAGGACGACACTTCTCAGTCCCCGCCGCCCGCCACCGATCTCCGGGTGGAGCGGATCGGGACCCGGCGGTACGTGGGACACTCTTCGCGGGGCGCGAGGGTCGAGATCGGATCGGCGGACGTCGAGGGGGTGTTCACCCCGGGGGAACTGCTCAAGATCGCGCTCGGCGCGTGCACGGCGATGGCCTCGGATTTCACGATCTCGCGCCGCCTGGGTGATGACTATGCCGCGACCGTCCGCGTCTCCGGCGACGCCGACCGCGAGGACGAGCGGTACCCGCGACTGGAGGAGACCTACGAACTCGACCTGTCCGGGCTCGACCCGGCGATGGCGGACCGGGTGCTCGGCATGATCCGTCGGTCGGTCGACGCCACCTGCACGGTCGGCCGGACCCTCACCGCGGGCACGGAGATCGGGCTGCGGTTCGACACCGGTGGTGACGCGCCGTGACCCCACCGGCGCCCGACCCGGTCCGGCTGGTGGCCTGGGTCCACGGCCACGTGCAGGGCGTGGGTTTCCGGTGGTGGACGCGGTCCAGAGCACTCGAACTCGGGCTCGTGGGCTACGCGGCCAACAAACCGGACGGACGGGTCCACGTCGTGGCGGAGGGGCCCCGCCGGGCGTGCCTCCAGCTCGTCGAGCTGCTGCGGGGCGGGGACGGACCGGGCACGGTGGAGCTCGTGGTGGACTCCTGGGACCGGGCCCGGGGGGACCTGACCGGATTCCGCGAGCGCTGAACGCACCCTCGGCCGGGGGCCCGGAACGGGTCAGGGGCATGCTGGGGGTGGACCGATCGCGATGTGTGAGACAGATCGGAGGACCGGACCATGACCTCATTCAGGACCTCAGGCACCGGAGACGGTGGCGTGACCGCCGTCGCCTGGCACGCACTGGAGGTGCCGGACGTACTCGACCGGGTGGGCGCCGGCACCACGGGACTGACCTCTGAGGAGGCGACGCACCGTCTGGAGCGCCACGGCCCAAACCGCTTGGAGGCGACCGACGCGACCGCCGCCTGGCGGGTGCTGCTCCGGCAGTTCCGAAGCCCCCTGGTCCTGTTCCTGATGGTCTGCGCCGCCATCACCCTGGTGCAGGGTCACCTGGTGGACACCGCCGCGATCACAGCGGCGGTCGTGCTCAACGCGGCGATCGGGTTCTGGCAGGAGCGCAAGGCGGAGACAGAGGTCCGGGCCCTGCAATCCCTCGCCTCACCCACCGCCCGCGTGCGCCGGGACGGTCACGTCCAGACCATCGACTCGGCCGCTCTGGTGCCCGGAGACCTCGTGCACCTCGACAGCGGCGATCGCGTCCCGGCCGATCTTCGGCTGATCGAGGCGGTGTCCCTGCGTGTCGACGAGTCGATGCTCACAGGCGAGTCCCTGGCCACGGACAAGGACACGGATCCGGTCGCCCCCGAGGCGCCGACCGGTGACCGGACCGGCATGGCGTTCAGCGGCTCGCTCGTCTCGTCGGGCCGTGCGACTGGTGTCGTGGTCGGCACCGGCGCGGGCACCGAACTCGGGGCCATCAACGAGCTGGTCCAGGACACCGCGGCGGCGGCACCGCTCACCGCCCTGATCCACTCCATGGAGCGGTGGATCGGCCTGATCGTGGGGATCTCCGCGCTGGGCGTCTTCGCCGCCGGGCTCGCGCTCGGGCACGACGTCTCGCTGATGTTCCGGACCGCGGTGGCTCTCGTGGTCTCCGCGATCCCCGAGGCGCTACCCGTGGTGCTCACCGTGGCGATGAGCGTGGGTGTGGCCCGGATGGCGCGGCGCAACGCGATCGTGCGGCATCTGCCGTCGGTGGAGACACTCGGGTCCACGACGGTGATCGGGTCGGACAAGACCGGGACCCTGACACAGAACCTGCTCACCGTGGAACGGCTGTGGACCACGGAGGGGGAGATCGCTGTCGACGCCGCGACCGGGGTCGGCGCCGACACCGGGCGCATCAGCGCCGTCGCGGAGTCCGCCCTACGCGCGGGCGCGCTGACCAACGAGGCCGTCCCGACGCGGGACGACCCCCTTCGCTTCACGGGCGACGCGGTGGACGCGGCGATGGCCGCGGTGGCGGTGCGACTGGGCGCCGTCACGCCGAACGAACGGGCCACCGCACCGGTGGCGCACATGCCGTACGAGCCCGAGCTCGGGTTCTCGCAGACGATCCGGAGGGAGGGCGGTCGGCCGGTGCTGTACGTCAAGGGCGCGCCCGACGCGGTCTCCGCGATGTGCTCGAGCATGCTCACCGCAGGGGGTACCACGACCCTCGATCGGGCCGCCGTCCTCGCCGCCAACGAGGCCCTGGGCTCGAAGGGGCTGCGGGTGCTCGCCACGGCCCGCCGGGAGCTCGAGGACGGGGATCCGCGGCTGGCCGGTGACACCCTCGAGGGAGCTCCAGAGGACCTGATCTTCCTCGGCCTGGAGGGGATGACCGATCCACCACGCCCAGGCGTGCAGGAGGCGATCGCCGGATGCCGGTCGGCGGGGATCCGGGTGGTGATGATCACCGGTGATCATCCGGCGACGGCCGCCGCGATCGCCGGGCGGCTCGGGCTGGACACCGGCACGCCCCCACTGACCGGTGCCGAGATCGCGGGCCTTGACGACGCGATGCTCCGGGCCCGGCTGGCGGATGCGACGGTCGCAGCCCGGGTGTCGCCACAGGACAAGATGCGGATCGTCGAGCAGCTCATGGCGATGGGCAACGTGGTCGCGGTGACCGGGGACGGTGTCAACGATGCGCCCGCACTCCGCGTCGCCTCCATCGGGGTCGCGATGGGCGACTCGGGCACGGACGTCGCCCGCGAGGCCTCCGACATCGTGCTCACGGACGACGACTTCAGCACTATCGTCCACGCCGTGGAGGAGGGGCGGGTCACCTTCGCGACCATCCGCAAGGCCACCTTCTTCCTCCTGTCGACGGCGATCGCGGCGCTGCTCGCGGTCGCGGTGAACGTCTTCACCGATTCCCCCCTGATCCTCCTGCCGGTCCAGATGCTGTGGGCGAACCTGGTGACGTCCGGGATACAGGTGATCGCCCTCGCGTTCGAGCCCGGCGAGGGCGACGAGCTGGAGGTGCCTCCCCGCAATCTCGGTGAGGGTGTCCTCGACGCCCCCATGTGGTGGCGGACCGCGCTGAGCGGGGTGTGGATAGCCGTCGTGACGCTGGTGGTCTACGAGCGCGCGATCTGGGACGGGATCGAGACCGACCACGCCCGCTCACTCGCGCTGACGGTGCTGGTGGCGGCGAGCTTCTTCCAGGTGATGAACGCCCGGGCGTTGCGTCGCTCGGTGTTCACCCTCAACCCCTTGGCGAACCCGCTGCTACTGGCCGCCACGGCGGTCGCCGCCTGCCTGCAGGTGATGGTGGTGAGTTGGCCGGTCCTGGCCGGCCCGATGGGCCTGAGCGCGCTGAGCCCCGGTGAGTGGGTGCTGTGTGTGGCCGTCGGCGCCACGGTCATCGCGGTGTCCGAGATCCACAAGCTGGCGGTGGCACCGGCGGCCCGCCGGCGCGCGGCCGCGATCGCCGCCGCAGGGGTCGCGGCTCCGGGGCGGTAGCCGGCCGTGCCATAGGATCGACATCCGTGTACCTCAAGTCGCTGACGCTCAAGGGCTTCAAGTCCTTCGCGGCGCCCACGACCCTGAGGTTCGAGCCCGGCATCTGTTGCGTCGTCGGCCCCAACGGCTCCGGCAAGTCCAACGTCGTGGACGCCCTGACCTGGGTGATGGGGGAGCACAGCGCCAAGTCGCTGCGCGGCGGCAAGATGCAGGACGTGATCTTCGCCGGGACCGCCGGCAAGTCGCCGCTCGGTCGCGCGGAGGTCACTCTCACCCTCGACAACTCCGACGGCACCCTGCCGATCGACTACGCCGAGGTGTCGTTGACCCGCCGGATGTTCCGCGACGGCGCGGCCGAGTACGAGATCAACGGGGACCGTGCCCGGCTGATGGACGTCCAGGAGCTGCTCTCGGACTCGGGCATCGGGCGAGAGATGCACGTGATCGTGGGCCAGGGCAAGCTCGCCGAGATCCTCGAGTCCAAACCCGAGGAGCGCAGGGCCTTCATCGAGGAGGCCGCCGGGATCCTCAAGCACCGCCGCCGCAAGGAGAAGGCCCAGCGCAAGCTCGCCGGGATGCAGGGCAATCTCGATCGGCTGACCGACCTCACGGGCGAACTGCGCCGTCAACTCAAGCCGCTCGGGCGTCAGGCGGAGGTGGCGCGGCGGGCCCAGTCCGTCCAGGCCGACCTCCGCGACGCGACGTTCCGGTTGGCCGCGGACGACCTGGTGACCCGGCGCGCCGAACTGGCGGACGCGGAGAGCGTGCGGGCGCGGCTCTCCGGGCAGGTGGCCGCGGCCGTCGATCGGCGGGACGACCTCGCCGCGTCGGTCGGCCGGACCCAGACCAGGCTCGACCGGCTCTCCCCGGAGGCCGACGCGGCCCAGCAACGGTGGTTCGCCCTGTCCACGCTGGCCGAACGGGCCCGCGCCACCGCCCGCATCGCGGCCGATCGCGCGCGGTCTCTCGCAGCGGAGTCGGCAGTCCACCACGGCACCGATCCCGACGAGTTGGATCGACAGGCCGACCGCGCCGAGGCGCACGAGCAGGAGTTGGCGGCCGAGGTCGCCCGCGCCGCGGACCGGGCAGGCCGGGCGACGGAAGCCCTGAAGTCGGCCGAGGCCACCCTGGCCGGGTTAGAGGCCGAACACCTCAAGGCCGTGCGCGCCATCGCCGACCGCCGCGAGGGAGCGGCGCGGCTCGCGGGCAAGGTGGAGACGCTCGCCGCCCGGGTCGAGTCGACCGAGGCGGAGATCGCGCGTCTCGACGCGGAATCGGAGAACGCGCGCTCGGCCGTGGCGGACGCCGAGGCCGAGTTCGACGCCGTCCACGCCCGTGTCGACGTCCACGCCGAGGGCGAACGCACCCTCGACGAACACCTGGGGCGAGCCGAACGCGCGCACCTCGCGGCCCGGGCGCGCCTGGCCGAGTTGCAGGCGAGTGAGCGGGAGGCGGACCAGCGGATCGCCAGACTGGCCGCCAGGATCGAGACGCTCGAGCAGAACAAGGGGGCCGGTGACGGTGCTGACTGGGTCCTGCGCCACCTGGGCCCGGAGAAGTCCGCGGGCACCGTCGGGGAGCTGCTCGGCGTGGAACCGGGATGGGAGCGCGCGGTGGGCGTGGCACTCGGGCCGGCAGTCGACGCCGTCGTCGTCGACCGCGGCGTCGACCGCCGCTCGGTCCTGGTCGCGCTGCGTGAGGCCGACGCGGGTCGAGCCGGTCTGGTGGGCGGGGGGACCGCAGGCGACGACTACCGCCTGGAGGCGGATCTGGTCCCCGGTGCGCGGTGGGCTCTCGACGTGGTCGAGGTCCCCGCGGACCTCGTGGCCGCGGTCACGGCACTGCTGGTGGACGTGGTGGTGGTCGACGACCTGGCCGGTGCCCACGCTCAGGTGGAGGCCGATCGACGCGTTCGCGCGGTGACCAGGGACGGCGAGATCGCGGGTGCGGGATGGACCGTCGGGGGGTCGGCCGCCGGCCGGACGGGACTCGAGCTCCAGTCCGCCATCGACGCGGCCGTCGCGCAGAGGGACGCCGTGCGGGCCGAGATCGAGACCACCCGCGCGGAACTCGCCGGCGCCGAGGCGGAGGACCTCGAACGGGCGGACCGGTTCTCCGAGTCCCTCGCCGCGATCAGCGAGTCCGACGCGGCGATCGAGGAGATCTACGCCGAGCTCGCGAGGATCGGCACGCGACGTCGGCGCGCCGAGGCGGAGGTGCGGCGCCTCGAACAGGCCCGGAGGATGGCCGTCGACAAGCTCGATGCGTCCCGCGCCGAACACGCCGAACTCACCGACCGCCTCGCCCGCGCCGGGGACGACGACGGGGTCGAGCTCCCCGCGGACGACGGGCGGGTCGCCGCCCAGGCGGAGGTCGCCGCCGCCCGGGCGGCCGAGCTCGAGGCCCGCTTGGCGCACCGGTCGGCGGAGGAGCGCGCGTCCGGGGTCCGAGGGAAGTCCGCCTCGCTGCGCAGAGCCGCCCAATCCGAGCGGGAATCCAGGGCCCGCGCGGCGCGGGCCGCCGCGGCACGTCGGCGCGGCGCCGAGGTCGCCGGAGTGGTGGACGAGCTGAGCGGGCGGCTGCTGGCCCGGCTCGACGAGCTGATCGCCTCGGCCGGCGCAGAACGTGACCGGCTGGCGTCCGCGCGGACGGAGGCCTCCGACCGGGCGGCCGCGCTCCGGACCGAACTCGCGGCAGCGGAATCCGAGGTCACCAGACTCGGCGACGCCGCGCACCGCGACGAGATCGTCCGGGCCCAGCTCGAGGTCAAGGTGTCCGAACTGGAGTCCGCGGTGCTGGAGCGTCATGGCATCGAGCCCGAGGCACTGGTCGCGGAGTACGGGCCGGAGGTGCCGCTTCCACCGTCCGCGCTGGAGATCGAGGAGTACGAGGCGGCCCGCGAGCGCGGTGAGGACGTCACCCCGCCCCCGCCGATGCCCTACCACCGTGCCGAGCAGGAGCGTCGGCTGAAGCAGGCCCAGAAGGATCTCGCGACTCTGGGCAAGGTCAATCCGCTGGCGCTCGAGGAGTTCGCCGCTCTCGAGGAGCGGTACGCGTTCCTGTCCACCCAGCTCGACGACGTCAAGAAGGCCCGGGCCGACCTCGAAGGGGTGATCGACGACGTCGACGAGAGGATCGAGCAGATCTTCACCGAGGCGTGGGTGGACGTCGAACGCGAGTTCCGCGACGTGTTCTCCGTGCTGTTCCCCGGCGGTGAGGGCCGGTTGGTCCTCACGGACCCCACGGACATGCTGGCCACGGGCATCGAGGTGGAGGCCCGGCCGCCGGGGAAGAAGGTCAAGCGGCTGTCCCTGCTGTCGGGTGGGGAGAAGTCGTTGACGGCCGTGGCGATGCTGGTGGCGATCTTCAAGGCCCGCCCCAGCCCGTTCTACGTGATGGACGAGGTCGAGGCCGCGCTCGACGACACCAACCTGCGCCGCCTCATCGGATTGTTCGAGCAGCTGCGGGAGACCAGCCAGCTCATCGTGATCACCCACCAGAAGCCCACGATGGACGTGGCCGATGTGCTCTACGGGGTGTCCATGCAGGGTGACGGCATCTCCAAGGTGATCTCCCAGCGCATGCGCTGACGTTCGGCGGGCCTCGCGGTGCCGGGCGTCAGGAGCGCCGGAACACCGCGCGGAGACGCTCCCGGTTGACCATCGCGATCGCCCGGAGCGGGATGCCCGCCGGGCACACCGTCGAGCACTCGCCGTAGAGGGAGCAGGACCCGAACTCCTGATCCGCGGCACGGACCATCTCGCGTGCCCGGGAGCCGCGTTCGCGGCTCGCCACCGGCATGAGGGCCAGATGCCCCAGCTTGGCACCCACGAAGAGGTTGGCCGATCCGTTGGGGCAGGCGGCCACACACGCGCCGCAGCCGATGCAGGCCGCCAGATCCAGTGCGCTCTCCGCCTCCTGGTGGCCCTGGGCCGTGACGTCGGCGTCGGGGGCCGCCCCCGCGGGCAGCGATACGTGGGCCCCGGCCTCGGCGATCTGGTCGAGCGCGGAGCGGTCCACGACGAGGTCCCGGATCACGGGGAACACCGCCGAGCGCATCGGCTCGATGCGCAGGGTGTCGCCCTCGGAGTAGGAGTCCAGGCGCTGGTGGCACGAGGGGGTGTTCTCGGTGGGGCCGTGCGGACGGCCGTCGACGCTCACCCCGCACGCACCGCAGATGCCCTCCCGGCAGTCGGAGTCGAACGCCACCGGCTCCTGCCCGTCGTCGATCAATCGGCTGTTGAGCACGTCGAGAAGCTCGAGCAGGCTCATCTCCGGTTCGGCATCCGGGACGAGGTACTCCTCGTACGCGCCGGCCTCCTCGGGACCGGCCTGCCTCCACACGCGCAGGGTCAGCCTCACGATGCGGTCCTCCTGGTCGGCCCGGGTGTGGATCTCATCGGTAGTCCCTCGTGGTGAGCTCGACCGCGGCGAAGTCGAGCGGTTCGGCGTGGCGGGTGAACGTGCGCGGGCCGCCCCGGTCGTCGCCCTCGGATCCCCAGGCGGAGACGAACCGCCACTGGTCGTCCCGGCGCAGTGCCTCACCGCCCGGGGTCCGGTGCTCGTCGCGGAAGTGGGCACCGCACGACTCGTCGCGGTCCAGGGCGTCGACGCACATCAGCTCGGCCAGCTCCAGGTAGTCGGCCGTCCGGCCGGCCAGTTCGAGAACTTGGTTGAGGTGCCCCCCGGTTCCCGTCACCCGGAGGTCCGACCAGAACCGGGTCCGCAGGTCGCGGATCCGGTCGATCGCGGTGGAAAGACCCTCGGCGGTGCGGGTGACCCCGCATCCGGCGTAGAGGATCTCGCCCAGTTCGCGGTGGAAGTGCCCGGGTCCGGTCGAGCCGCCCACCGCGAGCAGCGCCTCGACGCGGCCCCGGGCTCGGGCCACAGCGGTGGTGACCACCTCGTCGTCGTCGTCCGGTGGGTGGTCACCCAGGCGGGTGGCCAGGTGCGCCGGCACCGAGTACGGGAGGGTGAACCACCCGTCGACACTGGCGCTGAGCAGGGAGTTGGCGCCGAGCCGGTTCGCGCCGTGGTACGCCCAGCCACATTCGCCGCCCACGAACAGCCCGGGGATCGAGGTCTGCAGGTCGTAGTCGCTCCAGAGCCCTCCCATGGTGAAGTGGCAGGTGGGCGCGATGCGCATCGGGACGCAGTACGGGTCCTCGCCGGTGGCGTGGGAGTACATGTCGAAGAGGTTGCCGTAGCGTTCGGCGATCCGTCGCCGCCCGCCGCCCACGAGAGCGTCCCGGAAGTCCAGGTACACCGAGTTGTGCCGGGGGCCCACCCCACGCCCGTCGCGGATCTCCGCCGTGATCGCCCGTGAGGCCACGTCGCGGGGGACCAGGTTGCCGTAGGCGGGGTAGCGGCGTTCGAGGAAGTAGTCGCGATCGGAGTCCGGGATGTCGCCGGGCGGCCGGTCGTCGCCCGCGCGCAGCGGCACCCAGATCCGGCCGTCGTTGCGCAGCGACTCGCTCATGAGGATGGTCTTGGACTGCCACGCCGAGTCCTTGGGCAGGGCGGTGGGGTGGAACTGCACGAACGACGGCGAGGCGAACAGCGCCCCTCGCTGGTGAGCCCGCCACACGGCCGAGGCGTTGGAGTTCACCGCGAGCGTGGAGTCGTGGAAGACGTTCCCGTAGCCACCCGTCGCCAGCACCACGGCGTGAGCGGTCTCGGCGCGGATGCGTCCGGTGACGAGATCGCGGACCACGACCCCGTGACATCCGGCGTCGTCGACGATCAGATCCAGCATCTCGTGGCGGGTGTGCAACCGCACCGAACCCGCCCGGATCTGTCGCTGGAGGGCCTGGGTGCCGGCGATCTGGAGTTGCTGCCCGGTCTGTCCGCGGGAGTAGTAGGTCCGGGAGACCTGCACCCCGCCGAACGATCGCGTGGACAACACGCCCCCGTACTCCCGGGCGAACGGGGTGCCGATCGCCGAGAAGTGGTCGATGACGCGCGCCGACTCCTCGCCCAGCCTGAACGCCTCGGCCTCGCTTCCCCGGAAGTCACCACCCTTGACCGTGTCGACGACGAAGCGGTGCAGTGAGTCGCCGTCGACCCGCCGCGCGCGGGCCGCGTTGATCCCGCCCTGGGCCGCCACGGAGTGCGCGCGCCGCGGAGCGTCGTGGTAGGTCAGCGCGGTGACCCGATACCCCAGCTCGCCGAGCGCGGCCGCCGCTCCCGCGCCCGCCAGTCCCGTGCCCACCACGACCACGTGGAAGCGACTCCGGTTACCGGGGGAGACCAGGGGATAGGACTCCCGGCGGCGCGTCCAGGCCGTGGCGGGCTCGCCACCGGGGGCGCCCGAGGTCAGGGTGTCGCCGGCCCGCGCGCCGGGGGCGGTGACGGGCGGCGGCGTGAATGCGCTCGACTCGCCCGGGGTGCGTGGGCGGGTCACGACAGCCATCCGGCCTGGACGGCGATCGGGATCATGGCGTTGCCCACGAGGACGGCGACGGCGGCGACCCCACCGATGACCGTCACCGCCGCGCGACTCCGGACCCCCGTTACGCCGAGATCCCCCGCCGCTGTCCGCACGCCGTGCGCCACGTGCACTGCGAGCAGAGCCATGGTGATCCCGTAGAACGCCGCCACCCAGGGCCTGGCGAAGCTGGCCACGAGATTCGCGTACGCCGAACCGGGGACGAACGAGTCACTGGCCGCAGGAGGCGTGCCGGTGGTCATGTCCAGGACATGGAAGACCACGAACAGCAGCAGCACGACACCGGTCAGCATCATGGACCGGGCGCCGAAGGAGGTGGCGGTCAGGCCGGCCCGACGACGACGGTGGCCCGCCGCCGCCCGCGAGCGTCGCAGGAGCAGCACGGAGCACCCGATGTGCGCCACCAGGCTCAGCACCAGCACCACCCGCAGCGCCCACAACACGCCCTCGTGGGGGACCAGCGGGTAGAGCAGGGTCCGCAACCACTCGGCGTAGCCGTCGAAATCGGCCGCGCCGCCGAAGACCTTGAGGTTGCCGATCATGTGTACGACGACAAACGAGGTGAAGATCAGACCCGTCACGGCCATGACCGTCTTGGCCGCCCAGGTGGCGACCACGGGGGCGCGCCGGAGGTGTGGTCTCCGGGCCCCGGCCGGCTCGTGCGGAGCAGCGACCTCGGTCACGCGCGGACACCTCCTTACGGGAACGCGCGCCAGTCTAGGTCCGCCCTCGCCACCCGGGGTCGGGATGCCGACGGGGGGCGTCGTTCATACTGGGCACCATGAACACCACCTGGATCGTCATCGCCGTCGTCGCTGTCCTGGTGCTCGCCCTCCTGGCACTGGTCGTGGGTCTGCAGTTGCGCAAGAGGCGACAGATCTCCCTGAGCAGACCGGAGGAGCACAGGGAACTGACCCGCGAGGACCGCTCGGGCAACTACCAGGCGGGGACCGGCTTCTCGTTCACCGAGGCGGGTGGGACCGCCACCGCGGCACCCCCGAGGGAGCCCCTGCCGCGTCAGACGCCGCCTCCGGTCCACACCACCCCGCCCGTCCACACGACTCCGCCCGTCGGCGCGACCCCGCCCGTTGAGACGCCCCCGCCGATCGACACCCCCCGGCCGGTCGACGTCCCCGGGCCCGCCGAGACCCCGGTCGCTCCCGAGCCGGACACCCTGTCCGGTCCGAGCGAGGACACCGTCGTCGTCGAACCGGCGCCCGTCGAACCGGTCGTCGTCCCGCCGGAGGTCCCGGACGAGGAGGTCCCGGTTCCGACGACCGAGCTGATCACCGGTGCCCCCTCCCCGGTGGCCCCGGTCGAGCGGATCGACCCGTCCGAGGGGCGTCTCGACCGCCTCCGTGGTCGGCTGGCGCGCTCCCAGGGCGCCGTGGGGCAGGGCCTGCTCGGGCTCCTGGGCGCCGGTGATCTCGACGAGGACGCCTGGGAGGAGATCGAGGACACCCTGATCATGGCGGACCTGGGCACCGCGGTCACCCAGCGCGTCATCGACCGCCTGCGCGGGGACATCGCGACCCGGCAGGTCCGCACGGAGGCCGAGGTCCGCGACCTGCTGCGGCAGGCCCTGGTGGACAACCTGCATCCCGAGTACGACCGTTCACTGCGTGCACTGCCGAACGACGGCACACCCGCCGTGATCCTGGTGGTCGGGGTCAACGGCACCGGCAAGACCACCACCACCGGCAAGCTCGCCCGCGTCCTGGTCGCCGACGGGCGCGACATCCTGCTCGGCGCCGCCGACACCTTCCGCGCCGCGGCCGCCGACCAGCTCCAGACGTGGGCCGAACGAGTGGGAGCGGAGGTCGTCCGCGGCAAGGAGGGCGCGGATCCCGCGTCCGTGGCGTTCGACGCCGTCGCCCGGGGAGTCGATACCGGGGTGGACGCGGTCCTGGTGGACACCGCCGGCCGCCTCCACACCAAGACCGGTCTCATGGACGAGCTCGGGAAGGTCAAGCGGGTCGTGGAGAAGAAGACCCCCGTCGACGAGGTGCTCCTGGTGATCGACGCGACGACCGGGCAGAACGGTCTCATGCAGGCGCGCGTGTTCAAGGACGTCGTCGACATCACCGGCGTGGTGCTGACCAAACTCGACGGCACCGCCAAGGGCGGCATCGTCTTCCAGGTCCAACACGAACTCGGCGTTCCCGTCAAGCTCGTCGGGCTGGGCGAGGGGGCCGACGACCTCGCGCCGTTCGCGCCCGAGGCGTTCGTCGACGCCCTGCTCGGAACCTAGGACGCACGGGTACACAGGACACACGATCGGAACCACAGGGCCGGCCACGTTACAGACCGGAAACACGACCGCGCATCGGCTGAAACAGCGGAAAGGAATTCTTCTGAACCGAGAGTGAGTGACAAACGCTCACCATGGAGACGAGGAGGACCTCACCGTGAGAGGTGACAGTGTCTTGTTGCTCGCCCAGGAGGCGACGACGGAGATCGATGCGGGAGACACGGCCTGGATGCTCATGGCGGCATCCCTGGTCCTGCTCATGACGCCCGCACTGGCGATGTTCTACGGCGGGATGTCCCGCCAGAAGTCAGTGCTCAACATGATGATGATGTCGTTCAGCGCGATGGGGGTCGTCGGGATCGTCTACGTGCTGTGGGGCTGGTCGATGTCCTACGGCGAGCAGGACGTGCTCGGTCTGTTCGCGAACCCCTTCGAGATGTTCGGTCTCGCCGGGGTGATCGGCGACGCCGAGAACTGGGTGACGTCCGCATCGGGGGCCTACCCGCAGGTCGTCGACGTGGGCTTCCAGGTCACCTTCGCGATCATCACCGTCGCCCTCATCTCGGGAGCCATCGCCGAGCGCGTGAAGTTCGGTACCTGGCTGACCTTCGCCGCCGTGTGGGTCACGCTGGCCTACTTCCCCATGGCCCACATGGTCTGGGGCGGCGGGCTCCTCTCGCATTCGGAGAACAGCCTCGCCTCGATGATCTTCGGCACCGTCGACGACGGTGAGGGCGGTCTCACCGCGGCAGTGGCCCCGGTCGACTTCGCCGGTGGCACGGTCGTCCACATCAACGCCGGTATGGCGGCGCTGGTCCTCGTCCTGTTGATCGGCAAGCGCTACGACTTCGGCCGCACCGCGTTCCGGCCCCACAGCCTCCCGCTCGTCATGCTCGGCGCCGGTCTGCTGTGGTTCGGCTGGTTCGGCTTCAACGCCGGTTCGGCGTTCGGCGCCAACGGTGCCGCCGGCCTGGCCTGGATCAACACCACCGTCGCCACGGCCGCCGCGATGCTCGGCTGGCTCCTCACCGAGCGGATCAGGGACGGTCATCCGACCAGCCTCGGTGCGGCCTCGGGCGTCGTCGCCGGTCTGGTCGCCATCACCCCGGCCGCGGGGTCGGTCCACCCCCTCGGCGCGATCGCCCTCGGTGCCGTGTCCGGCGCCCTGTGTGCCCTCGCCGTGGGACTCAAGCACCGCTTCGGCTACGACGACTCGCTCGACGTCGTCGGCGTCCACCTCGTGGCGGGTCTCTGGGGCACCATCGCGATCGGCCTCCTGGCCACCGGCACCTTCGACACCGATGCCGGCGTGTTCTACTCGGCAGACGGGTGGAAGCTGCTCGTGGTCCAGATCGTGATCGCCGTGGCGGCGCTCGTCTTCACCGCCATCATGACCGCGATCGCCTACGTGATCTGCCGCCCGCTGGGATGGCGCATCAGCGAGACGGACGAGCAGTCCGGTATCGACGGCGCCGAGCACGCGGAGTCCGCGTACGAGGCCTCCACCAACGCGCTCATCCGTTGAGCCGACATCTGCGAAAGGAACCCCTGACATGAAGCTCGTCACCGCGATCGTCAAGCCGTTCACGCTCGACGACGTCAAGGCAGCACTCGAACAGGCGGGAATCCACGGTCTCACCATCAGTGAGGTCCAGGGTTACGGCCGCCAGAAGGGTCACACCGAGGTCTATCGCGGTGCGGAGTACGCCGTGGACTTCGTACCCAAGATCCGGGTCGAGGTGGTCGTCGACGACGAGACCGCCGACACCGTCGTCCAACTGGTCGTGGATGCTGCGCGAACCGGGAAGATCGGCGACGGAAAAGTCTGGGTGACCCACGTCGAGAGCATCGTCCGGGTCCGCACGGGCGAGGCGGGCGACGCCGCGATCTGATCGACGACACCACGAGGCGCGGTCGACCCCGGACCCGGGGTCGACCGCGTTTCTCAGTGATTCCCCCTGGCTCACCGGGGATCTCGGTGAGCGTGCACCGGCGTTCACCGAAGTGAAACACCGTGGCCGCCGCGAGGTGACACGGGGCCGACAGTCTGGAGACACACTCATGAGGAAAAGAGGGACGACGTGAGCCTGACGGGGGACGGTGAGCGGGCCATGGCGCTGCGGGACGGACGCGAGCAGATCCTCTCTGCCACGACGGCCGACCTCCCCGCGGCGCACCTGCGGGACGCACTGTGCGAGTTGTACGAGATGGAACTCGGACGGCTCGCGGAGGAGGCGGGGATCGGCCCGGGGTCCGGGTTCGCCCTCGTGGCCTTCGGCGGGCTCGGCCGGCGTGAGGTGCTCCCGTACTCCGACCTCGACCTGGTGCTGGTGCACGAGAGACGACCCGACCGCGACGTCGGTGAGATCGCCGACGCCATGTGGTACCCCCTGTGGGACTCGGGCGTGGGCCTGGATCACAGTGTCCGGACCGTGGACCAGTGTCTCGCGGTGGCGGCTGCGGACGTCTCGGTGGGATTGAGTCTGCTGGACGCCCGGGTGATCGCCGGGGACGCGGACCTGGGCGCGCTCGTGGTCGACGGCGCCCGGCGCCAGTGGCGTGACCAGATCGCCTCCCGGTTCGACGATCTCGTGGCCGCCGCCGTGGCCCGGCGTCAGCGGTCCGGAGTGATCGCGCACCGGAGTGAACCCGATCTCAAGAACGGCGTGGGAGGCCTGCGGGATTCGCAGTTGGTCACCGCGCTCGCCGTCGCACACCTCAGTGACGGGCGCCCGGTCGTCCCCGGAGGGCTGACGGCCGCGCACCGGCTCGTGCTCGACGCGCGGACGGAGCTCCACCGGGTGAGCGGGCGGCCCCGGGAGGTACTGCACGCCGAGTACGGGGACGAGGTGGGGCTGGCGCTCGGGCTGGGCGATCGCTTCGACCTCGCCCGTGCGCTCAGTGACGCCTCCCGGACCATCGCGTTCACCGCGGATCAGGCCATCCGGGGCTCGTGCGCGTCGCTGTCCTCCCGCGGTCTGACCGGGCTGCTGCGCAGATCGCCGGTCCGCAGACCACTCGACGACGGCGTGGTGGAGCACGCCGGTGAGGTGGCACTCGCGAGGAACGCCCGTGTCACCGAGGACCCGTGGCTCCCACTACGGGTGGCGGCGGCGGCGGCCCGGTTCGGGCTCCCCGTGGCCGGCTCGACTCTCGGGGTGCTGGTGGAGCGTTCCCCGGTCCCCGAGGGGCGGTGGCCCGCCGAGGCGCTGTCGGACCTGCTCGTCCTGCTGGGGTCCGGTGAGGGACAGGTGCCGGTCATCGAGGCGCTGGACCGCAGTGGCCTGTGGGAGCGGATGCTCCCGGAGTGGTCGGGCGTACGGGACCTTCCGGCACGGGACCGGGCCCACGTCTACACGGTCGACCGACACCTGGTGCAGACCGCGGTGGAGGCGTCCCGGTTGACCACCTCGGTGGCGCGTGCGGATCTTCTCCTGTTGTCGGCGCTCCTTCACGACCTGGGAAAGAGCCGCGAGGGCGACCACAGTGAGACGGGCGCCGAGATGGTCGGGCCGATCGTGCGCCGCATGGGACTCGACCCTGCCGATGTCGACACCCTGGTCAGGATCGTCCGGCATCACCTGCTGCTGGCGGTAACCGCGACCAGGCGTGATCCCTCGGATCCGGCGACGGCCGACTCGGTGCTGACCACGCTCGAGCAGGACGCGACCGCCTTCGACGTTCTCGCCACCCTCACCGAGGCCGACTCGCTGGCCACCGGGCCCACGGTGTGGACCCCTGGCCGGGCCCGGGCACATTCGATGCTGGTCGACGCGTGCCGGGACCGCCTGGGATCGCAGCCCGGCGCCGTGGAGGCCCCGACCGTCGACGCCACCCGCCCGCACGGCCCCCCCGATGTGGTGGTCGAGATGCGACCCGCGGGGACGGGGACCAATCACGAGCTCACCCTCGTCGTGCCCGGCTCGGGGAAGTCTCTCGCGGTGACGGCGGAGGTGCTCGCCGCACACCGTCTGGAGATCGTCGACGGGGAGATAGACCTGCGACCGCCCGGGGGGGTGCGCGCCAAGATGACGGTGTCCACCCGTTTCGGGGATCCCGTGGACCCGAAAGTGCTGCGCCAGGACCTGCGCCGGGCGGTCGACTCCGGGGTGGCGGCGTCCCTGCGGGCCGCGCTGGCACGCAACGCCTCGCGGATGATCGGCCCGCCCCAGGCCAGGTCGTCGGTCCTGGTGAACCGGCGGACGGACGCCGAGGGCATTCTGCTCGAGGTCAGAGCGGAGGACAGGCCGGGGCTGTTCGCGAAGGTCATCGCGGCGATCCTGGCCAAGGGGGCGAGGATCGACTGGGTCGTGGTGCGCACACGCGGTGCCGCGGTCGAGGACGTCTTCGCGCTGTCCGGCCCCGGAGCCGTACTCAGTACGGCGACGGAGGTGGAGTCCCTGCTTCCCCGGCGTGATCCCGCGACGCCCGGCGTCGGGCGTGCCGATACCCTGTGATCAGTCGTCGTCGACGACGCCGGGGGCACCACGCCCCCGGCCCGCGACCCAGGGAGCTGTAGCCGTGTTCGATTCCTTGTCCGATCGCCTGGCAGGTGCGCTCAAGGACCTGCGCGGGAAGGGGCGGCTAAGCGACGCAGACATCGATGCGACCGCGCGCGAGATCCGCCTCGCGCTGCTCGAGGCGGACGTCGCGCTGCCCGTGGTGCGCACGTTCATCTCCCGCGTCAAGGAACGGGCCAAGGGCTCGGAGGTGTCCGAGGCCCTCAACCCGGCGCAGCAGGTCGTCAAGATCGTCGACGCGGAACTGACCGCGATCCTCGGCGGTGAGGCCCGCCGGATCGAGTTCGCCAAGCAGCCCCCCACGGTGATCATGCTCGCCGGCCTGCAGGGTGCGGGAAAGACCACGCTCGCGGGCAAACTCGCGCACTGGCTCAAGGGCCAGGGGCACACGCCGCTCCTCGTGGCCTGTGACCTCCAGCGACCGGGTGCGGTCGATCAGCTCCGCATCGTCGGTGAGCGCGCCGGCGTGCAGGTCTTCGCCCCCCACCCCGGGACGTCGGTCGGGGGCGACGGAGAGGACGTCGGGGTCCAGGAGCCGGTGACGGTGGCCCAGCGGGGTCTCGCGCATGCCCGCGCCAAGATGCACGACGTCGTGATCGTCGACACCGCCGGCCGGTTGGGTATCGACGAGGAGCTCATGGCCCAGGCCAGGGGCATCCGGGACGCGGTCCAGCCGGACGAGACCTTCTTCGTGCTCGACGCGATGATCGGCCAGGACGCCGTCATCACGGCGGAGGCCTTCCGCGAGGGTGTCGGCTTCACCGGCGTCGTCCTGACCAAGCTCGACGGTGACGCCCGTGGTGGCGCCGCGCTGAGCGTCCGCGAACTCACCGGCATGCCGATCATGTTCGCCTCGAACGGGGAGAAGCTCGAAGACTTCGACGTCTTCCACCCCGACCGCATGTCGAGCCGGATCCTCGGCATGGGCGATGTGCTCTCGCTCATCGAGCAGGCCGAGACGGTCTTCGACGCCAAGGACGCGGAGAAGACCGCGGCCAAGATCGGATCGGGGGAACTCACCCTCGAGGACTTCCTCGACCAGATGCTGATGATCCGCAAGATGGGCCCCATCGGCAATCTCCTTGGGATGCTGCCCGGCGGCAAGGACATGAAGGCGGCCGTCGGGGACATCGACGAGAAGTACCTGGACCGCATCCAGGCGATCATCCGAGGGATGACACCGGCCGAGCGGGCCGACCCCAAGATCATCAACGGATCCCGCCGCCAGCGCATCGCCAAGGGCTCCGGGGTCACGGTCACCGATGTCAACCAGTTGGTGGACCGGTTCTTCGAGGCCCGCAAGATGATGAGCCGCATGGCCGGCCAGATGGGTATGCCCGGAGCCGGGCGGAAGAACCAGCGCAAGGGCAAGAAGGGCAAGGGCAAGGGCAGGGGACCGACGCAGCCCAAGAACCGGGGAATGATGCCCGGTGGGATGCCGGGGATGCCCCCCGGGATGCCGGGGATGCCCCCCGGGGGGATGCCGGACCTCTCGCAGATGCCGCCCGGACTGGACAAGCTGCCGCCGGGACTCGAGGGGATCGACCTGAACGACCTCAAGTTCCCCAAGCGCTGAGGTCCCGGGCGCGGGCCGCGTCCGGCGAGCGCCGACCCGGCAGCCGGGTGAACGCCGATTGGTACCGGCGGCGCCGGGGCGTTTAGACTGGTGCGCTGGACGCCGTCACCGGTGGGTCCTGCCGTGTTCTCAGCGGCCGGTGCCCGCGCCGAGCGGCGGTCACCCGGAAGGCGAAACCGGGCCCCGCAACACGTGCGGGTGTCGCTGAATCGCCACGTGACCCGCAAGAGAAAGCGAGACGCCACATGGCCGTCAAGATCAAGCTCACCCGCCTCGGCAAGATCCGTAACCCGCAGTACCGGGTGGTCGTGGCCGACGCCCGCACCCGTCGCGACGGGCGCGCGATCGAGACGATCGGGCTCTACCGTCCCAAGGAGGAGCCGAGCTTCATCCAGATCGACTCCGAGCGTGCGCAGTACTGGCTGGGTGTCGGCGCGCAGCCGACCGAGGCCGTCGAGTCGCTGCTCAAGATCACCGGCGACTGGCAGAAGTTCAAGGGCATCGAGGGCGCCGAGGGCACCCTCCGCGTGGCCGAGCCCAAGCCCAGCAAGCTGGACCTGTTCAATAAGGCGCTCGAGGAGGCCCAGGGCGAGCCGTCCGCCGAGGCCATCACCACCAAGCGCAAGGCCGAGAAGGCCAAGCAGGCCGAGGAGGCCAAGAAGGCCGAGGATGACGCGAAGAAGGCCGCCTCCGAGGCCTCTGAGACCGAGTCCGCCGAGGCCGGGTCGGCCGACGCAGAGAACGCCGAGGCCTGAGTCCGATGGATGACATGGTCGTCGACGCCGTCGACCATCTCGTCCGCGGTATCGTGTCGGATCCCGATGCGGTCTCGGTCAGGGCGAGCGGCGGTCGGCGCGGCACAGTGATCCGCGTGACCGTGTCGCCCGACGACCTCGGTCGCGTGATCGGCCGCGGCGGCCGTACCGCGTCCGCGATCCGGACGATCGTCTCCGCCGTCGGCGGGCCGGACGTCCGGGTCGACGTGGTCGACACCGACCGCTAGTCCCACTCGGATCCCACCCGCACCGGAAGGACGTCATGGAACTCGTCGTGGGCCGCGTCGTGAAGTCCCACGGGGTCCGCGGAGAGCTGGTGGTGGAGGTGCGGACCGACTCCCCCCGTGAACGTTTCGCGGTGGGCGAGCGACTGGTGGGCCGCACCGGCAAGGGGCGGACCGCCACCGACCGCGACGTCACCGTGGAAGCCGCCCGGGATCATTCCGGGCGGCTTCTCGTGCGTCTGGCCGGAGTCTCGGACCGGGACTCCGCCGACGCGTTGCGTGGAATGCTCCTGCTCGTCGACTCCGAAGCCCTGCCGGACACCGGGGATCCGGACGAATTCCACGACCACCAGTTGGTCGGCCTGACGGTTCTGGACACCGGCGGGGCGGAGCTCGGGGAGGTCACCGAGGTCGTGCACACACCGGGTGGGGAACTCCTCGCCGTGCGCCTGACGGATGGGTCCGACGCCCTGGTGCCCTTCGTCGCCCGGATCGTCCCCCGGGTGGACGTCGTCGCCGGTACCTGCGTGATCGACCCGCCGGAGGGGCTACTCGACCTGGGGACCGCGTGACCGGACCCGACGATCCGGTCGTCGCCCCACGGATGCGGCTCGACGTCGTCACGGCGTTCCCGGACTATCTCTCGCCCCTGCGTCTGGCACTGCCCGGGCGGGCGATCGACCGCGGAATTCTTGACCTCCAGGTCCACGACCTCCGCGACTGGGCTCACGACGTCCACCGCTCGGTGGATGACACCCCGTTCGGTGGCGGCCCCGGCATGGTCATGCGGCCGACGGTCTGGGGCGACGCCCTCGACGAGTTGGTACCGCCGTCCGCGGACTCCTCCGCGGAACGGCCCCTGCTCATCGTGCCCACCCCCGCGGGACGACCGTTCACCCAGGCCGATGCCCACAGGTACGCAACCCGCGGTCACCTGCTCTTCGCCTGCGGTCGGTACGAGGGAATCGATCAGCGGGTGATCGACGAGGCCTCGACACGGATGGACGTGGAGGAGGTGAGCATCGGCGACTACGTCCTGATCGGGGGAGAGGTGGCCGTCCTGGTGATGGCGGAGGCCGTCGTCAGACTCCTCCCCGGAGTGCTGGGCAACCAGCGTAGTCACGAGGAGGACTCCTTCTCCGACGGCCTCCTCGAGGGGCCGAGCTACACCCGGCCCGAAGTGTGGCGGGACCGGCCCGTCCCCGCGGTGCTGAAGAGCGGCGACCACGCGAGGATCGCGCGGTGGCGGCGCGACGAGTCTCTCCGGCGCACCGCGCGACGTCGACCCGAGCTGCTCGACCGGGCTGATCTCGGTCCCGCGGACCTGGAGACCCTGAGGTCCGTCGACCGGCCTGAGCGCACCGACTGATTTGGGCTCGGCCGAGGGGTAGTGGCACACTAGCGAGGTTGATCATCCGGGCGCACCCGTGCGTTCGCGGACGGTCGCGCTGATCGGGGCACGAACCGGTCGACCCGCCTGACGGCGGGCGCCAGGGTCCTCTGTCCTCAATTCCTGACATCCGAGGAACACAATGAACACTCTCGACTTCATCGACAACAAGTCGCTCCGCGACGACATCCCGGCGTTCCGCCCCGGCGACACGCTCGACGTGCACGTCAAGGTCATCGAGGGCTCGAAGGAGCGCGTCCAGGTCTTCAAGGGCGTCGTGATCCGTCGCCAGGGTGGTGGCGTCCGCGAGACCTTCACCGTCCGCAAGGTCTCCTTCGGCGTCGGCGTCGAGCGCACCTTCCCGGTCCACTCGCCGACCATCGACCACATCGATGTCCTGACCCGCGGTGACGTCCGTCGCGCCAAGCTGTACTACCTCCGTAACCTCCGCGGTAAGGCCGCGAAGATCAAGGAGAAGCGCTGAGCATGTAGGGCGAGTCGGACTCGGCCGCCGTCTGCGATGGCCGATCGACTACGCTCGTCCGGGTGAGCAGCACCGAATCACCTGGACAGAACCCCTCCGAGCCGGGCCCCCGAGAAGACGGGGACCCGGCTCGAGGCGTGGGTGGAGGTCGTCGCCACGCGCGCGCCGCCGAGAAGAAGGGCCAACCCTGGTACATCGAGATTCCCATGCTGGTGGTGATCGCACTGGTCCTGGTGTTCGTCTTCCAGACCTTCGTCGGGCGGGTCTACCAGATCCCGTCGGAGTCGATGGAGCCCACGCTGCACGGGTGTGCCGGCTGCACGGGTGACCGGATCTTCGTGGACAAGATCTCGTACCGGTTCGGCGATCCGCAGCCCGGGGATGTCGTGGTGTTCGAGGGGCCGGATTCCTGGAACCAGGGGTACCAGTCCATCCGGTCGGACAACCCGGTCATCCGGACACTGCAGGACATCGGCGGTGTCATCGGCGTCGTCCCGCCCGACCAGAACGACATGGTCAAGCGGGTCATCGCGGTGGGCGGTCAGACCGTGGGCGGGTGCTCGCCGGACGGGGGCCTCCTGGTGGACGGTGAGCCGCTGGACGAGCCGTACCGCAACGCGGACCCCGCCGTCGATCGTAATCCGCTCAACTGCGCGTTCGGGCCTGTCACCGTTCCGGAGGGCAACTACTGGGTGATGGGCGACAACCGGAGCAATTCGGCGGACTCCCGCTACCACATGGGCGACGAGTTCCAGGGCACCGTTCCCGAGGGGAACATCATCGGCAAGGTGCAGGCCATCATACTCCCGTTCAACCGGATCGGGTCCGTCCCCTCACCGGACATCACCGCGGGGTGAGCCCGGTCCGACCGGGCCGGGTGAGGGTGACCCGGCGTGACGGACGGCTGGCGCTCGAGGCGGCCCTGGGACGGCGCGGTCTCGGGCCGGTCGCCGGTGTGGACGAGGCCGGGCGCGGTTCGTGCGCGGGTCCACTGGTGGTGGCGGCGTGCGTGCTGGGTGGCCGTCTCACGGCGGATCTCGCCGACCTGGACGACTCCAAGAAGCTGTCTCCCGCGACCCGGGAGCGCCTCCACGACGCGGTGTTGCGCAGAGCCGTCGCGGCGTCCGTGGTGGTGATCGAACCGGACCGCATAGACGAGCGCGGGGTCCACCGGTGCAACCTCGAGGGAATGCGCCGCGCGGTGGCAGCCCTCGACCCGCCGCCGGGCTTCGTCCTGACCGACGGGTTCGCCGTGGACGGGCTCGGATGCCAGTCCACCGCGGTGATCGGGGGCGACGAGGTCGTCGCATCGATCGCCGCCGCGAGTGTCCTCGCAAAGGTCACCCGGGATCGGATTATGGTGGACCTCGACCCGAGGTACCCGGGCTACGGTTTCGCCGCCCACAAGGGGTACAGCACCCCGGGTCACGCCAGGGCGATCGAGCAGCTCGGTCCCAGCGACATCCACCGGATGTCGTACGCCAACGTCCGTCGCGCCGCCCAGGCGCATTCGAGGAGCAGCACTAGATGAGCGCCGAGGATCTGGAGAACTACGAGACCGAGATGGAGCTCTCGCTGTACCGCGAGTACCGCGACATCGTCGGCCAGTTCACCTATGTCGTCGAGACGGAGCGGCGCTTCTATCTCGCCAACGCGGTCGAACTGATCCCGAGGTCCGCGGACGGCGAGGTCTACTTCGACGTCCGGATGTCCGACGCCTGGGTGTGGGATATGTACCGGCCTGCACGTTTCGTCAAGTACGTGCGGGTCCTGACCTTCAAGGACGTCAACATCGAGGAGCTGGACAAGCCCGAACTCCGCCTCCCGGAGTAGGGCTCGACAGCTCGTCCTCCACACCCTCCCGCGCCTCCACAAGCAGCGCCCGGCCCGGTCCGTGTCCAGCGGATCGGGCCGGAGTCGTCCGGCATGGTGAGCCGCGGTGGCCCGGATGGGCCGGGCTGCCGGGGAGGGGCTCGCGATGGCGGGGGACAGGGCGGGATCGGTCGCCGGCACGCACGGGGGCGACGGTCGCCGGCGGACCGGGGCGATCGGGGAGGCGCACGCCGCGGGGCTGATCGAGGCGCGTGGGGGCGCGGTGATCAGCCGGAACTGGCGGAGCCGGACGGGGGAACTCGACCTGGTCGCCCTGGACGCAGGGGGCCGGTTGCGTTTCGTAGAGGTCCGCACGCGGACCGGCACCGGGTTCGGGACACCGGCCGAATCGGTGACGGCCGCAAAGCGGCGCCGTCTGCGCCAGTTGGCGGGGGAGTGGCTGGCGGCCAATCCGGGTCCCTGGCGGCAGGTCTGCTTTGACGTGATCGGAGTAGACCTGGCCGACTCCTCCCGTCCACGCCTCGAGCTGTTCGAGGACGTGTTCTGAGATGGCGCTCGGACGGACGTGGGCGGTGACTCTCTCGGGGATCGGCGGCCAGCTCGTCGAGGTCGAGGCCGACGTCGGGCGCGGGCTTCCCGGCGTGAGCATCGTGGGGATGGGTGACGGCGCGGTCATGCAGTCCAGGGAGCGGATGCGGGCGGCGGTGGTCAACTCGGGCCTGTCCTGGCCGAAGGGAAAGGTGGTGCTCTCGCTGTCGCCGGCGGCCCTGCCCAAGCGCGGGTCGGGGTTCGACGTGGCACTCGCGGTCGGGGCGCTCACCGCGTCCGGAGAGCTCCCGGCCGGCGGGTTCGAGGGCACACTCCTGGTCGGCGAGCTGGCGCTCGACGGGCGCATCCGGCCGGTCCGCGGAGTACTCCCGGCGGTGCTCGCGGCGCGAGAGGCGGGTCTGCGACGGGCGATCGTCCCGGCGTGCAACCTGGCCGAGGCGAGGCTGGTGGGCGGCATCGACACGGCGGGGGTGGAGTGCCTGGCCATGTTGGCGACGTGGAGCCGGGGTGCGGGTGACCTGGTCACCGTGGCCCCGGAGCCGTCCGCCGCAGATGCGGACGACGGAATGGACCTGGCGGAGGTGCACGGCCAGGACGACTGCCGTCGCGCCGTCGAGGTGGCGGCGGCCGGTGGGCACGCGATGCTGCTGCGGGGTGCGCCCGGGACGGGCAAGACCATGTTGGCCCGACGTCTGCCTGGTCTACTCCCGGATCTCGGTGAGCGGGACGCGCTCGAGGCCACGGCGATCCACTCGGTGATGGGCCGTCTGTCGGATAATGACCCGCTCCTCCGGCGCCCACCGTTCGTCGCCCCGCATCACACCGCCTCGGCGGCGTCGCTCGTCGGCGGTGGGACCAACACCGCCACGCCCGGAGCCGTGACTCTCGCGCACCGGGGGGTGCTCTTCCTGGACGAGTGCGCCGAGTTCTCCGGAAGGGTCCTCGACAGCCTGCGGACCCCACTCGAGGACGGGGAGGTCCGGATCGCGCGTCGGGACGGGGTGTCGGTGTTCCCCGCCCGATTCCAGCTGGTGATGGCGGCGAACGACTGCCCGTGCGGCTCACCGCGACCCTCGGACTGTTCGTGCACTCCGGACGCACGGCGCCGCTACGGAAGGGCCCTGACCGGCCCGCTGCGCGACCGGGTGGACATCCTGGCCCGGACGATGCCCGTGGGGTCGGGGCTGTTCGCGGTCGGCGAGGAGGAGGACAGCGCCGCGGTGCGGGACCGGGTGGCGGCGGCGAGAAGGGCCGCCGCCGAGAGGTGGGCGGCGTGCCCGGGCGCCGCGGGTGCGCGGACCAACGCCGGAGTCCCCGGAAGGGTACTGCGGGCCGGGCGTGGATTGGATCCGCGCGCACTTCGCCCCCTGAACCGCTCTCTCGCACTCGGGGTGTTGTCTCCCCGCGGTGTGGACCGCTGCCTGCGGTTGGCGTGGACGGTCGCGGATCTCGACGGTGCCGGGGTGCCCGGGGAGGCACACGTGTCCGAAGCGCTGGTCTTGAGGGGGGAGGACTGATGGTCGGTGAGGACGACATGGTGGTGGCGCCGGAGGTTCGGAGGGCGTACGCGTACCTGGGGGCGGTGACCGAACGCCCGACGGCGGAACTGTGGGATCTGGTGGACCGGGTCGGGCCGGTGGAGGCCGGTGACCGCATCCGGTCCGGCCGGGTGCCGGCCAGGCTGGCTGAGCAGTCGGAGTCCCGCCGTGACCGGGTGGACGGTGCGGCGCTCATGGAGGCCGCCGGCGAGGTCGGCGCACGCCTGGTGGTTCCCGGGGACCCGGGGTGGCCCGCGCAGGCCCTCGAACCGTTGGACAGGCCGAGGTGGCTGCGGACCGGCGGCCGGGGCGGGGTGGCCACGGCGCTGCGCCCACTGGGCCTGTGGTGGCGGGGTGCCGCGGATCCCTTGCGGACGCTCGGGAGATCCGTCGCCGTGGTGGGTACCCGTGCCCCCACCTCGTATGGGAGAGCGGTCACCGCCGACCTCGCCTCCGGCGTCTGCGCGGAGGGGTTCACGGTGGTCTCCGGCGGCGCGTTCGGGATCGACGCGGCAGCCCATCGTGCGGTCCTCGGTGCGGGCGGGAGCACGATCGCGGTCCTCGCCGGGGGAGTGGACCGGTTCTATCCCCGCGGCAACGACGGAATGCTGCAGGCGGTCGCGGAGTCCGGCGCGGTGGTCTCGGCTCAGGCTCCGGGTACCGGGGTGACCCGGTACCGGTTCCTCGACCGGAACAGGCTCATCGCGGCTCTGGGCAGGGCGACGGTGGTGGTCGAGGCGGCCGCCCGCAGCGGCGCGCTGAGCACCGCGGCGTGGGCGGCTGCCCTGGACCGTCCTGTGGGCGTCGTTCCGGGCCCGGTCACCTCGGTCGCGTCGGTGGGGTGCCATCTGCTCGCGCGGGACAGGGGAGCGGTGCTGGTCACCAGGACGGCGGACGTGGTCGAGCTGGCCGGCGACATGGGGGAGACCGCCGACCCGCCCCACGGGCGTTCGAGCACCTGGGACGGGTTGGACGACGTGACCAGGCGGGTCCTGGAGGCGCTGCCCATCACCGGTGGGTCCGCACCGGCCGAGGTCGCGGCATCCGCGGGGACGGCGCCGAGTGTCACCCGCGCCGTACTGGGCCGGCTACTGTCCGCGGGCGCGGCGGTCCGCGGTCCCGAAGGGTGGCGCAGATCCGGGGACGGCGGCGTCCAGCTGACGATCCCGGTGGCGTGAGAACCCTCATGCCGGCATTATTCTTGCGCGCCACGGTGGCGGGCGTGACAATTGTTTCTCATGGGGCACACGCATGGCGCGACAGGCGGTCACGGCCCGCTCCCGCTCGCCCTCGAGGACGTCGTCGACGACTACGTCACTGATCTCAGAACCGGACGATCGCGCTCCGAGGCCACCGCCCGCTCGTATCGCTCCGATGTGCGGGCACTGCTCACTCATCTCGGATCCGACGGCGACGGCCCGGACACCGCGGCCGACCTCGCCGGATCGCTCACCCTGCCCGCGCTGAGGGGGTGGCTGGCCGCGCAGGTCGGCGCCGGGGCTGCCCGGTCGACCATTGCGCGGCGCGTGGCCGCCGCCCGGTCGTTCAGTACGTGGGCCTTCCGCAGGGGTGTCCTTTCCATGGATGTCGCGGCCCGGCTGGAGGCGCCGCGGGCTCGGCGTCATCTGCCTCAGATCCTCGATCGGGTCCAGGCCTCCGAGACGATCCGGACCGCCGACCTCGGGGCCGCGGAGGGCGACCCGATCGCCCTTCGGGATCGGCTGGTCGTGGAGTTGCTCTATTCGTGCGGAATCCGCGTGGCCGAGCTGTGCGGACTGGACGTGGACGATCTCGACACCGAGCGGCGACTGTTGAGGGTGGTCGGCAAGGGGGACCGGGAGCGCGCGGTCCCCTACGGCCCGCCCGCCGACCGGGCACTGCGCGCCTGGCTCGAGGGAGGACGACCCGCGCTGGCCACCCCCGCCTCCGGACCGGCCCTGCTCCTGGGGGCACGCGGGGGCCGCCTCGACCCCCGGGCGGCGCGGCGGGCGGTCAACGAGGTCACGGCCGCCACCCCCGGGTCACCCCAGGTCTCGCCCCACGCACTGAGGCACAGCAGCGCGACCCATCTGCTCGAGGGTGGCGCGGACCTCCGCCACGTCCAGGAACTCCTGGGCCACTCGACCCCGGCGACCACCCAGGTGTACACACACGTCTCAGCGGAGCGGCTCCGCGCCGCCTACCGGGGCGCCCACCCGAGGGCCTGACCGGGTCGGCTCTGCCTGGGTCGGATCTGCGCGGTCGGCTCTGCGTGGGTCAACTCAGCATGGGTCAGCCCAGCCTGGGTCAGCTCGGTGCGGGTCAGGCGGCCCCGTCGCCGGGCAGTGTCGGCTTGAGGCGGATCGGCCGGTCGTGGACCGAGAGAAGGCTCAGCGGGTCGATGTAGTCGTCGTCACCCGGCGGCCCTCCCGACGCGAGGCGCGCACCCCAGTGCAGACACGCCTGAACGGGACACCCGGCGTGGCCGGCGACAAGATGTCCCACCGTGTCCCCGGTGGTGACGCCATCCCCGGTGCGCACGGTGGCCCGGACCGGTTCGTAGGTCGTGCGGAGCCCCCCGCCGTGATCGATCGAGAGCACCGGACGACCGCCCACGGCGCCCGCGAACACCACGGTGCCGGCGGCAGGTGCGCGGATGACCACGAGGGGAGGCGCCGCCAGGTCGACACCACGGTGCCCCGACAGCCAACGCTGCGCGGGAGGGTCGAAGGGCCTCACCGCCGACACCGGCCCGGGAAGCGGCCCCCGCAGGTCCCGGCGCGGAGGTTCCGGGACCGCCGCGGCCTGAGGCGCCACCGCCAGGATCCCGACTACTGCCACCAACGCCGCTGCGGACACGACAGTGGACGCCCTGGTCGGGCGTGAGGGCGTCGTCGCGGTGGCCGGTCTCGTGGATCCCATGGTGTGAGTACACCCGTCGGACCAGGGTGAAGCCCGCCCTCAGGCCGAAGCTGTGGAAGGGGCGGACGACGATCCACAGAAGGGCCGGCTGGTGAGGCGTGTTGGAGCGCGGGCGCAGGCGGGTTATGATTTTCGACGCGGTCGACTGACGTCGATTGACTTCGCGTGTCCTGCGCCCTTCACGCAAGGGGGCATCCGGACCCGGGGCGAGCAGCCCCGGCTTCACCGGACAGCGGACCTGTAGGTGCCCCTGCTCGTCGGGGGTTCGGTCCGCTGCGGACACCAGGGCCCGAGACCACCCGGTCTCACGGGCGTAACCCGATACACAGAAAGCGAGGACGAGGGCCTCGCGGTCCGGCTGCTTCCAAGCCGGACGAGCCCTCAACCCATCATGGCAGTCATCTCCATGAAGCAGCTGCTCGACGCAGGTGCCCACTTCGGCCACCAGACCCGTCGCTGGAACCCGAAGATGCGGCGGTTCATCTTCACCGACCGCAACGGCATCTACATCATCGACCTGCAGCAGACCCTGACGTACATCGACCAGGCGTACGAGTTCGTCAAGGAGACCGTCGCCCACGGCGGCACCGTCCTGTTCGTCGGCACCAAGAAGCAGGCCCAGGAGGCCATCGCCGAGGAGGCCGCCAAGGTCGGTATGCCGTACGTCAACCAGCGGTGGCTGGGCGGCATGCTCACCAACTTCCAGACCGTGCACCAGCGCCTCATCCGCCTCAAGGAACTCGAGGCGATGGAGCAGTCGGGCGGGTTCGAGGGTCGCACCAAGAAGGAGATTCTCATGCTCACGCGTGAGATGACCAAGCTGGCGCGCACGCTCGGCGGTATGCGCGACATGACCAAGGTGCCGTCCGTGGTGTGGATCGTCGACACCAACAAGGAGCACATCGCGGTCGGCGAGGCTCGCAAGCTCAACATCCCGGTCGTCGCCCTGCTCGACACCAACTGCGATCCCGACCTGGTGGACTACCCGATCCCGGCCAACGACGACGCGATCCGTTCGGTCAGCGTCCTGACCCGGGTCATCGCCTCCGCCGTCGCCGAGGGGCTCAAGGCCCGCTCCCAGGCCGGCAAGGCCACCGGCGAGGAGGCCGAGCCGCTCGCCGAGTGGGAGGCCGAGCAGCTCGACCAGGTGACCGGCTCCGCCGCGGCCGAGGGCGCCGAGACGCCCGCCCAGGTCACCGGCACGGAGTCGCCCGTCGCCGACGCCCCCGAGGCCGATGCGCAGGAGATCGCCGCCGCCACCTCCGAGGCGCCGGCCCCCGAGGCCTGACCTCCGAACGCTCGAACACCTCGGGCCCGGCCGCCCACGATCCCTGCGGGGATCTCCCGGGGCGCCGGGCCCGAGGTGTCGGTGAAGGCGGGCGAGGGGTCCACCGGCGCCACGGCGTCTAGGGTGGAGTCGATCGCGCCCGCCGGCCGACGCCAACAACTTCCGATACATCACGAAACTCTTTTAGGAGGGTCGCCCCACCATGGCGAACTACACCGCTGCCGACGTCAAGCGTCTGCGTGAGCTCACCGGCTCCGGGATGATGGACTGCAAGAAGGCACTCGAGGAGACCGACGGCGACTTCGACAAGGCCGTCGAGGTCCTGCGCATCAAGGGCGCCAAGGATGTGGGCAAGCGTGCGGAGCGCACCACCGCCGAGGGCCTGGTCGCCGTCAAGGACGGCGTCATGATCGAGCTCAACTCCGAGACCGACTTCGTCGCGAAGAGCGCCGAGTTCATCGCGCTGGCCGACAGGATCGTCGCCGTCGCCGCCGCGCAGGGCATCTCCGATCTCGACGCGCTCAACAACGCCGACCTCGACGGCTCGCCGGTCGCCGACGCGGTGGTCTCGTTCTCCGCGAAGTCGGGCGAGAAGCTGGTCCTGCGTCGCGTGGGCAAGCTCGACGGCCCGGTCGCCGTCTACCTCCACAAGCGCTCCTCCGACCTCCCGCCGGCGGTCGGCGTCCTGGTGGCCTACGAGGGCCAGGGTGAGGCCGCCGAGGCGGCCGCCCGCTCGGCCGCCATGCAGATCGCCGCGCTCAAGGCGCAGTACGTCTCGCGCGACGAGGTCCCCGCCGACATCGTGGCCAAGGAGCGCGAGATCGCCGAGGCCACCGCCCGCGAGGAGGGCAAGCCGGAGCAGGCTCTGCAGAAGATCGTCGAGGGTCGTCTCAACGGCTTCTACAAGGACGTCGTCCTGCTGGACCAGCCGTCCGTCACCGACAGCAAGAAGACTGTCGGCGCTCTCCTCACCGAGGCCGGCGCCACGGTGACGGCCTTCCTCCGTTTCGAGGTCGGCCAGGCCTGATCCACCCCTGGTATCCGCGGTGGCGGATCCTTGTCCGACGGCGGCACCCGGCTCCCGGGTGCCGCCGTCGGCGTATGTCGGACGGCTGCCGTCTCCGAACGCGCGGGGTGCGGTGTGGCGCCCTGGGCGATAGGGCAGAATAGACGAGGTCCCACCAAGGGCCGTACGGCCTCTCGACGACGGCGTCGGGGGCGTTGACGCACGAGACGGGCGTGATCCGTCCGGGACGAGGAGAGCGATGACCGACCCGCGGGACGGCTACAAGCGTGTGATGCTCAAGCTGGGCGGAGAGATGTTCGGCGGGGGCGGCGTGGGGATCGACCCCGATGTGGTCCAGTCGGTCGCCAGGCAGATCGCCGAGGTGTCCCGCACCGGCGCGCAGATCGCGATCGTCATCGGCGGCGGGAACTTCTTCCGCGGCGCCCAGTTGCAGCAGCGTGGCCTCGACCGCGCACGAAGCGACTACATGGGGATGCTCGGCACCGTCATGAACTGTCTGGCGCTGCAGGACTTCCTCGAGCAGGAGGGCGTGTCCACGCGGGTGCAGACCGCCATCCACATGGGTCAGGTCGCGGAACCGTACATCCCCCTTCGTGCTGAGAGGCATCTGGAGAAGGGGCGTGTGGTGATCTTCGGCGCCGGCATGGGAATGCCCTACTTCTCCACGGACACGACAGCCGCCCAACGGGCGCTCGAGATCAAGGCCGAGGTGCTGTTGATGGCCAAGGCCGTCGACGGGGTCTACTCCGACGACCCGCGGACCAACCCCGAGGCCGAACTCTTCGCACGGATCGAGCACCGCGAGTGCCTGGAACGGGGACTGAAGGTCGCCGACACGACCGCGTTCAGCCTCTGCATGGACAACAAGATGCCCATCCTGGTCTTCAACCTCCTCACCGAGGGCAACATCGCGCGCGCCGTCGCCGGTGAGGAGATCGGAACCCTCGTCAGCAGCCCGGCCTGAGGCGCAGGGCCCGCCCACCTCACTCACGTAGAGAACGGAAGACACCACATGATCGACGACACCCTGCTCGAGGCCGAGGAGAAGATGGAGAAGGCAGTCGAGCACGTCCGTGACGAGCTCGCCGGCATCCGCACCGGTCGCGCCAACCCCGGCATGTTCAACCGGGTGCTGTGCGAGTACTACGGGACCCTGACCCCCATCACCCAGATGGCGAGTATCTCGGTACCCGAACCCCGGATGCTCATCATCAAGCCGTACGAGATGTCCCAGATCGGTCCGATCGAGAACGCCATCCGCAATTCCGATCTCGGCGTCAATCCGACCAACGACGGCCAGGTCCTCCGCGTGACGGTTCCGCAGCTCACCGAGGAGCGGCGCCGCGACCTGGTCAAGCAGGCCAAGTCGAAGGCGGAGGACGGCCGCATCGCACTGCGCGGTGTCCGTCGCAAGGCGATGGATGAACTCAAGCGCATCGTCAAGGACGGCGAGGCCGGCGAGGACGAGGTCAACGCCGCCGAGAAGGAGCTCGACAAGCTCACCCATCGGTACGTGGCCGACGTGGACGAGCTCGTCAAGGGCAAGGAAGGCGAGCTCATGGAGGTGTGACCACCGACGCACCCGCCGACCGACCACCGAGATCCGAGGAGAATGCCGTGGACACCGCCCCGCCCGGCCCACCCGGGCCCACAGCCGCGGCCGCTGCTCCGCCGTCGCGGGCGGGAAGGGACCTGACCCGCGCCATCCCGGTGGGCGTCGGGCTCGGGGCTCTGGTGATCGCGAGCATCGCGTTCAACCCCCGGGCCTGGTACCTGGTCGCCGCAGGCGCGGTGGCCATCGGGACCTGGGAGGTGTTCAAGCGGCTGCGGCAAGCCCAGTTCCGGCTCCCGCTCGTGCCTCTGCTCCTGGGCGGGCAGGCGATGGTCTGGGCCGGGTTCTTCGCCGGGGCCAGGGGTGCCTTCGCGGCGTTCGCCGCCACGACGGTTCTGGTCCTGGTCTGGCGGCTGTTGATGGCGGGCCTTACCACGGCGCCGCAGAACTATCTCCGTGACGTCTCGGTCGCCGTCTTCGTCCTCGTGTGGATCGCGGTCCCGGGCTCTCTCGGGGCCATGCTCGCGGATGGCGACTTCGGGGCCCAGCGGGTCGTCGCCCTGATCCTGTTGGTCGTGTGTTCGGACGTCGGGGGATACGTCACCGGCGTGCTGTTCGGCAAGCATCCGATGGCGCCCGCGGTGAGCCCCAAGAAGTCGTGGGAGGGCTTCGCCGGCTCGATGGTGTTCGCCATCGTCGGTGGTGCGCTCGTCGTGGTGTTGTTGTTCGACGACAACGTCTTCAAGGGCGTTCTGTTGGGCGTCCTCACCGTGTTCACCGCGACCCTGGGCGACCTCATCGAATCGCAGGTCAAGCGGGACCTCGGGATCAAGGACATGGGTACCATGCTGCCGGGTCACGGCGGGTTCATGGACCGCCTGGACTCGGTCCTGCCCACCGCCGTCGTGGTGTGGATCATCTTCACCTTCGTCGTCCCGACCTGACCGCACCCGGCACCGCGGGCAGGTCAGTGCCCCCGGGCGCCGACCTTTCGCGCCCGGCGGGCACGCATCCGCAGCTGAAGGATGCGGAACCCGGCGAACAGGGCCATGATCAGCGCCCCGGCGATCGCGGCGAACAGGATCAGCACCCCCAACGGGAGGCTGAACTCGAGGCCGAGGTAGCGGACGTCCGTGGACGTGGTGTTCTGCGCGATGAAGATCAACAACAGGATCGTCACCAGGGCGCCGAGGACCAGTCCCACCCAGGCCGACCCCAGCTTGCCGCCGTGGGTGTCCATGACGTCGTCGTGGGTCCCGCGACCGCCGCGTGGGTCCTCGGCGGGGACCGTCGCAGGAGCCGAGGCGTGGGTGTCCTCGACCGGCGCGATCTCCCCCGCTCCGGCGGTGTGCTCGGTGTGCTGGGGATCAACTGGTTCGTGCGAACGCGTGGGCATGCCAGGACTCTATTCCCTCCGCCCGGCCCGCGGCATCCGCTGGCGGTGTGTCGTGCAGACCGGTTTCTGACACAATGGCACCCATCATGGTTGAGCCACTACCCCTCGTCTTCGACGCCCCCCGGCGGGGTCTTCCCCCTCGTCACTTCGCAGATCTCGACGCCGCGGGCCGGGCCGAGGCGATGGGCGAACTCGGGGTCCCCGCGTTCCGGGGCAAGCAGCTCGCCAACCAGTACTTCGGTCGCCTCGAGGCAGATCCGGGTGCGATGACAGATCTGCCGGCCGGTCTGCGCGAGCAGATCGGTTCGGAGCTGTTCCCGCGCCTGGCCTCCTCCGTCCGGCACATCGAGGCGGACGGGGGCACCACGCGCAAGACGCTGTGGAAACTCCACGACGGCTCACTGGTCGAGAGCGTCCTCATGCGTTACCCCGATCGCGCCACGCTGTGTATCTCGAGCCAGGCCGGGTGTGGAATGGCGTGCCCGTTCTGTGCAACCGGGCAGGCCGGCCTCCAGCGCAATCTCTCGGCCGCCGAGATCCTCGAACAGGTCAGGGAAGCGGCCCGGGCCATGCGGGACGGTGAGGTCCCCGGGGGGCCGGGCCGACTGTCCAACGTGGTGTTCATGGGGATGGGGGAGCCGCTGGCCAACTACAAGCGGGTTCTCACCGCGGTCCGGGGGATCGTCTCCCCGCCGCCATCCGGGTTCGGACTGTCTCAGCGGTCGGTCACGGTGTCGACCGTGGGAGTGGTGCCCGCCATCCACCGGCTCGCGGAGGAGGGGCTGCACGTCACCCTGGCGGTGTCCCTGCACACTCCCGACGACGAACTGCGCGACACCCTGGTCCCCGTCAACAACAGGTGGCCCGTCACCGAGGTCATGGACGCCGCGCGGCACTACGCCGACGCCACGGGTCGTCGCGTGTCGATCGAATACGCGCTCATCCGCGACGTCAACGACCAGACCTGGCGCGGGGAGATGTTGGGTCGGCTGCTCACCCAGCGGCTCGGGCCCATGGCTCATGTGAACCTGATCCCGCTCAACCCGACTCCGGGCAGTGAGTGGGACGCCAGCCCGAAGCACCAGCAGGACGCGTTCGTGGCGGCGGTTCGGCAGTCCGGGGTGTCCTGCACCGTCAGGGACACCCGGGGGCAGGAGATCGCGGCCGCCTGCGGCCAACTCGCCGCTGAGGAATGAACGCTGAGCAGTGAGAGCCCGGGGGTGAGGCTCGCGAGGTGAGGCCAGCCGGCCCAGACCACAGACGAGGCCGCCGCCCGCGGACAATGCGGGCGGCGGCCTCGTCGTGCAGGTGCTCTCAGCGCTTGGCGGGAGCGGTCCCGACCGCGCCGGACGCCGCGGCGCCGACTACAGAGTAGTGATCGGCGGGCACCTCGTACACCTTGGACTTCTTCAGGCTGTCGTCCTTCTTCGGGCGCAGCGAGTGGAACATCCAGGCGGCGAGGAAGAGCGCGATGGCGACCACCCAGATGTCCTCGACCCGGCCGATGTGGTTGCCGAAGAGCATGGCCAGGAGGAACAGCACGAAGAAGCCGCCCACGGCGAGGCCGACCTTCCTGCTGTGCTGGTGCCAGCCCCATTCGACGGAGGGCTCGTCCAGCGAGCTGATGCCCCCCACGACGATTTCCTTGCTGGTGTGGTGCCCGTCCGCGCTCATGCTCCCCGGTTCTCCTCACGGCTCGCTGGCAGCCCCGCGGGCCGCCGACATCGCGTCCAGTCTGGCACACGCCCGGTGCGGGACTGTGGGTAACCCGCCCGCATCTGGGCAGGACCGGACCACGCGATGCGGCGCCGGGGGCTCCGGACGTGGACAATGACGAGGTGACCACGCGCGTTCTCATCCTCGGAAGCACCGGTTCGATCGGTACCCAGGCACTGGAGGTGACCTCCGGGGCCGGTCCCGGCCGGTTCGACGTGGTGGGCCTGGCCGCGGGCGGCGGTCGGGTGGGGCTGCTCGGCGACCAGATCGCCGCCACGGGCGTCGGACACGTCGCCGTCTCCGATCCCGCCGGAGCCGCGCGTATCCGGGCGGAGTTCCCGGAGCTGGCAGTCTTCGAGGGACCGGGGGCCGCGACCGAGCTGGTCGGGGCGGTGGAGGCGGACGTCGTGCTCAACGGCATCGACGGCTCGATCGGCCTCGGCCCCACCCTCGCGGCGCTGGGGACCGGCGCCCGTCTGGCGTTGGCCAACAAGGAGTCCCTCGTCGCCGGCGGTGCGCTGGTCACCGGCGCCGCTGCTCCGGGGCAGCTGGTGCCCGTTGACTCCGAGCACTCGGCCATGGCGCAGTGCCTGCGCTCGGGCACGGCGGACGAGGTCGCGGGACTGGTGCTCACCGCGTCGGGAGGTCCGTTCCGCGGCAGGACGCGCGCTCAGCTCGCGGACGTCACCGCCGAGCAGGCACTACAGCACCCCACCTGGGCGATGGGGCGGATGATCACGCTCAACTCGGCCACCCTGGTCAACAAGGCGCTCGAGCTCATCGAGGCGCATCTGCTGTTCGGGGTGCCCTACGACAGGATCGAGGTGACCGTCCACCCGCAGTCGGTGGTGCATTCGGCCGTGACCTTCGTCGACGGCGCCACGATCGCCAAGGCTTCTCCTCCTTCGATGAAATTGCCCATCGCGCTGGCCCTCGGGTGGCCGGACCGGATCCCCGGTGCCACGACCCCCCTGGACTTCTCCGCCTCCCACACCTGGACGTTCGAGCCCGTGGACGAGCAGACGTTCCCGGCGATCTCCGTGGCCCGCGGGGCGGGATCGGCGGGGGGGCTGCGGACGGCGGTGTTCAACGCCGCCAACGAGGAGGCCGCGCCGGCCTTCCTCGACGGCAGGATCGGCTTCACCGAGATCGTCGACGTGGTGGCGGAGACGGTCGGGGCGGCGGACGAGTGGTCGTCCGATCCCCGCGATCTGGACGACGTGACGGCGGCGGAATCCTGGGCGCGACGGCACGCCGCCGCCCTCGTCGCGGGTCGGGAGGGCTGAGCCGTGATGGTGCTCGGGATCGTGCTCTTCGCACTCGGGATCATGGTGTCGATCGTGCTCCACGAGTACGGGCACATGAGAGTGGCGCAGTGGTCGGGCATGAAGGTCCGTCGATTCTTCGTCGGTTTCGGGCCGACACTGTGGTCGGTGCGGCGCGGCGGGATCGAGTACGGCCTCAAGGCGGTCCCGCTGGGCGGGTTCTGCGACATCGCCGGGATGACCGCGTACGACGAACTGGCCCCGGAGGACGAACCGAAGGCCATGTGGCGTCAGGCGTGGTGGAAGCGCGTGGCGGTCCTGCTGGCCGGCCCCTTCATGAACATCGTCCTGGCGATCGCGCTCTTCTACACGGTGGCCCTGGGGTGGGGGCTGGTCAACAGGGATGTCCAGCCGATCCCGACCGATCAGGTCGCGGCGGTGGTGGGCGACACCTGCGCGTCGGCGGACCGGTGTGGGGTCGGGCTCGGCCCCGCGGGCGAGGCGGGGATCCTGCCCGGCGACCGGATCACGTCCGTGGACGGACAGCCCGTGAACTCCTGGTCCGACCTGTCCGAGGTGGTCTCCGCGCGTCCCGGCCAGACCGTGCCGGTGACGGTGGACAGGGCGGGGGACACCCTGACGACGACGGCGAGCCTGACCTCGTCCTCCGAGGGGGGCCAGGCGAGGGGTGCGCTGGGGGTGCGACTGTCCGAGGACGGCATCCCCGCGGAGATCCTCGACGATCCCGCCTATCAGTCGGTCCACACCTACGATGCGCTCGGAGCCGTCCCGGCGACCTTCGTCTTCACCGGGGAGATGATCGAGGCCACGATCGAGGGGCTCATCTCGTTCCCGTCCAAGATCCCGGCGGTGGCGGCGTCGATCTTCGGTGCCGAGCGGGCCGAGGACTCGCCCGTCTCGGTTGTGGGCGCGAGCCACATCGGCGGCCAGGCGGCAGAACAGGGAGCATGGTGGCTCTTCCTGCTTTTCCTCGCCGGGCTGAACCTGTTCCTCGGGGCGTTCAACCTGGTCCCGCTCACCCCGTTCGACGGTGGACACATCGCGGTGGTGTTCTACGAGAAGATCCGGGACGCACTGAGACGACTCCGCGGCCTGGCGCCGGGCGGGCCGGCCGACTACGAGAAGCTCGCGCCGCTCACGATCGGCGTGTTCGTGCTGTTGATCGGCGTGTCCGCCATCGTCATCACCGCGGACTTCGTCAACCCCATATTGCTGACGGGATGAGCACGCGGACTCCGGTTCTCGCCCCCGCGCCCCGGAACGCGGATAATGGCGGACGCCGATCAGCGTGCACCCGGCTGTGACTCCTACGGAAGGCCCTGTTGTGAACGACTCCTCCTCCATCCCCGTCGGTCTGGGTATGCCAGACGGTCCGCCGCCGGTGCTCGCGCCGCGTCGCAGGACGCGTCAACTGGCCGTGGGCCCGGTCGGTGTGGGCAGCGATCATCCGGTGTCGGTCCAGTCCATGACCACCACCAAGACCCACGACGTCAACGCCACGCTTCAACAGATCGCCGAACTCACGGCGTCGGGCTGTGACATCGTCCGCGTGGCATGCCCCCGCCAGGAGGACGCCGACGCCCTGTCGACGATCGCCCGCAAGTCGCCGATCCCCGTCATCGCGGACATCCACTTCCAGCCCAAGTACATCTTCGCCGCGATCGACGCCGGATGTGCGGCGGTGCGGGTCAACCCGGGGAACATCAAGGAGTTCGACGGGCGGGTCGCGGAGGTCGCGAAAGCGGCCGGTGCGGCCGGCATACCCATCCGGATCGGGGTGAACGCGGGGTCCCTCGACCCACGACTGCTCGCCAAGTACGGCAAGGCCACCCCGGAGGCCCTCGTGGAATCCGCGCTGTGGGAGGCCTCTCTCTTCGAGGAGCACGGGTTCGGGGACATCAAGATCTCGGTCAAGCACAACGATCCCGTGATCATGGTGGAGGCCTACCGTCAGCTCGCGTCGAAGAGCGACTACCCACTCCACCTCGGGGTCACCGAGGCCGGGCCCGCGTTCCAGGGCACCATCAAGTCCGCTGTCGCGTTCGGGGCACTGCTGTCGGAGGGGATCGGCGACACCATCCGGGTCTCCCTCTCCGCGCCGCCGGTGGAGGAGATCAAGGTCGGTTCGCAGATCCTGCAGTCCCTGAACCTGCGTCCCCGCAAGCTCGAGATCGTCTCCTGTCCGTCGTGTGGGCGCGCCCAGGTGGACGTCTACAAGCTCGCCGACGAGGTCACCGCCGGACTCGAGGGGATGAGCGTCCCGCTGCGGGTCGCGGTCATGGGGTGCGTGGTCAACGGGCCCGGTGAGGCGCGTGAGGCGGATCTGGGTGTGGCCTCGGGTAACGGGAAGGGCCAGATCTTCGTCAAGGGCGAGGTCATCAAGACCGTCCCGGAGGCGGTGATCGTCGAGACCCTCATCGAGGAGGCCATGCGGATCGCGGAGGAGATGGGCGAGCCCGTCGGGGAGGCCGTCGCCGGACAGGGCCCCCAGGTCAAGGTCACGCGATAGGCCATGACCGATACGGCCGCGCCCGCGGCAGCGACCGGCGGATGCCGCGGGGTGGGCCCAGGAGAGGCCCGCGCACTCCTCGCTGTCCTCGAGTCCGATCCGCTGGTGTCGTGTCCCGCGGCGGAGAAGTTCGCCACCTCCGGTGCGGTCCCCGGGCCGGAGGGCAGGTTCCTCACCCTGGGCGGCCCCGAGAGGTCGTTGGTGTTCGTGGGGAGCTCGGTCCTGCCCCTGCGCGGTGACGCACACGATCACCGCGCGCTCGGAGCCGCCGTGGCGGGGCTGGGTGTCGGTCCGATGTCCGTCCACGGGCGACGGGAGCAGGTCTCCGCACTGTGGGATGCCCTCGGCGTCTGCTGGGGTCCGCACAGGGACTACCGGGATGCGCAGCACCTGATGTCCCTACGCCGCCCGGTGGACCGGGCCCTCGTGCTCGGCGGCGTCCGGGCCGCGACCCTGGTCGAGTTCGAGCCGGTCCTCGCCGCCGCGGCGGCGATGTACCGCGAGGAGCTGGGTTCCGATCCGTTCGCGGTGGGTTCGGGGATCCCGTTCCGGCGCCGGGTAGCGCGTTCCCTGGCCAGGGGTAGGACGTGGATCGGGGTCGACCGCGGCGAGGTGTTCTTCAAGGCCGACGTCGCGGCGGTCTCGTCGTGGTCGGCGCAGATCCAGGGGGTCTGGGTCCGACCCGAGCGCAGGGGAGCAGGGCTCGGAACCGGGGGTATCGCCGCGGTGTGTTCCGCCCTCCAGGCCCGCCGGCTGACCCCGTCGCTCGTCGTCAACGGATCCAACACCGCCGCCCGAGCGACCTACCGCCGGGTCGGGATGACCGACGCCGTCGACTACGCGACGGTCCTGCTGTGACCTCCCGGACCACTCCGGTCGCGCGAGCGGCCCTATCCTGGAGACCATGACCACCCCGACCCGCCAGCCCCTCGTCCCCGGTGAACCCACCCCGATCCGGACGGTGCCCGAGTCGATCCCACGGCCGGAGTACGTCTGGCGCGACCGCGTCGACGAGGCGAACGGTGAGCCGTGGGTGCAGACCCCTGAGGTGATCGAGTCGATGCGCACCGCGTGCACCATAGCGGCCGACGCCCTCGCCGTGGCGGGACGAGCGGTGGCGCCCGGCGTCACCACCGACGAGATCGACCGGATCGCCCACGAGTACATGTGCGATCACGGCGCCTACCCGTCGACCCTGGGGTACAAGGCCTTCCCCAAGTCCAGCTGCGTCTCTCTCAACGAGGTGATCTGCCACGGCATCCCGGACACCACGGTGATCATGGACGGTGACATCGTCAACATCGACGTCACCGCCTTCATCGACGGGGTGCACGGTGACACCAACGCCACGTTCCTGGCCGGCGACGTCTCGGAGGAGAACAGGCTGTTGGTCGAGCGGACCAGGGAGGCCATGGACCGGGGGATCAGGGCCATCCGGCCCGGCCGGGAGGTCAACGTGATCGGGCGCGTCATCGAGTCCTACGCACGTCGGTTCGACTACACGGTCGTCCGGGAGTTCACCGGCCACGGGGTGGGGCCGACGTTCCACAACGGCCTGGTGGTGCTCCACTACGACGACCCGTCGCGGACCGAGGTCCTCGAGCCCGGTATGACCCTGACCGTGGAGCCGATGATCTCCCTGGGTGGTCCCGGGTTCGACGTCTGGGACGACGACTGGACCGTCACCACGGCGGACAAGGCGTGGACCGCTCAGTTCGAACACACCGTGCTGGTCACGCAGGACGGCGTCGAGGTGCTGACGGTGCCGAGCGGGGGCTGACTCCGCGTGGTCAGGGCCGTGGCCCTGACGTCGGCTCAGAAGCCCCGGTCCGGGAAGTCCAGACCCAGCAGTGCGTTCTCGACCACCTCGGCCATCGCGGGGTGGATCCAGTACTGACGACGCGCGAGCTCGGGGACGGTGATCTCGAACTCCATGGCCTGGATGAGGATCTGGATGAGGGACGGCGCGTGGGCGCCCATGATGTGGGCGCCCACGAGTAGTCCGGTTGCCCGGTCAGCGATGAGCTTGCAGCAGCCGACCGAGTCCTCCATGGCCCAGCCGTACGCCACGTCGCCGTAGTCCTGGACCTTCACCGTGATGTCGAATCCCGCCTCCCGGGCCTCGGCCTCCGTCAGACCCACCGAGGCGATCTGCGGCCAGGTGAACACCGCCCAGGGGACGTGTCGGTGGTTCACGGGATGGAGGTCGTCCGGGTTTCGCAGGTTGTGCCCGACCACCCGCTGCTCGTGATTGGCCACGTGCTTGAGCTGGTACGGCGAACTCACGTCCCCGAGGGCCCACACGCCGTCGGCGGTGGTGCGGCCGTACTCGTCGACCCGGACCCGCTCGATGTCCATCTCCACACCGGCCGCCTCGAGTCCCAGGAGGTCGCCGTTGGGGATCCGGCCGGTCGCCACCAGGAGCGCGTCGCCGGAGCAGGTCGACCCGTCCTCGAAGGTGACCTCGACGCCGCGCCGGTCCGCGCCGGTCGCGGTCATCGTGGTGATCTGCTGTCCGAGCCGGACGTCCCACCTCCGTCGGGCCTGGTCGGTGAACCGCTCCGCCAGTTCCCGGTCCACGTGCTTGAGCAGGACGTCCGACCGGCCGATCACGGTCACCTCGACGCCGAGAGCCGAGAACACGTGCGCGAACTCGCACGCGATGAAGCCGGAGCCCTGGATCACCATCGACCTGGGAAGCTCGGGGATCCTCATGACGTCGTCGCTGGTGTAGTAGTCGACACCGGCGTCGGTGACGATCCGGGGGATCAGGGGTCGGGCCCCCGCGGCGATCACCACGGAGTCGGCCGTGATGATCTCCCCGGTCCCCGTGTCGATGGTGCGCGGACCCACGAACCTCGCGTGACCGTCGTACACCGTGACGTTGTCGCACCGGTTCCGCCGGTAGTCCTCACCGCTCGAGGCGATGGGGTCGATCCGACGATCGAACACCCGCGAGACGATGTCGGGCCACCGGACGCCGTCGAGGGTGGAGTCGATCCCGTACGTGCTCGAGTGGGTGATCGAGACGGCGGTGTCCGCGGCGTAGACGAACATCTTCGTGGGGATACAGCCCACGTTGAGACACGTCCCGCCGAAGGTTCCCTTCTCGCAGATCGCCACGGACTTGTCCGCGAACGACTCGTCGATCAGCGAGTTCCCGCTGCCGGTACCGATCACGACGAGGTCGAAGTGACGGGAGGGGGTCTGGGTCATTGTCGTCAGGACTCCTTGGTGTGGGGTGCGAGGGTCTGGTCCAACCAGTCGCCGAGGTGTCGGAAGACCACCTCGAGCACGTCCGCGCGGGAGAGGAACACGTCGTGTCGGGCGCCGTCGACGGGGATGTCCGTGACCTGGTGCGAGACCCGGTCGGCGAACCGCTCCATCGAGCGCACGTCCAGGATCAGGTCGGTGTCGACGTCGAGCACCCCGTCGCCGCGGTGGGTGCCCACTGAGGAGGCCGTGGACCGTAGCAGGAGGACCGGCAGCGGAAGATCGACCCCTGCCTGCAGGCGCTTCTGCGCGCGGCGGACGGCCGCGAGCCAGCCGGCCCGGACCCCCACCCCACCCGGGGGTTTGAGCTCGGTGTCGAAGTGGAAGTCCCCGTCGTGGTCGATATGGGTGCTCACCACGTACCGGTCCGAGGTCTTCAGCGGGAGCCGATAATAGGGCCTGGCGGAACCGAGGGCACGGATGACCGGGTCCACCAGCCGGCGCGCGCGGTCGGGCAGGTCGAGTTGGAACCAGGGAGAGTTCAGGACCAGCCCCA
The DNA here is from genome assembly GCF_002289575.1 of Dietzia natronolimnaea. Classification (GTDB taxonomy): domain Bacteria; phylum Actinomycetota; class Actinomycetes; order Mycobacteriales; family Mycobacteriaceae; genus Dietzia; species Dietzia natronolimnaea_A. The sequence goes on from NZ_NTGA01000001.1 coordinate 77,899, forward strand.
CGACGGGATCGAGCGCGCCCCTGTCCCGGCGTCGGGCGAGCCACAACGGCACCACGAGCCCCCCGGTCGAGTGCGCGGCCACGAGGACCGGCAGGCCCGGGTGGTCGGCGGTGATCACGTCCAGCGCCTGGTCGAGTTCCTCGTCGTATCTCTCGAGGTCGGTGATGAAGTGCGGCGTCAGTCCGTCCCGCCTGGAGCGACCGCACTTGCGCAGGTCCACCCCATAGGTGGCGATCCCCCGGTCGGCGAGGAACTCGGCGAGGTGGGTGTGGAAGAAGTAGTCGGACAGTCCGTGGACCACCAGCAGCGCCGCGACAGGCTGATCCGGTGAGTCCTCGTGCCGGACCAGGGTGGCGGAGATGGGTCCCTCACCGTCCGGATCGGTCCCGAGCGGCAGCTCGAGTCGCCGGTAGGACGGCCCCAGCAGGTCCGGGATCCACCGCGCATCGGATCCGGTGGGGGCGACGGCATCGGGGGAGGGCGGAGACACGACGACCACCCTAGTCCGGTGTGCCGAGGGGGCGGCCCGGTGAGTAGTCTTGGGACCCGGTGGACGCGGGGTCCCAGGACGGGCCCGTGACGTGTCCGATTCGGGTCCACGACCAAATAGCGAGGGTAGCCGGTGACTTCAGACCAGGTGGCAAAGCACGGAACGACTGATGTGGCGCTCATCGGCGCGGGCACCATGAGCGCGACGCTCGGTGCTCTCCTGCGTCGCCTCCAGCCCGACTGGCAGATCGAGATCTTCGAGCGACTCGAGGGCCCCGCGCTGGAGTCGTCCGATGCGTGGAACAACGCCGGCACCGGTCACTCCGCGCTCTGCGAGCTCAACTACTCGCCCAAGACCGCCGACGGCGACGTGGACATCTCCAAGGCCGTCAGCGTCAACGAGAAGTTCCAGGTCTCCCGGCAGTTCTGGTCCTATGCCGTGGAGAACACGATCCTCGGTGACCCGACGGAGTGGATCCGCCCGGTCCCGCACATGAGTTTCGTCTCCGGCGAGGCCGGCCAGGCGTACCTGCAGAAGCGGTACGACAAGCTCGCGGGTCACCCCCTGTTCCCCGGGATGGGCCACACCACGGACTTCGGAGAGCTCGAACGTCGCGTCCCCCTCATGGCCAGGGGCCGTTCCCCGGAGCAACCCTTCGCCCTCAGCTATTTCGACAACGGCACCGATGTGAACTTCGGCGCCCTCACCCGGCAGTTCGTCAAGTATCTGACCAGGACCGGCACCGAGGTCCACTACCAGAACCAGGTCAAGGACCTCGAGCGCAACACCGACGGGACCTGGCGGCTGACCGTGGCCAACCGCCACACCGGGGACGAGCGCACGGTGGACGCGAAGTTCGTCTTCGTCGGTGCGGGCGGCGGGGCGCTGCACCTGCTGCAGAAGTCAGGGATCCCGGAGATCAAGGGCATCGGCGGGTTCCCCGTCGGTGGCCAGTGGCTCCGCTGCACCAATCCCGACCTCGTCGATCAGCACCAGGCCAAGGTCTACAGTCAGGCGTCGGTCGGTGCGCCTCCGATGTCGGTGCCGCACCTCGACACCCGCGTCATCGACGGCAAGAAGGGCCTGCTCTTCGGCCCGTTCGCTGGATGGACCCCGAAGTTCCTCAAGATGGGCAGTTGGCTGGACCTGCCCTCGAGCGTCCGGCCGGGCAATCTGTTGCCCATGGCCAACATCGGACTCACGGAGATGGGTCTGGTCAAGTACCTCATCACCGAGTTGGCCAAGAATCACGGCGCGCGCGTCGACGCGCTCCGCGACTTCGTCCCGTCCGCGCAGGACGGTGAGTGGGAGAAGGTCGTCGCCGGGCAGCGCGTCCAGGTGATCAAGCCCAACGGTCGCGGTGGCACCCTCGAGTTCGGGACCGCGGTGGTCAACGCGGCCGACGGATCGATCGCCGGTCTGCTGGGCGCGTCCCCCGGTGCCTCCACGGCGGTCGACGCGATGGTCGACGTGCTCCAGCGTTGCTTCCCGAGCCGGTTCGCCGACTGGAAGCCCGCGCTCGAGGAGATGATCCCGTCGCTCGGGCGCGACCTGGCCGCCGAACCGAGTCTGTTCGCCGAGCAGTTCGAGCGGTCGACCCGCACACTCAAGCTCGACCAGAAGGTCTGACGCCGGGCCGGACCCGCCACGAACGACCCCGCCATCCCCCGGTCGCCGCGCCATCGCGGCCGGGGGATCGCCTGTTCGGGCCCCCGGGGGCGAGGCGGTCCCGGCCACCGGTGGCCGATAGGATCGGCGGCATGATCCGGCCCGTGAACCCGTACCCCGTCGGCCTGGACCTCGAAGGCCGCCGGGTCGTGGTGATCGGCGGTGGATCGGTGGCCCAGCGGCGGATTCCCGTGCTCCTGGACTCCGGTGCCGTCGTCCACCTGGTGAGTCCTGAGATCACACCGACGCTGCAGGGGCTGGTCGACTCCGGGCGGATCCGCTGGGAGGCCCGCGAGTTCCGCTCGGGCGACCTCGACGGTGCCTGGTACGTGGTGGCGGCCACCAAGGACTCGCTGGTCAACGCGAGAGTCGCGGCGGAGGCGGAACAGGACCGCACCTTCTGCGTGCGGTCGGACGCCGTCCACTCCGGCACCGCGGTGACGCCTGCGGTCGTCCGCCGCGACGAGATGCTGGTCGCGGTGCTCACCGGCGACCGGGCGCGTACCGCAGAGGCCCGCGACGTCGTGGCCCGCGCGCTGGACGGCGCGAGCGCCGGGACGCCGGACGCCGAGGAGGAGCTGCGGGGCACGGTCGCGCTGGTCGGCGGTGGCCCGGGAGCAGACGACCTCATGACGGTGCGCGGCAGAAATCTGCTCTCGCGCGCCGACGTCGTGGTGGCCGACCGGCTCGCGCCCCAGCGGCCGCTGGGGGAGCTGCGTCCGAACGTGGAGATCGTCGACGCGGCCAAGATCCCGTACGGCAGGTCCATGGCCCAGGACGCCATCAACCAGGTGCTCGTGGACCGGGCGCGGGAGGGCAAGTTCGTCGTCCGGCTCAAGGGCGGCGACCCGTTCCTCTACGGGCGGGGATACGAGGAGGCACAGGCCTGCGCGGAGGCCGGGATCCCCTGCAGCGTCGTCCCCGGGGTGTCCAGCGCGCTCAGCGTCCCCGCTCTGGCGGGGATCCCCGTGAGCAACCGCGGCATGACCCATGAGGTCACCATCGTCTCGGGTCATCTACCGCCGGGCCACCCGGGCTCTCTGATCGACTGGGAGGCCCTGGCACGGATGCGGGGGACGCTGGTCATCCTCATGGGGGTCAAGAACTCCCCGGCCATTGCGGAGTCGCTCATGGCCGGTGGGCGGTCGGCGGACACGCCCGCCGCGATCATCGTGGACGGAAGCCTCGACGGTCAGATGACGCACCGGTGCACCCTCGGGACCATGGCGGACACCCTGGCCGGCCGTGACGTACGGCCACCGGCGATCGTCGTGGTCGGCGCGGTCGCCGGGCTCCCACAGTTCCTGACCCGGGCCTGAGGTGGCTCTCTAGGGGAGGGTCACCATCGTCAGGGTGGTGGCCGAGTCGTGCTCGAGGGTGTGCCCCGCGCGCCTGGCCACCCGCAGTAGCGCCGGTATGTCCGTCATCTCCGCGCGTGAGGTCGCGAGCGATCGGGCGAGGAGCCCCTTGTGGTGCTTGGAGAAGTGGGAGACCACCTTGCGGGTGCCGTCCGGATACTGGGTGACGACATCGACCGTGACGGCGCCCGGAACCGGCCCCAGCTGCTGGTAACCCCCTGACCGGAGATCGATCACGAGGTCGTCCGCCCACTCGGAGGTGGCGGCGGTGAGCGAGGGCTTCCACACGGAACGGAGCGTGCCGAGTCCGGGTAGTCGGGTCCCCGCGGAGAGTCGGTAGTGGGGGATGGGGTCGCCGGCGGCGAGCAGTCCGAACAGCGCCGACCCGATCCACAACCGCGATTCGGCGCGCGACCGGGTGGCCCGGGTGAAGGAGGACTGGTCCAGCGCGTCGTAGAGCACCCCGGTGTACCGGCTGAGCGCGGGCGCGGTGGGTGAGGACCACAGGTGCGCGTCGTACGTCACCTCGGCGGCGAGCGAGTCGCCCAGGCCGAGGGTGGCTCGTGCGCCGTCCGGATCGTCGACGCACATCGCAACCAGGGCTCCGGCCACCGTTCGCCGGGTGTCGGTGAGCGCGGGGAGCGACAGTGCCGCCAGATCCAGGGGGGCGCCCGACCCGCCGACGGACTTGGTCTCGGAGGGCGAGAGGAGGATGCGCACCCGGCCGAGGCTACCGTCGCGCCGGAGGCGGGCCCCCGGGCGGCTAGGCTTGGCCACCGTGATCACGCGTCTGTCCCACCTCTTCCTGCGTACGCTCCGCGACGACCCGGCCGATGCCGAGGTCCTGAGCCACAAGCTGCTGGTCCGTGCCGGCTACGTCCGGCGCGTCGCGCCCGGCGTGTACTCGTGGCTCCCCCTCGGTCTGCGCACCCTCCGGCGGATCGAGCAGGTCGTACGAGAGGAGATGAACGCCTCCGGCGCCCAGGAGATCAGCCTGCCCGCGCTCCTGCCCCGCGAGCCCTACGAGGCGACGGGCCGGTGGGCCGAGTACGGGCCGGCGCTGTTCCGTCTCAAAGACCGCAAGGGCAACGACATGCTTCTCGGCCCCACCCACGAGGAGTTGTTCACGCTCACGGTGCAGGGTGAGTACTCCTCGTACAAGGACCTGCCCGTCACCCTGTACCAGATCCAGTCCAAGTACCGGGACGAGGAGCGGCCCCGCGCGGGAATCCTCCGGGGGCGTGAGTTCACCATGAAGGACTCGTACTCCTTCGACCTGGACGACGCCGGTCTCGAGCGCTCCTACCAGGTGCACCGGGAGACCTACCAGCGCATCTTCGACCGTCTGGGAATCGAGTACGTGATCTGCGCCGCCACCTCGGGGGCGATGGGCGGTTCGGCGTCCGAGGAGTTCCTGGCGATCTCCCCGGCGGGTGAGGACACCTTCGTCAGGTCGACGGACGGGCGTTATGCGGCCAACGTCGAGGCCGTTGTGACCCCGGCTCCGCCCGCCCGCCCGCTCGATGGACTACCCGCCGCCGTCGTCCACGACACCCCGGGGACGCCGACGATCGCGTCCCTGGTCGACTGGGCCAACGGAGCGGGGCTCGGCCGCGAGGTGACCGCGGCGGACACGCTCAAGAACGTGATGCTCAAGGTCCGCGCCCCGGGTGCGGACTGGGAACTGTTGGGCGTGGGCCTGCCCGGGGACCGCGAGGTCGACATGAAGCGCCTCGAGGCGGCGCTCGAACCCGCCGAGGTCGCGGTGCTGGACGAGGCCGACTTCACCGCCAACCCGTTCCTCGTCAAGGGGTACATCGGCCCCGGGGCCCTGGCCGCCAACGAGGTCCGGTACCTGGTGGACCCCAGGGTGGTCGAGGGGACCGCGTGGATCACCGGTGCGGATGAGCCCGGCAGGCACGTGGTGGACCTGGTCTGCGGCCGCGACTTCACCCCCGACGGCACGATCGAGGCCGCGGAGGTCAGGGAGGGTGACGAGGCACCCGACGGCCACGGCACGCTCACCCTCGCACGGGGGATCGAGATCGGCCACATCTTCCAACTCGGTCGCAAGTACACGGACGCCTTCGGATTCGACGTTCTCGGGGAGAACGGCAAGCCCGCGCGGGTGACGATGGGCTCGTACGGCATCGGGGTGTCCCGGCTGGTGGCCGTGCTGGCGGAGCAGTACGCGGACGAGAAGGGTCTGGTCTGGCCGGCCGCCGCGGCGCCGGCAGACGTCCACGTGGTGATCGCCAACAAGGACGAGGCGGCGATCAGCGGGGCCGCGACGCTCGTCGAGGCGTTCGACCGGGCCCGCCTCGAAGTGATCTTCGACGACCGCAAGGCCTCGCCGGGAGTGAAGTTCAAGGACGCCGAGCTGATCGGTGTCCCGTGGGTCGTCGTGGTGGGCCGTGGCTGGTCGGAGGGGACGGTCGAGCTCCGCGAACGCGCGACGGGGGAGGTCACCCAGGTCCCGGTGGACGGCGCCGCCGAGGAGATCGTCCGCCTGATCGGGGCCGGGCGCTAGCCGGCCGGGACCGGGCGCTGCCCGGTCAGGCCTGGGGCGGGAAGCCGGGTAGCGCCTCGAACGGGGCGCCCGGGACCAGCGTCCGCCACCGCTGGAGCTGGATCGACGCGGCCGTGAGGGCGTCGAGACAGAACCTCCGGATCTCCGGCGACCGCGCGGTGCCGATCTCCGCCCGCCACGCCTCGCAGCAATCGGACTCGAGACGGATGGCGAGGAGCACGGGCGAGGTCGGGGTGTCGGTGGTCGTCAGATAGCCGACCGGGGCGGCGGGGGCCCCGGGCCAGAGTTCCTCCGCGGCGTCCCGCCGGGCGCGGTGGGCGGCGAGTTCACGCAGGACCGCGGCGCGGATGGAGCCGTCGGCAGCGGCCAGGACGAGGCCGTAGCCGTAGACGGCGGCGTCCTCGGCCGCCAGGCCGGGTGGAGTCGTCATGCCAGCACCACCTCGACCGCGGTGGTGCAGGCGGCGGACACCGAGGCCGCGAGTTCGGACCGGTATCCGCGGGAGTCCACGGCGACCTCGCCGGCGCGACGCGCGTCCTCGCGTAGACGCTCCCGGACCTCCCCGATGGGGGGACAGACCGCTGGTGACCCGGCCCCGGGTACGTCCGCAGTGTCGATGGGCTCCGCTGTGTCGCCGGGCTCCACCTCGGCGGCGTCGATCTCAGAGGCCCCGATCTCGGCGTAGAGCCGCTCGGCGTGGATGCGGCGGGCATCGGCGATCCTGCGCAGCCTGGGGGCGTCGTCACCGTGCGAGGCGTCCGCGGCGGCGAGCTCCCGGGCGTCCCGGGCGGCGGCCACGGCCAACGCCAGCAGGGGATCCGGTTCGTCGTCGGCCGGGGGTAGGGCACACCCTCCGGCGAGCGCCATCCCGGTGGCGACCGCGGTCACGGCGACGAACCGTCGGCGCGACACGGGGGCGGTGAAGGAATCGGGCACCCCGACATCCTGCCAGGGCCCGTCGGTAGCCGGGCCCGGGGGCGGTACAGTGATCCGGCCCGTCTGCAATTCGGATCGGCACCCACCAGCCGCGACGCCAGGAGCACAGTGATCGTCCCCGAGCCCGACAGGGCGCACATCCGCAGAGCGGTCGTCGACCGCGGACTCGAACTCGAGGAGATCCGGGAGGACTCCCGGGCGGCCGCCTGGCACGTCACCGTCGTCGTCGACGGCGACTCCGGTGTGACCCTGGACGATCTCGCGAGCCTGTCGACCGATCTCGATGCGGTCGCCGAGCAGTGGGGGGCACCCGACCGGGCGGTGACGTTCGAGGTGACGAGCCGCGGTGTGGACGCCCCTCTGGAGGCTCCCCGGCACTGGAGACGGGCTCGCGGACGCCAGGTCGACCTGACCTACGTCGAGGGTGTGGGCGGTCCGGCCCGTGGGCGGATCGGTGACCTCGACGAGGAGAACGGGATCGTCCGGCTGGTCTCGAGGTCGGGTCGTGGGATGCGTGTGGACTCGGTACCGTTGGACGGCGTGGCACGCGCTGTGATCCGGGTCGAGTTCCGTCCCGCTCCGGAGGACGAACTCGCCCTCCTGTCGGAGCCCGCGAACCCCGGACGTGGCGGGCGAGAAGGAGAAGACAGTTGAACATCGACATGGCGGCGCTGAACATGTTGTCCCAGGAGCGGGAGATCCCGTTGGACGACCTGGTGCGGACCCTCGAGAACGCCCTGCTCACCGCGTACAAGCGCACTGAGGATGCGCACCGCGTCGCGAGGATCCAACTCGACCGGAAGGCCGGGACCGTCACCGTGATGGCCGCCGAGGTCGACGAGGAGGGCAACCGGATCGGCGAGTTCGACGCCACGCCCTCCGATTTCGGCCGGGTGGCGGCGGCGACGGCCCGGCAGATCATCCTCCAACGCCTGCGGGAAGCCGAGACCGAGCGGGTCTACGGCGACCTCGTGGCCCGCGAGGGCGAGGTGGTCAGCGGGGTCATCCAGTCGGACTCACGCGCGAACGCCCGAGGGATCGTCGTCGTGCACATCGGGCCCGAGAACGGAGGGACCGAGGGCACCATCGCGCCGGCCGAACAGGTTCCGGGCGAGACCTACGAGCACGGTGCGCGCATCAAGTGCCACGTGGTGGGGGTCCACAAGGGCCCGCACGGTGCCTCGGTGTCGCTGTCCCGTACCCACCCCGACCTCGTCCGTGGCCTGTTCGCCCTGGAGGTGCCCGAGATCGGCGACGGCTCGGTCCGCATCTCGGCGATCGCGCGCGAGGCCGGCCACCGGACCAAGATCGCGGTGGAGACCACCGTGTCGGGGCTCAACGCCAAGGGCGCGTGCATCGGGCCCAACGGCGCCCGCGTACGGGCGGTGATGGCGGAACTGAACGGCGAGAAGATCGACATCGTCGACTTCGACGAGGACCCGACGGTCTTCGTCGGCAACGCGCTGTCGCCTGCCAAGGTCATCTCCGTGACCGTGGCGGACGCCGAGACCAGGGCGGCGCGGGTCGTGGTCCCCGACTACCAGCTCTCGCTCGCGATCGGCAAGGAGGGCCAGAACGCTCGCCTGGCCCACCGCCTGACGCAGTGGCGGATCGACATCCACAGCGACGCGGAGTGACCTCCGGCGCGTGCGCGGTCCACGCGGTCGGGCGCGCCGTTAGTCTCGATGGTCAACGACCTGTAGACTCATCTGATGTCACAGTGACTTCACGTTCACCCACTCGCGTGGGGGAGCGGTGAGAAACCGAGGCGGCCTCATGCGGGTGCGACACGACCAGCAGCAGAGCGCGGCCGAGGTGCGGGGTCCGGTTCGGACCTGCGTCGGCTGTCGCCGTCGGGATTCAGATTCCCGGCTCCTGCGGATCGTCCTCGATCCACGGGCGGCGGCCCTCTCACCGGACCCCGGCCGGCGAGCGGTCGGACGGGGAGCCTGGGTGCACCGTGACCAGCGGTGCATCACGACAGCACTCGACCGCAAGGCCTTCACCAGGTCGCTGCGGATCACCGGGAACGTGTCCCACGACGCGATCTCGGAGGTGCTCGAGACGCTATCGTCGTGAGCACGAGACCACCCGTCGGCCGCATGGGCCGATCGGGGGAGCACATGAGAAGGAACGGACCAGACACGATGAGCACACCGTGAAGCTCCAGCGATGAACGTCCATCGAATGTAGACCGAGGTCGCGCGGCCAGCCCTGCCGTGGAGACCTCGCAGTGAGGAGAGCAGTGGCAGGCAAGCCCCGGGTACACGAACTGGCAAAAGAGTTCGGTATCACCAGTAAAGAACTTCTGACGAAACTCCGCGATCAGGGGGAGTTCGTCAAATCCGCATCCTCGACCCTCGAGGCGCCGGTCGTCCGTCGCCTCCGTGAGTCGCACGCACCGGCGGCCGGAGGATCCGACGCCGCGACCGCGACGCCCGGCACGGGTGGGTCGACCGCACCCAAGCCCGGCGGGGCCTCCAAGCCCTCGCCGGGACCCCGTCCGGGTGCGGATCCCCGCAAGGCCGCTCCCAAGCCCGCGGCGGACCGGCCCACCCCCGGTGCCAGGCCCGCGGCCCCGGGTCCCAAGCCCGCGGCGGACCGGCCCACTCCCGGTGCCAGGCCCGCGGCACCGGTGCCCGGACCCGCGCCCGAGCGCACGGCACCGAGCGCCCCCGAGGCGCCGGCTGCCTCGCGTCCGGCACCCGGACCACGTCCGGCCGGACCGAAGCCGGGCCCCAAGGCCCCGCGCGTCGGAAACAACCCGTTCTCGAGCGGCACCACCCCGCCGCCGCGACCGCAGGGCGGTGCACGGCCGACCCCCGGCCAGGGCGGTCCCCGTCCGGGCGGCCAGCGTCCGGCTCCGGGGCAGGGCGGCCCCCGTCCGGCTCCCGGCCAGGGCGGTCCCCGTCCGGCGCAGCGTCCGGGCGCAGCGGGTCCGGGTGGTCCCCGTCCCAGCCCCGGCCAGATGCCCGGGCAGGTCGCACGTCCCGCCGCGGGCCGTGGCAGGCCGGGCGGCCCGGGCGGTCGTCCGGGTGGCGGAGGTTTCCGCCCCGGTGGCGGCGGTGCCGGTGCCCCAGCGGCGGGAGGCGGCGGTTTCCGCGGTCGCCCCGGCGGTGGAGGCAACCGTGGCCGCAGCGGTGCGGCCGGTGCGTTCGGTCGGCCCGGAGGCGCGCCCCGCAGGGGACGCAAGTCCAAGCGGCAGAAGCGTCAGGAATACGACTCGATGCGGGCCCCCGAGGTCGGCGGCGTGCGGCTCCCCGACGGTCGTGGGCAGGTCCTGCGGCTGGCACAGGGTGCCTCGCTGAGCGATTTCGCGGACAAGATCGACGTCAACCCGTCACAGCTGGTCCAGGCGCTGTTCAACCTCGGCGAGATGGTCACTGCCACGCAGTCCGTCACGCCGGAGACCCTGCAGCTCCTCGGCGAGGAGATGGGCTTCAAGGTCCAGGTCGTCAGCCCCGAGGACGAGGACCGCGAGCTGCTCGACTCGTTCGATCTGTCCTTCGGTGAGGATGAGGGCGGCGAGGACGATCTCGAGATCCGTCCCGCGGTCGTCACCGTCATGGGTCACGTCGACCACGGCAAGACCCGCCTGCTCGACAGCATCCGGTCGGCGAAGGTCGGCGAGGGCGAGGCCGGTGGCATCACCCAGCACATCGGTGCGTACCAGATCACAGTGCCGGTCGACGAGGTCGACCGGACGATCACCTTCATCGACACCCCGGGTCACGAGGCGTTCACCGCCATGCGCGCCCGGGGCGCCAAGTCGACGGACATCGCGATCATCGTGGTCGCGGCGGACGACGGTGTGATGCCGCAGACGGTCGAGGCGATCAACCACGCGCAGGCGGCCGACGTGCCGATCGTCGTGGCGGTCAACAAGATCGACAAGGAGGGCGCGCAGCCCGACAAGATCCGCGGCCAGATGACCGAGTACGGGCTCGTGCCGGAGGAGTACGGCGGCGACACGATGTTCGTCGACATCTCCGCCAAGCAGGGGCTCAACATCGACTCGCTGCTCGAGGCGGTCGTCCTGACCGCGGACGCGTCGCTCGATCTGCGTGCCAACCCGGACATGGACGCGCAGGGCGTGGCCATCGAGGCGCACCTCGACCGCGGACGCGGTCCGGTCGCCACGGTGCTCATCCAGCGTGGAACGCTCAGGGTCGGCGACTCGATCGTCGCGGGCGACGCGTACGGGCGGGTCCGCCGCATGGTCGACGAGCACGGGGAGGACGTCGAGGAGGCGACCCCGTCCCGTCCGGTCCAGGTGATCGGTCTGACCAGCGTCTGTGGCGCGGGTGACACCCTGATGGTGGTCGACGAAGACCGCACCGCACGGCAGATCGCCGACAAGCGCAACGCGCGCAAGCGCAACGCGCTCGCCGCTCGGTCCCGCCGCCGGATCAGCCTCGAGGACCTGGACTCGCATCTCAAGGAGACGAGCCAGCTCAACCTCATCATCAAGGGCGACAACGCCGGTACGGTCGAGGCCCTCGAAGAGGCCCTCATGGGTATCGAGATCGACGACGAGGTGCAGTTGCGGGTCATCGACCGCGGTGTCGGTGCGGTCACCGAGACCAACGTCAACCTGGCTGCCGCATCCGACGCCGTCATCATCGGGTTCAACGTCCGCGCGGAGGGCAAGTCGACCGAGTTGGCGAACCGCGAGGGCGTCGACATCCGGTACTACTCGATCATCTACCAGGCGATCGACGAGATCGAGAGCGCGCTCAAGGGCATGCTCAAGCCGATCTACGAGGAGAAGAAGCTCGGGCAGGCGGAGATCCGCCAGTTGTTCCGTTCCTCCAAGCTCGGCAACATCGCGGGCTGCATGGTCCTCGACGGGATCATCCGACGCAACGCCAAGGCCCGGCTCATCCGCGACGGCAAGGTCGTCGTGGAGGAGATGACGGTCTCCTCGCTGCGCCGCGAGAAGGACGACGTGACCGAGGTCCGCGAGGGCTTCGAGTGTGGTCTCACCGTGACGTACTCCGACATCAAGATCGGTGACGTCATCGAGACCTACGAGCTCGTCGAGAAGCCGCGCGACTGACGTCGACGGCGACACCCCTGGGGGCAGGTTCCGTGGTCTGCGGGCCTGCCCCCACGGCATTCTGGGAATCGAACGGCCGCCCGGCGGCCGCATCACGTCAAGGAGGATCGCCATGGCCGGAAAGGGACGGGCCGGACGGCTCGGCAAGCGGATCGGGGAGATCGTCGCAACGGCGATCGAGCACGAGATCAAGGACCCGCGTCTGGAGTTCATCACCATCACGGACTCCCGGATCACCGCGGATCTTCGGGTGGCCACCCTCTACTACACGGTCCGGGGCGAGACGCTGGACGAGGACCCGGACCTCGAGGCCGCGGAGGACGCGCTGGCCACGGCCCGGGGTCGCCTCCGGACGATGGTCGGTAAGCAGACCGGAGTGAAGTTCACCCCCGAGTTGACCTTCGTCCTGGACTCCGTGCCGGACGCCGCGCGTCAGATGGAGGAGTTGCTCGCCCGGGCACGGGCGCAGGACGAGGAGGTCCGACGCGTGGCGCAGGGCGCACGTCCCGCCGGCGACGAGGACCCCTACCGCAGGGACGACGAGGTGGAACGGCCGGAGGACGACGACCGGTGATCACCCTGGTGGACGCGGCCGGCGCGGCGGGCGTCCTGGCCCGGCACCGCGAGGTGACCGTGCTGTGCCACGTCCGCCCCGACGCCGACGCCCTCGGCAGTTCCGCGGGTCTCGCCCGCGCTCTGCGCGCGGACGGCGTCGTTGTCCACCACTCGTTCGACCCCGGGGCCGTGCCGGACCCGCTCCGGGTCATTCCGGGCACGGACCGTGTGGTACCGATCGACGAGGTACCGGAACACGACGGCCTCGTGGTGGCACTGGACTGTGCCAGCCCGGATCGGGTGGGCGACTGGGATCGGCTGACCCGATCGGCGTCCGAGGTGCTGGTGGTGGATCATCACCGTTCCAACCCCGGCTTCGGGACGCACCTGTTCCTGGATCCCGGGGCGGCCTCGACCGCGAGCATGGTCCTCGATGTACTCGATGCTGGTCGCTATCCGGTCGACCCCGAGTTGGCGACCAGCCTCTACGCGGGTCTCGTCACCGATACCGGGTCTTTCCGGTGGGGTGGCGCGGGGTCGCACGACACGGCCCGGAGACTACTCGCCGCGGGTGCGGAGTCCAGGGCGGTCGGTTTCGCGCTGCTCGACGCGCACTCCTTCCCCTGGCTCCGCGTGCTGGGGCAGCTCCTGAGCACGGCCCGACTCGACCCCGGCGCGGTCGGGGGACGAGGAGTGGTCTGGCTGACGGTCCCGCACGAGGTCGTGGCGTCCGCGGACGAGGCCGACGTCGAGTCGCTCGTGTCCCACCTGCAGGGGGTGAGAGAGGCGCAGGTCGCGGTTCTCGTCAAGGAGATCCGGCCGGGAGAGTGCGCGGTATCACTCCGTTCCCGTCCCGGTGTCGGCGGCGACGGCATCGATGTCTCGGCCGTCGCCTCGGCGCTCGGCGGGGGAGGGCACCCTGCAGCGGCCGGTTGTACCGTACGCGGAGACATCGCACACGTCACGGCGAGGCTCAGTGAACTCCTCGTCTGACCCGGAGCCGCGGCCCACCGCTCCGGAGACGGGCGTGGGGGAGCTCGGCCGCCGGCTGTGGTCGATCGCGCTACCGGTCCTCCCGGTGCTGGCCGCCGAACCGATCTACCTGCTCGTCGACGGGATCGTCGTGGGCCGACAGGGCCCCGAGGACCTCGCCGCGCTGGGTGTCGGCGCCCTGGTGTTGCTAGTGCTCGGCACCCAGATGAACTTCCTCTCGTACGGGACGACAGCCCGGGCCGCCCGACTCCACGGAGCCGGACGGCGGTCGGACGCGGTGGCGGAAGGGGTCCAGGCCACCTGGATCGCGCTCTCGGTCGGTGTGGTCGTGGTGGCCGGCGTCCACGCGTTCCTCGGCCCGTTGACGCGTGTGCTCGCGGCCGACGCCGAGGTGGCCGCCAGCGCCGCGGACTGGCTGAGGGTGGCGGTGTGGGGTATCCCGTGCATCCTGGTCGCGTCCGCCGGGCACGGGTGGATGCGGGGAGTCCAGCGTGTCAGGACGCCCCTCGCGCTGGTCGCGGTGGGGATAGGGGTCTCCACGATCGGCTGCGTGGTGCTCGTGCCCGGTCTGGGACCCGCGCCCGCGCTGGGTCTGGTGGGCAGTGCGTGGTCCAACCTGGCGGGGCAGCTGATCATGGCCGGTGGATTCCTCGGAGCCCTGGTGCTCGAGCACCGCGGGTTTCGGGAGCACAGCGGGTTTGAGGAACACAGTGGATCGCTGCGTCCGCGGTGGAGCGTGATAGTCGGGCAGCTCCGTCTGGGAGTGAACCTGGTCATCCGTACCGCGTCCTTCCAGGTGACCTTCGCCGTGGCCACCACGGCCGCCGCGGCGGCGGGCGTCGACTCACTCGCCGCACATCACCTCGCGCAGCAACTGTGGGCCCTGTACACCCTGGTACTCGACTCGGTGGCGATCGCGGCGCAGTCACTCGTCGGTGCCGCGTTGGGCGCCGGCCTGGCCTCCCAGGGCCGCGCCCTGGCCCGCGCGGTGGTCGTGTGGTCGGTGGGGCTCGGCGTCGGGCTCGCCGTGATCACGGTGCTCTTCCGGGACCCGATGTCGACCCTCCTGTCGGGAGACACGGAGGTCGCCGGCCGACTCGTCGTGGCGTTGACCGGCATGGCCCTCGTGGTGATCCCGGCCGCCCTGGTGTTCGGGCTCGACGGCGTCCTGCTGGGCGCGGGTGACGCCGCGTACCTGCGCACGAGCACCGTGATCGCGGCCCTGTGCGGCTTCCTCCCCGTGCTCTTGGCCACGAGACACTTCGGCTGGGGGCTCGCGGGCATCTGGTGGGGTATGGGCGTGTTCGTGGCGATGCGACTCATCGCGGTCGTCGCCCGGGTCCGCGGTGACCGCTGGCTGGTCCTGGGAGCACAGACTCCAGCCGGTCGACCGTCGGAGGAGGCCAGGGCATGACCCGTGACCCGAGCCTGCGCGCGGTGTCCGACCTGCACGTCGGCCACCGTGGCAACGCCGGCGTCCTCGACGACATCCAGCCGGCCCACCCGGGGGACTGGCTGATCGTGGCCGGAGACGTGGCGGAGAAGGCCGATCACGTGATCGGCGCACTGGAGCGTCTCGTGGACCGGTTCGAGCGAGTGATCTGGGTGCCGGGCAACCACGAGTTGTGGATCGGCTCCGACGACGACGGGATCAGCTCCACCACCAAGTACGACCGGCTGGTCTCCGCATGCCGCTCGATCGGGGTCGACACCCCCGAGGACCCCTACCCGCTGTGGACCGGCCCGGGGGGACCGGCGTGGGTCGTGCCGATGTTCCTGCTCTACGACTACTCATGGACCCGATCCCCCGGCCAGTCGCGGCAATCGGCTCTCCAGGGCGCCCGGGAACGACGGGTGGTGGCGACGGACGAGTTCCTCATCGACCCGGCCCCGTACCCGGATGTCGCTGCCTGGTGTGCCGCTCGCCTGGTCGCCACGACGACCAGACTCGCGGCCCTGGACCCGGCGCACCCCACCGTGCTGGTGAACCACTGGCCACTGCTACGCGCCCCGACGGAGGTCCTGCGCCACCCGGATTTCGCGCTGTGGTGCGGCACCGGGCAGACCGCGGACTGGCACCGTCGATATCGGGCCTCGGCGTGTGTCTACGGACACCTGCACATCCCGCGCAGCACCGTCCACGACTCGGTGCGCTTCGAGGAGGTCTCGCTGGGATACCCGCGTGAGTGGGCGGCCCGTGGCCGACCCGATCCTCTGGCCCGCCAGGTCCTCCCGGTCCCGGCCCTCCGTCAGGTGCGGTGGATCCGGGGAGAGATGGGTATGCCGAGAATCGCGCGACCCGGTGAGACCGGACCCGACCTGGAGGAGGAACGGTGATCAGGGACCTGCTGCCCGACGACGTGGTGGCCGTCGCGTTCGACGAGCTCGGCATGACCGACGAGGCGGCGTTGGCCGCCATGTACCCGGTCGAGGCCGAGCAGATCGCCCGGGCCGTCGAGAGCCGGCGGATCGAGTTCGCCGCGGTCCGGGCCTGCGCGCGGGAGGCGATGAGCAGGCTGGACGTTCCCCCCGGCCCGATCACGCGAGGCGGCAGGGGGATGCCTATCTGGCCCGCGGGGGTGGTGGGCACCCTGACCCACACCGGAGGCCTGCGGGCCGCGGCGGTGGGGCCGGTGGCCCGGATCCGCTCCCTCGGACTGGACGTCGAACCCCACGGGCCGCTGCCCGAGGGGGTCCTCGAGGCGATCTCGTTACCCGAGGAGGCCGCCTGGGTGACCGCGGCGCGGGAGGAGGAGGGGACGGTCCACTGGGACCGCCTGCTGTTCACGGCCAAGGAGGCGACCTACAAGACCTGGTATCCGCTCACCCGGAGATGGCTGGGATTCGCCGACGCACACATCACCCTGACGCCCACCCACGTCGACGGCCGGTCCGCCTCGGGTGAGTTGCGGTCGAGGATCCTCGTCGACCCGCGCGCGGTCGACGGGGGACCCGACCTGGGGGAGTTCCACGGCCGGTGGGCGCTGCGGGACGGTCACATCGCCTCGGCGATCGTGCTCCGGCCGGGCGGTGGGGGATAGCGTGTCCGGCGTGACCCCGCGCAGACCCGACCCCCGCCCCGCTCCCGCCCCCGGACTCGTCGTGGTCGACAAACCGGGCGGCATGACCAGTCACGACGTGGTCGGGCGCATGCGCCGGTACTTCGGCACCCGCAAGGTGGGGCACGCCGGAACACTCGACCCCATGGCCACCGGCGTCCTGGTGGTGGGGATAGAACGCGCCACCAAGCTCCTGGGGCTGCTCGCGCTGGAGACCAAGTCCTATCGGGCCACGATCCGACTCGGGGAATCCACCACCACCGACGACGCGGAGGGCGAGACCACGGCGCGGGTCGACGCCTCGGCGGTGACCGTCGAGGCGATCGACGCCGCGGTCGCGGCACTCACGGGAGAGATCGAGCAGGTGCCGTCCTCGGTGAGCGCGATCAAGGTGGCCGGCCGACGTGCCTACGACCGGGTCCGGGCGGGGGAGGACGTCCGGCTCGACGCGCGCACCGTGACGGTGTCGCGATTCGAGATCCTCGAGCGCATTCCTTCCGGAGCGGTGGTGGACCTCGTCGTCGTCGTCGACTGCTCCACCGGCACCTACATCCGCGCACTGGCCCGCGACCTCGGTGCCGCGCTCGGGGTGGGCGGGCATCTCATTGCACTGCGCCGGACGTGCGTCGGACCGTTCGGACTGGACGTCGCCCGCACGCTCGGAGAGCTCGAGGAGGAGCCGCGGTTGTCCCTGGACCTCGACACCGCCGCGTTGACCGCCTTCCCCCGCCGCGACGTCGACGCGGACGAGGCGGAAGGACTGCGACACGGGCGGTGGCTGGAGGCCAGGGGTGACGACGGGGTGGTCGCGGCAGTGGGTCCGGACGGACGGGTCGCCGCCCTGGTCTCCGAGTCCGGAAAGCGCGCCGCTCCGGTCGTCGTCATGCGACCGGCGGGCCTGTGACGCCCGGGCGTAAGGTGGTCGCCGTGCAGCTGTGGCGGACGTTCGACGAGATCGTGATCCCCGACGGCGGGACCTCCGTCGCACTCGGGGTGTTCGACGGACTCCACCGGGGCCACCGGAGCCTGGTGGACCACGCGGTGGCGGCCGGGCGCGAGTCGGGGGCGAGCCCGGTGTTGGTGACGTTCGATCCGCACCCGGTCGAGGTGATCCGACCCGGCACCCATCCCCTCGTCCTGACGCCGCTTCGCAGACGCGCCGAACTGGCCGGTGGTCTCGGTGTCGACGCGGTCTTCGCCCTGCCCTTCGACACCGACATGGCCTCGTGGGACCCCGAGGAGTTCGTCGACCGCGTTCTGGTCCGGGGGTTGCGCAGTCGCTCCATCACCGTGGGGAGCAACTTCTCCTTCGGTCGACGAGCCGCGGGAACACCGGAGACGCTGCGTGAGCTGGGTTCCGAGCGGGGGATCGACGTGCGCGTGATGGACCTGCTGGAACTCGGTGGGGAACCGGTCTCCTCCTCCCGGATACGTCGACTGCTCGCGGAGTCGGACGTGGCCGGCGCGGCGACGATCCTCGGTCGTCCCCACCGCGTGTCCGGCACCGTCGTGCACGGGGCCGGACGCGGTGGACGCGACCTGGGGTACCCGACGGCGAACCTGGACCTGCCGGAGTACACGGCCGTACCCGTCGACGGCGTCTACGCCGGGTGGTTCACCCTTCTCGACGACCACGACGTCGACGGGACGATCCTCCCCGGCCGGCGCTATCCCGCCGCGATCTCCGTGGGCACCAATCCGACCTTCGGGGAGGCGGCGCGCAGTGTCGAGGCGTTCGTGCTCGACGAGTCGGCGGACCTCTACGGTCGGGTGGCCGCCGTCGACTTCGTGGACCACGTCCGCGACATGGAGAAGTTCTCCTCGGTCGACGACCTGCTGGTGGCGATGGACCGTGACGTCGCCAGGACCAGAGTCGTCCTCGACGTGGGGGCCGCGCGCCACTGACGCCGATTGGGGTGTCGGCTCCGGGCGCTGGTAACGTCTTCTCTCGGCCCTCCTGCGGTCCGCGGCGGCGGGGTCACTCATTTTCGCGGACTGGAACAACCAGGAGTCACCCATGGCGTTGAGCACCGAAGAGAAGAAGGCCGTCCTGGCCGAGTACGGGATCCACGAGACCGACACCGGTTCGCCCGAGGCCCAGGTCGCGCTGCTCACCAAGCGGATCAGCCAGCTGACCGAGCACCTCAAGACCCACCAGCACGACCACCACTCCCGTCGCGGCCTCCTCCTGATGGTGGGCCGTCGTCGTCGACTGCTCAAGTACATCGCGAAGGTCGACATCGCGCGCTACCGCTCGCTCATCGAGCGCCTCGGCCTGCGTCGCTGAGCGGACTCCGCCCGCACCGCCACCGTTCCCCGTCCTCGTCGAGGGCGGGGAACAGTGCTGTGTGGGGGCGGTGCCCGGAGTGTCAGCGATGACCCGGGGGAGTTGCCACTGGTAGCCTGATCACGGCCGGTGCGCGTGCACCGGGTGTCGACAGGTCCGATTGACGGTCCTCGGTAGTGGCTGCCGGAACCGCGGGTGCCCCGGGAGGGGGCGCCGGCTCCGGCCGCTTCGATCGAAGACCGGAATCGCCACCGGGACACCCTGACGCGTGATCCGGCGGGCCCGGCGGGGACGTCTCCGCCGTGAGGCCCCAGTCACCGACAGAACAGGACTACACATGCCAGAAATCACGGCCGTCGAGGTCGAAGACGGGGTCTTCGAGACCGTCGCGACCATCGACAACGGCGACTTCGGTCGCCGCGAGGTGCGATTCGAGACCGGGCGCCTTGCCAAGCAGGCCGCCGGGTCGGTCGTCGCGTACCTCGACGACGACACCATGCTGCTGTCCGCCACGACGGCGGGAAAGCATCCCAAGGAGCATTTCGACTTCTTCCCCCTGACGGTGGACGTCGAGGAGCGGATGTACGCCGCGGGGCGCATCCCGGGCTCGTTCTTCCGCCGTGAGGGCCGGCCCAGCACCGACGCCATCCTCACGTGTCGCCTCATCGACCGCCCGCTGCGGCCCACCTTCGCGGACGGCGTCCGCAACGAGGTCCAGGTCGTCGTGACCGTCATGAGCCTGGACCCCAAGGACCTCTACGACGTCGTGGCGATCAACGCCGCCTCGGCCTCCACGCAGCTGTCCGGCCTCCCGTTCTCGGGGCCGGTCGGTGGCGTGCGGATCGCCCTCATCCCCACCGCCGCCCGTCCCGAGGGGCAGTGGGTCGCCTTCCCGACCGTCGAACAGCTCTCCGAGGCGGTCTTCGACATGGTCGTCGCCGGCCGTGTCGTGGGCTCCGGTGACAGTGCCGACGTCGCCATCATGATGGTCGAGGCCGAGGCCACCGAGACCGTCATCGAGAAGATCGCGGGAGGCGCGCAGGCGCCCACCGAGGACGTGGTGGCGCAGGGTCTCGAGGCGGCCAAGCCGTTCATCTCCGAGCTGTGTGCCGCGCAGCAGGCGCTGGCCACCGCGGCACCCGCCGAGGCCCGTGAGTTCCCCCTCTTCCCGCCCTACCAGGAGGATGCGCTCGCCGCGGTCTCCGAGGTGGCCGAGGCCAAGCTCGGCGAGATCATGTCGATCGCCGACAAGCAGGAGCGCGACGGCGCGACCGATCAGCTCAAGGCCGAGGTCCTGGCGTCGCTGGAGGAGAAGTTCTCCGGGCGTGTCGGGGAGCTGGGTGCCGCGTTCAAGTCGCTCACCAAGAAGATCGTGCGGAAGCGGATCCTCACCGACCACTTCCGTATCGACGGCCGCGGCGTCAGGGACATCCGCGCGCTGTCCGCCGAGGTCGAGGTCATCCCGCGGGCCCATGGTTCCGCCCTGTTCGAGCGCGGTGAGACGCAGATCCTCGGCGTCACCACATTGGACATGGTCAAGATGGCCCAGCAGATCGACTCGCTCGGTCCGGAGACCAGCAAGCGCTACATGCACCACTACAACTTCCCGCCGTACTCCACCGGTGAGACCGGCCGGGTCGGCTCCCCCAAGCGACGCGAGATCGGCCACGGAGCCCTCGCGGAGCGTGCGCTCGTGCCGGTGCTGCCCAGCGTCGAGGAGTTCCCGTACGCCATCCGCCAGGTCTCCGAGGCGTTGAGCTCCAACGGTTCCACCTCGATGGGCTCCGTCTGCGCCTCCACCCTGTCCCTGCTCAACGCCGGTGTCCCGCTGCGGGCGCCGGTGGCGGGCATCGCGATGGGCCTGGTCTCCGACGAGGTCGACGGCGAGACCCGCTACGTCGCCCTGACCGACATCCTCGGTGCCGAGGACGCGTTCGGGGACATGGACTTCAAGGTCGCCGGCACGGGCATGTTCGTCACCGCTCTACAGCTCGACACCAAGCTCGACGGCATCCCGTCCGAGGTCCTGGCCGGCGCGCTCACCCAGGCCCGCGAGGCCCGCCTGACCATCCTCGACGTGATGGCCGAGGCGATCGACGAGCCCGACGAGCTGAGCCCGTTCGCTCCCCGCATCATCGCGATCAAGGTCCCGGTCGACAAGATCGGCGAGGTGATCGGGCCCAAGGGCAAGATGATCAACTCGATCACCGAGGAGACCGGTGCGTCCGTCTCGATCGAGGACGACGGCACCGTCTACATCGGTGCCACCGACGGGGAGTCGGCCCAGGCCGCGATCGACAAGATCAACGCCATCGCCAACCCGCAGCTGCCCAAGGTCGGCGAGCGGTTCCTCGGAACCGTCGTCAAGACCGCCCCGTTCGGCGCCTTCCTGTCGCTGCTGCCGGGTCGCGACGGCCTGGTGCACATCTCGAAGCTCGGCCAGGGCAAGCGCGTCGGCAAGGTCGAGGACGTCGTGAACGTCGGCGACAAGATGCAGGTCGAGATCGCGGACATCGACAACCGCGGCAAGATCAGCCTCGTGCCCGTGGGCGACGAGTCCGCCGCGTCCGAGGCATCCTCCGACGCCGAGGGCGACGACAACTGATCCACCGCCGGGGTCGGCTCGCGCGCCCCGGCACCCAGCGAGGCACGTACCCCGGATCCCGGGGTGCGTGCCTCGCATCGCTGGAAGGGAGAGCCATCGTGGACCCCACGATCAGGGTGGACAGGTCGATCCCCGGGCTGCGTGTCGTCACCGAGGACCTCCCGTGGTGCCACACGGCGGCGGTCGGGGTGTGGATCGCGGCGGGATCCGCGAACGAGGCGCCAGGGGAGCACGGCGCCGCGCACTTTCTCGAACACGTCCTGTTCAAGCGGACGGCCACGACATCGGGCCGGGAGCTCTCCGAGCGGATCGATCTCCTCGGGGGCGACCTCAACGCCTACACCGGTCGTGAGCACACCTGCTATCACGTGCACGTCCCGGCCGAGGGCCTGGGGACGGCGGTCGACGTGCTGGTCGACGTGGTGGCGAACGGGTCCTGCGCGGCGGACGACGTGGAGATCGAGCGGGACGTGGTGCTCGACGAGCTCGCGGGCCGGGCCGACGACCCTGAAGATCTCGCCTGTGAGCTGGTCACGGAGGCAGTCCTCGGTGACGACCCGTTGGCCCGCCCGATCATCGGTACCGAGGAGTCGGTGGCGGCACTGGACGCCGACACCCTGCAGTCCTTCCACCGGAGGGTTCTCCGCGCAGGTGATGTCGTGGTGGCCGCGGCGGGTCGCGTCGACCACGAGGAACTGGTCCGGCGCATCGCCGACGGACCGCTGGCCGCCGTGATCGCCGACGGGTCCGACGGCGCGGCATCCGCACGGCCTGACCCGCCCTCCGGCCCGGCGACCGGGCACGAGGGGTGGGCGCCGACGTCGGTTCTCGTGGGGGAGGACGACGACTCCGAACAGGTCCTCCTGGCGCTGGCCAGGCGAACCCCGTCGCGTGATCACCGGGACCGCGCGTCGGCGCAGGTGGCAACTGCCGTGCTCGGCGGCGGGCTGAGCTCCAGACTGTTCCAGCGGGTCCGCGAGGAGCTCGGGCTGGCCTACACGGTGTACGCGTCGATGGATCAGTTCCGCACCACCGGCCTCGTGTCGGTCGTCGCCGGCAGCCCGGTCGGTCGGGTGGACGCCCTGGGCGATGCTCTGGCCGAGGTCGTGTCCGGGATGGTCCGACGCCCCCCGTCCGTCGACGAGGTCGACCGGGCGATCGGGCACCTCACCGGGTCGATCAGGCTGGGGTTGGACGATCCGTTGTCGCGGATGACGCGGATCGGCCGCCACCTGTTGGACCGCGACGCGGTGGTGACCGTCGCCGACTCGCTGTCCCGCCTGCGCGCCGTGCGCCGCGACGACGTCGCAGACTACTGGACGGGCGAGATCGCGCCGTGGTGTCTGGCGGCCGTGGGTCCGGGCATGCCCGGCGCCGACGGTGCGGCTGGTCTCCTGGCCCGGGTGGGCGGATAGGCTGGTGGACGGTTCGCCTGATGGGCGGCTCGTCTGGCGGGCGGCTCGGCGACCGGTGAGGAGACTGGGGAGACGATGACGGTGACGAAGGTCGGAGTGCTCGGTGCACGCGGCAAGGTGGGCACGGCGATATGTGAGGCGGTCCGCGCGGCGGAGGACCTCGAACTCGTCGCCGAGGTGGACCACGGTGACCCGCTGGGGATGCTCACCGACGCCGGAGCGGAGGTTGTCGTCGACTTCACCCACCCCGACGTGGTGATGGACAACCTCGAGTTCTGCATCACGCACGGCATCCACGCGGTGGTCGGCACGACCGGATTCACCGACGAACGTCTGGAGACCCTGCGGGGGTTGCTCTCGTCCCATGCCGAGACCGGGGTCCTCGTGGCACCCAACTTCGCCATAGGAGCGATCCTCATGATGCGTTTCGCCGTCCAGGCCGCCAGGTACTTCCCCTCGGCCGAGATCGTGGAACTCCATCACCCGAACAAGGCCGATGCCCCGTCGGGAACGGCACACCGCACCGCCGAGATGATGGCCACCGCCCGCACCGCAGCCGGGATGGGCCCCTGCCCGGACGCCACCTCCACCGAGCTGGAGGGGGCGCGGGGCGCCGACGTCGGTGGGGTGAGGGTGCACTCGGTCCGCGTGACCGGCCTGGTCGCGCACCAGGAGGTGATCCTGGGGACCCAGGGAGAGACCCTGACGATCCGTCACGATTCCCTCGACCGCTCCTCCTTCGCGCCCGGTGTCCTCCTGGGAGTGCGCTCGATCTCGCGTGCGCCCGGGCTCACCGTGGGGCTCGACGCCTTCATGGATCTGTAGGCCGACCGTGGACAGAGTCGTCAAGCCCCTGGTCATGGCCCTCACGGCGGCCGGTCTGGTGGTGGCGTTCGCTTACCTGGTGTACCTCGGATGGTCCATGATCAGCCGATCCGAGTACCTCGCCATGCGTGGGTTCGGAGTCGGGATCATCCTGCTGACCGCCGTCGGGGCATGGGCGACGTGGGCGATCCTGCGGAACGGGTTCGAACTCCAGAAGATCTCCGCCGCCGCCGCCGCGGAGGGGATAGAGCTCGACGTCTCCACCCTGGACCACCGTCCCTCCGGCCGTCTCGAGCACGCCGCGGCGGACGAGCTGTTCGACCGGGTCAGTGCCGAGTACCAGGCGACCCCGGACGACTGGCGCGCCAACTATCGCCTGGCCCGGGCGTACGACCACGCGGGCGACCGCGCCCGCGCCCGGGAGATCATGCGCGTGGCCATCACCCTGCGCGAGGCGGACACCTCCGGTGCCCGGGATCAGCGATGAGCACCGTTCTCCTGGTGCACCACGCACCGTCCCCGAGGCTCCGCCGCATCCTGGAAGCCCTGGAGCGCGGGCTCGCGCATCCCGAACTCGAGGGCGTCGAGGTGGAGTCGGTACCCGCTCTGGCCACGACCGACGACCACGTACTCCGGGCGGACGGATACGTCCTGCTCACCCCGGCCAACTTCGGCTACATGTCCGGTGCGCTCAAGCACTTCTTCGACCGCACCTACTACACGTGCGAGGGCGCCGTGGCCGGTCGGCCCTTCGCACTGTGCGTGCACGGGGACGACGACACCTCGGGGGCCGTCACCTCGGTCGAGCGGATCACCACCGGGTGGGATTTGCGACCGGTGGTGCCGGCCCTGCATCTGACCGGCGAGCCCGGCGGCGAGGATCTCGACGCCGCGTCCGAGATCGCCGCGACGGTGGCCGCACACCTTCTCGGCTGACCCGCCGGGCGACACGACACCACGAGGAGTCCACCATGTCCGAGCTCGTCCGGCGGCAGGTCCGCTTGGTCGCGCACACCGCGTTCACGCCACCCGACGAGATCGGGTGGGAGACGGACGCCGACGGCGGATCCGCACTGGCCGAGTTCGCGGGCCGGGCCTGTTATCAGAGCTGGGACAAGCCCAATCCGCGCACGGCGTCGAACGCCGGTTACCTGAGGCACATTCTCGAGGTGGGGCACCTATCGGTGTTCGAGCACGCGAGTGTGACGTTCTACATCACCGGCATCTCCAGATCGTGCACCCACGAACTCATCAGGCACCGCCACTTCTCCTACAGTCAGCTGTCGCAGCGGTTCGTCCCGGAGCACGATTCGAAGGTGGTGCCCCCGCCGGCGATCGCGGACGATCCGGAACTGGTGGAGATCTTCCGCCGGGCGACCGACGCGTCCCGGGAGGCGTACGCCGAGATGCTCTCCAAGCTCGAGGAGAGATTCGCCGACGTTCCCAACCCGATGTTGCGGCACAAGCAGGCGCGACAGGCCGCGCGTTCGGTGCTGCCCAACGCGACCGAGACCCGGATCGTGGTCACCGGCAACTACCGCTCGTGGCGCCACTTCATCGGGATGCGGGCGACCGAGCACGCGGACACCGAGATCCGTGGGCTGGCCATCGACGTCCTGCGGCAACTACGGGAGGCCGCGCCGGCGGTGTTCGCGGACTTCGAGATCACCTCGCTCGAGGACGGTTCGGAGATCGCGGTGAGTCCCTACGTCCTGGAGGGCTGAACCGGAACGCCGGGTCGGAATCGGGACTTCCCGTGGTCTGAGGGTAGTCTGGGAGGCCATGACACACGTGACCACAGGGGGCCCGACGTCGGCGGCCGGTCGACAGGCACTCTCCCCACCCGGGCGCCCCACGCCGTTCGGCACGGTGCTCACGGCGATGGTCACCCCGTTCGGGTCCGACGGTTACGTCGACCTGAGCGCGGTCGCGTGTGTCGCACAGCACCTCGTGGACTCCGGGTGCGACGGTCTCGTCGTCTCCGGGACCACGGGAGAGTCACCCACCACCACGGACGCGGAGAAGATCGCGGTTCTCGAGGCCGTTCTGGCCGCGGTGGGGGACAGGGCGTTCGTGGTCGCCGGGGTCGGGACATACGACACCGCGCATTCCGTGCATCTCGCGCGGCAGGCGGCGTCAGTCGGTGCCCACGGCATGCTCGTGGTGACGCCGTATTACTCCAAACCCACCCAGGCCGGCCTCGACGCCCATTTCCGGGCGGTCGCCGACGCCACCGATCGACCGGTGATGCTCTACGACATCCCGCCGAGATCGGTGGTCCCGATACAGGCGGATACGCTCATCGGACTGTCGTCCCACCCGAACATCGTCGCCGTCAAGGACGCCAAGGGTGACTTCCATGACGCGGCCACCGTGATGTCCCACTGTGACCTCGTCTACTACTCGGGAGACGACCAGCTCAACCTCCCGTGGTTGGCCGTGGGAGCGAGCGGTTTCGTCAGCGTGATCGGCCACGTGGCCGCCGCGCATCTCGTCGAACTGCGCCGTGCGTTCCTCGCGGGCGACATCGAGACCGCGCGTCACATCAACCTCGGACTCCTCCCGCTCTTCGACGCCCAACGGGCACTCGGTGGCGTGTCGATGTCCAAAGCAGCACTAGAACTTCTCGGGATCCCGGCCGGAGTGCCGCGACTCCCGCAGTTACCACCGACCACCGAGCAACAGGACGCGTTGGCGTCGCTGTTGCACAGAGCAGGAGTCACCAGATGACAGAAGAACCGACCACCAACCGGGGACGCGGCCGCACACGGCGCGCCGCCGGCCGCCCCACCGGCGAACCCGCCCCCGCGACCGCCGTGCAGTTCACCGAGCCCACGGCCACCTCGACCGCGCCGTCCACGAGTGGCGCCGACGACCGCCCGACGCAGGACCAGAACCGTCAGGGGCAGGGGAAGCAGAGCAAGTCCCAGCAGAGCGGCTCCCAGAAGAGCAGGGGACAGCAGGGCAAGGGACAGCAGGACCAGAAGCAGCAGGACCAGAAGCAGGATTCGCCCAAGGGCGGTTCGCGCGGTCGCGGGCGTGGGTCCTCGACCGGTAGGAACCAGGGCGGCGGCAACCAGTCCGGAAGTCAGGGTCGTGGCCGCGGAGGCCGGGGCCGTGGGCGCGGCAACGGCAACACCTCCACGGCCGAGTTCGGCGGGGTCAAGACCATGCAGGGCGGCGACATGACCGTGCGTCTGCCCAGCCCGCCCAAGCCCCGCAAGGGAGCGCTGCGGATGGTGGCCCTCGGTGGTGTGACCGAGATCGGCCGCAACATGATGACCTTCGAGTACGACTCGAAGCTGCTCATCGTCGACTGTGGCGTGTTGTTCCCGAGCTCGACCGAGCCGGGAGTGGACCTGATCCTCCCCGATTTCGGGCACATCGAGGACCGCCTCGACCAGGTCGAGGCCCTCGTGTTGACCCACGCCCACGAGGACCACATCGGGGCGATCCCGTTCCTGCTCAAGCTCCGACCGGACATCCCGGTCCTGGGGTCCCGCTTCACGCTCGCGCTGGTCGCGGCCAAGTGCCGTGAGCACCGCATCAAGCCCGTCTTCCGCGAGGTCGACGAGTCCAGCGTGAGCACCCTCGGCAAGTTCGAGGTGCGCTACTTCGACGTCAACCACTCGATCCCGGAGTGCCTCGGCCTGGTCATCCGCGCCGGTGGCCAGTCGGTGATGATGACGGGCGACATCAAGCTGGACCAGCTGCCGACGGACAAGCGCCCCACCGACCTGCCCAAGATGGGCAGGTTCGGTGACGAGGGCATCGACCTCCTGCTGATGGACTCGACCAACGCGACCACTCCGGGGGTCAGTCGGTCGGAGTCGGAGATCGGTCCCGCTCTCCAGCGGCTCATCTCGGATGCCCGTCAGCTCGTAGTGGTGGCGTGCTTCGCCTCCAACGTCTACCGCGTCCAGTCGGTCATCGAGGCGGCTGCCGCGAGCGGACGCAAGGTCGCCCTCACCGGTCGGTCGATGATCCGGAACATGGAGATCGCGCTCGAGATGGGGCTGCTCTCCGATCCCAAGAACGTGATCGTGGACATGGATACGGCGGCGAAGCTCCCGTCCGAGAAGGTCGTCGTGATGACCACCGGCACGCAGGGCGAGTCGATGGCGGGACTGTCCCGGATGGCGCGCCGTGAGCACCGCCAGATCAACCTCTCCGAGGGCGACACCGTGATCTTCTCCTCGTCCATCGTCCCGGGCAACGAGGAGCCCGTCTTCGGTGTCCAGAACAGCCTGTCCCAGATGGGCGTGAACGTGGTCACCAGCCGCGACGCGAACGTCCACGTGTCGGGTCACGGCGACGCGGGGGAGTTGCTCTTCGTCTACAACGCCGTGCGACCCAAGAACGCGATGCCGGTTCACGGCGAGTGGCGCCACCTGCGTGCCAACAAGGCACTGGCGATCGCCACCGGGGTACCGGAGGAGAACGTGGTGCTGGCCCAGAACGGCGTCGTGGTGGAGTTGGTGGACGGGAAGGCCTCGGTGGTCGGCCAGGTCCAGGTGGGCAATCTCTACGTCGACGGCCTGTCGACCGGCGACATCGGTGACACCGTCCTGGCTGACCGCACCGCGCTCGCCGAGGACGGCTTCATCGTCGCGACCGTGGTGGTGGATCCCCGCACCGGGCGGCCGGTGAGCAAGCCCCAGATCATCGGGAAGGGTTTCACCGACGAGCCGGGGGCTCTGGACCCTGTGGTCGAACTCGTCGAGAACGCATTGTGGGACCTGGCGGGGGAGGGTGAGACCGATCCCTACCGCCTCGCGCAGTCGGTGCGCCGCACGGTCGGTTCCTGGGTGTCCGAGAAGTGGCGCCGCAAGCCGATGATCGTGCCCACCGTCATCACCTCCGTGGCGGCGGAGGACTGAGCCCGGTGGACTCCGACCGGCGGACGCTGGCGCAACGGGAGCGAAGCGCTCTCGTCGAGACGATGCGTGCCGCCGGTCCGGAGGCGCCGACACTGTGCGACGGGTGGACGACCCGGGACCTCGCCGCGCACCTGGTGGTGAGAGAGGCGCGCCCCGACGTCGCCGCGGGGATCGTCCTGCCGGTGCTCGCCTCGCGCATGGAGGATCTGCGCCTCCGGGAGACCGAGACCCCGTGGGACGAACTGCTGGAGAAGATCGCCGCGGGGGCCCCGTGGTACTCACCGCTCCGCTACGCGGACCGTGTGGCCAACGCGGCGGAGTACCTCGTGCACCACGAGGACGTCCGGAGGGCCGACGGGCAGTGGACGGCGCGGGAGTTCGGCATCGAGGACCTCGATCGCATCTGGGCGCTCGGGACGACCGTGGCGAAGACGTTCCTGCGACGGGTGACCGCGCGCGTCGATCTGCGGACCCCTCCGGGGATGAGCCTGAGCAAGCCCGGTGCGGTGTCCACCGGGGCCGCGCTCGCCCCACTCGTCAGCGTGACGGCCGCCCCCGTGGAGCTCCTCCTGTGGGCGTTCGGCCGGGGTGCGGTCGACGTGGACATCTCCGGTTCGCAACAGGGGATCGCCGCGCTGGAGGCGGTGCCGAGGGGCATCTGACCCACCGTCCCCCCGTGTGGCTGCTGTTACCAATGGGGTGCGAGAAGATAGAGTGACCCCCATGGCACCCAGCTCGAACACGCGATCCACCCGTGCCCCCGGTGGACGGCGCCCGGCTTCGAAGTCCGGCGGACAGCGAACCACCGCGTCCACCTCGTCGTCGTCCCGCGGGGGTGGTTCCCGGCGCGGTGCCGTCGTCTCCACACCGAAGACCGGTAGCCGCTCACGGTCCCGCGCGGCCACCCCCGCCCCGGAACGGACGTCCGGGGCGTTCGGGGCGGTCGGGCGCGGCCTGAGGGGTGGATGGGCCGGGATGGCGAAGGGCCTCGGTCACGGCGTCCGCGGTCTGCGGGGTGACGCCGACGAGGACCGTGTGGCACCGCCCCACAGGCGGGACGGGCTCGGCCTGACCCTGCTCGGTATCGCGATCGTGTTCGCCGGAGCGGTGTGGTTCGGCGCGGCCGGTCCGGTCGGGGAGTGGGTCGACACGGGCATCCGGACGGTCGTCGGAACCCCCGGCGCGCTCCTGCCCCTGGTCCTCGGCGTCTGGGGCGTCCTCGTGATGGCCCGGGAGCCACGGCCCGACGTCCAGTCCAGGTGGGTGGTGGGGACCACCGTGACCACACTCGGTGTGCTGGGTCTGTGGCACCTGGGATCGGGTTCACCCGCAGACCCTGAAGGCGTCCGTGGCGGGGCCGGCGTCCTGGGGAGGATCGTCGGGGGCACGCTCGAGGCGGGCCTGTCCGTCTTCGTCGCCGTCCCACTGTTGGTGCTGCTCGTGGCGTTCGGCGTCCTGGTGCTGGTGGGTCGACCGGCCAGGGAGATCCCGGGAGTCGTGCGCGGGTTCTTCGGCTGGGACGGAAGCGGGGACATCGTCGATCACGAGAGCCCGGGAATCGACTGGGACGGCCCCGACCCCGACGCCACGACCGCGTACCCGATCTCCGAGAACGGGATCCCGGACGACCGCGAACGTCCCGCACCACGACGTCCGGCGCGCCGCAGGGTGGCCGCGTGGTCGGATACGCCGAGCACCGGGGAGACGGTCGAGATGCCGGCGGCCGCCGGTGCGGCAGAGGGTGCCGGCGCAGCAGGCGAGTCGGTCGCCGAGGACGACGAGTCCCCGGGGGCCGTACCCCGGCGCCGGCCCCGGAAATCGGACGCTCGCACCGCCGTACTGCCCTCGACCGACCCCGACGTCGTCGCCGGAGCAGCCGACACAGCGGTGGTGCCGCAGACCAATTCCCCGTCCACCCACACCGCGGCGGACAGCGACGTCGACAGGCTCGATTCTCAGAAGCAGTTGCTGAGCGGTGTCGAGTACACCCTCCCGCCTGTGAGCCTGCTCACCGCGGGAGACCCGCCCAAGGAACGCAGCGAGTCCAACGACCAGATGATCGAGGCCATCCAGGGCGTCCTCGAGCAGTTCAAGATCGATGCCGCGGTCACCGGCTTCACGCGCGGGCCGACGGTCACACGGTACGAGGTCGAGCTGGGCCCCGGCGTGAAGGTGGAGAAGATCACCGCGTTGCACCGGAACATCGCCTATGCGGTGGCCACAGACAACGTCCGGCTCCTCGCCCCGATCCCTGGGAAGTCCGCCGTGGGTATCGAGGTCCCCAACCTCGATCGCGAGCTCGTCAGACTCGCAGACGTGCTCACCGATCCCAAGACCGCCACCAAGCACAACCCGATGCTCATCGGGCTGGGGAAGGACATCGAGGGCGATTTCGTCACCGCCGACCTGGCCAAGATGCCGCACCTGTTGGTCGCGGGTTCGACGGGCTCGGGCAAGTCCAGTTTCGTCAACTCGATGCTCGTGTCGTTGCTCACCCGGGCCACCCCGGACGAGGTGCGGCTGATCCTCGTGGACCCCAAGATGGTCGAACTGACGCCGTACGAGGGCATCCCGCACCTGATCACCCCCATCATCACCCAGCCCAAGAAGGCGGCAGCGGCGCTGGCATGGCTCGTCGAGGAGATGGAGCAGCGCTATCAGGACATGAAGTCGACCCGGGTGCGCCACATCACCGACTTCAACGATCGCGTGAAATCGGGCGCCATCACCACCCCGCCCGGCAGCGAGCGCGTCTACCGCCCGTACCCGTACATCGTCGCCGTCGTGGACGAGCTCGCCGATCTCATGATGACCGCGCCGCGGGACATCGAGGACGCGATCGTACGGATCACGCAGAAAGCCCGTGCCGCCGGCATCCACCTCGTACTGGCCACCCAGCGTCCGTCGGTCGACGTGGTGACGGGTCTGATCAAGACGAACGTGCCGTCGCGCCTGGCCTTCGCGACCTCCTCGCTCACCGACTCCCGGGTCATCCTGGACCAGGCGGGGGCCGAGAAGCTGATCGGTATGGGCGACGGGCTGTTCATCCCCATGGGTGCGTCCCGGCCGATCCGTATGCAGGGCGCCTTCATCACCGACGAGGAGATCCACGAGGTCGTCGACTACGCCAAGAACCAGGCGGAGCCCGACTACGACGACACCGTCACCGCCGCCAAGGAGGAGTCCACGAAGGAGATCGACGGGGACATCGGAGACGACCTGGACGACCTGCTCGCCGCCGTCGAACTCGTGGTCTCCAGCCAGTTCGGGTCCACCTCGATGCTCCAGCGCAAACTCCGCGTCGGATTCGCCAAGGCCGGGCGCCTCATGGACCTGATGGAGTCCCGCGACATCGTCGGCCCCTCGGAGGGCTCCAAGGCCCGTGACGTCCTGGTCAAGCCGGAGGAGTTGGCGTCGGTCATCTGGATGATCAAGGGGGGCACACCTCCCGACGAGGACGCCGGCGATGTGGGGGCCGCGAGCGAGACCCTCGACGAGGCGCCGGTGGGCTGAACCGGCGAGGGTCAGGCCAGCGCACCATAGACGGGCATCCACCCCCGGACTGTGACGTCGGATACCAACCCACGCAGACAGTGGGGGTCCTCGGCGACCAGTGTCCTGGCGGCGCCGGCCTCGGAGGCTTCCACGACGAGAAGAGCCCCGGAGCCGTCGGTATACGGTCCCACGGTTCGGATCGTCCCCGCCTCGACCTGGGCGGACAGCCACTCGCGGTGCGCGGGCTTGTTGGCCTCCCGGTCCTCCGTCTGCGCTGGTTCGTACCGGTAGCTGACTGCGAAGAGCGGCATCGGTGATGTCCTTCCCGATCATGGTGAGAGCGTTTTCGGATCCAGGGTATTGGCCCGGGTCTCGCTAAGGTGTGGGGGTGACACTTCCCTTCACCGACGACGGCCGCCCCGGTGCCGAGGTCCCCCTGCTCAACATTGCCAACGTGCTCACCGTCCTGCGGATCCTGCTGGTCCCGGTGTTCGTGGTTCTGTTCTTCGTCTCCGACGCCCAGGATCCGTGGTGGCGGGTCGGCGCGTTCGTGGTCTTCGCTCTCGCGATGGCGACCGACTACGTGGACGGGTACCTCGCCCGGCGACTGGGCCTGGTCACCGACTTCGGCAAGATCGCCGACCCGATCGCGGACAAGGCCCTCATGGCCGCGGCCATGATCTCGCTGTCCCTGGTCGACGAGTTGTTCTGGTGGGTGACGATCGTGATCCTCGTCCGAGAGGTGGGGATCACCCTCTGGCGACTGTTCGGTGTGGACCACGTGGTGGCGGCCAGCAAGGGTGGGAAGCTCAAGACCGTCACCCAGACCCTGGGGGTGGGGATGTTGATCCTGCCGCTGCCGTACTGGTTCTGGCCGGTCGAGTGGGCGGTGATCGGCGTGGCGCTGGTGCTGACCGTTTACACGGGTCTCGATTATCTGGTCAAGGCGCGTCAGGCCGCGCGGGCCGGGAGCTGAGGGGCCGGACCCGTGTCCGACACGACATCCCCCGTGCTCAGCGGGGCAGAGCCCGGTCCCGATCCCTCAGCCGCGGCCGCGGTGGCCGCGCTCGCCGGCCGAGGGTGGACGCTGGCGACCGCGGAGTCGCTGACCGCGGGGCTGCTCGCGGCCACGGTGGCCGGGGTCCCGGGCGCGAGCGCGGTCCTGCGGGGCGGCCTGGTGGTCTACGCCACGGACCTCAAACACGACCTCGCCGGGGTTCCCGAGGACGTGCTCCAGAGGCACGGGGCGGTGTCGGGGGAGACGGCTCGCGCCCTCGCCGCGGGCGCGGCCCGCCGGTGCGGGGCCGACGTCGGGGTGGGGCTGACCGGCGTAGCGGGGCCCGACCGGCAGGATGGGCGTCCGGTAGGGACCGTCTACCTGGGGTTCTGTGCACCGGGAGTCGCTCCGTGGTCGATGGAGCTGGCACTGCGAGGGGGCCGCGACGCGATCCGCCGGGCCGCCTGTCAAGCGGCCCTCGACCGGCTGGTGGGGATCGTCGGCCACCGCGGGAACGAATCGGGTGGATGGGGCGTTGTACCCCGTGATGCCGAACATCCAGATGACCACGCTGCCCCACCCGGACCACCGGAGTGGCCCCCCGCTGCTCCGGGAGACCCTCGGGACGGTGCTCCGCGGGCTGAGGGGCGAGACCGGACGGACCCTGAGGGACGTCGCCGACGCGGCCCGGGTGAGCCCCGGGTACCTCTCCGAGATCGAGCGCGGACGCAAAGAGGCCTCGAGTGAGCTCCTCGCGTCGATCTCGGGTGCGCTCGACGTGTCCCTCGGCGAGATCCTGATCAGGGCCGCCTTTGAGGTCTCACCCCCGGGCACCGTCTCGCCCCCCTGCACTGACTCATCCAAAGGCACCGACTCATCCCCTGGCTCCGTGTCGGCGCGGGAGCCGGTACTCGCGGCCTGAGCACAGCCGCGGCAACGCCCGGTGGTCGCCCCCCGGCGTAGTTCGGTACCGTGGTGAAGACCCGTCGTCCGAATCGGCAGAAGGACACTACGCAGCGATGGCCAATCCGTTCACCAAGGCATGGCGCTACCTGATGGCGTTGTTCGATTCGAAGATCGACGAGAATGCGGACCCCAAGGTCCAGATCCAGCAGGCGATCTCGGACGCACAGCGGCAGCACCAGCAGCTGTCCCAGCAGGCGGCCGCCGTGATCGGCAACCAGCGGCAGCTCGAGATGAAGCTCAACCGACAGCTGGCCGACATCGAGAAGCTGCAGGGCTCCACGCGGCAGGCGCTCCAGATGTCCGAGCAGGCCCGCCAGAACGGCGACGCCCAGAAGGCGACGGAGTACGAGAACGCCGCGGAAGCGTTCGCCGCCCAGCTCGTCACCGCCGAGCAGAACGTCGAGGACCTCAAGGGCCTGCACGACCAGTCGCTCCAGGCCGCGGCCCAGGCCAAGAAGGCCGTGGAGCAGAATGCGATGGTCCTCCAGCAGAAGGTGGCCGAGCGGACCAAGCTGCTCAGCCAGCTGGAGCAGGCCAAGATGCAGGAGCAGGTCAGCGCGTCGCTGCAGTCGATGTCCGAGGTCTCCTCCGGTGGCAACACCCCGAACCTCGACCAGGTGCGGGACAAGATCGAGCGACGGTACGCCAACGCCCTCGGATCGGCCGAGCTCGCCCAGAACTCCGTTCAGGGCCGGATGCTCGAGGTCGAGCAGGCGTCCACGCAGATGGCCGGGCACAGCCGTCTCGAGCAGATCCGCGCGTCGATGAAGGCGGAGGGTGGCCAGCTCGGGCAGGGCACCGGTTCGGCGTCCCAGCTTCCTCAGGGGCAGCCCCAGGCCGCGACGCCGCCGGAACAGCAGGCGCAGACCGAACAGCAGTGAATCGTCCGAGGACGGGCCGCCGGCGAGGACGCCGACGGCCCGTCCTCGTCCGTCGTGAAAGGGTGGGCACGTGACTCTGACCGAGTTCAGGGCCCGGGCAGTCGAGGCCTTCGGGGACCTACGAGCCGATCATCTCGTACGGTCCCACCACCTCGGGGCGTTCGACGGACGCACGGCGGAGGAGGCCATCGACGCGGGCGCCCCGGTCAAGCAGGTCTGGATGGCCCTGTGTGCGGAGTTCGAGGTTCCCGACTCGTTACGTTGACACCCGTGCGGCGTGTCGTTACTCCTCGAACACGCGTTCGCCTATAGTCGGGGCATGTGCTGACGGGAGAGCCCGTCCACAGGGCGCCGTCCCTCCACAGCGACGGGGTGCCGGGCTCGCGCGAGGCGTTCGTGTCGTACCCGACCCGTAGCGTCCGCGAGAGAGCAGACCACACAGACCATCCGGCACGACACCGGTGGTCGAGCACGAACGGAGAACATCATGGCCCCCAAGAACACCGCCAAGTCGGGAACCCGGACCGGCGTCGCCCCGAATCGCGAGCAGGCACTGGAGCTGGCGCTCGCCCAGATCGACAAGGCCTATGGCAAGGGGTCGGTCATGAGGCTCGGGGACGACACCCGCCCGCCGGTCCAGGTGATCCCCACCGGCGCCCTGTCGCTCGACGTCGCACTCGGGGTCGGCGGGTTTCCCCGCGGGCGTGTCGTGGAGGTCTACGGTCCGGAGTCGTCGGGTAAGACCACGGTCGCACTGCACGCCGTGGCCAACGCGCAGGCCGCCGGCGGTATCGCCGCGTTCATCGACGCGGAGCACGCGCTGGATCCCGAGTACGCCCGCAAGCTCGGCGTGGACACGGACAACCTCATCGTCTCCCAGCCGGACACCGGCGAGCAGGCGCTCGAGATCGCGGACATGCTGGTCCGGTCGGGGTCCATCGACATCCTGGTCGTCGACTCCGTCGCGGCGCTGGTGCCGCGGGCCGAGATCGAGGGCGAGATGGGCGACAGCCACGTGGGTCTCCAGGCGCGGTTGATGAGCCAGGCTCTCCGGAAGATGACAGGTGCGTTGCACAACACCAACACCACCGCCATCTTCATCAACCAGCTGCGCGAGAAGATCGGGGTGATGTTCGGCTCGCCCGAGACCACCACCGGCGGTAAAGCGCTCAAGTTCTACGCGTCGGTCCGCCTGGACGTGCGCAGGATCGAGACCCTGAAGGACGGCGCGGACGCGGTGGGTAACCGCACCAAGGTCAAGGTGGTCAAGAACAAGATCGCCCCGCCGTTCAAGATCGCGGAGTTCGACATCCTCTACGGAGAAGGAATCAGCCGTGAGGGTTCGCTGATCGACATGGGCGTGGAGAACGGGTTCGTCAAGAAGTCGGGTTCCTGGTTCACCTACGGTGCCGACCAGCTGGGGCAGGGCAAGGAGAATGCCCGCCGGTATCTGAAGGAGAACCCCTCGGTTCGCGACGAGATCGAGCGGAAGATTCTCGACAAGCTCAACATCGGGGCTGGTGCGGAGCTCGCGGAGATCGAGGCGGAGGCGGATGAGGACGCACCGATCGACGTGGTGCCTGTCGAGTTCTGATGAGTGTTCAGGGCCCGGATCCCCACGAGGGGGGGCGGCGGATCACGTCGGAGCGGTTACGTACGGCGGTCGCCGCGGTGGAGGCGAGGTCGTCGGGGAGCTCGGATCTGCCGCCTCTGGCTCCCGAGGCCCACGACGCGGCGACTGCGGCCCTCCGTCTCCTGCGCCACCGTCCCCGTAGCGAGCACGAGCTCCGGGAGAGGCTTCTGGGTAAGGACCACACACCGGACGCTGTGGACGAAGCGTTGGGCAGGGTTCGCGTCTGGGGCCTTCTCGACGACGCCGACTTCGCGTCGGAGTGGGTCAGAGGCCGCCGACGCCGACGCGGACGCTCGCGTGGCGCCCTCGAGCGGGAGCTCCGCGAGAAGGGTGTCGCCGAGGTCCACATCGCCGGGGCGGTGTCCGACATCGACGAATCCGACGAGCACGAACACGCCACCGAGTTGGTGCGGGCGCGGCTCGCGCGCCGGACGGCCGCCTCCCGCCGCGACGCCGACCTCCAGGGGGAGCGGCGCAGGTTGGTGGCGTTCCTCGGACGACGGGGTTATCCCACGGGGTTGGCGATGACGGTGGTCGATGCCGAGTTGGCGGCCCAGGTGTCGCCCTGAGTACCCTGGCCTGCGTGGATACTCTCGTGACCGACCAGCAGACGACAGCCGGAGACGCCGGTGTCGAGCGTGTCGAGCGTGTGGAGGGGCGCACCTACCAGGTGCGGACCTTCGGATGCCAGATGAACGTCCACGACTCGGAGCGGCTCTCGGGTGTGCTCGACGAAGCGGGATACGTCCCGTTCGAGGGAGAGGCGGATCCCGCACGGGGCGCGCTGCCGGACCTCGTCGTGTTCAACACCTGCGCCGTCCGTGAGAACGCCGACAACCGCCTCTACGGCACGCTCGGCCATCTGCGCCCGTGGAAAGACGCCAACCCGCGAATGCAGATCGCGGTCGGGGGTTGCCTCGCGCAGAAGGACAAGGACGTCGTGGTCTCGCGGGCGCCGTGGGTCGACGTCGTCTTCGGCACCCACAACCTCGGTCACCTCCCCACCCTGCTCCAGCGGTCGCGCCACAACGAACGTGCCGAGGTGGAGATAGCCGACTCGCTCCAACACTTCCCGTCAGCCCTCCCCGCCACGCGCGAGTCCGCCTACGCCGGCTGGGTCTCCGTGTCGGTCGGCTGCAACAACACCTGCACGTTCTGCATCGTCCCCTCCCTCCGCGGCAAGGAGGTGGACCGGCGTCCCGGCGAGGTACTCGCAGAGTTGCGGGCACTGGCGGACGAGGGTGTCCTGGAGGTCACCCTCCTGGGCCAGAACGTCAACGCCTACGGGCGCTCGTTCCACGACCCTTCCGAGCCGTCCGACAGGGGAGCCTTCGCGAAGCTGCTGCGCGCTGCCGGTCGGGTCGAGGGAATCGAGCGGATCCGGTTCACCTCGCCCCATCCGGCGGAGTTCACCGACGACGTCATCGAGGCGATGGCCGACACCCCCGCCGTGTGCCCGCAGCTGCACATGCCCCTGCAGTCGGGCTCGGATCGTGTCCTCCGGGCGATGCGACGTTCGTACAGGTCGGAGCGCTTCCTCGGCATCCTGGACAGGGTGCGTGCCGCGATGCCGCACGCGGCCATCACCACGGACATCATCGTCGGGTTTCCCGGTGAGACCGAGGAGGACTTCCAGGCCACTCTCGACGTCGTCGAGAAAGCCCGGTTCACCAGCGCTTTCACGTTTCAGTACTCGCCGCGACCGGGGACGCCGGCGGCGACGATGGACGACCAGATCCCCAAGTCCGTCGTGCAGGAGCGCTACGAGAGACTGATCGCGCTGCAGGAGCGGATCACCCTCGAGGAGAACGAGAAGCAGGTCGGTCGTGAGGTCGAGCTGCTCGTCACGGCGGACGAAGGGCGGAAGGACGCCGCCACCGCCCGGATGACCGGACGGGCCCGCGACGGCCGCCTGGTGCATTTCGCCCCGGTGGGGGAGCACGCCGGGCGGATCCGTCCCGGCGACGTGGTCACCACCCGTGTCACCTCGGCGGCACCACACCACCTGCTCGCTGACGACGGAGTACTGACCGTTCGGGCGACCAGGGCGGGCGACAGGCACGAAGCCGGTGAGAAGCCGGAGACGCCACCGATCGGGGTGGGGCTCGGACTGCCCACCCTGCGGAGAGCCGCCGACACCCCCGACACCACCCCGAAGGGATGCCCTACGTGAACACCGCTGACCGCCCCGACCCGATCGAAGGGATCCTGGAGTCCAGCACCGTGAACTCGGAGCTCCGGCAGAAGGACAGGGTCCTGGGCCACACTCTCGTCATCGGCAAGGCCTATCTGGCGTCGGCTCTCCTGATCGTGCTGCTCGCGGCCGCGCTGGTGTTGCCCCACAGTGACGGGGTGCGTGGCCTCGATGTGTTGTTCTTCACCGAGGCGGCCAGGGCCCAGGAGACGTCGCTGCCGTCCCACGTGTTCGTCCTGATCTATTCGGTCGGTGCCATCCTGTTCGGCGCGGTCATGATCATCACCCAGAAGTGGTGGGCGGCGGGCGTCGCGTGGGGTGCGAGTTGTGTGGCCGCCGTCTACGGGATGCTCGCGATCTGGCTGCGTCAGTCCGGACGAGGGCCCGACCCCGACTTCCGGGACTTCGGCGCCCCCGGGATCGGGATGTACGTCAGTGTCATCTTGGTGCTCCTGCTGGTGATGACACTGGCCGGGGTGCTGTGGGCGCGAACGCCGGAGCAACAAGAGCTCGAGGACTCGCTCCGCCACCGCGAGTGAACCGGGGCCCCACCGTGCGGGGCCGGGACCCTGCCATGCAGAGGCTCCCGCCCACCTCTCCGGCCCCGTCGGTCGGGCTTGACTGACGACCGGCGTGGTCAGCGGGTGTCGACCGCGTTCTCGGCGGCCTCGGCCCACTCCCTCCACTGCATAGCCTGCGCGCGGGCCTTCTCCGCATCCTTGGACCTGCCCGCGGCCTCGGCCTTCGCCGCCTGCTCCTCGAAATCGTCCACGCGCACCCAGAACTGGGCGGCGCGGGCCTTGGCCTCGGGGTCGGTCCGTCGCCACTCCGCGTCCGCCGCATCGGACACGGACTTCTCCAGGGCCCGGATCCGTCCCTCGAGGTCTCCCATCCGCTCCCGGGGGACCTTGCCGATCTCCTCCCAGCGGGTCTGGAGCTCCCGCAGGGCCGTGCGCGCTGCGGTGAGGTCCTTCTGAGGGTCGATCCGGCCCGCATAGGCGGCGAGCAGCGCCTCCTTCGCGTCCGCGTTGCCCGCGAACTCGGCGTCCCTCTCGGCGGCCGCGGCGTGGCGGGCGTCGAAGAACGTGTCCTGGGCAGCCTTGAACCGCTTCCACAGCGCGTCATCGGCCTCGCGCGGGGCGCGGCCGGCGGCCTTCCACTCGTCCATGAGCCGTCTGAAGGCGGTCGCCGTGTCGTTCCAGTCGGTCGAGCCCGAGATCGCCTCGGCGCGCTCGACCAGCTCCTCCTTGACCCGCTTCACCGATGCCCGAGTGCGGTCGAGTTCCGCGAAGTGCGAACCCCGGCGTCGATTGAACGCCTCGCGCGCCTTGGAGAAGCGCTTCCACAGGGCGTCGTCGGTCTTGCGATCGATACCACGAATGGTCTTCCACTCGTCGAGGATCTCCCGTAGGCGATCGCCGGCGGCCTTCCACTGGGTGGACGCCTCCCCGATCTCCTCGGCCTCGACGGCCAGCGCCTCTTTGCGTGCGATCGAGGTCGCGCGCTCCTCGTCCTTGCGGTGGCGCGCCTCGGCCTCCACGTCGCCGGACCGTTCGATCACTGTCGCGAGCCGGGCCGCGAGGGAGTCGAGATCGCCCACCGCGGCCGCGGTGGGGAGCTGTTCGGCGAGCGTTTCGGCGGACGCGCGCGTCTTGCGTGCGTCCTGCGGGTGAGACTCGAGACGGGCCTCGAGGAGCGTGACCTCGGCTACTAGGGCGTCGTACCTGAGGCCGAAATGTGCCAGACCCTCTTCGGGAGCTCCGGCCTGCCAGGATCCCACCTGCCGCTCGCCATCGGAGGTCCTCACGAACACCGCGCCGGAGTCGTCGACCCGTCCCCACTCGGATGGATCCGACGCCCGGATGATCCTCGTGTCGGGGGTCGCCGACGCCCTCGGGGCAGCTTTGCGGGCGAGGGCGGCGGGGGAGGGCGCACCGGGACGTGGGCCCGGCGTCGGCGTGCGGCCCGGGTTGGGGGTCGGTGCGGCCGTTCCGGGGTTCGCCACGCCAGGGCTGGTCGGTGACTGGTCGCTCATCTGGTCCTCATCTCGTCCCGCCGCGTGACACGGCACCATCGCCGGAAAATCCCACCGGTCGTCGCCTCGCCGGCCCTGTGAGGGGATGGCATCCCCCTAGTGTGTACCAAGCTCCGCCCGGGCGCCGGGGTATCTTCCGCGAGTCCGGCAGAGTCCTGGGTCCGGGCTCCGGTGGTGGTCAGTAAGGTTCTCGGTGTGAGCACCTCTGTCGTAGTGGTACCCGGAGCGCCGGTCCTGGTGCCCGAGCTGTCAGGGGGAGCGGCCGCGGAGTCGGCCGAGCAGGTCGACGCGGTGGTGGCGATGCTCCGGGCTGCCGGGAGCGGCGTCGACAGTGTGCTGGTGTGGGGAGCGGATACCGCGGGCCGCACGATCGGTGACGTGAGTTCGTCCCTGGCGCGATGGGGTGCGGCGGCGCCGGTCGGGCGCCCCGGGGCACCGGAGGCCGATCATGAGGAGGTCCCCGACGCCGCGCTGATCGCCTGGTGGCTGCTCGACCGCGCCGGGATCGACCTGCCCCGGTCCTTCGTGGCAGTCACCGGTGCCGGGCGACTGCCACGGTGCGCGAGCCCGAGCACCCTCGTCGTCGTCGTGGCCGACGGCCCCGCCTCACTCTCCCCCCGCGCGCCCGTCCCCGAGGACCCGCGCGGCGTCGCCCTCGACGCCGACCTGACCGGGTGGCTACGGAACGGCGGCCCGCTCCCGGATCCCGGGGAGGCGGTGGCGCAGGCAGTGGGGTGGTGGAGCAGGCCGGCGTGGCTCGAGCTCTCCGGGCTGGTCGGGGAACGGGCGGCGGTGGAGTCGATCTCGTGGGCCCCCTTCGGGGTGGGATACCACGGTGCTCGATGGTCGGGGGACCACGAGTGAGCGGCCCAGTGCCGATCGCCGTGGTGGGGCCGACCGGGACCGGGAAGTCCGAGCTCGCCCTCGATCTTGCGGAGCGGCTGGGCGGGGAGGTGATCAACTGCGATGCCATGCAGCAGTACCGGGGCATGGACATCGGCACGGCCAAGCTCCCGCTGGCCCTGCGGCGCGGCATCCCACACCACAGGCTCGACGTGCTCGACGTGACACAGACCGCGAGCGTCGCCGACTTCCGTCGCGAGGCCGAACGCGAGGTCGCCGAGATCCGGCGACGCGGGCGAGTGCCGATCCTGTGCGGGGGGTCGATGATGTACATCCAGGCACTGGTCGACGACTGGGCCATCCCGGACACCGACCCGCAGGTCCGGGCGTCTTACGAAAGGCGCCTCGAGGAGATCGGGGTACAGGCGTTGCACGCCGAGCTCGCCCGCGTGGACCCCGAGGCCGCGCAGACCATCCTGCCCACCGATCCCCGCCGGACGGTGCGGGCACTGGAGGTGATCGAACTGACCGGGAAGCCGTTCTCCGCCTCCAGGCCGACGATCGGTGACCCCCGCTGGGGTACACGCCTGCTGGGCCTGCGCTGCGGGCTCGCAGAACTCGATGAACGGCTGGAGGCGCGTACCGGGCGGATGTTCGATGACGGACTGGTCGCGGAGGTGCGGGGGCTCGTCGGACTAGGACTGCTCGAGGGCGTGACGGCCCGTCGGGCGATCGGGTATGCGCAGGTACTCGACGAGATGGACGATGACCTGGCGATCGACGAGGGGGCAATGGCCCGTGCCCGCGAACGCACGGTGGTCGGAACCCGCCGGTACGTCCGCAGGCAGCGCTCCTGGTTCGGGCGTGATCACCGCATCAGGTGGATCGATACCGACACCCGCCCGGTCGGCGGGGCGCCCGCCGGTGGCCGGACGCCCCTGGACGTCGCGCTCGAGATTCTGGACGGGGTACAGCGGTGAGCTCCTCGAACGGTAATCGGGGCCGCGTCCAGTCGGTGGACCGGGCGTTCGCCCTGCTCGAGTCGCTGGCCCGCCGAGGCGGTCGCGCCTCTCTCGGCGAGTTGTGCGCCGATACCGGCCTGGCCGCGGCGACCGTCCACCGACTCTGCGGGACCCTCGCCGAGACGGGTCACCTCCGTCGGGACACGCGCCGCGACTATCTCCTCGGCCCCCGGCTACAGCGGATCGGTGAGGTGGCGGGACGGGCGACGTGGTCGTGGGCGACACCGGTCCTCGAGGCCGTGGTCGAGGGGACCGGCGAGACCGCCAACCTCGCCGTTCGCGACGGGGACGGCGTGGTGTATCTCGCCCAGGTCCCGTCACCGCATTCGATGCGGATGTTCACCGAGGTGGGACGCCGGGTACACGTGCACTGCACGGCGGTAGGCAAGGCGTTGGCCGCCCTGGACCACGACGACGAGGTCCGCGCGATGCTGGCCAGGACCGGTATGCCCGGGTACACGGACTCCACGATCGTCGAGCCGGACACGCTGATCCAGGAACTCGAGCGCATCCGCCGCGTGGGATTCGCCACCGACGAGTCGGAACAGGAAGAGGGGGTCCGCTGCGTCGCGATCACGGTGGGGGCGGGGGCCGCCGCGGTCGCCGTGTCCGCGTCGGGTCCCGAGGCGAGGTTCACCGAGGAGCGTCGCGACGCCGCGGTGGACGTCCTGAGGGCCGCTGTGGCCCATCTGCACCCCTGATCGGCCGGCCGGACCGCCTGATCGGCCGGACAGACCGACCGCCTGCGGGACCCGCTATCCGGGGGTGCGGACAGCGGGTCCCGCGGGGTGCGTGGTCGGAACCGATTACAGCCCGTTGGCCGCCTTGAACTCGCGACGGCGGCGATGCAGGATCGGCTCGGTGTACCCCGACGGCTGGCGGGTTCCCTCGAGGATGAGTTCGCGGGCCGCCTGCCACGCGATCGAGGACTCGACGTCCGGTGCCATGTTCCGGTACGCCTCGTCACCGGCGTTCTGCCCGTCGACGATCTCCGCCATCCGTCGGAGCGAGTCCTCGACGTCGTCGGCCGTGATGACGTCATGGCGGATCCAGTTGGCCAGCATCTGCGAGGAGATCCGCAGGGTGGCGCGGTCCTCCATGAGGTTGACGTCGTGGATGTCCGGGACCTTGGAGACACCGATTCCCTGCTCGACCCACCGGACCACGTACCCGAGGATGGTCTGGCACGAGTTGTCGACCTCCTCCTTCTTCTCGGCGTCCGACCAGTCGGTGTCCGGTGCGAGCGGCACGGTGAGGATGTCGTCGACACTCGCGCGGGCGCCGCCGGCGAGCAGTTCCTCCTGGCGGGTCATCACGTTGACCCGGTGGTAGTGGGTGGCGTGCAGCGTGGCGCCGGTCGGGGAGGGGACCCATGCGGTGTTCGCGCCGGCGCGGGGCTGTCCGATCTTCTCGGCGAGCATCTCCGCCATGAGGTCGGTCTTGGCCCACATGCCCTTGCCGATCTGCGCTCGGCCGCGGAGTCCGCACGCGAGACCGGTGTCGACGTTGAAGTCCTCGTAGGCGGTCATCCACCGGGCGGACTTCATCTCACCCTTGCGGATCATCGGCCCGGCCTCCATGGAGGTGTGGATCTCGTCGCCCGTCCGGTCGAGGAACCCGGTGTTGATAAAGACGACGCGTTCCGTCGCCTCGGCGATGCAGGCCGCGAGATTGACCGAGGTGCGGCGCTCCTCGTCCATGATCCCCACCTTGAGGGTGTTCGCCGGCAGGCCGAGGAGCTGCTCGACCCTGCTGAACAGCTCGGTGGTGAACGCGACCTCCTCGGGCCCGTGCTGCTTGGGCTTGACGATGTAGATCGAACCGTGCCGGCTGTTGCCGCGCTCATTGCCCTCGGCGATACCGTGCATCCCCGCCAGCGAGGTGATCACAGCGTCCAGGATCCCCTCCGGGAGCTCATCGCCGTTCGCGTCGAGAA
The DNA here is from genome assembly GCF_002289575.1 of Dietzia natronolimnaea. Taxonomy (GTDB): domain Bacteria; phylum Actinomycetota; class Actinomycetes; order Mycobacteriales; family Mycobacteriaceae; genus Dietzia; species Dietzia natronolimnaea_A. The sequence continues at coordinate 122,561 of NZ_NTGA01000001.1, forward strand.
CCGCCGGGTTGGTCATCAGGTGGCCGACGTTGCGCACGAAGAGCATGGAGCGGCCGTGGAGCCGGACCTCGCCCGCGCCGTCGGGAGCGGTGAAGACCCGGTCGTCGTTCAGGACGCGGGTGAAGGTCTTGTCGCCCTTCGTGATCTCCTCAGACAGGTCACCCTTCATGAGACCCAACCAGTTGCGGTACCCCTGGGTCTTGTCCCGGGCGTCGACGGCGGCGACGGAGTCCTCGAAGTCCATGATGGTGGAGACGGCGGACTCCAGGACGACGTCCTTGACGCCCGCGGCGTCCGTGGAACCGATCGGGGAGTCCGGATCGATCTGGATCTCGATGTGCAGCCCGTTGTTGCAGAGCAGGACGGACGACGGGGAGGAGGCCTGGCCGAGGTACCCCACGAACTTCTCCGGAGCCTTCAGGCCGGTGGTCGATCCGTCGGCCACGGTCACCTGGAGACTGCCGTCGACGACGGCGTACCCGGTGGACCCCACATGGCTGCCCGACGCCAACGGAGCGGCGTCGTCGAGGAATCCGCGGGCCCAGGCGATGACCTTGTCGCCGCGGACCTTGTTGTACGACGAGCCCTGCTCCGCCCCGTCCGACTCCGGGATCGCGTCGGTCCCGTAGAGCGCGTCGTAGAGCGATCCCCACCGGGCGTTGCCGGCGTTGATCGCGAAGCGGGCGTTCATGACCGGGACGACGAGCTGCGGTCCGGCGACGGTCGCGATCTCCGCGTCGACGTTCTCCGTGGTGACGGAGACGGAATCCGGCTCGGGCACCAGGTATCCGATGTCCCGCAGGAACTGCGTGTAGGCGCCCTGGTCGATCGGAGCCGGGTTCTCGTGATGCCAGGCGTCGATCTTGGACTGCAACGCGTCGCGGGTCTCGAGCAGTTCACGGTTGCGGGGGGCCAGATCCGTGAAGATCTCGGAGACACCCGCCCAGAACGCGTCGGGATCGACCCCGGTGCCGGGGATCGCCTCGGTGTTGACGAAGTCGTAGAGGACCTCGTCGACCTGGATACCGCCGACTGTGATGCGTTCGGACATCGATGCTCTCCTCACATAGGGACCGTTCCTCCTCGTCGACTCTAGTGCTCGCACGCCCTGTGATCATCCGGCTTTTCCGCAGGGTGGAACGGGGTGGCGGGGTCGCTAGACTCGGGAGCCATGACCTCCACGCCCGTGACCGAATCGCCCGAGGGCCTGATGTTCCTCAAGGGTCACGGAACTCTCAACGACTTCGTGATCCTGCCCGATGACCGCGCGGACGTGGAACTCCACGACGACCTGGTGAGGGCGCTGTGCGACAGGCGGGGCGGGATCGGCGCGGACGGCGTACTCCGGATCGCCACGGCCGGTGCCCTGGTCGACCGGGGTGTCCTTGCCGCGCTGCCGGACGGCGTCGGTGCCGCGGACTGGTTCATGGACTACCGGAATGCGGACGGGTCGATCGCCGAGATGTGCGGCAACGGGGTGAGGGTGTTCGCCCACGCCCTCGTCTCGACCGGCCGTGCCGGGGTCGGCCGGATCGCCGTCGGGACCCGCTCCGGTCCTCGACCCGCCGACATCCTTCACCACGACGGCACCCACGCCGTGGTCCGTGTCGACATGGGTGAGCCCGTACTCCTCGGGGTCTCCTCGGCGGAACTCTCCGGACGCGTGTACGCGGGCCTCGCGGTGGACATGGGCAACCCCCACCTCGCGTGCGTGGTCCCGGGGTTGGGGCCAGCGGAGTTGCGCGACCTGCCGGTGCACGAGGCGCCGGTGTACGACACCGGGTTCTTCAGCGAGGGTGTCAACGTGGAGATCGCCACCCCGCTGGTGGACGGACGGGTCTTCATGCGCGTCCACGAGCGAGGATCGGGGGAGACGATGTCCTGCGGCACCGGCATCGTCGCCACCGCCGTCGCGGCTCTGGCCGACGCAGGAGAGGCCACGGGCGAGGTCCTGGTGTCCGTGCCGGGGGGCGAGGTCGGGGTGGCCCTGACTGATTCCGGTTCCACTCTCACCGGACCGTCCGAGCTCGTCGCGCACGGGTGGTACACGCATTGACGCCCGGCTCCACTCGCGGAGGCGTCGTGACCGTTTCTGTGAGATGATGCAGGTGAATGACTATCGATGACGCCGCCCCTGACCGGGCTACACGAGACCATGACCCTTCGGTCGGAGACTTCCAGCTCGAGGAGCGCTCGTCGCTGCGCCGAGTCGTCGGTCTGTCGACCGAGCTCCAGGATGTCAACGACGCCGAGTACCGCAAGCTCCGTCTGGAGCGCGTCGTCCTGGTCGGGGTCTGGACCGAAGGCACGTCAGCGCAGGCCGAGGCCGCCATGGCCGAGCTGGCCCAGCTCGCCGAGACCGCGGGCTCCGAGGTCTGCGATGCGCTGATCCAGCGCCGCGACAAGCCGGACCCCGCCACCTACATCGGTTCCGGTAAGGCCAAGACCCTCAAGGATGTCATCGTCGCGACGGGCGCGGACACGGTGATCTGCGACGGTGAACTGACACCCGGTCAGCTCATCGCCCTCGAGAAGGTGGTCAACGTCAAGGTGATCGACCGCACCGCCTTGATCCTCGACATCTTCGCCCAGCATGCGACCAGTCGTGAGGGCAAGGCCCAGGTCTCTCTCGCGCAGATGGAGTACATGCTCCCGCGGCTGCGCGGCTGGGGCGAGGCGCTCTCCCGGCAGGCCGGCGGCAGGGCGGGGAGCAACGGTGGCGTCGGGCTCCGTGGTCCCGGTGAGACGAAGATCGAGACCGACCGCCGTCGGATCAGGGAGCGCACCGCCAGACTCCGCCGGGAGATCAAGGGGATGAAGCAGGCCCGCGACACCAAGCGGCACCGACGACGCGCCACCCCGGTCCCGTCGATCGCCATCGCCGGGTACACCAACGCCGGCAAGTCGAGTCTGCTCAACCGACTGACCGGCGCGGGAGTACTGGTCCAGAACGCGCTGTTCGCGACCCTGGACCCGACGACTCGGCGCGCCGAGCTCCCCGATGGGCGTGTGGTGGTCTTCACCGACACCGTCGGATTCGTCCGACACCTCCCTACCCAGCTCGTCGAGGCGTTCCGGTCGACGTTGGAAGAGGTCGTTGATTCCGAGCTCCTCCTGCACGTGGTGGACGGATCGGACACCTTCCCGTTACGCCAGATCGAGGCTGTCCGGACAGTCATCAACGACGTCGTGGAGGAGCAGCACGCCCAGAGACCGCGCGAACTGGTGGTGATCAACAAGATCGATGCGGCCGACCCCGTCGTCCTTACGGAATTGCACCACGCGCTACCGGACGCGGTGTTCGTGTCGGCGGCGACGGGCCAGGGTTTCGATGAACTCCTCGAGCGGATCATGGAGGTGGTCGCCTCGGGGGACACCCGGGTCACGCTCGAGATCCCCTTCACGAGGGGCGACGTGGTCGCCCGTGTCCACGCGGAGGGCGCCGTGATCGCCGAGGATCACACGACGGACGGTACCCGGATAGAGGTTCGGCTTCCCGCCTCAGTGGCGGGAGAGCTCGGCGAGTATCGCGTCGCCGACCAGCGTGACGGGGTCGCCTGACCAGAGCGCCGTGCGGGTCGGAACCGCCCCGGCTCTCGTGGTGATGGTGGCGCCCGCCTCGGTCGGGTGAGGTCAGGCGACGCACCATCGGCACAGGCTCAGAGCTTGCGGAAGACGGTCACGACCTTTCCGAGGATCGTCGCGTGCTCACCGGGGATCGGGCGGAACGACGGGTTGTGGGGTAGGAGCCACACCCCGGTCGAATCCCTGCGGAACGTCTTGACCGTGGCCTCGCCGTCGATCATCGCCGCCACGATCTCGCCGTTATCGGCGACATTCTGCCGACGGACCACTACATAGTCGCCGTCACAGATCGCGGCGTCGATCATCGATTCGCCGACAACCCTGAGCATGAACAGGTCCCCGGATCCCACCAGGTCGGAGGGGAGGGGGAAGACCTCCTCCACAGCCTGTTCGGCGAGGATCGGACCGCCCGCCGCGATCCGCCCCAGGACCGGGACGTAGACCGGTTCGACGGCTCCGCCGGGCCGCACGTCCTCCTGCGCGGGTGCACGTCGCCCCCGCGATCGCTGACCAGGGACACCGTGAACGTCGACCGCCCGCGGCTTGTGGGGGTCGCGGGTCAGGAAGCCCTTCTTCTCCAGGGTCCGCAGCTGATGCGCCACGGAGGAGGTCGACTGTAGGCCGACCGCATCACCGATCTCCCGGATGCTCGGCGGATACCCCCTCTCCTTGACGGTGTCGTGGATGTGCAACAGCACGCTCTTCTGGCGTGTGGTCAGGGCCTCGAAGTCTGGTTTGGGCATGCGGCGGTCCCTTCAGCGAATGGGTGTTCGACGTCTTCTGTCTGTGTATACCCTACGTCGCACCGGGCGGGTGCGCCACACAGGTGTTCGAAAAATGTGCTCGCGAGTGTCGACTCTGTCGGACCCGCGTGATACAACTCTAGTCACGTTCGAGTTCGAACAGATGTGCACAATAAGGCACACGCGTGTGCGAATAGGGTTCGCACATCGTATCGAGTGGGGAGTTGTCATGACCGTCCTGGAGATGCAGCAACGATCGCGGACGTCCATCCCGTGGACAGAGGTCTGCCTGGCCGCGCACGACCGGTTCGATCCGCCTAGGGTAGGGACCCGCGTCCACGCCGAGGTCCCGTCCGTCACCCGCACCCTCGACCGTGGCCGGAAGGTGCCCACGCGGTCGGTGGCGCCCGGTCGCCGGGTGAGCGTGCGGCCGGCGTCCACGGGTCAGGTCAGGGCGTGCGGAGTGGAGGCGCGATCGGTCGCACCGGTGGTGGACGACGTGCCGACCTGGGCACTGGTGGTCGGGGGCATCGTCTTCGGAATCCTGATGTTGTTGGCGTTGGCCCTCGTGGGTGGGCCCGCCTACGCGTGACCCACGGCATCGCCTTCTAGAATGGTCCCGGGACGGCGGCCCGTCGCCCTCGCACCGCCGTCGGCTCCGGCCGGTGGACAGGTTCGGACCAGGTCGACGAATGGCGAAGCTGGAATGTACTGCCCCATATGTCACCACGAGGACTCTCGGGTGATCGACTCGCGGTCGGTCGACGAAGGGCAGGCGATACGGCGTCGACGCGAGTGCCCCGATTGCGGTCACCGGTTCACCACCCTTGAGACGCCGCTGTTGACCGTCCTCAAACGCAACGGCGTGACGGAGCGTTTCAGCCGCGACAAAGTGGTCCGCGGCGTCCGCCGTGCGTGCCAGGGCAGGTCGGTCGACGAGGACGCGCTCCGGCGGCTCGCTCAGCAGGTCGAGGACGCCGTCCGGGCCGGCGGGGCTTCCGAGGTCCCGGCTCATGAGATCGGGCTTGCCATCCTCGGACCTCTCCAGGACCTAGACGAGGTCGCCTATCTGCGTTTCGCCTCCGTGTACAAGCAGTTCAGTTCTGCCGCGGACTTCGAGAGGGAGATCATCGCTCTTCGAGAGCGACACGCCGCCCACCGGTGATCGAGCATTCGTCGCCGTAGCGTCGAGCGCGGGTGCGCCGCGCTGAGCCCCGTTTCGCGGCCCTGTTCTACTCTCAGACCATGCTCCGCGTGGTTGCGAGCGCCGTGCTGTCGGTGCTGTTCGTCGTGAGCGCCTGGCTTGTCATCGGGCCTCACCACCCGGTATTCCCGTGGGCGTTCTCGGCCGGAGTCTTCGGGATCCTGGGCGTCATGGGCCCCGTGCCCGAAGCGGTGATTCCGAGATGGGTGACCACGACGTCGCAGCGGACGATCCCCCGCGCCCGGTTGTTCGGTATCCCCTCCACCCTCCGTGTGCTGGATCGGGTCGGGTGGAACCGCGCTCTGGGGCGACGAGGCAACAGCGGTCGCGGTCGAGCCGGTCTGGTGGGGATCCGCGCGGACGCCATGCAGAGCCAGATCGCCCACGGGGTCGGCGCGGGGATTCACGCCTTGGTGGCCATCCCACTCGTGTTCGTGAGCGCCTGGTCGAGCGCGGTGATCGTGGTGGTACTCGGTGTCCTGGTGCACCTGCTCCCGGTCGCGATGCAGCGGTACGTGCTGGCGCGGGTGGACCGGGTCGCCCGAGTGACACAGGGTCGCGGGGCGGGCGACACTCGGGACTGGTGACGGTGGTGACGCACGGCGGGCGTCGTGGGCTCACCGCCCGGGGCGACGGGAGAGAGAGGCGGCCACCGCCTTGTCGATCCTCTCGGCGGAGACAGGGCGCGAGGTTCCCAGGGACTGTGCGAAGAGTCCGACGCGATACTCCGCCAGCATCCATCGCAGATCCCGGGACGTCCTCGCCCCACCCGGCCGCCCGCGAAGTGCCGCCGTCGCCTGCGCAACGGTCGCCTCCGACTCCTCGAGCCGGGCGGTGAGCTCCCGATACCTCGACGGTGACTTCTCCGCCATGTCGAGCCTGAGATCGATCGCGCTCACATGGCGTTCCAGTTCCGGCAGGACCTCGACGGGGTGTCGCGCGAGGAACCCCTTGCCCACGAGGAAGTCCAGCGCGGGCCGGACGTCGTCTGCGACGTCACGCGGAGCCTGCTCCAACCGCGCCATCACCGATCGCGCGGCAACCAGTGCCGGGAGAGCGGCGGTAATCGACGCCGAGACGGCGGCCGGCGCTTCGGCCCTGGCCCTCGCACGCAGCTCCTCGAACTCCTGAACGGTGAGGACCGGCACTCCCTTACGTGCGGCGACGATCCGTCCACACGCAGCCAGGGCCGCGTCCGAGACCAGTCCGTCGGCGCCGCCGTGGGGATACTGGGTGAGCGCGAGGCGCTGCTCCACCGGACGGCCCCGGACTATCGACGCCGCGGAGATCACGTCCTTCGAGATCATCGTCAACACGGCCGCGGTCTGAGCGGCTCTCCTCTCCTCCTCGGTGGCGCACGCGATCCGGTGGAGGCCGTCCGGGCGCACCTGCAGCGCCGGATAGACCGTCACCTCGACGCCGTCAACGGTCCCGCTGATCGAGGTCTCCAGGTCCCCGATCGTGTCCGCGGTCCAGTTCCGATGAGGCCCGTCATCGGGGACGAGTCGCGAGTTGAGAGTGGCTCGGACCTTCTCCACCAGGCGGCTGCGCAGGGCGGCCAGATCGGTACCCGAGGCCACCACCTCGTCGCCGTCGACGATTTCGAAGCGCATGCGCAGATGGTCGGGGAGGCGTTCCGGATGGAACTCGCGGGGATCGACGGTCGTCCCGATCCTGGCCGAGAGGGCCCCGGCGAGCGCCACCGGGAGAGGAGCCGAGCGTGGGGTGAGATCCCCGGCCAGCAGGGCCGCGTATTCGGCGGGCGGGGAGCACAGACGCCGGAGGTACTTGGGCAGAGTCCGGAGCATCTCGGTGTACAGCTCCTCCCGAAGGCCGGGGACCAGCCACTCGAAACCGGAGGTCGCGACCGACGACAACTGGGGGAGAGGGATGCGCACGGTGATGCCATCGGAGTCGACACCCGGGTCGAATGCGTACCTGAGCTCGAAGTCCCGCTCTCCCTGCTTCCAGATCGGCGGGAACTCGGAGGCGGCCGGAGCGGTGTCCGAGGTGCGGATCCGCTCGGGCGTCAGACGTAGACGGTCCGGGTCCTTCCGTCCCTCCCTCTTCCACCACGACTCCAGGTGCCGCCCGGAGGTGACGTCGGCGGGGAGTCGCTCGAGGTAGAACTCGACCATCGCGTCGTCGTCGATGACCAGACCCCGGCGCCTGCTCCGGGTCTCCAGTTCGCGCGCCTGCTCCACCGCCGCGGCGTTCTCCGTGATGACCGGTATGCGGGTCGACCACCGGCCCTCGACGATCCCGTGCCGGACCAGCATCTCCCGGGCCAGCGGGGCGTCGACCCGGGACAGGAGGATGCGCCGCGACTCGACCACTGGCAGACCCAGGAGGAGAACCTTCTCGTAGGCCATCGCGGCGCCCTGGGCGTCGGACCAGTGCGGCTCGGAGTACTGGGACCGGACCAGGTGCTCCCCGAGGGTCTCGATCCACGCCGGGTCGATGCGGGCGACGTCACGGGCCCACAGTCTGGAGGTCTCCACCAGCTCGGAGGCCATGAGCCATCGTGGTGGCTTGCGGGCGAGATCGGAACCGGGGAACACCTGGAAGCGGATGCCGCGGGTGCCGCGGAACTCCCTGGTGTCCTCGTCTTTCATCCCGACGTTGGTGAGCAGTCCGGTCAGGATCGCCTTGTGGAGGTCGTCCTCTGCGGCGTGGCCGGACGGTGGGTGCCATCCCCGGTCCCGGCACATGCTGGTCAACTGGGCGGTGAGGTCCTGCCACTCCCGGATCCGCAACCAGTGTAGATATTCGGCCTTGCACATCTTGCGGAACGCGCTGCCGGAGAGTTCGCGGCGCTGTTCCGTGAGGTAGCGCCACAGGTTGAGGTAACCGAGGAAGTCCGAGGACTTGTCGGCGAACCGGCGGTGGAACTGGTCCGCCTTCTCTCGCTCCTCGGCGGGTCGCTCCCGCACGTCCTGAACGGTCAGCGCCGCCACCACCACCAGAACGTCCCCCAGCGACCGGTTGCGGTGGCCCTCCACCACCATCCGCGCCAGTCGGGGATCGAGGGGGAGGGACGCCATGTCGCGACCCACCCTCGTCAGGTGCGGGCGCTCGTCGTCGTCGATCCTGAGCGCACCGAGTTCGGTGAGCAGTGTCATCCCGTCCCGGACGGCCTTGCGGTCGGGTGGTTCGACGAACGGGAAGTCGTCCACGGCGCCCAGGTCGAGATCGGCCATCGACAGGATGACCGACGCCAGATTGGTGCGCAGGATCTCCGGGTCGGTGAACTCCGGCCGGGAGTCGAAGTCGTCCTCCGAGTAGAGGCGGATGCAGATGCCGTCGGCCAGGCGTCCGCAGCGGCCGGCGCGCTGGGCGGCGGAGGCCTGTGAAATGGGTTCGATCGGCAGCCGCTGGACCTTGGTGCGTGTCGAATAGCGGGAGATCCGCGCGAGGCCGGTATCCACGACGTACCGGATCCCCGGAACCGTCACCGAGGTCTCCGCGATGTTGGTCGACAGGACGACGCGCCGGGTCGAGTGCTGACGGAACGCCCGGTGCTGCTCGGCGGTGGTGAGCCGGGCGAAGAGAGGGAAGATCTCCGTTCCCTTGAATCTCCGGCCCCGGAGTACCTCCTCGGCGTCGCGGATCTCACGCTCCCCGGACAGGAACACGAGGACGTCGCCATCCCCTTCGGCGAGGAGCTCGCCCACGGCATCGGCGAGCGCGTCCAGTGGATCCAGGTCGACGGTGCGGTCCGCGTGGTCGACCTGCAGTGGCCGGTAGCGGATCTCCACCGGGAACGTGCGACCGGAGACCTCGATGACAGGGGCGGGCCGGCCCGCCGAATCCGCGAAGTGGCGCGCGAAGCGGTCCGGGTCGATCGTGGCGGAGGTGATGATGACCTTGAGGTCCGGTCGCCTGGGCAGGATCTGCCGGAGGTAGCCCACCAGGAAGTCGATGTTGAGACTGCGCTCGTGCGCCTCGTCGATGATGATCGTGTCGTAGGCGCGCAGCAGCCGGTCCCTCCGGATCTCGGCGAGCAGGATGCCGTCGGTCATGAGCTTGACAGCCGTGTCGGCACCGGTGCGGTCGTCGAATCGCACGGCGGAACCGACCAGGTGTCCGGGCTCCGTTCCGAGCTCCTGGGCGATGCGTTCGGCGACCGTCCGGGCCGCCAGACGGCGGGGCTGGGTGTGTCCGATCATCCCGCGGACGCCTCGGCCGAGTTCCAGACAGATCTTGGGGATCTGCGTGGTCTTGCCGGACCCGGTCTCACCGGCGATCACCACGACCTGGTGGTCGTGGATCGCCGCCGCGATCTCGTCCTTGCGGGCGCTGACGGGGAGGTGCTCGGGGTACTCCGGTGTCGGGATCGACTCGGCGCGGCGGCGCAGTCGGTCGGCGGCGTCGTCGATCCTCCCGCCCAGGTCGGCCAGTTGGTCCGCGCGCGCCTTCCGGATCCTCGACCGGAGCCGGTGGGCGTCGAGGATGCCGACGTCGTCGAGCCGGACCAGGAGATCGTGCCGGGCCCGGCGCAGGTCGGGGGCGGGCTCGGAGGGCGTCGTCATGGTGTGGACCAGCGTATCGCCACCCGGTGACGCGACAGACCCGGGTGTCAGCCCGATGAGCCGTCCCGGCGGGACTGCAGGCGGGTGTAACGCTGGTGGAGCCGCTCCCGTATCTCGTCGGGCTCGTAGGCCTGCCGCCGGCGTTCGGTCCGTGCGGCGAGGATCCCGGTGGCGGCCACGCCGACCACTCCGGCCGCGCCGACCACCTTGAACCACTGCCGTCCGCGGGGTGCCATGGTCCAAGGGTAGGTCCTGGGCCCGCGTCGCCTGGCAGGATCACGGCATGAGCCTCGACACCGTCCCGCTCGCCGCCGCAGCCCACCGCACCCGTACCGGCGACCTCTGGCTCTTCCGTGGGCGCACGACCGCCGACCGGCTCATCCAGACCCTCACCAATTCCCCCGTGAACCACGTGGGGGTGGCCGTCGTGCTCGACGACCTACCCCCGCTCCTCTGGCACGCGGAGATGGGGCGCGCGCTGACGGACGTCTGGACGGGTCGCAGGCAACGCGGCGTCCAACTGCACGATCTCGAGGCGGCGGTGCGTCACTGGACCGGGCCGTACGGACAACGCGCATGGTTCCGGCAGATCAGTCCGGAGACCGGTGACGCGCAGGAGGACGCGGTCCTGGAGACGATCGCCCGACTGAACGGTGTGTCGTTCCCGTCCGCGGGGCGCTTGACCGCCCGGTGGGCCCGGGGCCGGTGGGCGGCTCGGGGACGGCACCGATCCGACCGCCACGCCGACACGGGGTCCGGGTCCGGAGGGGACGGTGAGGCCGGCGCCCGGGGGAGGCGGGGCATCGGTCTCCCGTGGCGCAGAACCGTCGACACCGGGCCGGTTCTGCGCATGGAGGCCGCCTACTGCGCCGAGGTCGTCGGGATGACACTCGAGGCGATGGGCGTCCTGCTGCCGGCCGGCGATGCCAGCTGGTACGACCCCGGTCGGTTCTGGAGCGGAGACGCACTGCCTCTCGCCCCGGGGTGGGACTACGGGCGGGAGGTCGCGGTCACCGTTCCCGCGGATGCCGACCGCGAACCCTGAAGAAGGTTCCCGGAAGGGCTGCCGGACAGGGCTGCTCGAGCGGGCGTTGAGGGAGTCAGCCGCCGAGGATCGCGGAGCTCAGGTCCTCCTCGGCCGTCTCCGGGGCCACGACGAGCAGTTCGTCGCCGGGTTCGAACGGCACGTCGGGTTCGGGAGTGATCACCCTGCCTCCCCGGAGGATGGCCACCAGCGCCGCGTCGCGGGGGAGCCGGACGCGGGAGACGGGTCTGCCCGCGAGGGGGGTCTGGTCCGGCAGCGTCACGCTCACCAGGTTGACGCCGCCGCGACGCAGGGTCATCAGCCGTATGACGTCCCCGACGGCGACGGCCTCCTCGACCACCGAGACCATGAGCCGGGGGGTGGAGACGGCCACGTCTACCCCCCAGCGGTCGTCGAACAGCCACTCGTTCCGCGGGTCGTTGACGCGAGCGACCACCCGGGGCACGGCGAACTCCGTCTTGGCCAGCAGGCTCACGACCAGGTTCACTTTGTCGTCGCCGGTGGCCGCCACCACGACGTCGGACTCCTCCGCCCGGAGCCGGTCGAGGACGCTCAGCTCGCACGCGTCCCCCACGATTTGCCGGGCATCGGTGACCGCGTCGCGGTCGAACACCGCCGCGCGTCGGTCGACCAGCGTCACGTGGTGGTCGTTGGCCAGGAGTTCGCGGGCGATCGATCGCCCCACCACGCCGGCGCCGGCCACCAGCACCCGCATGGTGGAGGCGTGGAACGTGCGGGTGGGGGCGCGGTCCAACAGGCCCGCACCGTCCGCGTAGTCGGGGACCGGGCCGCCCGGGACCGGGGGCCCGGGGTCCGCCGCCCCGGCGACGGGGTCGCTGCCGACGGGCCGGTCAGTCATCAGCTGGTCCTCGCTTCACGATGTCGTCGAGATCGTCCACCACGGCGGAGGGTACGGCCAGGTGGATCAGGTCCTCCGCCTGGGCGAGCGTGCCGCCATCGGGGACCCGGCACTCGCCGAAGCGGGTGAGCGCGACCGCGGTGCCACCGACGGACCCGGCGAGAGAGGCGAGCGTGGTCCCGACCCACACCGGGGGAGGGACCACCGCGACCAGCGAGACCTCACCGGTCTGATCGCGCCAGACCACCGGGCTCGAACCGGACGTGATGTATCTGATGAGGCGGCCGGTCGCCCAGGGGACCGTCGCGACGGTGGGGATGCCCAACCGCTCGTAGACCTCGGCGCGTCCGGCGTCGTAGATCCTGGCGATCACCCGCTCGACGCCGTAGGTCTCGCGGGCCACCCTCGCGGCGATGATGTTGGAGTTGTCCCCCGAGGAAACCGCCGCGAACGCGTCGGCGCCGTGGAGCCCGGCGTCCACGAGGACCTCACGGTCGAAGCCGAGCCCGGTGACGGTGCGGCCGCCGAACTGCTCGGGCAACCTGGCGAACGCCGCGGGGTCCCGGTCGATCACGACCACCTCGTGACCGGCCTCGTCGAGTTCGGTCGCGAGCTCCGCCCCGACCCGCCCGCAGCCCATGATGATGACCCTCATGGCCAGTACCGCTCCTCACGGTCCGCGACGCGCGGACCCGTCCCGATCACGCTACTCCCGTCGGCAGAACTGTCCCTGCGGCACGCGGAGCCCTACGATGTGTCGGTGTCCAGGATCTCCCGGGTATCGGTTGGAACCAAGCGCCTGCTGCTGGGGCGCCCTTTCCGCAGCGACACCTCCGGGGACTCGCCGTTGCGCAAGCGCATCGCGCTGCCGGTCTTCGCCTCGGATGCGTTGTCGTCGGTCGCCTATGCACCCGAGGAGATCTTCCTCATCCTGTCGTTGGCCGGGATGTCGGCCCTCGTCTTCACCCCGTGGGTCGGCCTCGCGGTGGCGGGCGTCATGGTGGTCGTGATCGCCTGTTATCGCCAGAACGTCCGCGCCTATCCGTCCGGCGACGGCGACTACGAGGTCGCCACCGTGAACCTCGGGCCCAACGCCGGCCTGGGTGTCGGTGCGGCCCTGCTCATCGACTACGTGCTCACCGTGGCGGTGTCCATCTCGGCGGCGGCCGCCAACATCGGCTCCGCGATCCCGTTCGTCTACTCGAACGAGGTGGTCTTCGCCGTCATCGCGATCGTCCTGCTCACCGCGATCAACCTCCGGGGCATCCGGGAGTCACGAGCGATGTTCGCGATTCCCGTCTACGCGTTCATGGCGGCCATGACCGCACTGGTGGTGTGGGGGTTGTTCCAGGTGGACGTTCTGGATCGTGACCTGAGAGCGGAGTCCGCGGACTTCGAACTCGTCACGCCCGACGGGGTGGCCGTCGCCGGGCTCGCCCTCGCGTTCGTGGTGGCCAAGTCCTTCGCCTCGGGCTGTGCCGCACTGACCGGCGTGGAGGCGATCCACAACGGTGTGCCCGCGTTCCGCAGTCCCCGGGCCCGGAACGCCGCCACGACCCTGGTCATGCTCGGGGTGGTGTCGATCTCGTTCCTGCTCGGACTGATCGTGTTGGCGAACAAGCTCGGGGTCCAGATCGCGGAGGACCCGGCCGCCCAACTGATCGGCGCCCCGGAGGACTACCACCAGAAGACGATGATCGCGCAGCTGGCCGACCCCGTCTTCGCGGGCCTCCCGGTCGCCTTCTACGTGATCATGACCATCACCACCCTCATCCTGGTCCTCGCGGCCAACACCGCGTTCAACGGTTTCCCCGTCCTCGCCTCGGTCCTCGCGCGGGACAAGTACCTCCCGAGGCAGCTCGCCACGCGCGGTGACCGCCTCGCCTTCTCCAACGGGATCGTCCTGCTCGCCATCGCGGCGATCGTCCTCGTGGTGGCCTTCGACGCCCAGGTCACCGTGCTCATCCAGCTCTACATCGTGGGCGTCTTCGTGGCGTTCACCCTCAGCCAGCTCGGGATGGTCCGCCATTGGACGCGGCGGCTCGAGACCGAAGAGGCCCCGGCCGTCCGACGACGGGTGCAGCGCGCCCGCGCGGTCAACGCGGTCGGTTTCGTGCTCACCTCGGGCGTCCTGGTGATCGTCATGTCCACCAAGTTCTTCGCGGGCGCCTACATCGCGGTGCTGGCGATGCTGGCCGTGTTCGGGGTCATGAAGCTCATCAAGCGTCACTACGAGTCGGTCGCGCGGGAGCTCGAGGACTCCTCCTGGGAGGTCGTGCTCCCGAGCCGCACCCATTGCGTCGTGCTGGTGTCCAAGCTCCACCTGCCCACCCTCCGGGCCCTGGCCTACGCCCGGGCGACCAGACCGGACACCATCGAGGCACTGACGGTGAACATCGAGACCGCGGAGACCCGGGTGCTGGTGCGGGAGTGGGAGCGCAGGCGCATCTCCGTACCGCTCAAGGTGGTGGAGTCCCCGTACCGGGAGATCAACCGACCGGTGGTCGACTACGTCAAGCGGCTGCGGGACCAGTCGCCCCGGGACGTGGTGATCGTGTACATCCCGGAGTACGTGGTGGGCCATTGGTGGGAGCAGCTGCTGCACAACCAGAGTGCGCTGCGCCTGAAGACCCGCCTGCTGTACGAGCGGGGCGTCATGGTGACCAGCGTCCCGTGGCAGCTGTCGTCGTCGGACGGCCGCGCGGAGCAGGCGCGTGACGAACCGATCATCGGGCGCTGGGGCGCGCCGGAGGACCGATGACACCGCCGACGAGGACCGACTGGACGGGGCGTGTGCTGCGCCTGCGCATCGAGGGGCCGGCGCAGGGCGGTGAGTTCGTGGCCCGGCACTCCGGACGAGTGGTGTTCTGCCGTGGCGGGATCACGGGGGAACTGGCCGAGGTGGTGATCGACGACGACCCGGGGCGGGCCTTCTGCCGCGGAACCGTGACCCGGGTCCTCGAACCGTCACCCGACCGGGTCGACCCCGTCTGTCCGGCGGCGGCGGCGGGTGCCGGGTGTTGCGACTGGAGCCACATCGGCCCGTCGGCCGCCCGGGTGTTCGCGGGAACCGTCCTGGCCGACCAGGCTCGTCGTATCGGGCGGATCCAGTCCGTCCCGGATCGCCTCTCCGTGGAGGTCCCCGGTGGCGACGACGCGACCACCGGGTGGCGAACGGTGGCCCGGTGGGTGACGGGGGACGACGGCGTACCGGGTGTCCGACGCTCGCGCTCGCGCGAGGTGGTGACCCATCCGTGCGTCCAGGCGGACCCGCGGATCGGCGAGGCCATCCGGGCCGCGGGCGTGGGACCACACCGGGAGATCCTCGGTGTGCTGGGGGACGACGGGCAGGTGCACGTCGCTCACCGACCGGTCACCGACCCGGTGTCGCGAGGTCGCGACCGCCGGTCCCGGCGGGGCGCGGCGACCCGGGCGCGGGCCAGGGCCTCGCGAGCCGGGCGATGGGAGCACGTCTCGGGCGCGCCGACTGTGTCCCGAACAGTGGGTGGGCGTACCTGGCGGTTGCCCGTCGACGCGTTCTGGCAGGCGCACAGGTCCGCCGCGGCGCACTACAGCGATCTCGTCCGCGGTGCCGTGTCCGGTGCCCCCGCGCTCCCCGGCGACCCGGTGGTCTGGGACCTCTACGGGGGAGCGGGCCTGTTCTCCGCCGCCGTCCTCGACGTGGTCCCTCGGGCCCGTGTGACCGTGGTCGAATCCTCGCGCGCCTCCTTGGAGGCCGTGGGATCCGCCCTCGAGATCGGCCCCGCGGTCGTCCCGGTGGCATCGAGGGTGGAGCAGTTCCTGGAGCGGTCGAGCGGTGCTGCCGACCGCGGCGGCGACCCCGACCTCGTGATCCTGGACCCGCCGAGAGGCGGCGCGGGGATCGAGGTGATGACCGCGCTCGCTCGTGGCACGGCGTCCCGGATCATCCATGTCGGGTGCGACCCGGCCAGCCTCGCGCGCGATGTCGGTGTGCTCGTGTCAGCCGGGTGGACACCTGCGGGGATCCAGGGCGTCGCGGCGTTCCCCGCGACACATCACGTGGAGGGGCTCGCCGTCCTCGACTCGCCGCGGGCGCGCTGAGCCCGGAGAGACGCGCTCGCCCGATCAACGTAGTCGGCCGGAAAACTGGCCCGTTCGGCCGGCGGCGGGCGCGCAGACCGTTTCCCCGTAGACTGTGGGTTCGACCCTGCGGGGTGCGGCCAGGGAAGGGGCAGTCGACGGCAATGAGTGTGCTCGATCAGGTGAACGGCCCCTCCGACCTCCGTGCACTCGGATCCGACGAGCTGGTCCGGCTCTGCGGTGAGATCAGGGAGTTCCTCATCCGGAAGGTCTCCGCCACGGGTGGGCACCTGGGGCCCAATCTCGGCGTGGTGGAACTGACGGTCGCGCTTCACCGGGTGTTCGACTCCCCGCGGGACCCCATCGTCTTCGATACCGGACACCAGTCGTACGTCCACAAGATCGTCACGGGCCGGAAGGACCAGTTCGACGGTCTCAGGACGCGCGGGGGCCTGTCCGGATATCCGTGCCGTGCGGAGAGTGAACACGACATCGTCGAGTCCTCACACGCGACCTCGTCTCTCTCGTACGCCGACGGACTCGCCAAGGCGTACTCCCTCAGCGGCCAGGACGACCGGACCGTCGTCGCGGTGATCGGCGACGGAGCGATGACCGGGGGCATGGCCTGGGAGGCGCTGAACAACATCGCCGCCGGCAAGGACCGGCCCATGGTGATCGTCGTCAACGACAACGGCCGGTCGTACTCGCCCACGATCGGCGGACTGGCCGAGCGGCTCGGGGTCCTGCGGCTCCAGCCCGCCTACGAGAAGGCGATGGACCACACCAAGCGCACGCTGGGCGCGCGCAAGGACCTCATCGGCAAGGCCGTGTACTCGATCCTGCACGGGATCAAGACGGGGCTCAAGGACGTGGTCTCCCCGCAGGAACTGTTCGCCGACCTGGGACTGAAGTACATGGGGCCCGTCGACGGGCACAATCTGGCGGCCACAGAATCGGCGTTGCGGTTGGCAAAGGACTTCGGAGGACCGGTGGTGGTCCACGTGGTGACACGCAAGGGGATGGGCTACGTCCACGCCGAGAACAACGTCGCCGACCAGATGCACGCGACCGGGGTCATCGACCCCGACACCGGCCGCCCGCTCTCGCCGTCGTCGTCAGTCGACTGGACGTCGGTCTTCTCCGAGGAACTGTGCGAGATCGGGGCGGAGCGCGACGACGTCGTGGCCATCACCGCGGCCATGGCCGGACCGACGGGGTTGACCGCCTTCGGTGACCGTTTCCCGGATCGCATGTTCGACGTGGGCATCGCCGAGCAGCACGCGATAGCCTCGGCCGCCGGCCTCGCGCTCGGTGGGCTGCACCCCGTGGTGGCCGTCTACTCCACGTTCCTCAACCGGGCGTTCGACCAGCTGCTGATGGACGTCGCCCTTCTCGGGCAACCGGTCACCCTGGTACTCGATCGCTCCGGGGTGACCGGCCCCGACGGTGCCAGCCACAACGGGATGTGGGACCTGTCCCTGACCGGGATCGTCCCGGGCGTGCGGGTGGCCGCACCGCGCGATGCCGAGACCCTCCGCGCGGAACTGCGTGAAGCGGTGGAGGTGACGGACGGCCCGACCGTGGTGCGGTTCCCCAAGGGGTCCGTCGGCGAGCCGCTGCCGGCGTTGGAGACGTCGTCGGACGGTGTGGACCGGGTGTTCGGGACCGGGGACGCCGACATCCTGGTCGTCGCGGTCGGGTCGATGGTCGCGCCGTCGACGGCGGCGGCGCGGGAACTCCGGGCCGAGGGGGTGTCGGTCGACGTGGTCGATCCGCGGTGGGTCTATCCCGTCCCGCAGTCGATCATCGACTCCGCCCGGGATCGTCGGCTCGTGGTGACGGTCGAGGACAACGGGATCCACGGCGGCGTCGGTTCGGCGGTCTCGGCGGTGTTGGAGCGCGCAGGGGTCAGGGTGGACCGACTGTCGCTCGGCCTCCCGCAGGAGTTCCTCGATCACGCCTCCCGTGGCGAGATCCTCTCCGACATCGGGTTGACCGCGGACGGGATCGCCGACGGGATCCGCCGCCGGCTCTACGACCGGGTCGAGAGCTGAGGGACGCCGGGCCTCAGCCGTCCGCTCGGAACCGGTGCACCGCCTCGAGCAGCGGCGTCTGCGTCAGGTCGATCTGCCATCGGCGGGCACCCTCGTCCCGGAGGACCCGGTGCAGCAGCTCCGCGTCGTCGCCCGGGTGGGTGGTGGCCGCCCGCCACGCCCACAGTCGTAGTGATGACGGCTTGAGCAGCAGGCCCTGGTCGATGCCGAGCTCACCGGCGAGCGACCCGATCGCCTCGCGAGCGGCATCCAGCAGCGCGGCCGCCTCCGGCTCCGTGCGCTTCCAGGTGGTGTGCGGAGGATGCTCGCCGCGCGGCGCCTGACGGGCGGGTAGGTCGCCACGCCCGAGCTCGGCGGCCCACTCCAACGCGGCCAGCCAGTCGTCGGCCAGTCGTCTGCGATGCGGACCCTCGAAACCCTCGATGGCCAGAAGGTCCGACCGGTTCGTCGGCGCGGTCCGGGCCGCCTCGATGATCGCCGCGTCCGTGAGCAACCTCTTGGGCGCGATGTCCCGCTCTGCGGCCACCCGGTCACGCGCCATCCACAACTCCCGCGCCCGGGCGAGTTGCCGAGCGTCACCAAGTGAGCTCAGGCGGTCCAGACGACGCCATGGCTCCGGCGCGGTCGGAGCCGGACCGGAGTCGACGAGGTGTCGGCATTCCGCCTCGAACCAGTCGCGCCGACCGAGCTCGTCGAGGCGGGGGAGTACCGCGTCCGCGAGGTCGTGGAGGAACAGCACGTCGTAGGCGGCGTAGTCGAGCCACGACGCGGGTAAGGGGCGTCGTGACCAGTCCGCCGCCGAGTGCGCTTTGGCCAACCCGATCCCCAGGTACACGGAGATCATCGTGCCCAGGTTGACCCGCTCCAGGCCGAGGAATCGCCCGGCGAGTTCGGTGTCGATGACAGCGCTCGGGCTGATCCCGAGCCCACGGAGTGAGGGCAGGTCCTGGCTCGCGGCGTGCAGGAGCAGGGGGCGCTCGGAGAGCAGGCCGGCGAGCGGCCCGACCGTCCGACCCGGTGTCTCGGGGTCGACCAGCAGCGCGGGCCCGTCGGCCGGACGCAGCTGCAGCAGGAAAGCACGCTCGGAGTAGCGGATCCCTGACGCTCGTTCGACGTCCACCGCCACGGGTCCGGCGGAGGACGTGATCACGGAGGCGACCGACCGGAGGCCGGGGGCGTCGTCGACGAAGTCGTACTCGGCCGGGGGCGGTGGGGCCCCCGGTGGGGTCTCGCCGCGACGTCGGCCGCTCACGCCCGACGGGGCAGTGACGTCACACCGACCGGCGGGAGCCCGGCAGCGAGCGACAGGGTCTTGCAGAACGCGGCCGCGTGGCCGGTCAGGTCGGGGTCGAGCGCGGTCCACGATGCACGCAGCTCGAGCTGGTGGGCCTGCGGTGGCCCGGAGATGTCGCCGTAGCGCACCGAGGCGGTACTGGTGACGGTCCCGCCCAGTGACGTGTAGGGGCCGGCGTCCTCGTCGAGGGCCTCGGTGAGCCAGCTCCAGGCGACCCGGGGCAGCAGCGGATCACCGGCGAGCGAGGCCTCCATGTCGGCCTGGATGTAGGCGACCAGTCGGAGGGTGCCGTTCCACGCGTCGTCCCCGGAGGGGTCGTGGAGGAGGATCAGACGGCCGAAGGCGTCGCCGTCGGAGAACTCGGGCACATCGTCCCCGTTGGGCGGGATGATCTCCACGCCGAGCGCGTGACTGTACGGCGCCAGTCTCTGCGGCGGACGGATCGGGCCGACGGAGATCTCAGGGCGGACCTCGAGCCGGGACAGCGACTCGACCGCTTCCCGGAAGACCTCGGGCTCGCCGTCATTGACCGATGTGCTCACGGGACCTCACGCTAGCGACCGGCCGACGGTGGCCCGAGGAGGCGCGCCGTCCGCCACCGGGGTGGGGTGGACGGCCCCGGTGGCGGACTCATGGGACCATGGGGGTGTGCTGAACTCCGATGTGCCCTCGAATTCCAGGCCTGTTGACCCCCAGGGTGCCGGGCCGGCCACGGCTCGACGAGCCGGGACCGGACCCTACCTCGACGAAGTCAGGGGCACCGGCGCCGCCCACACCCCGGTGTGGTTCATGCGTCAGGCGGGACGCTCGCTCCCCGAGTACCGCGAGCTCAGGGCCGGGAGCACCATGCTCGAGGCCTGTTTCGACCCCGAGATGACCTGCGAGATCACGGTGCAGCCCGTCAGGCGACACGGGGTGGACGCCGCGATCTTCTTCTCCGACATCGTCATCCCGCTCGCGGCGGCGGGGGTGGACATCGACATCGTCCCGGGCACCGGGCCGGTGGTCGCCACGCCGATCCGTGACGAGGCCGGGGTCGCCGCCCTGCCCGACCTCACCCCGGACCGCCTCGAGAAGATCGGCGAGGCCGTCCGCCTGGTGATCGCCGAGCTCGACCCGCACGTCGCGCTCATCGGATTCGCCGGCGCCCCGTTCACCCTGGCCTCCTACCTCATCGAGGGAGGCCCCAGCCGCAACCACGAGCACACCAAGTCCCTGATGTACTCGCGACCCGATGTCTGGCACGCGTTGATGTCCAAGTTGGCGGATCTGACCACGGTGTTCCTGCGCGCGCAGATCGGCGCCGGGGTGGACGCGGTGCAGCTGTTCGACTCCTGGGCGGGGGCGCTGAGCCTGCGCGACTACCGTTCGATGGTGCTGCCGCATTCGGCCGGGATCTTCGCCGACGAGGTGATCTCCACCGTTCCCCGCACGCACTTCGGGGTGGGCACCGGGGAGTTGCTCGGCGCCATGGGGGAGGCCGGCCCGGAGGTGGTCGGGGTGGACTGGCGCATCCCGCTGGACGACGCCGCCGGGCGGGTGCCGGGGAAGGTGCTCCAGGGCAACCTCGACCCCGCCATGCTGTTCGCCGATCGTTCCGCTCTGGACTCCGAGGTCCGCCGGATTCTCGACGAGGGTTCGCGCGCGCGCGAGCTCGGCGCCTGCGGCCACGTGTTCAACCTCGGGCACGGGGTCCTGCCCGCCACCGACCCGGGTGCCGTGACCCACGTGGTGGAGTTGGTCCACGAACTGTCCGGGAAGTAGGGATGGCGCCTCGTGTCGCGGTGATCGGTGGTGGCCTGAGCGGCCTCACCGCCGCCTATCAGCTCGCCCTCGACCTTCCCGACGCCCGGATCACGGTGCTCGAGGCGTCCGACACCCCGGGCGGGGCGCTGCACACGGTCGACTTCCCGTCCGGCCCCATGGAGCTCGGGGCCGAGGCCTTCATCGGCCGTCGCCCGGAAGCATCCGAGCTCGTCGCCGAGCTGGGCCTGACCGACGCCCTGCGGCATCCTGGCCCGCTCGGCCCGGCGATTCTCACCGGCGGCCGCCTGATGTCGATGCCGGTCGGCACCGTCATGGGGCTGCCCTCCGACGTGACCGCCCTGACCGGCGTCCTGACCCCCCCGGAGACGGACGTCGCCGCCCGCGAGAGGGACACCCCACTGGAGTGGGAGCCCGGCGGGGACGTCTCGTTGGGCCGCCTCGTCGCCGAGAGGTTCGGGGACGCGGTGGTCTCGCGACTCGTCGACCCCATGCTCGGCGGCGTGTACGCGGCGCCCAGTTCGGGGCTCGGACTGCGTCAGGTGGTCCCCGGGCTCGCCGAGGTGTTGGACCGGGGTGCCCCGACGCTGACCGATGCCGTCGGTCAGCTGGTGCGTGACCGCGTCCCGGGGCCTGTGTTCGCCACCCTCGACGGTGGATACAGGACACTCGTGGCGTCGCTGATCGAGGCCTCGGGGGCGCGGGTGCGCACGCAGGCCGCCTGCACCGCGATCCACCGCGAGCCCTCCGGCTACGCCCTGACGGTCACCGGTGAGCGCGGGTCTTGGGTCGAGGACGCCGACCTCGTCGTCGTCGCCGTCCCCGTCCCCCACGCCGCGCCGCTCCTGGCCGCGGCCGGTGGTGTGGACGACGCGGTGACCGGCCTGACCGGCATCCGGACGGCCTCGTCCGCGGTGGTGGCGATGGAGGTGGACAGGGGGCTGGACCTACCCGGGTTGTCCGGCGTGTTGGTGGCCACCGACGAGCCGGTGCCGTTCAAGGCGATGACCTTCACCAGTCGCAAGTGGCCCCATCTCGACACCCGACCCGGCCACCTAGTGCGGGTGTCGTTCGGGCGGCTGGACGACGACGAGGTGCTCCTCGCCGACGACATCGCGCTCGCCCGGATGGCTGAATCCGCCCTGGCCGGGGTATGCGGATCCGCGCCGAGGATCCTGCACTCCCGCGTCCGGCGCTGGGAGGACTCCCTCGCTGAGATCGGGCCGGCGCACGCCGACCGGATCGCGGACGTGCGGGCCGGGCTGGCGGACCGGCTGCCCGGGGTGGAGTTGGTCGGAGGGGCGACCGAGGGGGTCGGCGTGCCCGCGTGCATCGGTTCCGCGCGGGCCGCGGCCCGGCGGCTGGCGGCAGGGTGGCAGGATTGAGCCATGGCACGCCTCGACTACAAGAAGCTCAACTCGACCCTCCGGTACCTCATGTTCTCGGTCTTCACCGTGACCCCCGGGGAGCTGGGGGAGGACCGGGCCGCGGTCACCGCTGACCTCGAGCGGTTCCTCGCCCGGTTCGACGGCACGGACGTGGTGGTCCGCGGACTGTACGACGTCTCCGGGCTCCGGGCCGAGGCCGACTTCATGATCTGGACCCACGCCGAGCACATGGAGGATCTCCAGCGGTTCTACAACGAGTTCCGGCGCACCACCATCCTGGGTCGAGCCAGCACCGCCTACTGGTCCAACACCGCCCTGCACCGTCCCGCGGAGTTCAACAAGAGCCACATCCCGGCCTTCCTCGCCGAGGAGGAACCGGGCGCCTACATCTCCGTGTACCCGTTCGTCCGGTCCTACGAGTGGTATCTGCTCCCCGACGAGGAGCGTCGCCGGATCCTTGCCGAGCACGGGCGGGCCGCTCGCGAGTACCCGGACGTCCGCGCCAACACCGTGCCGTCCTTCTCGCTCGGCGACTACGAATGGCTCCTGGCCTTCGAGGCCCCGCAGCTGGATCGGATCGTCGACCTCATGCGCGTCATGCGCAGCACCGAGGCGCGCCGTCACGTGCGCGAGGAGATCCCGTTCTTCACCGGACCCCGGGTCAGCGCCGAGCAGCTCGCCACCTCGATGCCCTGATCAGTCCTCGGCGGGTTCGAGGGTCATGCTCACCGAGTTGATGCAGTACCTCAGATCGGTGGGGGTGGGGTAGCCCTCGCCCGAGAAGACATGCCCCAGGTGGCCGTGGCAGTTCGCGCACAGCACCTCGGTCCGGGTCATCCCGAGGGAGGTGTCCGTCCGCTCGATGACGGCCCCGCCGGCCAGGGGCGTGAAGAACGAGGGCCAGCCGCAGTGGGAGTCGAACTTGGCGTCACTGCGGAACAGCTCGGCCCCGCAGCCACGGCACCGGTAGACCCCTTTGGTCTTGGTGTCGGTGTACTCGCCGGTGTACGGCCGCTCGGTGCCCGCCCGGCGTAGGACCTGGTATTCCTCCGGGGTCAGCCTGCGGCGCCACTCGGCGTCGTCGAGGGTGAAGGAGGGGTGCGGAGTGCTGGAGGGGGTGTCGGTGCGTTCACTCATGTCCGCAGGCTACGCCGCGGCGGCGGCCGGTGCGATCCGCTCGTGCCGGCGCGGGTCCGTCCGCCGCCACAGCAGGATCGTCAGCACGGTGCAGAGCAGCAACAGCCATCCGAGAGTGGGGTGGGCGAACTCCAGCAGACGCCCGTAGTACGGCCATCGCGCCGACTCCCAGAAGTCGAGTGTGAAGAACCCGTACGCCGCCAACCAGGCGGGCCAGTTGCGGACGAACGACTTGTCCAGCACCACGGTGAGCATGATGGGGATGAGCATCATCGAGTAGTACATCTGGCCGAGGCTGGAGACCAGGAACACGCCGGTCAGGATGACCCCGGAGGTGGTGGCGAGCCATAACACCTCGTGGTTGTGCCGGTAGTCCAGCAGAAGATACACGGCCAGCAGGGTGGCCACCACGATGAGGATCCGGGCCACCAGGATGAGCGGCTCGGGGACGCCGTAGTACAGACCGAGCCCGGCGATGGAGCTGTTGTAGTAGTCGCGGACCTCGCTCATGTAGGGCGCGGTGACCTCGAGATACCGGCCGGCGTCCACGGTGAGCGCCCACCCCGCGGCCATCGCGGCGGCGGGGATCGCCAGGGCGGCGACGAAGGGCTGCCACTGTCGACGGATCAGGGGGAGGACCAACAGTGGCGCGAGCATCGGCTTGATCGCCAGTGACAGCCCCATCGCGACCCCGGCCCACCACAGTCGCCTGCGGTACAGCAGATAGAGGAAGGCCACCTGGCACAGGAAGATCACGCCGTTGACGTTCGTGAACACCAGGGTGTTGGTGACCGCCTCGGTACAGAACGCGCCCAGCAGGATCGCCGGGGCGGCGAACGACCGCACGTCGAGGTCGAACAATCGCATGAGGAGCCACAGTGCGGCGATGATCGCGGCGGTGTTGAGCAGGATGAACAACCACCGGGCCACCGTGTAGTTGTCGATCACGCCGAAGGGGGCCAGCAGGAACGTGCCGCTCGGGGCGTAGAGATAGTGCGGTTGAACCGTGAGCAGGTTCTCGCTGTAGACGGGTTCGCCCGCGAGGAAGCGCCTGGTCGCGGCGTAGACGGTACCGAAGTCGTTCGTGATGGATCCGTTGACGGCCTTGATGAGCACGCGATGGATCACTGTCATGATCGCCAACGGCCACAGGATCTGGTTCAACAGGCGGGGCACGGAGTCAGTGCTTCGGGTCGGCAACGGCACGGTGTGCAGGCTACCGGTCGGGGGTGCGTCCCTCTCGGAGGCGCCCCGGGTCAGGATGGGCAGGCCACAGATCGGTCGACGGTGGTCGGGTCGGCGAGGAAGTCCGAGAGGGTCGACCGGGCGCACGCCGAGTGGAGCACCACCCGCGATCCGGGAGCGCCCCAGGTGAGAATCCGGATGTCGCCCGCCCCGGCGCCGGTCAGCATGCCCGCGGTGGGTTCCAGGGCGGCGGCGCCGGCGACGGGGTCCGCGATCCCTCCCATGAGGAGCACGGGCACGGTTCCGGGCAGCTCCACGGGCGTGCCTTGCGGGACGGGCCAGGTCGAACACGCTGAGAGCTGGGCGGCCAGGATCTCGCCGAAGGGTGGGGCGTCCGCCCACTCGGTGGCGAGCTCGGGTACTCGGTTGACCGGAACCCGCCTGGGCAGGTCCGAGCACTCCGCGACGTACGGCAGTGAGGAACTCCCCAACGCCTCTGCCCGGGCACGCACCAACGGCCCGGGAGCACCCACGCCGGGGTCCGTCCCCGCGATCTCACCGAGGATCTCGTCCCCGTCTGACGCCTGCTCGCCGGAGGCGCCGGACAGGTCGGCGAGTGCGGATCGGACCACGTCGGACAGGAGCGCGGCCGGCACGCGGGCCCCGGGATCTCTCGCGGCGTCGAGGGCGCGGGAGACGGCCTCGACCCTCTGCTCCCCGTCACCCGGGCCGCACTCGGGCCGAGTGCAGGACGCCGCCCACAGTCGCAACGCGGTATCGGAGCCGTCGAGCGCGGATCGTGCGGCGGTCTCCTGGTCGCCGTCCCACGGTGCGGGGGAGTCCAGGACCAGGAGCGACAACCGATCGGGGTGCGCCCCGGCGTAATCCAGGGCGGTGCGGGCGCCCGAGCCCAGGGCGAGCACCGCGAGCCCCGGCACATCCCACGACTGCCGCAGTTCCTCGAGATTCTCCGCCGCACCGGCGGCTCCGAAGTCGAGTTCCCGCCCGGTGAGCTGGTCCGTGCAGGACTGTGCGGTCTGCGCGAGGTCACCGCGGAGCTCCGGCGCCCCGGGGTCCGTACCCCGCTCGGCGAGTCCGTCCAGGGTGCGGCGCGCCGCCGGGGTCAGGCAGGTCCCGGCGGGCCCGGTGCGTCCGATGTGGTCGACGATCACCAGCGGATGCGATCGCACGATCTCGCCACCTGCCGAGGCGAGCCTGATCGCGAGCGAGTCGGCGGGATCACCGGGGCCGGCCACCACGACCAGGGGGGCCGCGTCCTGCGGGGTGTCCCCGGTGGTGAGGCGGAGGACCGGGGTCTCCCCGAGCAGCGCGCAGTCGACCCGGGTGTTCTGGGGAAGCCCTCGGGTCCCGCCCTCCGCACAGGGGATCCACTGGAGCTCGGATCGGGGCGTCTCCCAGCTGGGCGGGGTGATGAGTCCCGCTTCGCTGTCGGGAGCGGGGGCGCGACCGGGCCCGTCGCCGGTGGCCAGTCGCGGACCCGAGGCGGGTAGGGGAGCACACCCGGCCACGCCCACGGCCACGACTGCCGCGAGTGCGGTGATCACCGCGCCGGTGGAACGGGCGGCACGTCTCCCGGTCAACGGCTGGCCTCGCCGACAACCCAGCGGGTGTACAGGCCCCCCAGGGGGCAGGAGAACGCCGAGACGACGCGCATCGGGACCCGGGTGTAGCCATGCTCGTGCCCCGGGGTCAGAGTCGAGTCGTCGCCACCGACGATCGCCTCCGGCGCCACCGACAGGACGAGATCGTCCACGGCACCTTCCGCGAGAAGCTCCCCGAGGAGTCGGGGGCCACCCTCGAAGTCCACCTCGGCGGCGTGGAGGCGGGTTGCCAGCGCACGGACCGCGGCTCCGGTCGGGCCCGGGTCGAGAACATGGACCGTCACGCCCCGTGCCCGCGCGACCCCGACGAGCCGGGGGTCCGTCTCGTGCGCCGCCGCGATCTGCATCCTGTCGTCGGTGTCAGCGCAGAGGTCGATCAGCTCATCCGGAAGGGACCGGGTGAGTACCAGAATGATGGGCGCGGGCCCCGTCCGTCTGTCCGCCCAGACCGGGCTCACCTCGGCGGGGCCGTAGTCCTCGGCCACGGCCGTACCGGAACCCACCAGGACGAGATCGGCGCGGGCCCTCATGGCGTCGTAGACCAGGCGGTCGGTGGGCGTTCCCAGGCCCCCACTCCGGCCGTCGACGGTCGTGGTGCCGTCGACGGAGGCGATCATGACGGCACGGATCACCGGGGCCGCGGTAGGGCTCTCCGGCCGGAGCGCGGCCCAGATCGCGTCGAGCGACGCCGGGTCGTCGCCGATCGCTGGTGGTCGTGTCGACAGCACCTGGGGCTCCTTCCGTTCTTCACGTCTGTCGCCCCACGATAGGCTCATCGCATGGTCTCCCGCCTCGTTGACGTCACTCCAGTGGTCCCTGCCGACCAACTCGTGGCGCAGATGGTCCCGCCGTCGATGTTCGACGACGTGAGTTTCGATTCCTACATCCCCGACCCTGCCGAGCCCTCGCAGGAGGCCGCTGTCACCGCGTGTCGGCGATTCGCGGAGTCGGTGGTGGCCCGTCGCACCCCGAAGAAGGGACTGTTCGGGCGTCGGCCCAAGTCGGCGGAGGGTGCGGGGATCTACCTCGACGGTGGCTTCGGGGTGGGCAAGACCCACCTGTTGACCTCGATCTATCACACGTGTCCCGAACCGAAGGCGTTCGGCACGTTCGTCGAGCTCACGCACGTCGTGGGTGCATTGGGCTTCAACCGGGCGGTCGAGGAGCTGTCCGGGCACTCCGTCCTGTGCATCGACGAGTTCGAGCTCGACGATCCCGGTGACACCATGCTGGTGTCCCGGCTGCTCGCGGAACTCACGACGGCGGGGGTCAGCGTCGCCGCGACCTCTAACACCCTCCCCGAGCAGCTCGGAGAGGGGCGTTTCGCGGCCAAGGACTTCATGCGCGAGATCCGCAAGATGTCGGGGATCTTCGAGTCGATCCGGGTCGACGGCCCGGACTACCGGCATCGCAACCTGCCTCCGGCGCCGGACCCGATGTCCGACGAGGCACTCGAGTCGGACGCCGAGGCGGAACCCGGGGCGACGCTGGACGACTTCGACGCGCTCTGCGGGCACCTGGCCACCCTCCACCCGTCCAAGTACAACCGCCTCGTCGACGGGGTGACCAGGGTGTGCCTCCGGGACGTCGTCCCGCTGCCGGACCAGGCCATCGCACTGCGCCTGGTCGTCCTGGCGGACCGCCTCTACGACGCCGGTATCCCCGTCCGTAACTCGGGGCAGAAGCTGGACGCGATCTTCACCGAGGAGATGCTCGCCGGCGGCTACCGGAAGAAGTACCTCCGGGCCACGTCCCGGCTCCTCGCTCTGTCACGCTTCGAGACGGTCGGCGGCTGAGCCGGGCTCGAGAATGTCCGTACCGGCAGTCCACCCATCCGGCCCACCCTGGCCCATCGCTCACAGTGGTCGCTGGACCGGACGTTCCAGGACGACGTCGAGGTTCCGCACGCCCCCGACCATGAAGTCGCGGTGTCCCCGCCTCTCGAAACCGCTCCGGGCGTAGAAGGCGAGCGCTCTCGAGTTCGCCACGTTCGTCGCCAGCCACAGACTCCGCGCCCCGGAGTCCTGTGCGAGCCGTATCACCACGTCGAGGAGCCGACCGGCTTCGCCGCTGCCGTGCAGGCACGGGTGCAGATAGAATTTGCTGACCCCCACGGTCGGGCGGCTCGAGATCACCCGCGCGCAGGACTCGTCCATCGCGGTGCCCTCGATCAGCAGGGCGTAGGCCAGGACGTCGCCATCGGGCCCGACACCGGCGAGGAGTCGATGGGTCGGGTCTTCCAGGTACCCGCGGAACGAGGTGGGCCCGAGACTGTCGCGCACGAACGCCTCCACCGAGGCTCGGGGCAGGTCGGGCGGACACGCGAGCGGGAAGGTCAGCGCGGCCAGGGCCGAGAGGCCGTCGACATCGGTCGCCAGCGCCGGTCGGATCGTGAGCGTCATCGTCGACAAGGCTAGACCCCGCCCGGGTCACACCGGGAGCGCGTCCGCCAGGATTCCGACGGCCCGGATCTGCGCGACGCCACGGTGAAAGCACGACGCCCCGGCGGGGAACCGGGGCGTCGTGTCGTGGTGCGCGATACTGGGATTGAACCAGTGACCTCTTCCGTGTCAGGGAAGCGCTCTCCCGCTGAGCTAATCGCGCGGGACTCACCAACCGGATCGCTCCGGCGTGGAGGTGGAGACGGGAATCGAACCCGTGTTGACGGCTTTGCAGGCCGCTGCCTCACCACTCGGCCACTCCACCGAAAAGGTATCGAGCCCGGTGAGGACTCCTGGCTCCTCGATCCCTCCGAGCGGATGACGGGATTCGAACCCGCGACCCTCACCTTGGCAAGGTGATGCGCTACCAGCTGCGCCACATCCGCACTGCTCCCCGGCGTGCTGTTGCTCACCGCGTTGCGAGAATGAACATTAGCCGACGGCGATCTTGGAACACAAATCGGGGGATAAATACCGCTTCCCACCAGCGCCGACCATCCGTTCCGGCCGATCGCCACCCGGTACAGTCCGGAAGCAGGCCGCGCCCCGCCGCCACCCAGCCGCGGCGCCCACCACCGACGGCGGCCCCGAATTGGGGCCGCCGGATCGGCTTGCTACAGTGTTGCGGTGCCGATCGAGAGATCGGGCCACGTACGGTCCTATAGCTCAGTGGAAGAGCGCTCCGTTCACACCGGAGAGGTCACTGGTTCGAACCCAGTTAGGACCACACTTCGCCTACAGGTACAGCCCCCGCCCCGGTATCCGGGACACGGGGGCTGTATTCGTGTCCACCGACTCGGCGGCGGATGCCCTGTCCGGTACGTCTGCAGTGCGGTCTCGCTATGGCGTGTGCCGATCCACCAGGACGGGCAGACGACGTCTGACCAGATGTCTATGCGCATGGCGGCTACAACGGTTCGAGGCGGTCTGGGATCCCGGGAGCCGCCGGGTAGCATGAACCGGCCCAGGTCCGACACCGGAGTTGGGCGCCGCATCACGGGTGGCCGAGGGCCGCCCGTCGTCCACTGCCGAGGAGATCGCCCCCCGTGTCCGAGAACCGCATGCCGGAAGCCGACGTCGACGCAACGGATGCGGGCACCGTGACCACCACCGTCATTCCGGCGGGGGAGCCGGCGGGCAAGATCCTCGCCGAGCGGGAACTCCAGTCGAGGAGCGGCCCCGAGACCATCGTGGTGGTGCGCGACTCCACAGGTGCGCTCCGTGACCTGTCATGGGCGCCCAAGGCCGACACCGAGGTCGAGCTCGTCCGCGCCGACACCGAGGACGGCAGGTCCGTCATCAGGCACTCCTGTGCCCACGTCCTGGCGCAGGCCGTGCAGGACAGGTTCCCCGAGGCGAAGCTGGGAATCGGCCCGCCAATCGAGAACGGCTTCTACTACGACTTCGACGTGGCCGAACCGTTCACCCCCGAGGACCTCAAGGACCTCGAGAAGCGGATGAAGAAGATCGTCAAGTCGGGCCAGCGGTTCTCCCGGCGCGAGTACGCCTCGCTGGACGAGGCCCGCGCCGAGCTCGCGGGCGAGCCCTACAAGCTCGAGCTGGTCGAGGACAAGGGCCGCGCCGACTCCGGTGACGCAGGGGGCGCCGAGGCGCTCGCGGACGCGGAGATCATGGAGGTCGGGGCGGGAGCGCTGACCGCGTACGACAACCTCAATCCGCGGACCGGTGAGGTGATCTGGTCGGACCTGTGCCGGGGGCCCCACACGCCGACCACCAAGTTCATCCCCGCGTTCACCCTCACCCGTTCCTCCGCGGCGTACTGGCGCGGGGACCAGAAGAACGCCTGCCTCCAGCGCATCTACGGCACGGCGTGGGAGAGCACGGAGGCGATGGACGCCTACCTCGATCGCCTCGCCGAGGCGGAGAAGAGGGACCACCGCCGGCTGGGCACCGAGCTCGACCTGTTCAGCTTCCCGGACGAGATCGGTTCGGGGTTCCCGGTGTTCCACCCGCGCGGCGGGATCATCCGCAACGAGATGGAACAGCACTCCCTGCGCCGCCACCTCGCGGCCGGATACTCACTGGTCAACACGCCCCACGTGACCAAGGGGGACCTCTTCCGCAAGTCCCAGCACCTGAGCTGGTACTCGGAGGGGATGTTCCCCCCCATGGTGCTCGACGCGGAGTACGACGCCGAGGGCAACGAGACCAAGCCGGGCCAGGACTATTACGTCAAGCCCATGAACTGCCCCATGCACAACCTGGTCTTCGACTCCCGCGGCCGCTCGTACCGCGAACTACCACTGCGGATGTTCGAGTTCGGCACGGTCTACCGCTACGAGAAGTCCGGCGTCATCCACGGCCTCACCCGCGCACGTGGATTCACCCAGGACGACGCCCACATCTACTGCACCGAGGACCAGATGGAGGGCGAGATCGCCTCCGTCCTGTCCTTCATCATCTCGCTGCTGCGCGACTACGGACTCGAGGACTTCTACCTCGAGCTGTCCACCAAGGACCCCGAGAAGTACGTCGGGGGCGACGAGATCTGGGAGCGGGCCACCGAGACGCTCCGTCGGGTCGCCACCAACTCGGGCCTCGAACTGGTCCCGGACCCGGGCGGGGCGGCGTTCTACGGCCCCAAGATCTCGGTCCAGGCGCGGGATGCGATCGGCCGTACCTGGCAGATGTCCACCGTGCAGCTCGACTTCAACCTGCCCGAGCTGTTCGATCTCACCTACAACGCCGCCGACGGCACCAAGAAGCGTCCCGTCATGATCCACCGGGCCCTCTTCGGCTCGATCGAGCGGTTCTTCGCCGTCCTGCTCGAGCACTACGCGGGGATGTTCCCGGCGTGGCTGGCCCCCGTGCAGGTGGTCGGGATCCCCGTGGCGGAGGCCCACGAGAAGCACCTCGAGGACGTGATCGACGAGCTCCGGGGCCGGGGGATCCGCGCCGAGCTCGACCTGGCTGACGAGCGGATGCAGAAGAAGATCCGCACCCACACGACCGGCAAGGTGCCGTTCATGCTGCTGGCCGGCGACCGGGACGTGGAGGCGGGGGCGGTGAGCTTCCGGTTCCCCGACGGCACCCAATTGAACGGGGTCTCGCGAACCGCCGCGATGGACAAGATCGGCTACTGGATCAACTCGCGTCGCAATGACGTGCCCACCGCGGAGCGGGTGTGACGCCCCGGGAGCCGACCCGGTCGGAAGGCTACCGCCAGTACGGGGCGGGGGAGGACCGCCTCCAGCGGCTGTGGACCCCGTACCGCATGTCCTACATCGCGGAGTCGGCCCCCCCGCCCGTCGAGGGTATGACCGGGGAGCCGTTCCTCGACATCCCCCGGATGAGTGACGAGGACGGCCTGGTGGTCGCCCGCGGCGCGGCTGTCTATGTGGTGCTCAACCTGTACCCCTACAACCCGGGGCACGCCATGGTGGTGCCGTACCGCAAGGTGGCCGACCTGGAGGATCTCGACGACGACGAGTCGCGCGAACTCATGTCCTACACGCAGCACCTCATCCGGGTCATCAAAGCGGTCTCGCGTCCGGATTCCTTCAACGTGGGGCTCAATCTGGGGAGCGCCGCGGGGGGATCGCTGTCCGACCATCTCCACCAGCATGTCGTGCCGCGCTGGATCGGGGACGCCAACTTCATTACCGTGACCGGCGACACCAAGGTGCTGCCGCAACTGCTCCGCCAGACCCGACAGCTCCTGGCCGAGGCGTGGTCGACGGTGCCCGGTCCCGACCACACCTGATTCGGGGGAAGAGATGCTCAGCGAGTTCGGAAGGTCGGGCGTCACCAAGGTGGCGCACCCCTTCGCGGCGTTCCTGGTCCGGATCGGGGTCACGGCCAACGGCATCACCCTGACCGGGCTCATCCTGACCTGCGCGGCGGCTGTCGTCCTCTTCGGCAACGGCCATCTGGTCGCCGGGGCGATCGTGATCGCCCTGTGCACCCTGCTCGACCTGGTCGACGGCGCGGTCGCCCGGGCGGGAGACGGGGGGTCTCCGTACGGCGCACTGGTCGACGCGGTCTCGGACCGGGTGGCGGACGGCGTCATACTCGCCTCCCTGCTGTGGTGGCTCGTGGACGCGCACCCCGACGACAAGTACGCACTCGGCATGCTGCTGGCCTGCCTCGTGCTCTCGCAGGTGGTCTCCTATTCCAAGGCGCGTGCGGACGCCGGCGGTCTGCGCACGCCCGGTGGCCTCATGGAACGCGCCGACCGTCTGGTGTTGATCCTCCTCGGCGCCGGGCTGGAGGGACTGGGGGTGCCCTGGGCCCTCGCGGTCGCGCTCACGGTGGTGGCGGTCGGCAGCCTCGTCACCGTCATCCAACGGGTGTGGGGCGGGCGGGCCGACTACCTCGGGCGGCCCGACCGGCTCGGGTCACCGTCGGCGGGCGACCTGTGACCCGCACGGGCCAGCGCCTCTCGGACCTCGGATACGCCGCGGGGTGGGCTGTGGTCCGCGCGCTTCCCGAACCGGTGGCGCGAGCCCTGTTCCGGGCCGGCGCGGATCTCGCCGCCCGACGTCAGGGCGAGGACTCCCAACTACGCAGGAACCTGGCGCGGGTCCTCGGCGTCGAGCCGGCGCAGGTTCCGGACGACCTCGTCCGGGACTCCTTCCGGTCCTACGCCCGCTACTGGCGCGAGGCGTTCCGACTCCCGTCGATGGACCGCGAGGCGGTGGCCCGCGAGATGGATCGGACCATCGAGGGCGTCGAGCATCTCGATGCGGCACTCGCCGGGGGCCGCGGCGTGATCGTGGCCCTCCCGCACTCGGCCAACTGGGATCTCGGCGGGACCTGGTTGGCCCGCCGGTACGGCACCTTCGCGACGGTCGCGGAGAGGTTGGAGCCGGAATCGCTCTACCAGCGTTTCCTGGCGTACCGGGAGAGCCTGGGCTTCACCATCTATCCGCACACCGGTGGCCCGACGCCTCCGTTCGAGGCGCTGCGCGAGTTCCTCGCCCGGGGCGGGATCGTGTGCCTGCCCGGCGAGCGCGACCTGCGACACACCGGCGTCCCCGTCACCTTCTTCGGTGAGACCACCCGAATGCCCGCCGGGGCCGCCAGGCTCGCGGTCGAGACCGGGGCCCCGCTCCTGGTGGCGCAGTTCTGGTACCCCGACGAGGAGACGATGCGCGTGCGGATCACCCCGCCCGTGGACGTCTCCGGGGGCGTCGTGGCGGGCGTCCAGGCGATGGCCGACCTGTTCGCCGAGGGGATAGCCCGTCACCCGGCGGACTGGCACATGCTCCAACCCCTCTGGCTGGCCGACCTGTCCGCCGACCGTCGCGCACGGATCGAGGGTTGATCGACCCGTGCGCATCGGCATGATCTGCCCCTATTCCTTCGATGCGCCGGGGGGCGTCCAGGCGCATGTGGTGGACCTGACCGAGGAGCTGCGTCGGCGCGGCCACACGGTCCGGGTACTCGCTCCCGGTCGCGCCGAGAACGCCCCCGTCTCCGGCATGACGCTGACCGGCCCGGGGGTGCCGATCCCGTACAACGGGTCCGTGGCCCGGTTGAGCTTCGGCCCGGCGGCCTGGCGCGCGACCCGTCACTGGCTGCGTGACGAGCCGCTAGACGTGTTGCACATCCACGAGCCCAACGCCCCCGGGGTGGGGATGTTCGCCCTGGCCATGTCCTCCGGGCCCATCACGGCCACGTTCCACACGTCGACCACGGGGTCGATGATCCTCGGTGCGGCAGACGGGGCCCTCGCGCCACTGCTGGAGAAGATTCGCGGTCGGATCGCGGTCTCGACCCTGGCCCGGCGGTGGCAGATGGAGGCCCTGGGGTCCGGCGCGGTGGAGATCCCCAACGGGGTCGACGTATCGGCGTTCCGCGAGGTCGACGCCTCCGACGAGTACAGCGACTCACCCACGGTGGCCTTCCTCGGACGCTACGACGAACCGCGCAAGGGTATGGACGTGCTCGTCTCCGCGCTCCCGGACGTGCTGAGGGCCGTGCCCGGCCTCCGGTTGCGGATCATGGGTGACGGTGACGAACGGACCCTCCGCGCCCGGTTGCCGTCAGGCCTCGACGTGGAGTTCCTCGGCCGGGTAGACGACACCCGCAAGGCAGCGGTACTCGCGGCCGCGGACGTCTACTGCGCGCCCAACACCGGCGGCGAGAGCTTCGGGATCGTCCTGGTGGAGGCCATGGCCGCCGGGACCGCCGTGGTGGCCTCGGACCTCGACGCGTTCCGCCGTGTCCTGAGCGACGGGGAGTGCGGAGAACTCGCCCCCGTCGGGGATCCCGACGCGCTGGCCCGCGCCCTCATCCGTGTCCTCGGCGACCCCTCGCACCGCGCCGATCTGTGCGCCCGCGCGTCGGAGGCCGTCCGGGAGTTCGACTGGCCGGTCGTGGCCGAGCGCGTGATCCGCGTGTACGAGACCGTCCGCGCCCCCGGGGAGACGCTTCATGTCCGCTGAGGTCGTCCTCGTCGTCGTCGTACTGGCCCTCCTGCTGGTCGCCGCCCTGATCACCGCCTACGTCACCGCCCACCGTCTCGACCGGCTGCACATCCGGACGGATCTCGCCCGGGCGGCCCTGATCGGCGCGCTGGAGCGCCGCCACACGGTGACCGCGGCGATCATCGCCGAACTGGGGGGCAGGGACCCCGTGGCGGCCCAGCGTCTGTCGCACGCCCTCGTGCGGGCTCGGGCCCACCCCTCGGACACCGTCACCGGGACCGACCCCCGTCCGGAGCCGGCGCCGGACAGACCCGGGCGATCCGGTCGGGCCGGTCGGCCCGGTCAGGGGGAACGGCCCCCGGACGACAGTTCCCCGGCCGACGGTTCCCCGGACGCCGAACGGGCGGAGAACAGCCTCGGCACGCTGCTGGCGGGGCTGGACGTGGCCGCGCTCCCGACCGACCTCGCCGCGGAGCTCGAGGACGTGACCGACAGGGTGGCGATGGCCCGGAGTTTCTACAACGACGCGGTCCGCGACACGAGGAACCTGCGCGAGAAGGCCACCGTGAGAGCGCTCCGGCTGGCGGGACGCGCACCGATGCCCGACTACGTCGAACTCGTCGACCACCCACCTGCGGGAGGCTGACCCCGCACG
This sequence comes from Dietzia natronolimnaea, assembly GCF_002289575.1. Classification (GTDB taxonomy): domain Bacteria; phylum Actinomycetota; class Actinomycetes; order Mycobacteriales; family Mycobacteriaceae; genus Dietzia; species Dietzia natronolimnaea_A. Next base: position 158,523 of record NZ_NTGA01000001.1, read on the forward strand.
GTGGGGCGGCGGTTGGGGAACCGAGGTCAGGGCGACCTACACTGGACGCCTACTACGAGTCATCGACGCCAGGAAAGGCCTATTTCGTGAGCGAGCCGCAGTCCACCGAGAACACCACCGGAACCGCACGCGTCAAGCGAGGTATGGCCGAGATGCTCAAGGGTGGCGTCATCATGGACGTCGTGACCGCCGAGCAGGCGAAGATCGCCGAGGACGCCGGCGCCGTGGCCGTCATGGCCCTCGAGCGCGTCCCCGCCGACATCCGCGCCCAGGGCGGGGTCGCGCGGATGAGCGACCCGGACCTCATCGACGGGATCATCGAGGCCGTCTCCATCCCCGTGATGGCCAAGGCACGCATCGGTCACTTCGTCGAGGCGCAGATCCTCCAGGCGCTCGGGGTCGACTACGTCGACGAGTCCGAGGTCCTCACGCCGGCCGACTACGCCAACCACATCGACAAGTTCGCGTTCACCGTCCCGTTCGTCTGCGGTGCGACCAATCTCGGTGAGGCGCTGCGCCGTATCACCGAGGGCGCGGCGATGATCCGGTCCAAGGGCGAGGCCGGCACGGGCGACGTCTCCAACGCCACCACCCACATGCGCAAGATCCGCCAGGAGATCCGCCGCCTGCAGAACCTGCCCGAGGACGAGCTCTACGTGGCGGCGAAGGAGCTCCAGGCGCCGTACGAGCTGGTCAAGGAGGTCGCGGAGAAGGGCAAGCTCCCCGTGGTGCTGTTCACCGCCGGCGGCATCGCCACCCCCGCCGACGCCGCGATGATGATGCAGCTCGGCGCCGAGGGCGTGTTCGTCGGGTCGGGCATCTTCAAGTCTGGCAATCCCTCCGAGCGCGCCAAGGCGATCGTCAAGGCGACCACCTTCCACGACGACCCCGAGACCCTGGCGAGCATCTCCCGCGGTCTGGGCGAGGCCATGGTGGGCATCAACGTCGACGACATCCCGGAGCCGCACCGGCTCGCCGAGCGGGGTTGGTGACCCGCCGGTGGCCAAGATCGAGGACATCCTCGCGATCGAGCGGATCGACCGCGACCTCTACCGCGGTCACGCGATCGAGACCCACCTGCAGCGCACCTTCGGCGGTCAGGTCGCCGGCCAGACACTGACCGCCGCGGTCAATACCGTCGACGACGACAAGCACGTCCATTCCCTCCACGGGTACTTCATCCGGCCGGGGGTCCCGTCGGCACCCACCGTGTTCCAGGTGGACCGGCTGCGGGACGGGAGGAGCTTCGCCACCCGGCGGGTCACCGCGATCCAGGAGGGTGAGCCGATCTTCTCGATGTCGGCCTCCTTCCACCTCCGCGACCAGGAGGGGATCGAGCACCAGGACCCGATCCCCGACGTGATCGACGCCGAGGAGATCCCCGCGCCCCGGTACGAGGACCTGGACGAGACCCACCGCGTCTTCGTCGACGAGTGGGCGCAGTGGGACATCCGGATGGTGCCGCGGGAGAGACTCCGCGGATCCTCGCAGATCGCCTCACAGCAGCGGGTGTGGTTCCGGTGCGTGGACGAGCTGCCGGACGACCCCAACTTCCATGTCTGCACCCTCGCCTACATGTCGGACATGACGCTGCTCAGCTCGGCGAAGGTCATCCATCCCGACGAACCGACCCAGGACGCCTCCCTCGATCACGCCATGTGGTTCCTGCGCCCGTTCCGTGCCGACGAGTGGCTGCTGTACGACCAGACGTCGCCGTCCGCCTTCGGGGGGCGGGCCCTCACGCAGGGCCGCATCTTCGACCGGACGGGGCGCCTGGTCGCGGCGGTCACCCAGGAGGGGCTGTCGCGACGGCTCCGGGAGGGTGCTCAGCCCTTCCCGGTCAACCTGTCGGGTGGCACCGGCTCGGACCGAGGGTGAGCGCCTCGCGCCGACCCCGGATCGGTGTGCTCGCCCTCCAGGGCGACGTCGCCGAGCACCTGCGGCACCTCGAGACCGTCGGCGCCGAGGCCGTCACGGTGCGCCGCCGGTCGGAACTGGACTCCGTGGACGGGCTGGTGCTCCCGGGCGGTGAATCGACCGCGATGAGCCGCCTGTTGGACGTGTACGACATGTACGCCCCGGTGTCGACGCGCATCGCGGACGGTATGCCCGTCTACGGATCGTGCGCGGGCATGATCCTGCTGGCGTCATTGGTGCTCGACACCCGCCCGGACGCGACCTGGTTCTCCGCCATCGACATGACGGTCCGTCGCAACGCCTTCGGCCGGCAGGTCGACTCCTTCGAGGCCGACCTCGTCATCGACGCCCTCGGCCCCGACCCGCTGCGTACCGTGTTCATCCGCGCACCCTGGGTGGAGAGCGTCGGACCGGACGTGGACGTCCTCGCGGGCGTCCGAGCGTCGGACGGCCGGGAACACGTGGTCGCCGTGCGCCAGGGCAACGCCCTGGCCACGTCGTTCCACCCCGAGGTCACCGACGACGTGCGCGTCCATCGGTACTTCCTCGACATGGTGAGGGCGGCGACCTCGTAGAGTGGGCCGTCAGCGGCACCTGTAAGTCACCCGGAGGTCATCCAGGCCTCATCCCCAGACACCCGGAGGGCGGAACTCCCCATGTCAGGCCATTCCAAGTGGGCCACCACCAAGCACAAGAAGGCGGCGATCGACGCCAAGCGCGGCAAGCTCTTCGCCAAGCTCGTCAAGAACATCGAGGTGGCGGCCCGCACCGGTGGTGGTGACCCCGACGGCAACCCGACCCTGTTCGACGCCATCCAGAAGGCCAAGAAGAACTCGGTCCCGGGCGACAACGTCGAGCGGGCGCGTCGGCGTGGTGCCGGCGAGGAGGCGGGTGGCGCCGACTGGGAGACCATCATGTACGAGGGCTACGGGCCCAACGGCGTGGCGATGCTCATCGAATGCCTGACGGACAACCGCAACCGCGCGGCGATGGAGGTCCGGACGGCCATGACCCGGGGCGGCGGCAACCTGGCCGACCCGGGTTCCGTGGCGTACCTCTTCACCCGGAAGGGCGAGATCATCCTGGACAAGGGCGATCTCGAGGAGGACGACGTCCTCATGGCGGTGCTCGACGCGGGGGCCGAGGAGGTCAATGACCTCGGTGACCGTTTCGAGGTCATCTGCGAGCCCACCGATCTCGTCCAGGTCCGGACGGCCCTCCAGGCCGCCGGGATCGACTACGACTCGGCCGAGTCGGCCTTCCGGGCCTCCGTCGAGGTGACGGTCGATGCCGAGGGGGCGGGGAAGATCTTCCGCCTCATCGACGCGCTCGAGGACTCGGACGACGTCCAGAACGTGTACTCGAACGTCGACGTACCGGACGACGTGCTGGCGTCGCTGGAGTCCTGACGACGCCACCGCTGGTACGCTATCGAACGTAGGTTCTACCACCGATCGGCGGAGGTTCGATGCGCGTCATGGGAGTGGACCCCGGGCTGACCCGGTGCGGTCTCGCGTTGATCGAGACCGCACCCGGCCGCGGCGTCACCGCCCTCGACGTGGATGTGGTGCGGACCAGAGCGGACGAACCCATCGAGCGCCGCCTGCGTGCGGTGCACGAGGTCGCCGACGAGTGGATGGACATCCACCGCCCTGACGTGGTGGCCATCGAGCGGGTCTTCGCCCAGAACCAGGTGTCCACCGCGATGGGCACGGCGCAGGCGGCCGGGGTCGTGGCCATGGCAGCGGCCTACCGGGACATCCCGGTGGCGTTCCACACCCCCTCCGAGGTCAAGGCGGCCGTCACCGGGAGCGGTCGCGCCGACAAGAAGCAGATGACACTCATGATCACCCGGATACTCGGCCTGCAGAAACCCCCGAGCCCGGCGGACGCCGCCGACGCGTTGGCGTTGGCCGTCTGCCACAGCTGGCGGGCGCCCATGCAGGGTCGGGTGGCCGCCCTCGACGCGCAGGTGTCGAGATCCCGCGCGGGCTTCGAGGCCAAGGTCGTCGAGGGCAGGGCGGCGGCGACCCGCACCGCCGGGGTCGGTCGGTCGCACGGCGGGACGAGTACCGCCGACCAGGAACGCGCGCGGGCGGCGGCACGGGGGATGGCTCGAACGAAGGGAGTGCGCTGGTGATCGCCTCGATCAGGGGGACGGTGGCCGAGATCGGTCTGGACCGCTGCGTGGTGGAGGCCGGCGGCGTCGGCGTGCTGGTCCATGCGACGCCGGCCGCGCTGGCCGGACTGCGCCGGGGTGCGGAGGGCACACTGCACACCGAGCTCGTGGTGCGTGAGGACTCGCTGACGCTCTACGGTTTCGACTCCGTGGACGCCCGTCGCCTCTTCTCGACGGTCCAGACGGTCTCCGGTGTGGGACCGCGTCTGGCCCTGGCGATCCTGGCCACTCTCGAACCCGACCAGCTGGTGAGAGCGCTGGGAACCGAGGACGTCGCGGCGCTCACCCGCGTCCCCGGGGTGGGCAAGCGCACCGCCGAGCGGATGGTGCTCGAGCTCAAGGACAAGGTCGGGCCCGTACACGACGCCGACAGCAGCGGCGCCGGGCCGGGCTCGTCCGCGGCCCCGGCGGCGACCGAGGTGGCCGGAGCGCTCGAGGGACTCGGCTTCTCGGCCACCGAGGCGGAGAAGACGGCGGCCGCCGTCCTGTCGAGCGACCCTGACCTGGGGCCGGCGGAGGCCCTGCGGCTGGCACTGCGGTCGCTCGGTAGGCGCTGATGACCGGGCCGTACCGCGATGCGGACGGAGACGAGACGGAGGTCGAGCTGTCCGCCGCGTCGACCCCCTTCGACTCCGATGTCGAGGGCGCCCTGCGTCCGCGGAACCTCGGGGAGTTCATCGGTCAGGAGACGGTCCGCGAGCAACTCGAACTCGTTCTCACCGCGGCGACCCGGCGCGGAGTGGTCCCGGACCACCTGCTGTTCTCCGGCCCACCGGGACTGGGAAAGACGAGCCTGGCGATGATCGTCGCGGCCGAGCTCGGGGGATCGCTCCGCATCACCTCCGGCCCCGCCCTGGAACGCCCGGGGGACCTCGCCGCCATGCTCTCCAACCTCATCGAGGGCGACGTCCTGTTCATCGACGAGATCCACCGGATCGCGCGTCCTGCTGAAGAGATGCTGTACCTCGCCATGGAGGACTTCCGGATCGACATCATGGTGGGCAAAGGGCCCGGCGCGACCTCCATCCCGCTGGAGATCGCCCCGTTCACACTGGTCGGTGCCACCACCCGGTCAGGTGCGCTCACCGGCCCGTTGCGCGATCGCTTCGGCTTCACGGCGCACATGGACTTCTATACGGACGAGGACCTGGCCCGCATCGTCTCCCGGGCGGCCGAGATCCTCGAGATCCCGGTGCAACCGGACGCGGCGATGGAGATCGCCGGGCGCTCCCGCGGCACACCGCGGATCGCTAACCGCCTGCTGCGCCGCGTCCGCGACTACGCCGAGGTCCGGGCGGACGGGCGGGTCACCGTTCCGGTTGCCCGCGCGGCGCTCCGGGTCTACGAGGTCGACGAGCTGGGCCTGGACAGACTGGACCGTGCGGTCCTGCGCGCGCTGCTCGTCCAGCACGAGGGCGGGCCGGTCGGACTGAGCACGCTCGCCGTGGCCGTGGGGGAGGAGGCGACGACCCTCGAGGAGGTCTGCGAACCGTTCCTGGTCCGTGCCGGCCTCCTCGCCCGCACGCCCCGTGGCCGGGTCGCCACCGCCGCGGCGTGGGAGCACCTCGGACTGCGCCGATCGGACAGGGATCCGATCGAACCGATGCTGCCGGTGGAGACGGAGACGGGACCCGGCCCGCGCGGATGACCACCCGGGTGGCATCCTCGGACGAGACCGGTCCGACGCCCGGACCCGACACCTTCGGACCCACCGACGGGTCCCGACACGAGAGGACCGCCATGGGACTGGAACTCCTGTTGCCACTCATGATCATCGCGCTCGTCGCGCTGATGTTCTTCCAGAGCTCCAAGCAGCGGAAGGCGATGAAGGAACTGCAGGAGATGCAGGCCTCACTCTCGGTCGGTGATCAGGTGCTCACCACCTCGGGGCTACACGCCACGGTCGTCACGGTCGGCGAGGAGACCCTGGTCCTGGAGATCGCCCCCGGGGTCCGGACGCAGTGGGACCGTCGGGTGATCCGCGAGAAGCTCGACCCCGGCACGACCCCGGGTTCGGCCCCCGGCTCGACCACCGGTGAAGACGGCGCTGATTCCGGACGAGGGGCTACCGGCGAGTAGTGTGATGGGGCCGTCCAGCCGGAGGCCCCTGCAGAAGACCGAGAGAGATCACCCGTGTCACCAGTCCGTTCTCGGCGTGTAGACGCCCGCCCCAGGCCCTGGGCGCTGCTGTCCTCTTTCTGCTTGGTGCTTTTCATCCTCTTCCTCGCGGCGTTCGCCGTCGCTGACCGGGGACTCGCACCCAAGCTCGGCATCGACCTGCAGGGCGGTACCCGGGTCACGTTGATCCCCATCGGGCAGCCGGACGAGCAGGACCTGCGTCTGGCCCAGGACATCATCCGCGATCGGGTGGATGGTCTCGGTGTGGCCGGGACCTCGGTGGTCATCGAGGGCAGCAACATCGTCCTCACGGTCCCCGGCGAGGACTCGAGCCAGGCCCGGGACCTCGGGACCACCTCGCAGCTGACGATCCGGCCGGTGCTCGAGGTCCAGCCGGTGGCAGAAGGCGACGTGGAGCCCGTCGATGCCGCGGTCGGTGACCGCGAGGCGGTCGCCCAGGCTGTCGAGGAGGCCCTCGAGGTACGGCAGGGCGACCCCCAGGAACTCATCCAGCGCCTGCCGGAGTTCCGGTGCCCCGAGAGGGAGATCACCGCGGGATTCGAGGATCAGTCCCAGGCGTTGATCGCGTGCGGAGAGGGCGCGAAATACGTTCTCGGCCCAGTGCCGTTGCTGGTCGGCGAACCGGAGGACGGCGAGCGCCTCGACGGCCAACAGATCGTCAAGGACTCGGTGAGCTCCGGCTTCAGCCAGCAGGCCGGTCAGAACGAGGTGTCGTTCCGGTTCAACGCCGGACCCGGACAGCAGGGCAGCGCCACCTGGTCGCGACTGACCCAGGAGTACCTGCAGCGCCAGATCGCCATCCTCCTCGACGGCGAGGTGATCAGTGCCCCGGTGGTCCAGGGGGTCACCCCGGTCGGGTCGGCCACGTCGATCACCGGCAGTTTCACCATGGACGAGGCGGCGACGCTCGCCGGGAACCTCCGGTTCGGCGCGCTGCCGATCTCGTTCGAGGACCCGAACGTCGACAACGTGCCGGCCTCGCTGGGCCTTGCCTCGCTCGAGGCCGGCCTGCTCGCCGGCGCGATCGGTTTCCTGCTGGTGCTGGTGTACACGGTGCTGTACTACCGGTTGCTCGGCGTGATCGCGTTCTTCTCCCTCGTGGTCTCGTTCCTCGTCACCTATGTGATGCTCGTGTTCCTCGGGTACACGGTGGACTACAGCCTCGATCTGGCCGGGGTGGCCGGGCTGATCATCGGCATCGGCATGACCGCGGACTCCTACGTCGTGTTCTTCGAGAGGATCAAGGACGAGCTCCGCGACGGTCACCGGTTCAGATCCTCGGTACCCAGAGCGTGGAAGAGCGCGAGTCGCACCATCATCACCGGCAACGTGGTCAGTCTGATCGGCGCCGTGGTGCTGTACCTGCTGGCCACCGGAGAGGTCCGTGGCTTCGCCTTCACCCTGGCACTGAGCACCGTCATGGACGTCCTCGTCGCCTTCACCGTCCTGTGGCCGCTGGTCTACCTGGCCTCGACCAAACCGCTGTTCACCAAGCCGTGGGCCAACGGCCTCGGCCGGATGGAGTCCCTGCGGGCCGACTCCGCCGAGCGACGCCGGCTCGAGCAGGACGCCGAGAAGGCCGGCGCCGAACCGGGGCCCGACGGGGGCCGTGGGGTGTCTGCGACCGTCCGGGGTCCTGATGGGCGACCCACCGATCCGGGGCCGGCGTCCCCGGGCGTGACGATGATTCTGCCGCGCCGCGACGACTCCGAGGAGGAGGGCCGATGAGCGCCCCGGGAACGATCGACACCGACGGCACGGCGGGTCCGGACCAGCCGGAGAGCCTGTTCAACCGTCTCTACACGGGGACCGGCGCGTTCCCGATCGTGCAGCGCCGCCGCCTGTACTTCCTCCTGACCGGGGCGATCGTCGCGATCTGCCTGGCGAGCATCATCTTCCGGGGGTTCACCTTCGGCATCGACTTCACCGGCGGCACCAAGTTGACGATGCCGGCAGGGGATGCGGACACCGGCCGGGTGGCCACCGTCGTCGAGGAGACTCTCGGTCAGGAGCCCCAGACGGTCCAGATCGTGGGCGCCGGCAACGCGCGCATCGTCGAGGTGGAGACCGGCTTCCTCACCAGTGACGAGATCTACGCGACCAAACTCGCGCTCGTCGAGGAGTTCCAGCCCGTCGCGGCGAGCGGCGAGGTCTCGATCGAGGCCGTCGGCGACTCCGCGCGCAGCGAGAGCTGGGGTGGACAGGTCACCCAGCAGATGATCATCGCCCTGGTGGTCTTCATCGTCATCGTGTTCGGCTACATGGCGCTGCGCTTCGAGTGGCGGATGTCGGTGGCCGGCGTCGTCGCGCTCTTCTTCGACGTCATCACCACGGCGGGCGTCTATTCGCTACTCGGATTCGAGGTCTCACCCGCCACGGTCATCGGCCTGCTCACCATTCTCGGTTTCTCCCTCTATGACACGGTCATCGTGTTCGACAAGGTGGACGAGAACACCCGCGGCAGCAAACACTCCTCGAGCAGCACCTACGCCGAAGAGGCGAACCTCGCGGTCAACCAGACGCTCATGCGATCGATCCACACCACCACCATCGGCATCCTCCCGTTGCTGGCGCTGCTGGTGGTCGCGGTGTGGATCCTCGGGGTGGGCACGCTGCTCGACCTCGCCATCGTCCAGGTGGTCGGCATCATCACGGGCACGTTCTCGTCGATCTTCCTCGCGACCCCGCTGCTGGTGTGGCTCAAGGAGTTCGACCCCGCCACCAAGCGCCAGACCGCCAAGGTCCTGGCCCGCCGGGAGAAGGCCGGGGCCACCGCATGAGGGACCACGGGACCTCGGGGGTCTCCCCGGGGGTCGTGGCCGCCGTCGAGCGCCTGATGCGCCGGGTCGAGGACTTCCCGGTGGCCGGCGTCCAGTTCTGCGACCTCACCCCCGTGCTGGCCGACCCCGAGGGTTTCGACGCCGTGGTGGCAGGCCTCGCCGCAGGCCACGAGATCGGGTCGGTGGACTACGTGGCAGGGCTGGACGCGCGTGGCTTCCTGCTCGCCGGGGCGGTCGCGCTGCGGCTGCAGACGGGTGTGCTGGCCATCCGTAAGGCGGGCAAACTCCCACCACCGGTGCACTCGCGCTCCTACGAACTCGAGTACGGGGCGGCGACGCTCGAACTCCCCGCCGACGGCCTCGACCTCAGCGGCACGCGAATCCTGGTGGTGGACGACGTCCTGGCCACCGGCGGCACTCTCGGAGCGGCCGTCGGGCTCCTCGACGACTGTGGCGCCGTGGTGACGGGCCTGTCGGTGGTGCTCGAAGTTCCCGGACTGGGGGGTAGGGATAGACTGTCCGGCACACCGCTGACCTGCCTCACGGTCGCGTGACCACCGCCCGTCGTTGACGGACCGGACATGGAGGGAGAAGCCGGAATGACCGATCGGCAGGATCCCACCGCGAACCTCGGAACCGGCCCCCAGCCCGCACCCGCGGAGCAGACCCGGTCCACCACCCAGCCCAACCCCCAGCCCAACACCCAGCCGCTCCCGGTGATCCCGGGCGCCCGCCCGTCCGCCGGCCGGCGTGTCCGGGCCAGATGGGCTCGGCGCCTCACCTCGGGGTTGACGGTGACGTCCACTCCCGCCGTCCTGGAACCCCTGGTGCGGGTGCACCGTATCCACCACGCCAAAGCCGACGTGGCGCTGCTCTCGCGTGCCTACGCACTCGCCGAACGCCAGCACGAGGGCGTGTTCCGCAAGTCCGGCGACCCCTACATCACCCATCCACTGGCGGTGGCGACCATCTGCGCCGAGATGGGCATGGACACCACCACCCTCGTGGCAGCGCTGTTGCACGACACCGTGGAGGACACCGACTACTCACTCGACTCCCTGGCCTCGGATTTCGGTGACGAGGTCGCACATCTCTTGAACGGGGTCACGAAGCTGGAAAAGGTCGACTTCGGCGAGGCGGCCGAGGCGGAGACGATCCGCAAGATGATCATCGCGATGGCGCATGATCCGCGGGTGCTGGTGATCAAGGTCGCCGATCGCCTGCACAACATGCGGACCATGCGGTTCCTGCCACCGGAGAAGCAGGTCAAGAAGGCCCGCGAGACCCTCGAGGTGATCGCTCCTCTGGCCCACCGCCTCGGTATGGCCACCGTGAAGTGGGAACTCGAGGATCTGGCGTTCGCGATCCTGGAGCCCAAGAAGTACCAGGAGATCGTGCGACTGGTCGCCGACCGGGCGCCGAGCCGGGACGTCTACCTGGGGACGGTGATCACCCGGGTCAGGACCGAGCTGGAGAACGCCCACATCCAGGCCCGGGTCGAAGGCCGACCCAAGCACTACTGGTCGATCTACCAGAAGATGATCGTCCGGGGACGCGAGTTCGACGAGATCCACGACCTGGTGGGCATCCGCGTGCTGTGTGAGGACGTCCGGGACTGCTACGCCGCGATCGGCGTGGTGCATTCCGCGTGGAAGCCGATGCCGGGGAGATTCAAGGACTACATCGCCCAGCCCCGTTTCGGCGTCTACCGCTCACTGCACACCACCGTGATCGGACCCGACGGCAAGCCGTTGGAGATCCAGATCCGGACCCACGAGATGCACCGGAACGCCGAGTACGGGATCGCGGCGCACTGGCGGTACAAGGAGACCCGCGGCAAGCACCACGGCGATCCCGCCGAGGTGGACGAGATGGCGTGGATGCGCCAACTGTTGAGCTGGCAGCGGGAAGCCGCGGATCCGGGGGAGTTCCTGGACTCGCTCCGTTTCGAGATGACCAGCAAGGAGATCTTCGTCTTCACGCCCAAGGGCGACGTGATCAACCTGCCCGTCGGTGCGACACCGGTGGATTTCGCCTACGCCGTCCACACCGAGGTCGGTCACCGGTGTATCGGTGCGCGCGTCAACGGCAAGCTCGTCGCGCTCGAGAGGCCCCTGGAGAACGGCGAGGTCGTCGAGGTCTTCACCTCCAAGGACCCCAACGCCGGCCCCAGTCTGGACTGGCAGAAGTTCGTCGTGTCCGGCAGGGCCAAGAGCTCGATCCGCCAGTGGTTCGCCAAGGAGCGGCGCGAGGAGGCCCTCGAACGTGGCAAGGACCTCATCACCCGGGAGGTACGCCGAGGCGGAGTGCCGGTCCACCGGGTCTTCTCCAATGAGTCACTGGCCGGCGTCGCACGTGAATTGGGCTACGCCGACGTCACCGCGCTCTACACGGCGATCGGGGAGAACCACGTCTCC
>NZ_NTGA01000010.1 GCF_002289575.1 Dietzia natronolimnaea
TCTCTGGCATCGCTTCCCCTTATAGCTGATCCCTCTACGGATCCGGGGGAACCTCACGTCGAGGCGCTGCTCGCCCATGCCACCGTGGGCAACCTCGCGTTGGTGGCCCTGCTCACCGCCGTCAACGGCGCCGCCGAGGAGTGCTTCCACCGCGGCGCGGTGTACTCGGCCACCTCGCGCATCCACCCGATCCTGGTGACCACGGTGATCTACGGCGCCGTCACGGCCGCCGCGGGCATCCCGCTGCTGTAGTCGCCGCGCTCGTGCTGGGT
>NZ_NTGA01000100.1 GCF_002289575.1 Dietzia natronolimnaea
CGGACACCCACTTTGTTCAGCAGTCTCCTAGAGCCGCCGCCCCGCTACTCGTCCTCGGCCGTGGCCATCGCGCGACTGGCGGCAGCTGCAACCCTGGTGACGAGCGGCTCCAGTCGCGCGAGTGACGATCTGTCTGCTGCGCTCGCGGACAGCGCTGCTATCGCACGGGTGCCGCTGGTGCCGCCCTCGTCGTCGTCGAACACGGGGGCGGCCACACAGTAGAGGCCGGGTGTCAGCTCGGCGCGGTCCACCGCCCGCCGGCGGCGCCGGATCTCCGCGAGCTCCATCGCGAGCGAGTCCGGCGAGGTGAGGGTGGTGTCAGTCCATGCGACCAGCGGGCCCTGGGAAACCCGCTCGGCGGCCGCGTCGTCGAACGCCAGCATGGCCTTGCCCACACCCGTGCAGTAGGCCGGCAGTCCTCCGCCGATCCGGGACGGGGACGGGATCGGTCGCGGACCGTGCAGCTTGTTGAGGTACACCACCTCGTCGCCGTGCAGCGTGGCCAGGTGCACCGTCGCCCGTGTCGCCTCGAAGAGGTGCGCGAGGAACGGGGTCAGGACACGGCGGGTTCGTTCGTACGCCGGGGAGGCGGGGATCGGGTCCAGCTCGTGCACCAGCGGTCCCAGCCTGTAGCGCTGGCCGATCCGGGTCACCGCGTCGTTTCGTTCGAGCGCGCCCAGGAGCCGGAGGGTCGTGGACTTGGCCAAGCCGGCCTCGCGGGAGATCTCGCTCAGCGTCAATCCGGTCCCCGCGGCCGTCACCCGCAGCACGTCGAAGGCGCGGTCGACGGGGGAGGCGGGCGGTTCGTTCATGCGGTGAGTGTAGCGCGGGGGGCCGACATGGCAGGTCGAAAGAATCGAACACTTGCGCGAATGTGCGCCTACGAGTAGGCTCGAACAGAGATTCGAGTACCGTGGCGACCAAGGTGGGTGGTTCCGATGATGACGACGACGAGTTCGGCGGCGTTCGGGGCGCTGCGCGCCGTGC
>NZ_NTGA01000101.1 GCF_002289575.1 Dietzia natronolimnaea
CTAGGGCGTGTCTCCCATAGCTGAGCGGTGACCCGCGAGACCGTGGCCGTATGGGTCAGACGAAGTCACGATTTCGCCAGTTCACCGACGAGCAGTGGGAGCGGATAGAGCCCCTGCTGCCCTCCAATGAAGGGCGGCAGGGGCATCCGTTTCGCGACAATCGCAAGGTCGTCGAGGGGATCATCTACCGCTACCGCGCCGGTATTCCCTGGCGGGACCTACCTCGCGAGGAGTTCGGTGCGTGGCAGACCGTGTGGAAGCGTCACGCCCGCTACGCCCGGGACGGGACCTGGGATCGCATCCTGCACGTGATCCTGGCCGATGCCGACGCAGCCGGAAAGATCGACTGGAACGTCTCGGTCGACGCCACCATCTGCCGCGCTCATCAGCACGGCACAAATACAACGCGCCCTGAGCAGGACACAGGGGGCAGGGTCGAATCACAAGAACCGGCCCTTCCGGGACTGTGAACCCGCAGGTCATGGCATCGGTCGCTCGCGAGGAGGGCTGACCACCAAGATTCACAGTGCTGTCGATGGCCGCGGCCGACCGCTGGCGAACGTGATCACCGGTGGGCAACGAAACGACGGCGCGATGCTGGCCGAAGTCCTGGCCGACATCCACGTCCCACGCCACGGCAAGGGCCGACCCCGCACCCGCCCCGACGCGGTGATCGCAGACAAGGCCTACTCGTCTGGCACGATCCGCCGCCAGCTCCGCAGTCGCGGTATCGCCGCTGTCATCCCGGAGAAAAGCGACACCATCGCCGCTCGCGAACGCCGCGGCAGCCGCGGTGGCCGAACCCCGAAACTCGACACTGACCTCTACAAAGACCGAAACGTCGTTGAACGTTCCTTCGCTCTGGCCAAGCAATGGCGAGCGCTGGCCACCCGCTACGACAAACTCGCGATCACTTACCGCGCCGCCGTCACCCTCTGCGCAATTCTCACCTGGCTACGCCGATTGGGAGACACACCCTAG
>NZ_NTGA01000102.1 GCF_002289575.1 Dietzia natronolimnaea
GTAACCGCACCTACCACTACTCCCGAGAGTTTTACGCCGATAACTTACGTTATGACAAGTAGACGATGCCGAGTTGTGAATCTCGCGAACTCGACCGCTCCCCGAACTGCTCGCACGTTCGTCCGGTCTCGCACTGGCAACTCGGCACCTCAGAACTCGGCACTTCATCAGCAGGCGCGGTGGGCGCGACTGGTGGAGCTGCTCGGTCTGAGGCTGTGCGCGATTCCGTTGCCCCCTGTGTGGGCGTGGTCGGAGACATTCCGAAAGCCGACCTTCTTGCCCCACACGGGCATATCGCCGTCTGGCGGGTTCGCCTGCGACAGATAGGCAACGGCGTGCCACAGGATCTCGTTTTCTTGCCCCTAAGAGTGGAGTCCACTGTGGCCGTCACGCGGCAACTATTCTCGACTGCGGCTGCTCGCGGCATCGTCCGGCCTCGAAGCCAGCGACTTACCATGACCAAGGTCATTGCGGCGTTCCTTGCGGTGCCAATGTCTCGGTGACGCGAACACTCAGTTCCGGCTTGTCGTCGCCTTCGGTGTGAGTGAACGTCCCAAGATGGGACCACATCGAGTCCACGAGCGGCTGGAGGAACAAACGGCCCAGCTGAGTGACGATGACGTCGACCACCTGAACAGCATCGGCGCGGACCCTAGACGCCGCACCAGACTGCCGCATAGCTATCACTTCCCGGTGTGTCAGCTCGGTGAGCCGTTCGAGTAACTCACCTCGCTGACCGCCGGGATCTAGCAACGCGCGGCGCAGGTAGTTCACCACCTCGGGACGCCTGACCAGCATGTCGGCAACCGCCTCGTTGCGGATCCGGGCGATGTCGGCGCCTGGGACGTCCACGGGCGCCGAGGCAAGTGCGGTAGCGAAATGCTCTACGACCAGTCGCTCGACCGC
>NZ_NTGA01000103.1 GCF_002289575.1 Dietzia natronolimnaea
ACTCCCGGGCCATCGCGAATGCCGCGACCCTCCTCAGGCGTTATGCGGACACCTTGCGCGCGAACGCCGAAGCGCAGGACGTGACTAGTGAGGCGGGTGGATCGCTCTCCGGGTCAGGCCTGTTCTGTGCCGAACCAACCGGTGGCTCCGACCCGCACAGCGGAGCTGCGACTCCATCTGAGCTCTTCGAAAAGCTGCATAACCAGGACCAGGACTCTTCCGACGGATTCCGGATCGAGAGAATCACCGGGGAGGACGGAGTGGAGCGGTTCATCGTCTACATCAACGGCACGAACCAGGGTAGCGAGGGCAGTCTTACCTGGGGCGAGGCGGTCGCCTCGAATTTCGGCCTCGCCACCAAGACTCAGGGATCCATCAGGCAAGCGATGCTCGCGGCAGGCATAAATGGTGATTCAGAAGTCCTTTATGTCGGCTATAGCCAAGGCGGGATGATTGCGCAGAATCTGGCAGCCTCGCAGGAGTTTGGTGCGGGCGTCGTGCTGGCGCAAGGCAGCCCGCGCACTTCGGCAACCCAGATCGGATACGACGTGATTCATATCAATCAGTTCGGAGACGAGGTCGTTACCGGCGTCGGTTTAGGCGGGATAGTTTATGACCATGGCAACGGTCTACACGGGCTGGTTAACGACAAGATCGGTTATGACTACGTGCATATGCCCAGCGACCTGAAAAACATCTCGGCGGCTGCAGCACAAGACAGGTCGTCATGGGCGCATACGAACATGGAGGAATACGCCCGCGTAACGCGGGACTTCGAGAACTCCACGGCGCAGGGAGCTCTCAAGGCGAAGGCGAAATTGGCGCCGTTCCTCGGCGGGATCGTCGTTTCCGACACGAAGTGAACTCCGGGACCCTAAGGGCGAGACTGACATGGACTCCGGAATGATCGGCGCAGATCCTCGGGCCCT
>NZ_NTGA01000104.1 GCF_002289575.1 Dietzia natronolimnaea
CCCTGGGCAGAACTCAATGGCCCTTGACACGCGTGGGAGGCGATGACCTCCCCGCCCGCCATGACCGTCAACCTCTGCCCGGTGATCTTCACATCGACGTGCTGGCCGGCGAAGGGGTAGGGCACCGAGTACTTCACCGTGGCGATCTCCACGTGGTAATCCCGATTGACCTTGGATTTCTTCCAGATGACCGGCTGCCACCGCGCCTCGGGCAAAGCGATCAGCTCCGACTTCTCGTGCTCGGTGAACAGCTCCCGGCGGCTGGTCTTCTGGCCGCGAAACGGGGTCCGGTCGTTGATCGACTCGACCTCGGCGGCGATCGCCTCGTTCAGGTCGTCCAGGCTGGCGAAGCGCCGATCGGCAAGCCGGCCGATCACCCAGTTCGTCGCCACCTTCACTCCGGCTTCGACGTTGCCCTTGTCGCGGGGTGCCGCCGATCTCGTCGGCACCGCGGCGGTGTGGTGGTACTCGAGAAAGTCCCGATACTCGCGGTTGACCTCCCGGGCCCGATCGCCACGAGTGATCTGATTCGACGCCGTTGACGCGTTGTCCGGGACGATCACCTGCGCCGCCCCGCCGAAGTACTCGAACGCCTGCAAATGCGCGTCGAGCCAATTCGGCATCTTCTCGTCCAGGCAGCCGCAGGCGAAGACCATCCCCGAGTACGGCAGCGAGGCCACGAACACCGACACCGTGGTCCTGGTGCCGGTGACGGGGTCGAAGATCGCCATCTTCGTGCCCGCCCAGTCGACCTGCATCGTGTGCCCGGGAACGTGGGTGATCCGCATCGTCAGCTCGTTGACCTCGACGTATTCGCCGACGATCTGGCAGAACCGCTGATAACTGTAGTGCCGTTGCCCCGGCGATCCGTCGGTGTCGAGGTAGTTGGCCCACAGCACCCGCA
>NZ_NTGA01000105.1 GCF_002289575.1 Dietzia natronolimnaea
CCGTAACAACACTTCAAATGCGGACCACTAGTTGCATACCCTTCTAGGGGCAGCGCTCGCGGCTACCGAGTCCGCCTTAGGAAGTGATCAACGCCCCTGTATTGCGGATCCAGCGAATCCAGCCTCCTTCAAAGTTCACCTGTTTTCCGTCCGGGGTGTCGAATTCGCTGGTCGTGGGCAGCCCGAACCTGCCGTTCTCGTAGCCCTGTCTTCCGTATTCCTGAAAGATCGCTCCCCACACTGCTTGGGCGTTGGTGGTCGGCGACCAATATATGTTTCCGGTTTCGAATCGGTTGAAGGAGCAAAATCCACGGTTGGGGCACGGCAATTCGTTGCTGGTGGGGTACATCAGGCTCCCTGCCTCAGCTCCGAGTTCCAAGTAGCGCTCCCCGATTCTCCCCCAGACGGCATTGGCGAAGCCGTTGGTGAGTATTTGGAGGCTTGGGGGCCACCGGATATTGCGCTTGGGGGCCAGCAGTATTGCCGTTGGGGGCCGGTGATCGCGTCTATGGGGACCACCGGCCCCGTCTCGGGGATTACTTACTGACTCCCGGCGGCGGCCGCATGCTCGCGCATGTTGTGGGTGCCGGTGTCGATCCAGATCGTGTTGTGCACGATGCGGTCCATGACCGCGTCGGCATGAACTCCGGAGCCCAGGCGCTGGTGCCAGTCCTTCTTGGGGTACTGGGTGCAGAAGACTGTCGACCCGGTGTCGTAGCGCCGCTCAAGGAGCTCGAGGAGCATCCGGCTGATCGTCTCGTCGGGATGGTCGAGGAGCCACTCGTCGATCACCAGCAGGGAGAACGCGGCGTACTTCTTGAGGAATTTGTTCTGCCCCTGGGGTCGGTCCTTGGCCAGGGCCCAGGCTTCTTCGAGGTCGG
>NZ_NTGA01000106.1 GCF_002289575.1 Dietzia natronolimnaea
TCACCGCTCAGCTATGGGAGACACGCCCTAGCTTCACCCGATCGGCACGCGAGCGAGCCGACTGCTTCTCGATATAGACCCGGTCGCACTCCCCCACCGCCTCGAGCTGACGCGCCTCGTTCTGATCTGCGGCCGACACCCGCACGTACGCCACCCGCTGCCCGCGCGGACGCGAGACCCGGCGAGCTGGCTTCGGCTTCGGCTCCGGTTTCCCTTCGATGATGTTTTCCGAGTCCGTCGACTCCACCCGAAGGTTCCAGCCCAACTCGTCCCGGCGGCGGAACCGGGTTCGCACGCTCCCGCGGCTGACGATGAGCACCTCCTCGCCACCATCACCAGAACGGTTGAGCAACGTCCCGATTCGATCAGCCATGAGGAGACCCTTTCGTCCGGAATCTGTATCAATAGATCCTAAACCCGACGGGATGGCGTTTCATAAGTATCGAACTAGACCCTGTGACACAGCGGCGTTGGTGTGGCTTTCGCCGTTATATGGCGGGGTTCTGTCGACGCTCTGTGGCGGCATCTGCTCATGGCGATACACGCGAGCACCGGTCTGGTCACAGATTGGACCGTTCCCGCTCTGGTGGACACCCGGAGATGAGCGGTGAGTTCCCCCAAGATAGAGGGAGCGGATTATGGGATCTACTCGTCGGAGCTTCACTGCCGAGTACAAGG
>NZ_NTGA01000107.1 GCF_002289575.1 Dietzia natronolimnaea
TCCTGTCGTACAGATGGGCGCCCCGGATCTGCAGATCCATCGGGATGGCCGACTGAACCTTGTCGCCGATCGTATCGGAAACCTTCACGTGTCTCACCTTGTCTTTCGTCGTTACATCTGGAACGTCGTTACATCTGGAACTCTGGCACCTGGACGGTAAGGCCGTCCCAATCCGCGGACGCGGTCATCTGGCACGACAGTCGGGAGGTCGGCAGCCGTTCGGGGTTCATTGAGAGCATCTCTTCTTCACTTGCTCCCGAGAGGCCCACCACGTCGGACCATTGCGGATCAACGATGACATGACACGTGCCGCACGCGGCTTCGCCTCCGCAATCGGCGTCGATTCCGGGCACCGCGTTG
>NZ_NTGA01000108.1 GCF_002289575.1 Dietzia natronolimnaea
TAAGGGCACCACGTGCTTCTCTCCCTCATGTGAGACGAAGGTTACGACTGTCATCGCTGGCTCCTGCATGGTTGTTCGGGTAATAGCTGCTCACAGCATTGCTAACAACGACGACTGCGGCTAGGTTGATTGAGGGCAGAAGCTTGTTAATTTGGCTCAGAAGGCGGGGGCGATGAATCTTGATCGCGAGGGCGTGCCACCGCTCGTGTTCGCGCAGTTACTTGAGAGCCCAGTTCTGGAGCAAGACGCCGTTGCACGGTTTCGCGAGATCATGGATCGTGAGCGAAGCGACGTCGAGTCACTTCTTGCCATCAACGCCCAAGTTCCCCTGCGGTGGATCAGGGAAGCCTTGCCCGACCTCGACGTCGACCAAGCAACGACCCTCGGTTTGGCGTTCGCCCAGCATGCTCATCTGACGTCCTTCGGACCATTAA
>NZ_NTGA01000109.1 GCF_002289575.1 Dietzia natronolimnaea
TTGGTGTTGCGTTGACGGTTTGAGTCTAAGGCGGCTTACTTCGCGCGGGAGCAGCGACCGTGAGCCGATACGAGTACATCGACTCCTGCAGGAACGACCCGTCCGAGACCAACCCGCTCTACAAGATGTGCGCCTGGCTGGCCGTGTCGACCTCCGGGTTCTACAACTGGCTCTCGCGCCCGACCTCGGCCACAGCTGCCCGCAGACAGGCGCTCACGGCCAGGGTGAGGCACTTCTTCGCCGCCACTGACGGCACGTACGGGTATCGGCGGATTCACGCCGACCTGGTCGACGAGGGCACCCAGTGCTCCCAGGAGTTGGTGCGTCAGATCATGCGCTCCGAGGGCCTGGTGGCCTGCCAGCCGAGACCATTTCGGGTGACCACCGAAGCCGACGACGCTGCTGCAGCCGACATGCCTGACCTGCTCGAACGCGATTTCACCGCCGAACGACCTGGGGTCAAGTTCGTCGGCGACATCACCTACATCCACACCTGGCAGGGGTTCGTGTACCTGGCGACGGTGATCGACTGCTACTCCAAGAAAGTCGTGGGCTGGTCGATCGCCGACCACATGCGCACCGAACTGGTCGAGACCGCTTTGAAGAACGCCGCCGCGACGACGGTGATCGAACCGCGGGCGATCTTCCATTCCGACCGCGGCAGCGTCTACACCTCGGGCGACTACCGCAAGCTGGTCAAGGACCTGGGGATGCGGTCGTCGATGGGCAGAACGGGCGTGTCCCTCTTAACCGGCTAATTCGATAATCATT
>NZ_NTGA01000011.1 GCF_002289575.1 Dietzia natronolimnaea
GCTGCTGGTAGTCGCCGCGCTCGTGCTGGGTCTGGTCACCGCGGTGCAGAGGCGGTGCACCGGCGGGGTGCTGGGCCCCATCGTCACCCACGTGGTCTGGTCGATGGTCATGCTGTTCGCGCTCTCACCGATATTCGACGCCGCGAGCGGGTAGCCGCCTACCCCCCGCAGCACCCCGCCCCGGCGCCGGAGCTGCCATACGGGCCACGAGCCGAGCCGCGCTCCGGGCCGGGGCGCACCTCACGCGTGGTGAGATTCCGGGCCGCGAGATCGGCCTCCGCCGGGTAGTCCACCCCCACCAGGGACAGCCCGCACGCGGGCGCGACGGGCACCGACGACGACCGCTGCGTCTCGCGCAGCAGCCCGGTGATCCACTCCTGGCCGCGCCGGCCCTCCCCCACGGCCATCACCGCACCCACCAGGCTGCGCACCATGGACCAGCAGAACGCATCCGCGCTCACCGACGCCGTCCACACCTCGGCCGCCCCGGGCGCGTCCGGCCCGCGCGGATCCGGCTCGGCGCGCCAGTCGAAGCGCTGGAGCTCCCGGATCGTCGTGGCGCCCTCGCGACGACGACAGAACGCCGCGAAATCGTGCAGGCCCAACAGCCGCGAGGACGCCTCGCGCACCGCGTCCAGGTCCGCAGGCCGCGTCCAGGCCGCGGTGTCGCGGGCGCGGGTCGGCTCGGGGCCCCACGGCGCGGTGGTGAGCCGGTACTCGTAGTGGCGGCGCAGCGCCGAGAAGCGGGCGTCGAAGTCCCCGGGCGCCCACCGGGCGTCCATCACCGCGATGTCGGCGGGCAGGAGCCGGGCGAGTCTGCGCACCAGCGCCTCGGGGCGCCCGTCGAACGACCGTTGGTCCAGCCACTCCGGGTCCACGTCGAGGTGGCACACCTGGGCCCGGGCGTGGACCCCGGCGTCGGTGCGGCCGGCGACAGTCAGGGTCACGGGGTGGCGCAAGACGGTCCCGAGCTGCTCCTCCAGGACTCCGCACACCGTGCGCAGGCCGGGTTGCCGGGCCCACCCGGAGAAGTCGGTGCCGTCGTAGGCCACGTCCAGGCGGATCCGGCGGGTGGATGTGACGGTGGAGGTGTCGGTGGATGTGTCGGCTGCGAACTCCGACGGGGTGATCATGACCGTCGACGCTAGCCCACCGGCCCCGGCCGTGGCAGGCTCGGGTCATGCCGCGCCCCACCACCAGGACCGCGCTGCTCGAGGCGGCCGCCGGAGAGTACGAGCGGCTGCACCTCGCCCTCGGCCGGTTCGATCCCGGGGTACTGGCCGACCTCACCTGGGAGGCGGAGATCGAGGACACCTCCCGGCACCCGCGGGACGTGCTCACCCACATCCACGCCTGGCAGCTCCTGGCCCTGGGCTGGGCGGAGACGGCAGAAGCCGGTGGCACGCCTCAGGTCCCCGGGGAGGGGCGCACCTGGCGCGAGACCCCGATGATCAACGCCGAGATCCGCGAGCGCTACCTGGGCACCTCGTACGCCGACGCCGTCGAGCTCCTCGCCGGGAGCCACGCCCGGTGCCTCGCCGTGATCACCTCGCACTCCGACGACGAGCTCTTCACCCGGGGCCGCTACGCCTGGACCGGGAGCACCACCCTCGGCGCCTATTTCGTCTCCGCCACCTCGAGCCACTACGTGTGGGGCCGCAAGACCCTCCGTCGGATCCAGCGCGCACTGCCTGCGCGCTCGCTCCCTGGGCCATGAGCGGCCACTCCGACGTCCTGCCGTGGCTGCGGGCGGCCGACCCCTCCACCACGTACCTCGCCGTGCGCGATCTGGAGGACCGCGACGACCCGGGGCTGCGGTCCGCCGTCGCCGGGTCCGGGGTGGGCGCGGCGTTGCTCGGGTACCGGCGTTCGGACGGGCACTGGGGATCCGGCTTCGCCGTGCCCCAGTGGACCAGCACCCACGACACGCTGCTCGAGCTCGCGGCGCTGGGCCTGGACCCCGGTGACCCCCGCGCGACCGCGTCCGTGCGGATGGTGCTGGAGGCCCCGAGGTGCGCCGACGGCGGCCTGCGCGTGAGCCCGAGCGCCCGCCGCAGCGACGTATGCATCAACGGCATGGCACTGACCTACTGCTGCCACTTCGGGGCGGAGACCCCTCTGCTGGCCGGCGTGGTCGACGCGATCCTCGCCGAGCGGATGGCCGACGGCGGGTTCAACTGCCGGAGCACGCGCTTGGGCGCCACCCATTCCTCCGTGCACAGCACCACGAGCCTGATCGAGGGGTTCACCGCCTACCTCGCGGCCGGGCACGCGCATCGCGCCGACGAGGTCGCCGCGGCGCGGGCGGGGGCCGTCGAGTTCCTCCTCGTACACCGGTTGTTCCGTAGCCACCGGACCGGCCAGGTGATCCGCCCGGAGTTCACCCGGCTCCACTATCCCGCGCGGTGGCGATTCGACGTCCTGCGCGGCCTCGACGCCGTCACCGCGGCCGGTGTCGTCGACGACGAGCGGCTCTCCGACGGACTCGACATCCTCCGGCGGCGGCGCCGTGCCGACGGACGGTGGGCCGGAGCCCGCGGGTACCCCGGGACCACCCACGTCGAGTACCCGGCCTCCCGCGAGCCGAACCCGTGGATCACCGTCATCGCACTGCGGATCCTGCGACGGGTCGGGGTGGACTGAAACGCGCCCGGCGGAACTCGTCCAGGATGGAGGTATGCAGCCTCCCCGCCTCGCAACCCCCGTCGCAAAGCCCGTCGCCGTCCTCGTCACCGCCCTCACCGCCGCCTCCCTGCTTGGGGCGTGCGCCGCCGACGACGAGGGGACCGCCGACGGCGTGCCGACCGCAGTCACCGACCTCGACCCCGAGGCCGGCCCGACGTACGCCCGCTACGTGGCCCTGGGCGACTCGTTCGCCGCCCTCGGCGCCACCGACGCCCCCACCAGTGGGCCCGACCGGTGCCTGCGGTCCACTGCGAACTACGCGTCCCTCCTCGCCGAGCGCCGGGACGTGGGAGAACTCGTCGACGTGACGTGTGGCGGCGCGGAGACGACCGACATGACCGAACCCCAGATCCCCGAGACGCCGCCCCAGTTCGACGCACTGACCCCCGACACGGACCTGGTGACCCTCTCGATCGGCGGGAACGACATCGGATTCGGCGCGATGGTGGGATGCATCGTCCAGACCCCGCGGGCGGAGACCGGGGCGCCGTGCCGCGACCGCCTCGAGTCCACGGTGACCGACCAGCTCGACGCGCTCGGCGACCGGCTGGACCGGGTGTACGACGGGATCCGCGACCGCTCCCCCGACGCGCGGGTCGTCACCACCGCCTACCTGCCGCTGGTCCCCGACGACGGCGGGTGCGAGTTCGTCTCCGGGATGAGCCCCGGGGACGTCGCCTGGACCCGGCACGTGACCGAGCGGATCAACCTGATCGTCTCGGACGCCGCCGACCGCGCGGGCGCGGACGTCGTGCTGCCCGAGGACGCCGACGAACGGAGCGCCTGCGCACCCGCCACGGAGCGGTACACCGACTTCACCGGGCAGGAGACGGGGTCGCACCCGATGCACCCGACGCAGGCGGGCCACGCGGCGATGGCGGAGGCCGTCGGCGCGGTGCTGTGAACGACGGGGCTCAGAACGACGGTGCTCTGAACGACGACGGGGGCCCCGCCCTCCGCATGACGCGGTGGGCGGGGCCCCTCACACCGGATCCGGGACGGATCGGGCCTCGGTGACTCAGGCCTTGTCGGTGTCCTCGCTGGTGGCGTGGGTCGTGTCCTCGGAGACGGCGTCGGCGGTCTCCTCGGCGGTGTCCACGTCGGCGTCGTCCGCGGCCTCGACCTGATCGGCGATCGGGCTGTTGGCCTCGGCCTCGGCAGTCACCTCGTCCGTGCTCTCCTCGGCGGGCTCGGCCGGGGCCGTGGCCGCCTTGGAGGCGGCGGCACGGGTGGCACGGGAGGCCTCGGCGGAGGCCAGCTCCTCGGTGACGAGCGCGATCATCGCCATGGGAGCGTTGTCGCCCTTGCGGTTCTCGAGCTTGACGATCCGGGTGTAGCCGCCATCGCGGTTCGCGGCCCGGGGGCCGATCTCGGCGAACAGCTTGTGCAGGACGTCCTTGTCGCGGATGACCTTGGCGGCCTCACGACGGTCGGCCAGCGTGCCACGACGGGCCTTGGTGATGAGCTTCTCCGCGTACGGACGCAGCAGCTTCGCCTTGGTCTCCGTGGTGCGGATCGCATCGTGCTCGAACAGCTGGGTGGCCAGGTTCGAGAGGATGAGCCGCTGGTGGGAAGCGGATCCGCCGAGGCGGGCGCCCTTCTTGGGCTTGGGCATCAGATTCTCCTAGGAATGGTGTGCTGAGAGCTCGTCAGAGCTGCTCGGTCTCGGCGTAATCCTCGCCACCCTCGTCGGTCCACGTGCCGGTCTCGGCGTCGTAACCGGCGACCGAGGCGGGATCGAACCCGGGGGGCGCATCCTTGAGCGACAGGCCGAGCTCCACGAGCTTGACCTTGACCTCGTCGATCGACTTCTGACCGAAGTTGCGGATGTCGAGCAGGTCGGACTCGCTGCGCGCCACGAGCTCGCCCACGGTGTGGACTCCCTCGCGCTTGAGGCAGTTGTAGGACCGGACGGACAGGTCCAGGTCGTCGATCGGCATCCCGTAGGCGGCGATGTGATCGGCCTCGGCCGGGCTGGGCCCGATCTCGATGCCCTCGGCCTCGTCGTTGAGCTCCCGCGCCAGGCCGAAGAGCTCGACCAGGGTCTTGCCGGCGGACGCCAGGGCGTCACGCGCGGTGATCGAGTTCTTGGTCTCGACGTCGAGGACCAGGCGGTCGAAGTCCGTGCGCTGGTGCACACGGGTGGCCTCGACCTTGTAGGTCACCTTGAGCACGGGCGAGTAGATCGAGTCGACCGGGATGCGGCCGATCTCGTGTCCCGCGTCCTTGTTGAGCCCGGCGGGGACGTATCCGCGACCGCGCTCGACGACCAGCTCGATCTCCAGGCGCCCCTTCTCGTTGAGGGTGGCGATGTGCAGGTCCGGGTTGTGCACCTCGACGCCCGCGGGCGGGACGATGTCGCCGGCGGTGACGGCGCCCGGGCCCTGCTTCTTGAGGTACATGGTGACCGGCTCGTCCTCGACGGACGAGACGACCAGTCCCTTGAGGTTCAGGATGATGTCGGTGACATCCTCCTTGACACCCGGCACGGTGGTGAACTCGTGCAGGACACCCTCGATGCGGATGCTGGTCACGGCCGCGCCCGGGATGGACGACAGCAGCGTGCGACGCAGCGAGTTCCCGATGGTGTAGCCGAAACCGGGCTCGAGGGGCTCGAGCACGAACCGCGAGCGGTTCTCGGAGACGACCTCCTCGGTGAGGGTGGGCCGCTGGGAGATGAGCATGTGCTACCTCTTTCGATTCTCGGCGTCCGCTATTTGACGCCGTAGTAACCCACCGTCGCCGGGAGGGCCGCGGTGTGCGGCCCTCCCGGCGACGAGGGAGGACGGATCACTTCGAGTAGAACTCGACGATCAACTGCTCCTGCAGCGGCACGTCGATCTGCGCGCGCTCGGGAAGCTGGTGCACGAGGATGCGGAGCGTCGTGGGGACGACCTGCAGCCACGCCGGGACGGGACGCTCGCCGAGGCTCTCCTGGGCGATCTCGAACCAGTCCATCTTGGTGGACTTGGGCCGGACGTCGATGATGTCGTACTGCGAGACCCGGTAGCTCGGGACGGTCACCTTCTGGTCGTTGACCCGGAAGTGGCCGTGGTTCACGAGCTGACGTGCCTGACGACGCGTCTGCGCGAGACCCGCGCGGTACACGACGTTGTCCAGACGCGACTCCAGGAGCTGGAGGAGGTTCTCGCCGGTCTTGCCGCCGCGGCGGTGAGCCTCGGCGTAGTAGCGACGGAACTGCTTCTCCATCACGCCGTAGGTGAAGCGGGCCTTCTGCTTCTCCTGCAGCTGTGTGCGGTACTCGGACTCCTTGATCCGCGCGCGGCCGTGATGGCCGGGCGGGAAGGGCCGACGTTCGAATGCGGTGTCCCCACCGACGAGGTCCACGCCCAGACGGCGGGACTTACGGGTGACGGGGCCGGTGTAACGTGCCATGGTTCTCTACGTTCCTTCCGGCTCAGACTCGACGCCGCTTGGGCGGACGACAGCCGTTGTGGGGCTGGGGGGTGACATCGGAGATCGTGCCCACCTCGAGGCCGGCGGCCTGGAGTGAACGGATGGCGGTCTCCCGGCCCGAACCCGGGCCCTTGACAAAGACGTCGACCTTCTTCATGCCGTGCTCCTGCGCCTTGCGGGCCGCGTTCTCGGCGGCGAGCTGGGCGGCGAAGGGCGTCGACTTGCGCGAGCCCTTGAAGCCGACGTGGCCCGAGGACGCCCAGGCCAGAACGGCACCGGACGGATCGGTGATCGAGACGATCGTGTTGTTGAACGTGCTCTTGATGTGGGCCTGGCCGTGAGCGACGTTCTTCTTCTCCCTGCGACGGCCCGTCTTCTTGGGGCCCGCAGCGCGTGACTTGGGGGGCATTACTTCTTCTTTCCGGCGACGGTCTTCTTCGGACCCTTACGGGACCGGGCGTTGGTCTTGGTGCGCTGTCCGCGGACGGGCAGACCCCGGCGGTGGCGGATGCCCTGGTAGCTGCCGATCTCGATCTTCCGGCGGATGTCGCCCTGGATCTCACGGCGGAGGTCACCCTCGACCTTGTAGTTGCCTTCGATGTCGTCTCGAAGGACGGTCAGCTGCTCGTCGGTGAGGTCCTTGGTCCGCAGATCCGGGCTGATGCCGGTCCGCTCGAGGATCTCGACGGCCCGCGTGCGACCGATGCCGAAAATGTAGGTGAGCGCGATCTCCATACGCTTGTCGCGTGGGAGATCGACGCCGGCAAGACGTGCCATGTGGCGTTTCTCTTTCGTCGTGCGGTAGGTCTGCTCCCCGACCGTCCCCGCTGGCGCATGGTCATCTCACGATGAGCATCCGTCCGGGGCCCTGGCCTCCGCATCCAGGGGTGTGGTACCCGCCTCACCGGCGATCCGGGAGGCGGCTGGTACGGGGAGTTGAGCGATTTACTTGTAGCGGTAGACGATCCGACCGCGGGTGAGGTCGTACGGCGACAGCTCGACGACCACGCGGTCCTCGGGCAGGATGCGGATGTAGTGCTGCCGCATCTTCCCACTGATGTGCGCCAGGACCTTGTGTCCGTTCTCGAGCTCGACGCGGAACATTGCGTTCGGCAACGGCTCGACAACCCGGCCCTCGACCTCGATGGCTCCGTCTTTCTTTGCCATGCTGGTAACGGTCCTCCACGATTCCCCGGATGTCATCTACCGGATTCTGGTGCACTGGTGGGCACACCGACGTATAAGCCTACGTCAGTGCGCGGTGCAGTGCCAATCGGAGGTCATCCGTAGCAGGCGCGTCCCGCCGGGACGCCGTCGAACCGTTCCTGCAGCCAGTTCATCGCCGCCGGCAGCTTCTCCACCGCGCCGAGGAGATGCTCGGGCGCCAGACCCGGCTCCCAGGTCAGCGGGGTCCCCTCACGGCAGTAGCGCGCAGCGGTGTCCTCCGCGTCCCAGAAGGGGACCAGCGGGTCGGTCCGGGAATGCCACATGAACACCGGCACGCGGGGCACGTCCGGCGACAGTCGCACGCTGTTCTCGGCGAACGCGCGCATCAGACCCTCCTCGGCGACCAGGTCTCCCCCCTGCAGGACCAGCGGCACGGAGCGGAACGCGCCGAAGAACAGCAGAGAGGCCGTGCACCGGCCCTTCATCTGCTCGAACAGCGCCCAGCCCTCGGGGGTGAGCCTGTCCTCCAGTCGGATGTCCTCCGGATACTCCCGGGCCATCCCCACGGCGGCCGCGAACGCCAGGCCGAAGGCCGGGTGCGGCCCGTTGCCGATCATCCGGGCCATCGTCGTCATGTCCGTCGGGATCCCGCCCTGCGCGACCCCCACGAGATTGACGTCCGGCGCGTAGTCGTCGTGCATGACCGAGACCCAGGCGCTGGCGATGCCGCCACCGGAGTACCCCAGCGCGCCGAACCGGCTGTCCCGGGCGTCGAAGCGGGGGTCGTCACGCACCGCCCGCATCCCGTCCAGCACGATCCGCGCGGACAGCTGACCGCCGGGGTAGGCCACCTTGGGGCCGAGATGATCGGGGATGATCACCGTCCACCCCTGATCCAGCCGGACGCGGAGGAACGCCATCGCGTTGTCCTGCGCGGTCTCCAGGGTCGGGTTGACCAGGGTCTCCGTGGGGGCGCACCGCTGGCCGAGGGCGTTCAGGTAGTGCTGGTAGCTCAGGACCGGCCCGTTCGGGCGGGCGTGGGGCGGACGGACCACCGTCGCCGTCGCGAGGATCGGACGATCGCGCGTGTCGGTCGACCGGTACGCGATCTCCGTCACCTCGTACCCGGCGAACGCCGGCATGCTCACGACGCGGGTGTTGATCACCTGACCGAGAGCCGCTCCGGCGAGCACCGCGGGATCGGCGTGGTAGAACGGCGCCGGCTGCGGGTCCTCCATGAGGGATCCCGTTCCGCCCTCCATGACCGACTGTGCCCCCGCCGAGGGGGATGGTCCCGTGAGCTGGGCCAGGATCACGAGCGCCGCGAGGGCGGCAGCGATCGCCGCACGCGACGAGGTGGTGGTTCGGCGCACGTGTGGGTGAACGGGCATGCCCTGACCTTTCGGGCCGGTGGTCGACAGTGCGAACACCTTAACCCGAGCCAAGAAGATACCGGCACGGCTCCCCCGGGCGCCGCCCGGTCCGCGCCGGATTCAGTCGCGGGGGCGTGGGGTGAGCACGCGGGGGCCATCGGCGGTGACCGCGACCGTGTGCTCCCAGTGCGACGACGGCGAGCCGTCGACCGTGACGACGGTCCAGTCGTCCGCCAGGGTCCGGGTGTCGGTCTCCCCACCGAGAACCAACATCGGCTCGACGGCCAGAACCGACCCCTCCTGCAGCCTCGGCCCCTTGCCCGGCTTGCCCTCGTTGGCGAGGAAGGGCCACTCGTGCATCTCACGCCCGATCCCGTGCCCACCGAACCCGTCGACGATGCCGAGGGAGACGCCGTGACGCTGTTCCGCGCGGCGGGTGGCGACCTCGAGGGCGTGGGAGACGTCGGTCAGCCGGTTTCCCGGCGACATCGCCAGGATGCCCTCCTCGAGGACCTCGCGGGTCGCCTGGTTGAGAAGGGCGACATCGGGGTCCAGCTCGCCGACGCCGAAGGTCCAGGCGGAATCCCCGTGCCACCCGTCCAGGATCGCGCCGCAGTCGACCGAGACCAGGTCGCCCTCACGGAGCACGGTGGCCGATCCCGGGATTCCGTGCACGACCACCTCGTTGACCGAGGAACAGATCGAGCCGGGGAAACCCTCGTACCCCTTGAACGAGGGCACCGCACCGGCGTCCCGGATCAGCTGGTCGACGAGCTCGTCGAGATCCGCTGTGGTCGCGCCGGGTACCGCGGCGTCGCGGGCCGCCACGAGCGCGCGACCGACGATCCGGCCGGCCGCCTCCATCGCGTCCAGCTCACCGGGGGTACGCGCGGTGACGACGCTGGTGCGCGACCGGCCGAACACGTCGGATCAGCGATCCAGCGCGGCCAGGGCGCGCGCGTTGATCTCGTCCACCTCGCCCACCGCGTCGACGGTGGTGACCTCCGAGCCGTAGTACTCGAGGAGGGGCGCGGTCTCGGAGCGGTACACCGACATGCGGTTGCGGATCACGTCCTCGGTGTCGTCCTCCCGGCCACGGGCCAGCATCCGCGCGACCACGGTGTCCTCGTCGACCTTGAACTCGATCACGGCGTCGAGCTCCTGGCCCGCCACGGCGAGCATCTCCTTGAGCGCGTCCGCCTGCTCCACGCTGCGGGGGTACCCGTCGAGCAGGAAGCCCTCCGTGGCGTCGGGCTCGGCGATGCGGGCCTCGACCATCCGGTTGGTGACGTCAGCGGGAACGAGGTTACCGGCGTCGATGTAGGACTTGGCCTCCACGCCGAGGTCCGTCCCCTGGGAGATGTTGGCACGGAAGAGATCACCCGTGGAGATGTGCGGCACGCCGAGCTTCTCGGAGAGCAGGGCCGCCTGGGTTCCCTTGCCGGCGCCGGGAGGGCCGAGGAGGACGAGACGCATGGTGAGGACCAGCCTTTCTACAGTGTGATGTGCTCGGGGTCGCGAACGCCTACTTGAGGAAGCCCTCGTAGTTGCGCTGCATGAGCTGCGCCTCGATCTGCTTCACGGTGTCGAGACCCACGGACACCATGATGAGCACAGCGGTGCCACCGAACGGCATGTTCTGCATGTCACCACCCCCGCTACCCATGTCGAGGAAGATGTTGGGCAACACGGCGATCAACCCGAGATACAGCGATCCGAACAGCAGGATCCGGTTGAGTACGTAGCCGAGATACTCGGCCGTCGGGCGCCCCGGGCGGATGCCCGGGATGAACCCGCCGTACTTCTTCATGTTCTCGGCCTGCTCCATCGGATCGAACTGGATGGCCACGTAGAAGTACGCGAAGAAGATGATCAACGCGAAGTACAGCAGGATGTAACCCCAGCTGGAGGGGTTCTGCAGGTACTGCATGACGTAGCGCTGCCAGAAGCCGTCCGCGGCCGGCTCGGGACCCTGGATCAGCTGGGTGATGAGGATCGGCACGTACATCATCGAGGACGCGAAGATCACCGGGATGACGCCGGCCTGGTTGACCTTGAGCGGCAGGTAGGTGGAGGTCCCGCC
Organism: Dietzia natronolimnaea; assembly: GCF_002289575.1. Classification (GTDB taxonomy): domain Bacteria; phylum Actinomycetota; class Actinomycetes; order Mycobacteriales; family Mycobacteriaceae; genus Dietzia; species Dietzia natronolimnaea_A. The sequence goes on from NZ_NTGA01000011.1 coordinate 10,726, forward strand.
GTACTGACGGCGGCCCACCATGCGCTTGGCGTACTGGACCGGGATACGACGCTGGCCCTGTTCGACGAAGACGACCGCGACGACGATCAGGACGACGGCGAACATGACCGCCGCGAACTTCAGCGTCGAGGAGTTCTGGTAGATGTTGACGCCCTCGGCGGGGATTCTCGAGGCGATGCCGGCGAAGATCAGCAGCGACATGCCGTTGCCGACCCCGCGGTCGGTGATGAGCTCACCGAACCACATGACGAGGGCGGCGCCGGCGGTCATCACGATGACGATGGTGACGAGCGTGAGGATGTCGTTGTCCATGAGGACGGACTCCCCGTTGCCCAGCAGCTGACCCCGGTCGGCGAGCGCCACGATGCCCGCGGACTGCAGGAGGGCGAGCGCGATGGTGAGATACCGCGTGTACTGCGTCATCTTGGCCTGGCCGGACTGCCCCTCCTTCTTGAGCTGTTCGAAGTAGGGGATCACCACGGTGAGCAGCTGCACGATGATGCTCGCCGTGATGTACGGCATGATGCCGATCGCGAACACGGACAGCTGCAGGAGCGCCCCGCCGGAGAACAGGTTGACCAGGGAGTACAACTGCGCGTTGTCTCCGGTCAGGGCGGTGTCGAGCAGGCCCCGGAGCTTGGGGTAGTCGACACCTGGCGACGGGATCTGCGCGCCGATGCGGTAGAGGATGATGATCCCGAGGGTGAAGAGGATCTTCTTCCTCAGGTCCCGGTCCTTGATCGCGGACGCGAGTGCGGAGAGCACATGTCCTCCTGGTCATGGACGGCCCGTAGCCGCCGCCTTCGTCGAATGCCGGTGCGTCGGGGGGTCAGACCGGCGGCAGTGAGCCGGGCCCCGAACGCACAACAAGAAAAACTGTATCAAGATGAGCGCAGGGGCCGGATCCGAGACTCTCGGACCCGACCCCTGCACCCGTCAACCGGTCCCCTCGCGGGAACCGTCGGGGACTCAGGCCCCGGCCTCCGACACGCTTCCGCCGGCGGCCTCGATCTTGGACTTCGCCGACGCGGACACCTTGTCGGCGGCCACGGTCACGGCCACGGAGATGTCCCCGTCGCCCAGGACCTTGACCGGCTGGTTCTTGCGGACGGCACCCGCGGCGACGAGCTCGGCCACGCCGACCTGTCCACCGGAGGGGAACAACCGCTGGATGTCGGACACGTTGACGACCTGGAAGACGACCTTGTTGCGGTTCTTGAAGCCCTTGAGCTTCGGGAGACGCATGTGGATCGGCATCTGGCCACCCTCGAACGCCGCGGGGACGTTCTTGCGTGCCTTGGTGCCCTTGGTACCGCGGCCGGCGGTCTTGCCGCCCTTACCGCCCTCACCACGACCCACGCGGGTCTTGTCGGTGTGGGCGCCGGGTGCCGGGCGCAGGTGGTGCAACTTGATGGTCATGCTCACTCCGTCTCTTCGACCACGACGAGGTGGTTCACGACGTTGATGAGACCCCGTGTCTGGGCGTTGTCCTCACGGACGACCGTCTTCCGGATGCCCTTGAGTCCCAACGTCCGCAGGGAGTCCTTCTGGTTCTGCTTGGTCCCGACCGTGCCGCGGACCTGGGTGATCTTGAGGTTGGCCATGATCTACGCCCCCTGTCCGGCACGTGCGCGGAGCATGCCCGCGGGAGCGACGTCCTCGATGGGCAGGCCGCGGCGGGCCGCGACCTCCTCGGGGCGATGCAGACCCTTGAGGGCGGCCACCGTCGCGTGGACGACGTTGATGGCGTTGTCCGACCCCAGCGACTTGCACAGGATGTCGTGCACGCCGGCGCACTCGAGAACGGCGCGCGCCGCGCCACCCGCGATCACACCGGTACCCGGCGAGGCCGGACGGAGCATGACGACGCCCGCGGCGGCCTCACCCTGGATCGGGTGCGGGATGGTGGAGCCGATGAGCGGGACGCGGAAGAAGTTCTTCCGTGCCTCCTCCGACCCCTTCTGGATCGCCGCCGGCACCTCCTTGGCCTTGCCGTAGCCGACGCCGACCATGCCGTTGCCGTCGCCCAGGATCACGAGGGCGGTGAAGCTGAACCGCCGACCGCCCTTGACGACCTTGGACACGCGGTTGATGGTGACGACGCGCTCGATGAACTGTGACTTCTCGTCGTCGCGGCCACCGCGACGATCGTTTCCGCCACGGCCACGGCCCCCGCCGCCGCCGCTGCGGCCGCCCTGGGCGTTGTCGTTGGTGGTGGTGGTCTTGTTGTCCGCGGCGGGCCCGGTGCCGCCGTCACGACGCTGACGTCCCGGCATCAGACGGTCCTTCCGTTAAAGGTCAGTGCAGTGGTGTTGGTCATCAGAACTCCAGCCCACCCTCGCGGGCGGCGTCGGCCAGCGACGCGATCCGGCCGTGGTACTTGTTGCCACCACGGTCGAACACGACGGCGTCGATGCCGGCGGCCTTGGCGCGCTCGGCCAGGAGCTGGCCGACCTTGGCGCTGCGGTCCTTCTTGTCGCCCTCGAGGGTGCGCACATCGGCCTCGATCGTCGACGCGGCGGCCAGCGTGTGGCCCGCCGAGTCGTCGATGATCTGGGCGTGGATGTGGCGCGAGGACCGGTTGACGACCAGCCGCGGACGCTCGGGGGTGCCGGCGACCTTCTTGCGGAGGCGGAAATGGCGCCGGGCGCGACCGACGCGACGTGCCGTCGAGACATCGGTACCCAGCGGGGAACGCTTCTTCGTGTTGCTCATGGTCACTTACCCGTCTTTCCGACCTTGCGACGGACCTGCTCGCCCTCGTAACGGATGCCCTTGCCCTTGTACGGGTCGTGCTTCCGCAGACGCTTGATGTTGGCGGCGATCTGGCCCACCTGCTGCTTGTCGATCCCGGAGATCGAGAACTTCGTGGCCCCCTCGACGGCGAAGGTGATGCCGTCGGGTGCCGCGATCGGCACGGGGTGCGAGTAGCCGAGGGCGAACTCGAGGTCCTGGCCCTTGGCCACGACGCGGTAACCCACGCCGAAGATCTCCATCTTCTGCACGTAACCCTCGGTGACACCCACGACCATGTTGTTGACCAGGGAGCGGGAGAGACCGTGCAGGGAGCGGTTGTCGCGGTGGTCGTCGGGACGGTTCACCGTGAGGGTGCCCTCCTCGACCGACACCGTGATCGGTGCGGGCAGGTCCTGGGTGAGCTCACCCTTGGGGCCCTTGACGGTGATCGTCTGGCCGTCGACCTTGATGTCGACTCCGGACGGGATGGTGATCGGAGCCTTGCCGATACGTGACATATCTCGCCCCTTACCAGACGTAGGCGAGGACTTCCCCGCCCACCTTCTTGTTGTTCGCCTGACGGTCCGTGAGCAGACCCTGGGAGGTCGAGATGATCGCGATACCGAGGCCACCGAGGACCTTGGGCAGGCCGGTGGACTTGGCGTACACGCGAAGACCCGGCTTGGAGACTCGCTTAATGCCCTGGAGGCTGCGCTGGCGCGACGGGCCGTACTTGAGGTCGATGGTGAGCTTCTTGCCCACCTCGGCGTCCTCGACGGAGTAGTCGCTGATGTAACCCTCTTGCTTGAGGATCGCCGCGATGTTGCCCTTGAGCTTGGAATGCGGCATGGAGACGGTGTCGTGGAACGCCGAGTTGGCGTTACGCACACGCGTCAGCATGTCCGCGATGGGGTCGGTCATCGACATGGATTTACCATGTTCCTTTCTCGTCACGGTTCCCATGCAGCACGGTCCGTCGACGGCCTGTGGGCCGCTCGCGTCCGTCGTGGGCCTATCACGAAGAGTTCGAATGTTCGGTTGTCTGGGGCCCGCCGATCGTTGCCGATCAGGTGGGGAACCCGCCGCGGGTGACGCTCTTCTCGTCAACCACGACCCGACGGCTGGGCCGTCTGCCCGTCGCCGGGGACCCGCGGATGCGATGCCCCGACGCGGACGGCCGGTCCGGCGCGAGGAGGGGGTCAGTCCTCCTTGAAGGGGAAGCCGAGGTGCTTGAGCAGCGCCCGACCCTCTTCGTCGTTCGTCGCGGTGGTGACCACCGTGATGTCCATGCCCCGGGGGCGGTCGACCTTGTCCACGTCGATCTCGTAGAACATGGTCTGCTCGTTGAGGCCGAAGGTGTAGTTCCCGTGACCGTCGAACTGCTTGCCCGACAGGCCGCGGAAGTCGCGGATACGCGGGAGGGCGATCGTCGTCAGGCGATCGAGGAACTCCCACATGCGGTCACCGCGAAGCGTCACGCGGGCGCCGATCGGCATGCCCTCGCGGAGCTTGAACTGCGCGATGGACTTGCGGGCCCGACGGACCTGCGGCTTCTGACCGGTGATGAGCGTGAGGTCGTTGATGGCGCCGTTGATCAGCTTGGCGTCCCGGGCGGCGTCGCCGACACCCATGTTGACGACGACCTTGACGACGCCGGGGATCTGCATGACGTTCGCGTACTCGAACGTCTCGTTGAGCGCCGGCTTGATCTCGGAGCTGTACCGGGCCTTGAGGCGCGGGGTGTACGCGGTGGGAAGTGCGGTGTCGGTCATGGTCACAGGTCCTTCCCGGTCTTGCGCGAGACCCGGACGCGCTTACCGTTCTCGTCGGTGCGGATTCCGACGCGCGACGGGGTGCCGTCGGCGTCCACGACGATCACGTTGGACACGTGGATCGGGGCCTCCTGCGTGACGATGCCACCGGAGGAGGCACCACGCTCGGCAGCCGAGTTGGCGGTGTGCTTCTTGATGCGGTTGACGCCCTCGACGAGGACCTTCTCCTGCGCCGGGTAGGCCTGGATGACCTTGCCCTTGGCGCCCTTGTCCTTGCCGGCGATGACGAGGACCGTGTCGCCCTTGTGGACCTTCATGTCAGAGCACCTCCGGAGCCAGCGAGACGATGCGCATGAACTTCTTGTCGCGCAGTTCACGACCGACGGGCCCGAAGATGCGGGTCCCACGCGGGTCGTTGTCGTTCTTGATAATGACGGCGGCGTTCTCGTCGAACTTGATGTACGACCCGTCCGGGCGACGGCGCTCCTTGGCGGTGCGCACGATGACGGCCTTGACGACCTCACCCTTCTTGACGTTGCCACCGGGGATGGCGTCCTTGACGGTGGCGACGATGATGTCGCCCACGCCTGCATAGCGACGCTTGGATCCACCGAGAACGCGGATGCAGAGAATCTCCTTGGCACCCGTGTTGTCGGCGATCTTGAGTCGCGACTCCTGCTGGATCATGGTTCTCCTGACCAGGCTTGTTCAGATGTGTGCCGGATTCCGACCCGACACACGCGGTCATGTCGCCCCGACCGGATCTCTCGACTCGGCCACCACAGGCAACTGTTCCAGTGTAGGGCTCGCGGCGGCCGAGCCCCAAATCACCGTCAGTTCCCCGCCGAACCCGAGGAGCCGACCGAACCCGAGGATCCTGCCGAGGCCTGCGACCCCGCGGACCCCGACGAGCCCAGTGAACCCGGGTCCACTCCCCCGGCCGCCGTGCGCATGGTCGGGACCGCCGGGGACAGGCCGGAGAGGATGTGATCCATCCCCGGCAGCATCTGGGTGACGAACACGGGCCAGTTGTGGATCCCGGTCGGCATGTAGTTCATCCGGAGATCGACCCCCGGGACACCCGCGAGCTCGGACTCGAGCCTCCTGGTGCTCTCGTAGGAGCCCTTCTCCAGAATGTGGCCGTCCACCAGGATCATCTCGTTGCTGCCGAAATGCCCCAGCTCGGCCGAGCCCACCCGGCCCGTGGCGGCGCTGAGGTACACGGTCTTGCCCGCGAGCCCGGAGGGGTCGGACACCGTGTCGTGGTCACGCCACGTCTGGGAGCCCCGCGGGCCCCACATGTTGGTGGCGTCACCGTTCCGCGCGGCCACGGTCAACCGTGCGTACTGGTACCCGAGCTCGTCCATCGTCGAGTAGGCCCCGCTGATCCCGGCGACGGCGTCGAACATCCCGGGATTCGTGTTGGCCAGATGGACGGCGGCGGAGGCACCCATCGACAACCCCATCACGCCCCAGCTGCCGTTGTGCGCCAGGGGTGCGGCCGTGCCGGGGAGACCGGCTTCCAGCAGCGGGGGCAACTCGTCGATGAGGAAGGTCTCCCACTGGTTCGGCCCCAGGACCGGGTCGTCGGCCTGCCAGTCGGACCACATCGAGGCCGGCGCCCCCGTCGGGGCGATCACGTTGACCGCGCGATCGCGTAGTGCCGGGTCACCCCAGCCCATGCCGGTGCTCCAGCCCGACGGCGATTCGCTCCCCACGCCGTCGAGGAAGTACACGTTCGGCGCGTCCACGCCGTCCGGCGCCCGGTACACCTCGACCCGGACGGTGCGCTGCATCGACGCCGACGTGACCGTCCAGACCTCCGCGCGACGGTCTACGGGATTCATCGATCCCGGGAACAGCGGCGCGACCGACCGGACCGTCGACTGGGTGATGGAGCCGTCCCGGGTGGGGACGGGGCCCGAGGGATGGGAGCTGCCCGGCCTGGGGAAGTCGCTGGACCCGGCCGCCGCGACCGATCCGAGAACGGAGGTCAGCGGGATCGGCGCGCCGAGCTGGGTGAGGGCCGCGACGCTCAGCGAGGGGACTCCGAACAGGCTGCCCGGCGCGACGCTCGGAACAAGGGATCCGGGATCCAGGCTCTGCGCCCCGGCCGTCCCGGCCCCTGCTCCGGACGCGGTCATCAGAGCCACCGCGACCACGGCGGCCCCCCTGAGAACCGCGGAGGGACGTCGACGTATCGCTCGCCCGGTCCCCTCGACGTCGTACCCCTCGATGCCGTGCCGCTTGTCGTCCGGCCTACTCGTCATTTCCGATCCCGTCCTCATGCGCGACGCGGCCCGCGGGATCTTCACGTCCCGGGCCGCAGGGTGAACTCCGGCTCGGTGGCCGATGACACAATACTCACTTGTCGTATCGGGACGAGGATAGTGTTACATCTCCATACGCCGCCGGCCCGGCCCCGATCTCTCGGGGCCGGGCCGGCGGATGTCGGTGGAGCGGATCCTACTTGGCGCGCTCCAGGACCTCGACGAGGCGGTACCGCTTGGTGGCGGACAGCGGGCGGGTCTCCATGATCCGCACGCGGTCGCCGACTCCGGCGTCGTTGGTCTCGTCGTGAGCCTTCACCCGCTCGGTACGGCGCATGATCTTGCCGTAGAGCGCGTGCTTCACGCGGTCCTCGAGCTCGACGACGATGGTCTTGTCCATCTTGTCGGACACGACGTACCCGATGCGCACCTTGCGGCTGTTGCGCTCGATGTTCTCGCTGGCCTCAGTCACGGCTGCTTCCTTGTCACTCACTTGGCATCACCCGGCGCCGCCGACAGCCCGAGCTCGCGCTCGCGGATGACGGTGTAGATGCGTGCGATGTCGTGACGGACGACCCGCAGGCGACGGTTGTTGGTCAGCTGACCCGTGGCCATCTGGAAGCGCAGGTTGAACAGCTCCTCCTTGGCCTCACGGAGACGCGCGGTGAGCGCATCGGCGTCGAGTTCGCGCAACTCGGGGGCGGTGGTTCCACTAGCCATCAGAACTGCTCCTCCCGGGTCACGATACGGGTCTTGCACGGGAGCTTGTGCTGCGCGCGGCGCAGTGCCTCGCGTGCGGTCTCCTCGTTGGGGTACGACATCTCGAACAGGATGCGACCCGGCTTGACGTTGGCCACCCACCACTCGACGGATCCCTTACCGGAACCCATGCGGACCTCGGCGGGCTTCTTGGTCAGCGGACGATCGGGGTAGATGTTGATCCACACCTTGCCGCCACGCTTGATGTGGCGGTTGATCGCGATACGAGCGGACTCGATCTGACGGTTGGTGACGTACGCGGGCTCGAGGGCCTGGATGCCGTACTCACCGAACGTCACCTTGGTGCCGCCCTTGGCCCCGCCACTGCGGCCGGGGTGGTGCTGCTTGCGGTGCTTGACGCGCTTGGGGATGAGCACTTCTCACGCCTCCCTGGTCTGATTCTGCGGAGCCTGGGCGGGTGCCTCGGCAGCCGAACCGGAACCGGCGCGGCCGGTCTCGGTGCTGGTGGCCGTGGTCCCCTGGGCGCCGGAACGACGCGGCCGGCCCGCGCCACGCTCGCGGCGGGGTCCCCGGTCGGCTCCGCCGCGGTTGCTGGACTGGGCGTACTGGTCGGACTCGCGACGTCCACCGACGACGTCACCCTTGTAGATCCACACCTTGACGCCGATGCGACCGAAGGTGGTCTTGGCCTCGTAGGTGCCGTAGTCGATCTCGGCACGCAGGGTGTGGAGCGGGACGCGACCCTCGTGGTAGCGCTCCGAGCGCGACATCTCGGCACCGCCGAGACGGCCCGAACAGACCACCTTGATGCCCTTGACCTGCGGCTGACGCATGGCGGACTGGATGCCCTTGCGCATCGCGCGACGGAACGCCACGCGGTTGGACAGCTGCTCCGCGATCCCCTGCGCCACGAGCTGGGCGTCGGCCTCGGTGTTCTTGATCTCGAGGATGTTGAGGTGGACCTGCTTCGCGGTGAGCTTCTCGAGCTCGCCACGGAGACGGTCGGCCTCTGCACCCCGGCGACCGATCACGATGCCCGGGCGGGCGGTGTGGATGTCCACGTTGACCCGGTCACGGGTGCGGGAGATGTCCACGCCCGAGATGCCGGCCCGCTCCATGCCCTTGGACAGGAGCTGACGGATCTTGATGTCCTCGGCGACGTAGTCCGCGTACTGCTTGTCGGCGTACCACTTGGACGTCCAGTCCGAGGTGATGCCGAGACGGAAGCCGTGCGGCTGGATCTTCTGTCCCATTTAGCGGGCACCTCCCTGGTTACGACGACCCCGACCGGCGGAACCGGCCTTCTCGGGCACGCTGGTCACCTCGACGGTGATGTGGCTCGTGCGCTTGCGCACGCGGAACGCACGACCCTGGGCACGCGGACGGAACCGCTTCAGGGTCGGGCCCTCGTCGGCGAACGCGGCCGACACGACGAGGGTCCGGGGATCCAGGTCGAGGTTGTTCTCGGCGTTCGCCATGGCGGACGCGAGGACCTTGCCGACCGGCTCGCTGGCGGACTGCGGGGCGAACCGCAGGATGTCCAGCGCGTCGGAGGCGTCCTTGCCCCGGATCAGGTCGATCACGCGACGCGCCTTCATGGGCGTGACGCGGACGAACTTGGCGGTGGCCCGGGCGGTGAGCTGCTGCTCGTCCTGCGCCGTGCCTTCGGCGGTCTTGCTGGTATCAGTGCTCATCGACGCTTACTCTTCCGATCGTCCTTGATGTGCCCCTTGAACGTGCGCGTCGGCGCGAACTCGCCGAGCTTGTGACCCACCATGGAATCGGACACGAACACGGGCACATGCTTGCGGCCATCATGGACGGCGAACGTGTGGCCGATGAAATCGGGCAGGATCGTCGAGCGACGCGACCAGGTCTTGATGACCTGATGGGTACCCTTGTCGTTCTGCGCGTCCACCTTCGCGAGGAGGTGTTCGTCGACGAACGGACCCTTCTTGAGACTACGAGGCATCCTAGTTTCCCTCCTTAGCGCTTCTTACCGGTGCGACGGCGGCGGACAATCATCTTGTCGCTCGCCTTGTTGGGCTTGCGGGTCCGGCCCTCGGGCTGGCCCCACGGGCTGACGGGGTGACGTCCACCGGACGTCTTGCCCTCGCCACCACCGTGCGGGTGGTCGACGGGGTTCATGACGACACCGCGGACGGTCGGGCGGACGCCCTTCCACCGCATGCGGCCGGCCTTACCCCAGTTGATGTTCCCCTGCTCGGCGTTGCCCACCTCGCCGATCGTCGCGCGACAGCGGACGTCGACCCGGCGGATCTCACCGGACGGCATACGGAGGGAGGCGTACGCGCCCTCCTTGCCGAGCAGCTGGATCCCGGCACCCGCGGCGCGGGCCATCTTGGCGCCGCCGCCGGGGCGGAGCTCCACGGCGTGCACGACGGTACCGGCGGGGATGTTGCGCAGCGGCAGGTTGTTGCCGACCTTGATGTCGGAACCGACACCCGACTCGACCTTCATTCCCTGCTTGAGGTTGCGCGGGGCGAGGATGTACCGCTTCTCGCCGTCCGCGTAGTGCAGGAGGGCGATGTTGGCGGTGCGGTTGGGGTCGTACTCGATGTGCGCGACGGTGGCGTCGACGCCGTCCTTGTCGTTGCGACGGAAGTCGATGAGGCGGTACTGGCGCTTGTGTCCACCGCCCTTGTGGCGGGTGGTGATGCGTCCGTGACCGTTACGGCCACCGGTCTTGTGTAGAGGGCGAAGCAGCGACTTCTCGGGCGTCGAGCGCGTGATCTCGGCGAAGTCCGAGACGCTCGAGCCGCGACGGCCGGGCGTCGTGGGCTTGTACTTGCGGATAGCCATGAGGTTCTCTCGTCCTTAACTCTTCCCGCCGTCAGGCGGTCAGACCCGGGATCTCGATGGGCTTGCTGTCGGCCGCGAGGGTCACGATGGCGCGCTTGGTGCTCTTGCGCTGTCCGAACCCGGTGCGGGTGCGCTTGCGCTTGCCCTGACGGTTGGCGGTGTTGACGGACTCAACGGTGACGCCGAAGATCTCCTGGAGGGCGATCTTGATCTGCGTCTTGTTGGCGTCCGGGGCGACCAGGAACGTGTACACGCCCTGCTCGAGCAGGCCGTAGGCCTTCTCGGAGACGACCGGGGCGATGATCACGTCCCGGGGATCGGCGACGGTGCTCACCTGTCGGCCTCCTTCGCGGCGGTGTTCTCCGTGCCTGCGGCACGCTTGCTGGCCTGCGAGACGAACGCGTCCAGAGCCTCGACCGTGAACACGACGTCGTCTGCATGCAGCACGTCGTAGGTGTTCAGCTGATCCGGGGCGATGGGATGGACGTTGTCCAGGTTGCCCACCGAACGCCACGCCGCGATGTCCTCGCGGCCCACCACGAGCAGGAACTTCTTGCGGTCCGACAGGCTCGCGAGGAAGTCCCGCACGCCCGCCGTCGACGGGGTCTGGCCCTCGACGACCTCGGTGACCACGTGGATCCGCTCGTTCGCGGCCCGGTCCGACAGGGCACCGCGGAGGGCGGCGGCCTTCATCTTCTTGGGCGTGCGCTGCGAGTAGTCACGCGGCTTGGGGCCGTGGACCGTGCCACCGCCGGTGTAGGCCGGGGCGCGGGTCGAGCCCTGGCGTGCGCGGCCGGTGCCCTTCTGGCGGAACGGCTTGCGCCCACCGCCACGGACCTCGCCGCGCGTCTTGGTCGAGTGGGTGCCCTGCCGCGCCGCGGCGAGCTGCGCCACGACGACCTGGTGCATCAGGGACAGATTGGGCTCGACGCCGAAGATCGCGGCGGGGAGCTCGACCGACCCGTCGGCCGAACCGGCCGGGGTACGGACGTCCAGCTTGAGATTCACGGTGTTCTCCGTCGTGGTCATGCGCGCGCACCGCCCTTCACTGCGGATCGGACCATCACGAGGCCGCCGTTGCGACCCGGGATGGCGCCCTTGATCAGGAGGACGCCGGCCTCGGCATCGACCTTGTGGACCTTGAGGTTCATGGTGGTCACGCGCTCGTTGCCCATGCGTCCGGCCATCTTCTTGCCCCGGAACACCCGGCCCGGGGTCGACGCGCCGCCGATGGAACCGGGCCGACGGTGCACGGCCTGGGTACCGTGCGAGGCACCCTGGCCGGCGAAGCCGTGACGCTTCATCGTGCCGGCGAAGCCCTTGCCCTTGGAGGTGCCGGTGACGTCGACGAAAGCACCGTCGGCGAACACGTCCGCGCCGAGCTCCTGGCCCAGCTCGAAACCGGCCGCCTGCTCCGCGTTGTCGAGTCGGATCTCCGCGACGTGGCGACGCGGGGTCACACCCGCCTTGGCGAACTGGCCCGACACGGGCTTGGTGACCTTACGGGGGTCGATCGCGCCGAAGGCGATCTGGACGGCGTTGTAGCCGTCGGTCTGCTCTGTACGGATCCCGGTGACGACACACGGCCCGGCCTTGATGACGGTAACCGGGACGACCCGGTTGTTCTCGTCGAAGACCTGGGTCATGCCGAGCTTCGCGCCCAGGATTCCCTTGATCTCGGTTGTACTCATCTGTTCACTGTCTCCGCTGCACGTTGCTTGCTGACCGCTGCTCGGTCGGAGGTCACTGGATGTTGACGTCGACGCTGGCAGGCAGGTCGATGCGCATGAGCGCGTCCACGGTCTTGGGCGTGGGGTCGAGGATGTCGATCAACCGCTTGTGGGTGCGCATCTCGAAGTGCTCGCGCGAGTCCTTGTACTTGTGCGGCGAGCGGATGACGCAGTACACGTTCTTCTCGGTCGGCAACGGCACCGGGCCGACGACACGAGCTCCCGTGCGGGTGACCGTCTCGACGATCTTGCGCGCCGAGGCGTCGATGGCCTCGTGGTCGTAGGCCTTGAGCCGGATGCGGATCTTTTGTCCCGCCACTTCGTCCTCTTTCTCCCTCCGCCCGTCAAGGCGGCTGTCGTGAGCGCCCTCGCTGCGCGGGGGACACCTGGTGTGTTCGCTTGTCGTACATGACACCGTCTGACCGTCTACCGCCCGGTCTCGTGCATCGGTGCTCCGTCGTGGAGGGCCGCCGTCGTGAGCACGCGAACGTGACACGACGATGAGCCCTCCAGAGGACGGAGAGCCGCACTCCCGCGAGGCGAGGGTGACGGCGGAACCGATCCGCTGCCGCTGTTGACGTGTCACGACGCGTCCACGCGGTCGGGCGTGTCGCCCTCCCACTTTTCCGGCGGGTGATCGCTCACCCGCCCCTGTCGTGCTCGCCCGACCAACCCGGTTCCCCCGCGGGCCGAGGGCCACACGAGATCGCCGCCTTGTCCGGGCAACTCGACCAGTATGCCGCACGGACCCCGCGGGATCAAAATCGCCGTGGACGACCGGGTCGAGACGGCATGCGCGGGGTGCCTCGCCTTAGGTACCGTCGAATCATCAGCGCCTCTCGGCGCCTCGTCCCCCAGGAGTGCAGAACGTGAACAGCCGACGCGAACCACGCGACCCCGCCGCCTACAAGCGGGATCGGCGTCAAGCCGTCCTGCGGCATCACCCGGACAAGGGCGGAGACCCCGACGCGATGCTCCGCGCTCTCGAGGAGGTCGACCGCCGGCACGGCGTCGTCGGTGGGAGCCGTCCGGATCACGCGGCGACGGCCGAGCAGGTCGCCGCCGTGGCCGTGACCGCCCTGGCCGGGATGGCCGCGGTCGGGCTCTCGGTGGCCATGAGCGTCATGGGTCGCCGCCGGTAGCCTCTCCCGGTGACCGGCACCCGCCCCGGACCCTGGCGGATCGAGACCCGGGACGACGACGAAGGGGCGCCCCACCTCGCGGTGGGGCGCCCCTTCCACATACGGTCCGGACGTCGCGTCCGACCCGACGGGTCAGTCGATCACTTGATGATCTTGGTGACCTGACCGGCGCCGACGGTGCGGCCACCCTCACGGATCGCGAAGCGCAGGCCCTCGTCCATGGCGACCGGCTGGATGAGCTCGACGCTCATCTCGGTGTTGTCGCCCGGCATGACCATCTCGGTGCCCTCGGGGAGGGTCACGACGCCGGTCACGTCCGTGGTGCGGAAGTAGAACTGCGGCCGGTAGTTGTTGAAGAACGGCGTGTGACGGCCGCCCTCGTCCTTGGACAGGATGTACGCCTGGCCCTCGAAGTTCGTGTGCGGGGTGTAGGCGCCCGGCTTGATGACGACCTGGCCGCGCTCGACCTCCTCGCGCTTGAGGCCACGGACGAGCAGACCGACGTTGTCGCCGGCCTCGCCGTAGTCGAGGAGCTTACGGAACATCTCGATGCCCGTGATGGTGGTCTTGGTGGCCTTGTCCTTGATGCCGATGAGCTCGACATCCTCGTTGACGTTGATCTGGCCACGCTCGATACGACCGGTGACGACGGTGCCACGACCGGTGATCGTGAAGACGTCCTCGACGGGCATGAGGAACGGCTTGTCCGTCTCACGCTCGGGATCCGGGACGGAGTCGTCGCAGGCCTGCATGAGGTCACGGATGGCCTGGACCCACTTCTCGTCACCCTCGAGCGCCTTGAGGGCGGAGATGTGGACGACGGGGGCGTCCTCGTCGAACTCCTGCGAGGCGAGGAGCTCACGCACCTCCATCTCGACGAGCTCGAGGATCTCCTCGTCGTCAACCATGTCGCACTTGTTGAGGGCGACGAGGATGTAGGGAACGCCGACCTGGCGGGCGAGCAGCACGTGCTCACGCGTCTGCGGCATCGGGCCGTCGGTGGCCGCCACGACCAGGATCGCGCCGTCCATCTGGGCGGCACCGGTGATCATGTTCTTGATGTAGTCCGCGTGGCCCGGGGCGTCGACGTGCGCGTAGTGGCGCTTCTCGGTCTGGTACTCGACGTGGGAGATGTTGATCGTGATACCACGAGCCTTCTCCTCCGGCGCCTTGTCGATCTCGTCGAACGCGAACGCGTCGTTGAGATCCGGGTAGGTGTCCGCCAGGACCTTGGTGATGGCCGCGGTGGTGGTGGTCTTGCCATGGTCGACGTGACCGATGGTGCCGATGTTAACGTGCGGTTTGGTCCGCTCGAACTTCGCCTTCGCCACTGTGTGTCCTCCTGGACTGGTCTGTCCCCACCTCGAGGTGGGCACTGCATTGTGTGGGATCTGATCTTACTCATCGTGCCGCTATGGGCACGAACCGGCGGCCACCCGGAGGTTCGACCGTGCGCCGCCGGCATCGGCCCCGCCCTGCCTCTCGGCCGGGCGGGACCAGTACCGGTTACTCGCCGGTCGCCTTGGCGATGATCTCCTTGGACACACTCGCCGGAACCTCGGCGTAGTGGGAGAAGACCATCGAGTAGTTGGCCCGGCCCTGCGTCCGCGACCGGAGGTCGCCGACGTAGCCGAACATCTCGGACAGCGGCACGTTGGCCTTGACGACGCGGGCGCCGGAGCGCTCCTCCATCGCCTGGATCTGGCCGCGCCTGGAGTTGATGTCGCCGATGACGTCGCCCATGTAGTCCTCGGGAGTGATGACCTCGACCGCCATGAGCGGCTCCAGGATCACCGGCTGACACTTGCGCGCGGCCTCCTTGAAGGCCATCGAGCCCGCGACCTTGAACGCCATCTCCGAGGAGTCGACCTCGTGGTACGCGCCGTCGACGAGTGTCGCCTTGACGTTGACCATCGGGTACCCGGCCAGGACGCCGTACTGCATGGCGTCCTTGATGCCGGCGTCCACGGAGGGGATGTACTCCTTGGGGACGCGACCACCGGTGACCTTGTCGTCGAACTCGTAGGTCTCGCCCTCCTCGACCTGCTCCTGCGGGAGCGGCTCGAGACGGATCTGGACCTTGGCGAACTGACCCGAACCACCGGTCTGCTTCTTGTGGGTGTAGTCGTACTTCTCGACCGTGCCCTTGATGGTCTCGCGGTACGCGACCTGCGGCTTGCCGACGTTGGCCTCGACCTTGAACTCACGCTTCATCCGGTCGACGAGGACGTCCAGGTGGAGCTCGCCCATGCCGCCGATGACGGTCTGACCGGTCTCGTCGTCCAGGCGGACGGAGAACGTCGGGTCCTCACGGGCCAGCTTCTGGATCGCGGTGCCGAGCTTCTCCTGGTCCGCCTTGGTCTTGGGCTCGATCGACACGTCGATCACCGGCGCCGGGAACGTCATCGACTCGAGGATGACCTGGTTGTTCAGGTCGCACAGGGTGTCACCCGTGGTCGTGTCCTTGAGCCCGATGAACGCGTAGATGTGGCCGGCCACGGCCTCCTCGACGGGCATCTCCTTGTTGGCGTGCATCTGGAAGAGCTTGCCGACGCGCTCCTTCTTGCCCTTGGTCGCGTTCATGACCTGGGTGCTCGGGTCGATCCGGCCCGAGTACACGCGCACGAAGGTGAGCTCGCCGAAGAACGGGTGCACGGCGATCTTGAACGCCAGCGCCGCGAACGGCTCGTCCTTCGACGGCTGACGACGGATCTCCGTCTCCTCGTTCCCGACCGCGTGACCGTGGATCGAACCGACGTCCAACGGGTTGGGCAAGTAGGAGATGACGGCGTCGAGCAGGGGCTGGACGCCCTTGTTCTTGTACGCCGAACCACACAGCACCGGGTAGATCTCGGCGTTGACCGTCATCTTGCGGATCGCGGCCTGGATCTCGTCCTTCGTCAGCTCCTCGCCGCCGAAGTACTTCTCCATGAGGGCCTCGTCGCTCTCGGCGACGGCCTCGAGGAGCTTCTCGCGGTACTCGTCCGCCTTGTCCTTGAGCGCCGCGGGGATCTCCTGGACCGTGGCCTCGGTGCCGATCGGCGTGACGCCGGGCCAGACGAGGGCCTTCATGTCCACGAGGTCGATGACCCCGTCGAACTCGTCCTCCGCGCCGATGGGCAGCTGCAGGACGAGCGGCTTGGCACCGAGACGGTCGATGATGGTCTGCACGGTGTAGTAGAAGTCCGCGCCCATCTTGTCCATCTTGTTGACAAAACAGATACGCGGGACGTCGTACTTCTCCGCCTGGCGCCACACCTGCTCCGACTGGGGCTCGACGCCCTCCTTGCCGTCGAAGACCGCGACCGCGCCGTCGAGCACGCGCAGCGACCGCTCGACCTCGACCGTGAAGTCGACGTGGCCCGGGGTGTCGATGATGTTGATCTGGTTGTTGTCCCAGAAACAGGTGACGGCGGCCGACGTGATGGTGATGCCGCGCTCCTTCTCCTGCTCCATCCAGTCGGTGGTCGAGGCGCCGTCGTGCGTCTCGCCGATCTTCCGGTTGACACCCGTGTAGAACAGGATGCGCTCGGTGACGGTCGTCTTACCGGCGTCGATGTGCGCCATGATGCCGATGTTGCGGACCTTGTTGAGGTCGGTCAGCACGTCCTGTGCCACGGATGATCCCCGATCATGAGTCTTAGGTGGGCCGTGCGGTCATGGTGGACCGTCCGGACCGGGTCTGTTGTCCTGGGCCGTGCCGTGACTCGCTCACGCGAGAGGCGACCCTCGTTCAATGATGCCACCCTCGGGGCGGCCGGGGGGCCCCGGAGCGGTGACGCCCCGTGGGCGTCCCCCCGCTCCGGGGCCCGGCTGGATCACCAGCGGTAGTGCGCGAACGCCCGGTTGGCCTCGGCCATCTTGTGGGTGTCCTCGCGACGCTTGACCGCGGCACCCAGGCCGTTGGAGGCGTCGAGGATCTCGTTGGCGAGCCGCTCGACCATGCTGTTCTCACGACGCTGCCGGGAGAAGTTCACCAGCCAGCGCATGGCCAGGGTCGTGGAACGCCCGGGGCGGACCTCGACGGGCACCTGGTAGGTGGCGCCGCCGACGCGGCGGGAGCGGACCTCGAGGGCGGGCTTGACGTTGTCGAGCGCCTTCTTGAGGGTGAGGACCGGATCGGTTCCGGTCTTCTCACGGCAGATCTCCAGCGCGGAGTAGACGATGCGCTCGGCGGTCG
Organism: Dietzia natronolimnaea; assembly: GCF_002289575.1. GTDB lineage: Bacteria > Actinomycetota > Actinomycetes > Mycobacteriales > Mycobacteriaceae > Dietzia > Dietzia natronolimnaea_A. The sequence goes on from NZ_NTGA01000011.1 coordinate 28,099, forward strand.
TCTTCTTGCCGTCGAGGAGGATCTTGTTGACGAGCTGCGTGACCAGCGGCGAACCGTAGACCGGATCGTTGATCAGCTGGCGCTTCGGGGCGGGACCCTTACGAGGCATTACTTCTCCTTCTTGGCGCCGTAGCGGGAGCGGGCCTGCTTGCGGTCCTTCACGCCCTGCGTGTCGAGGGAGCCGCGGATGATCTTGTAACGGACACCCGGGAGGTCCTTCACACGACCGCCACGGACGAGCACCATGGAGTGCTCCTGGAGGTTGTGGCCCTCACCGGGGATGTAGGCGGAGACCTCGATGCCACTGGTCAGGCGCACACGGGCGACCTTGCGCAGCGCGGAGTTCGGCTTCTTGGGGGTGGTGGTGTACACGCGCGTGCACACGCCACGACGCTGGGGCGAGCCCTTGAGCGCCGCCGTCGCTGTCGAGGACTTCTTGTCCTGGCGGCCCTTGCGGACCAGCTGGTTGATGGTTGGCATGAACCGACTTTCTCTAGCTGGCGGCCTCCTCGGGGGCGACCACCGGTCACTGGGACGTTGCTCGTATCCGGACTCTCGCGCTCCCCGACGGGCGCACGGGCGACCACGTCAGCCGCTCTCGCTGGCCTACTGGGCACGATCCTCCAGCTCGCGTACTGCGAGCACGATGGTCAAGCCTAACCGCCCCCGTGAGGATCGGTCAAAACGCGGCCGGGGCGGAGTCCCGGTCCGACGCCACCGGGACCTGCGCCAGCATCACGTCCAGCGTCTCGGCCCAGTACCGGATGACCTTCTCGCGACGGGCCGAGTCATCGGAGAGCACGTCCGCGAGCCCGAGCCCGCGTGCCAGGTCGAGGGTCGCCTGCAGGGGCCGACGCACCCGTAGGTCGGCGGGATCGTATCCGAGGGCGTCGGCGGCGATCACCAGGACCTCGCGGGACATGTGGGTCTCGAACGGCAGCACCCGGTCGCGCAGCGCCGGGTCGCTGGCCGCGGCGGTCCACACGTGGAGCGCGGCCTTGAAGAGGTCCGAGGTGTAGTGCTGGACGATCAGCCGGACCACGGCGACCGTGCGTTCGGGGCCCGGCTCCGGCAGATCCAGGCCCACCCTCCGGACGTCCTCGAGCCGCTGCTCGATCATGTGCCCGAGGGCGGCGGTGATGAGATCCTCCCGGGTCGGGAAGTGGTGCTGGGCGGCGCCCCGTGAGACGCCGGCGGCGGCGGCCACCGCCCCCACGGTGGTCGCCGCCCAGCCCTGGGTGGCGAGGAGGTCGATCGATGCACCGAGGAGTCGTTCCCGCGTCAGGCGGCTACGGTCCTGCTTGGGGGCCCGCTTCTCGGGTGCCGTCATCGCTCCTCCTGTTACCAGTCCTGCTCGTCGTAGATGATCACACCGCGGATGTTCTTGCCGTCACGCATGTCCTGGTACCCCTGGTTGATCTCGTCGAGCCGGTACGTCCTGGTGACCAACTCGTCGAGCTTGAGGTTGCCCGCGCGGTACTGGTGGAGCAGGTGCGGGATCTGCTTGCGGGGCCCGGTGCCGCCGAAGATCGCGCCCTGGAGCGTCTTCTGCTGCATGGCCAGGTCGAGGATGGAGATCTGGGCGTCGACCGCCATCATGTCCCCCAGCCCCACCACCACGCAGCGGCGCCCCTTACCGGTGAGCATCAACCCGGGCAGCAGGTCCTTGCCCTCCACGATCCCCATGGTGAGCAGGACCAGGTCCGCCATCCGGCCCCAGCTCAGCTCCCCCACCAGCGCCATGGCCTCGTCCATCGAGGCACACGTGTGGGTGGCCCCGAACTCCATCGCCTTCTCCCTCTTGAACTCCACGGGGTCCACGGCCACGATGACACGCGCGCCCGCGGCGGCCGCGCCCTGCACCGAGTTGATCCCGATCCCGCCCACCCCGACGACCACCACGATGTCGCCCTCCTTGGCCTGACCGATCTCCGTGGCCGAGCCCCAGCCCGTGCAGACGCCGCATCCGAGCAGGGCGGCCTTGTCGAGCGGGATGTCCTTCTCGATCTTGACCACCGAGGACTGGTGCACGGTGACGTGCGGCGCGAACGTGCCCAGGACGCACATGGTGGCGACGGGTTGACCGTCGGCGGTGTGCACACGGAAGCCGTCGTCGCTGATCGCCCGACCGCTGAGCAGCCCGGCGCCGTTGTCGCAGAGATTCTGGAGTCCCTCCGAACAGGGCGGGCAGACGCCACAGGCGGGGATGAACGCGAGGACCACGTGGTCGCCCTCCTCGAGCCCGGTGACGCCCTCTCCCACCTTCGTCACCACACCGGCTCCCTCGTGACCGCCCATGATCGGGTAGGTCTCGAACTGGAGGTCGCCGGTGAGCAGGTGCTCGTCCGAGTGGCAGAGGCCCGAGGCGGCCAGTTTGACCTGCACCTCCCCCGCCTTGGGATCGTCGATGTCCACGTCGACGATCTCCCAGGCGTCCTGCTTGGGCTCGCGGATGATGGCTGCTCTGGTGCGCATGGCATTACCTCTCGGTTCGATCCCGGGCGATGTGGGGGAGGTCACACATCAACGACATCGCATACGCTACGCGTCCGGCGTCGCCCAGGAGGGCGGACGGCGTTCAAGAAATGCGGTCATCCCCTCGGCGACCTCGGCGGTCGTGAACAGGCGGGCGGTCACCCCTGCCAGGTCCTCACCCCGGGCGTCGAGATCGGCCAGGATCGGTGCCGCGAGCAACGCCTTGTTCTCGGCGAGTCCCTGCGGGGAGCAGGGCCGGAACGCGTCGACGAGGTCACCGACCGCGGCCTCGAGGTCCTCGACGGCCTCCGTGAGCAGTCCGATCCGCCGGGCGTGCTCGGAATCGAACTTCTCACCGGTCAGCAGGGCGCGGGAGAGGTCCCGCGAGGTGATCCGCGCTGCGAGCGGCACCGAGATCATGGCCGCCGCCAGACCGAGGCGGACCTCGGTGAGCGCGAACGTCGAGGCCGGCCCCGCCAGGGCGAGATCGCAGGCGGCCACAAGCCCCATCCCCCCGGCACGGACGTGGCCGTCCACGGCGGCGATCACCGGCTTGGGGTGCGAGATGATCGCGCGCAGCAACCCGAGGAAGACCCGGGTCCGCTCGGCGGCCTGGGCCTCGGGACTCCCCTGGCTCGCGGAGGCCTCGGAGAGGTCGGCTCCGGCGCAGAAGGTGCCGCCGGCGTGACCGAGGACCACCACACGGGCGTCGTCATCGGCGGCCGCCCGGTCCAGTGCGGCGTGCAGCTGCGCGACCAGTGCGGTCGAGATGGCGTTGCGGTTGTGCTGCGAGTCCAGGGTCACGCGGGCCGCGCCGCCGGAGACCTCGTAGCGCACCAGCACCTGCGCGCCTTCCGCGGCCATGTCAGTAGCTCCTCGGCAGCCCGAGCGAGTGCTGGGCCACGTAGTTGAGGATCATCTCCCGACTCACCGGCGCGATGCGCGGCAGGCGCGACGCGGCGAGCATCCCGGCGAGGCCGTACTCCACCGACAGGCCGTTGCCGCCGAGGGTCTGGATGGCCTGGTCGACGGTCCGGGCGGAGACCTCGCCGGAGGCGTACTTGGCCATGTTGGCCGCCTCGCCCGCGAGGTCGTCCAGGCCGGCGTCCACGAGCGCGGCGGCCTTGCGCATCATGAGCCGGGCCAGCTCCAGCTCGATCTTGCACTGCGCGAGCGGGTGGGCGATGCCCTGGTGGGCGCCGATCGGGGACTTCCACACGGAGCGCTCGTTCGCGTACGTCGTGGCCTTGTCCATCGCGTAACGCGCGGAGCCGATCGCCATGCCGGAGGCCATGATGCGCTCGGGGTTGAGGCCCGCGAAGAGCATGAGCAGCGCCGTGTCGCCGTCGCCGATGAGCGCGTCGGCGGGCAACCGGACATCGTCGAAGTACAGCTGGAACTGCCGCTCGGGCGTGCGCACCTCGGTGGGGATGTGGGTGCGCTCGAGGCCCGGTGCGTCGGTGGGCACCATGAACAGCGCCGGCTGGAGCTTCCCGCTTGTCGCCCCCTCGAGTCGGGCCACCACGAGGATCGCGTCGGCCTGGTCGACCCCCGAGATGTAGGTCTTCTGCCCGCTGAGCAGGAAGTCCGCGCCGTCCCGGCGTGCCGTGGTGGTGATGGCGTGGGAGTTGGATCCGGCGTCCGGCTCGGTGATGGCGAACGAGGTGATGATCTCGCCCGAGGCCAGGCCCGGAAGCCAGCGCTTCTTCTGCTCCTCGGTACCGAAGCGCGAGATGATCGTGCCGTTGATGGCGGGCGAGACCACCATCATGAGCAGGCCGGCACCCGCGGCGGAGAGTTCCTCCTCGACTATCGCGAGCTCGGTCATGCCGGCCCCACCGCCGCCGTACTCCTCGGGCAGGTTCACCCCCAGCAGCCCGAGCTTGCCGGCCTCGGTCCACAGCTCGTCGGTGGTCTCGCCGGCGTCGGACTTCTCGCGCATGTACTCCATGCCGTAGCGCGAGCCCAGGTCGAAGGCCACCTTGCGGAGCTGCGTCTGCTCCTCGGTGTCGACGACGGGGTTGGGGATCTGTGAGAGGTCGGTCATCGTGGTCACTCCTGGGGGGTGGTGGTGTCGGTGCTGTCGGGCTCGGTGCTGTCGGGCTCAGTGCTGTCGGGCTCAGCGACGACGGCGAGGATGGTGCCGGTCTCGACCTGCGTGCCCACCTCGACGGGGAGCTCGCTGACGACGCCGTCCACCGCCGCGGAGATGGTGTGTTCCATCTTCATGGCCTCCATCCACAACAGCGGTTGGCCGGCGGTGACGGTGTCCCCCACGGAGACGGCCACCCGGATGACCGCGCCCGGCATGGGGGCGAGCAGCGATCCCGCGGCGACCTCCGCTCCGGGGTCGGTGTAGCGGGGCGGTTCGACGAACGAGACCGGTCCGAGGGGCGAGTCCACCTCCACGACGGTGTCCGAGCCGGCCACCTCGTACCGGTTCACGGAGAAGGTGTGGCGGACTCCCCTGATCTCGAGGTCCACCGCGTCGGGGCGGACCTGTCCGACGTCGACGACCTCCGCGAGATCACCATCCGGGTGGGCGCCGGAACGGTCGCGGAAATAGGCCACCTCGAGGTCCTCCTCGCCATGGCGCAGAATCCGCCTCTGCAGGGTGCGGCCGACGTTCCGGAATCCGGCCCGGGCCAGCGGCACGGGGCCGGCGGCGTGGTCGGCGGTCCCGGACACCAGCGCGGCGGCCAGGGCCGAGATCCGCACGGCCTCGTCGTCGGCGAGCGGGGCGGCGAGCGCAGCGGACCCGTGGTCGTCGAGGAACGCGGTGGACAGGTTGCCGGCGATGAACTCGGGGTGGCGCAGCACCCGGACGAGCTGGGCCCGGTTGGTGGTCAGCCCGTGGACCCTCGCCCGGGCGAGGGCACCGGCCAGGGAGGCACAGGCCTCGGAGCGGGTGCGACCGTAGGAGATGACCTTGGCGAGCATGGGGTCGTAGTGCACCCCGATGAGCGCCCCGTCCGGCCCCGGCTCGACACCGCTGTCCAGCCGGATGCCGGGTCGGTGGGGACCCTCGAACCGGGTGGAGACCCCGGGGACGTCGAGCGCCCAGAGCGTGCCCGAGCCCGGGGTGTAGTCGTGGGCCGGGTCCTCGGCGTAGAGACGCGCCTCGACGGACCAGCCGTGGGCGGCCGGGGGTTCGGGGGACGGTAGCGGCAGTCCCGCGGCCACATCCAGCTGGAGCGCCACCAGGTCCAGGCCTGTCGTGGCCTCGGTGACCGGGTGCTCCACCTGGAGACGGGTGTTCATCTCGAGGAAGAAGAACTCGCCGTCGTCGGTGGCGAGGAACTCGACCGTGCCGGCTCCGGTGTACCCGATCGCGGACGCCGCGTCGCGGGCGGCCGAATACAGCTTCTCGCGCATCCCCGGGGTCCGCTCGACCAGCGGGCTCGGCGCCTCCTCGATGACCTTCTGGTGGCGCCGCTGGATGGAGCACTCGCGCTCCCCCACCGCCCACACGGTCCCGTGGGAGTCGGCCATGATCTGGACCTCGATGTGGCGGCCACGCTCGAGGAATCGTTCGCAGAACACCGCGTCGTCACCGAAGGCCGACCTGGCCTCGCGCTGCGCGGCGTCGATCTCGTCATGGAGCGAGTCGAGGGTGCGGACGATCCGCATGCCACGACCGCCGCCGCCCGCAGACGCCTTGACGAGTACCGGGAGCATGTCCTCGGTGACGTCGGCCGGCTCGAGGTCGCTGAGCATGGGCACGCCCGCCTCGCCCATCATCTTCTTGGCCTCGATCTTCGAGCCCATCGCCTCGATGGCGGACACCGGCGGGCCGACCCAGGTGAGCCCCGCGTCGATCACGTCGCGAGCGAACCCGGCGTTCTCGGACAGGAACCCGTAGCCCGGGTGGACCGCGTCGGCGCCGGCGGCCCTCGCCGCGGCGATGACCAGGTCACCGCGCAGGTAGGTCTCCCCGGGGGTGTTGCCCGGCAATCGGACCGCGGCATCGGCCTCGCGGGTGTGGGGCGCCTCGGCATCGGCGTCGGAGTAGACCGCCACCGTGGTCATGCCCAGTGCGCGGGCGGTGCGGTGGACACGGCGGGCGATCTCCCCGCGGTTGGCGACCAGGACCGAGGCGATCGGGACAGGGGTGATCGGGGCAGGGGTGGGTGCGTTCTGCATGATGGAGTTCCTCACATCCGGAAGATGCCGAAGCGGTCGGTTCCGGCGACGTCTCCGGAGTGGATCGCGGACAGGCTCAGACCCAGGACGGTCCGGGTGTCGCGGGGGTCGATGATGCCGTCGTCGTAGAGCATCCCGGACAGGAAGGCCGGCAGCGATTCCTTCTCGATCTGGTCGGCGATCATGGTCTTGAGGCCGTCGATCGTCTCCTGGCTCATCTCCTCGCCCCGCGCGGCCGAGGCCGCGGCGGCCACGGAGGTCACCACGTCGGCGAGCTGCTGGCCCCCCATGACCGCGGACTTGGCGCTCGGCCACGTGTAGAGGAACCGGGGGTCGAACGCGCGGCCGCACATGCCGTAGTGGCCCGCGCCGTAGGAGGCCGCGGTGATGAGCGACAGGTGCGGGACCTCGGAGTTGGAGACCGCGTTGATCATCATCGACCCGTGCTTGATGATGCCGCCGCGCTCGTACTCGGAGCCCACCATGTAGCCGGTGGTGTTGTGCATGAAGAGCAGCGGGGTGTCGTAGCGGTTGGCCAGCTCGATGAACTGCGTGGCCTTCTGCGCCTCCGCACTGAACAGCACACCGCGGGCGTTGGCGATGATGCCGACCGGGTATCCGTGGATCTCGGCCCACCCGGTCACCAGGCTCGCCCCGTAGAGCGGCTTGAACTCGTCGAAGTCGGATGCGTCCACGACGCGCGCGATGATCTCGCGCGGATCGAACGGGATCTTGAGGTCGTCCGGGACGATGCCGAGGAGGTCCTCGGCGTCGTACAGCGGCGGGGCGACCCCGGCGCGCGGGGCCCGCCCGGACTTGGTCCAGTTGAGCCGGCGGACGATGCCGCGCGTGATGCGCGCCGCGTCGGCCTCGTCGGCGGCGAGGTGGTCGGCCAGACCGGAGACGCGGGCGTGCATGTCCGCGCCACCGAGGGTCTCCTCGTCGGCGATCTCGCCGGTGGCGGCCTTGACGAGGGGCGGCCCCGCGAGGAACACCTTCGAGCGCTCCTCGATCATGACCACGTGGTCGCTCATCCCCGGGACGTACGCTCCGCCCGCGGTGGAGTTCCCGTAGACCACCGCGATGGTGGGGATGCCCGCCTTCGACAACCGGGTGAGGTCGCGGAAGAGCGCTCCTCCCGGGATGAACACCTCCTTCTGCGTGGGCAGGTCGGCGCCCCCGGACTCGACGAGGCTGATCACCGGCAGCCGGTTCTTCATGGCCACGTCGTTGAGGCGCAGGATCTTGCGCAGTGTCCACGGGTTGGAGGTGCCGCCCTTGACCGTCGGGTCGTTGGCGATGAGCAGGCACTCGACGCCCTCGACCACTCCGATTCCGGCGACCACGGAGGCACCGGTCTGGAAGTCGGAGCCCCACGCGGCCAGTGCGCACAGCTCGAGGAACGGCGACTCGCGGTCGAGGACCATGTCGATCCGCTCCCGGGCGGTGAACTTGCCCCGCTCGCGGTGGCGGGCGACCTTGCGCTCGCCGCCTCCGGCGAGAGCGGGCTCGAGATCGGCCGCGAGCCGGGTGAGCTTGTCCTCCATGGCGGCCCTGGCGGCGGCGAACTCGGCGCCGGTGGTGTCGAGTGTGGAGCGCAGGACGGTCATGCGGTGTACCCCAGACGACGTCCGGCGAGGGTGGTGAGGATCTCGGTGGTCCCGCCGCCGATGCCCAACAGGCGGACATCGCGGAACTGCCGGCTCACCTCGGACTCGGCCATGTAGCCGAGCCCCCCGAAGAGCTGGAGCGCCTGGGTCGCGACCCACTCCGCGCACTCGACGGCGGTGTTCTTGGCAAAGCAGACCTCGGCGATCGAATCGTGCCCCGCCTCGGCCAGGTCCACGCAGCGGTGGGTGTAGGTGCGGGCGACATCGATGCGGCGGGCCATCTCGGTGACGGTGTTCTGCACGGCCTGCCGGGAGAGCAGGGGTCGGCCGAAGGTCTCCCGCTCGCGGACCCAGTCCAGGGTCAGGTCCAGGCACCGCTGGGCGTGGGAGTACCCCTGCGCGGCAAGCGCCGCGCGCTCTCCCACGAAGCCGATCGCGATCTGCGCGAACCCGTCGTTCTCGGCGCCGACGAGGTTCTCCGCGGGAACCCGGCAGTCGGTGAACGTCAGCTCGGCGGTGTCCGAGGCGCGCCAGCCCAGCTTCTCCAGCGGGGCCGAGCGGTGGAAACCGGGCGTGTCGGTGGGGATCACGAGCAGACTCACGCCCGCCGCCCCCCTGAGCTCGTCGCCACCGGTTCGCACGGCGGTCACCACGAAGTCGGCGCGGGTGCCGGAGGTGATGTACGTCTTGGCGCCGTTGACGACGAAGTGGTCCCCGTCCCGGCGGGCGGTGGTGGTGAGACGTCCGACGTCGGAGCCACCGCCGGGTTCGGTGATCGCCAGGGAGCCGATCATCTCGCCGGCGAGCGTGGGCGCGACCCAGCGCTCGATCTGATCGGGCCTGCCGGACTGGGCCAGGTGCGGCGTGGCGATGCCGCAGGTGAACAGCGAGGCGAACACACCGCCGGAGACCCCGGCCTCGTGGAGGGCCTCGCACACGATCAGCGAGTCCCGCATGTCGCCGCCCCCGCCGCCCACCTCCTCGGGGAACGAGACCCCGAGCAGGCCCAGCTGGCCGGCCTTGGCATGGAGCTCACGGGGGAGCACGCCCGCGGCCTCCCACTCGTCCTGGTGGGGCAGGATCTCGCGCTGGGCGAAACGGGTCGTGGTCTCGCGCAGGGCGAGGCTCTCTTCCGAGTACCAGGGGTCCCCGGGCACGTACGGCGGGATGGTCACGAGTTCTCCTTCGCGGGTGCCGGCTCGGCGGATGCCGTAGCGGCGGGGACGGGGGCGGTGATGTCGTGCGGGACGTCGACTACGCGGGAGCGCAGCCATTCGGCGAGACCCTTGGCCTGCGGATCCCAGCGGTAGCCGTGGGCGACCCCCTTGCCGAGCAGTCCGTCGACGACGAAGTTCAGGGCATTGATGCGCGGCAGTTCGTATCGCTCGATCGCCAGGTCGGCGGTCTCCGGGAGGAGACGGCGGATCTCGGCGACGGTGAGGGTCTCGCGCATCCAGCGGTAGGCCTCCGCATCACCGGCCCACAGCCCGATGTTGGCGGTGCCGCCCTTGTCCCCCGAGCGGGCGCCGAGCACGTCCCCCAGGGGCCTACGGGTGGTGGGCTGCGACTCCGACCACGCCGGCAGCGGCGCGCCCTCGGCGTCGAGTCCGTCGGACGCGTGGCCGTCGCCCATCTCACGGGTGTCCTCCGGGGGCGCGATGTCGACCCTGGTGCCGTCGGGCAGCACCGCGACGTGGGGCACCTTCTCCTGGTCGAGGTAGGCGGGGACGTACACGCCGTACGGGCCACCGCGACCGGGGGGCGCGCTGGGCGTGGCACCCGGGTAGCTCGCCAGGATCATGGCCACGGCGGCGTCCGAGAACGCCCGACCCACCACGTCTTTGTCCGGATCCCAGGCGACGACGGTCAGCAGGGCGGTCGCCGCGGCCTGGGTGTCGGCGTCCGCGTGGTCCGTGCGCATCAGGCGGAAGTCGATCTCCGCCGGACGGGTGGCGAGGCCGGCCAGGACCTGCCGCTCGACCAGTGCGGCCTTGTCCTCGATGTCCAGCCCGGTGAGCAGGAACGTGACCTCGTTGCGGAAGCCACCGAGGCACGTCACCGACACCTTGGTGGTGGTGGGGGCGGTCTCGCCGCGCACACCGGAGATGCGGACGCGGTCGGCGCCCTCCTGCTCGAGGCGAGCGGTGTCCAGGCGGGTGACGACGTCGGGCCCGCCGTAGCGCGCCCCGGTGACCTCGTAGAGGAGTTGGGAGGTGACGGTGCCGACCGTCACCGCTCCCCCGGTCCCGGCGTGCTTGGTGATGACGGAGGTGCCGTCGGAGGCGATCTCGGCGATGGGGAACCCGGGGGTGACGGGGTCGGCGATCTCACCGCGGTTGAAGAAGGCGTAGTTGCCGCCCGTGGCCTGGGTCCCGCACTCGATGACGTGCCCCGCGACGGTGGCGCCGGCGAGGGCGTCGAGGTCCGTCCGAGTCCACCCGAAGTGGCTGATCGCCGGACCGACGATGACCGAGGCGTCGGTGACGCGACCGGTGACGACGATGTCGGCGCCGGCGTCCAGACAGCGGGCGATCCCGAAGCCCCCGAGGTAGGCGTTGGCGGTGACCGGGAAGCCGGCGTCGGCCGGGATGTCGAGTTCCGAGACCCGGTCGATCAGGTCGTCGCCCTCGACGTGCGCGACCCGCGGGGACAGCCCCAGCCGCGATCCGAGCTCGACGACCGCGCCGGCCAGGCCGGCGGGGTTGAGACCGCCCGCGTTCGCGACGATCCTGACGTTCTTCTCCAGCGCCAGCCCGAGACAGTCCTCGAGCTGCCGCAGGAAGGTCTTGGCGTATCCCAGCTCTGCGTTCTTCATCCGGTCGCGGCCGAGGATCAGCATGGTGAGTTCGGCCAGGTAGTCGCCGGTGAGGACGTCGAGCTCGCCGCCCTCGAGCATCTCGCGCATGGCGGAGAACCGATCGCCGTAGAACCCTGACATGTTGCCGACGCGGAGCGGAGGCACGGTCGACTCAGGGCCGACGCGGAGCGGGGTGTTGTCCACGGTCATGCCCGTGCTCCCTTCTCGCGGCCGCCGCCGGGGAGGCCGGCGAACGCCTGGGCGACGCGCAGCCAGCCCCGCGCGTCCTCGCCGACCGCCTCGAGAGCCGTGTCGTCGAGGTGTACTCGTTGCGTCACCAGCAGGCAGAAGTCGAGGATCGGGCCGGTGACGCGCTGCTGGGCGTCGTCCGGGCCGAACTCGAGGACGGTGCCGTCGGACCGGGTGAGCGCGAGATGCACCTCGGAGGCGGGGGCCTCGAGCCCGTTCATCTGGTAGGCGAAGCCCCGGGTCTTCCAGCCCAGCCGGGCGACGTGCGGGAGGGCACCGAGGAAGGCCGGGTCGGTATCGACAGCGACGCCGAGCGCGTCCGCGACGTCCACCCCGTGGGCCCAGGTCTCCATGACCCGGGCGGTGGTCATGGACTTGGGCCGCATGGGCGGGCCGAACCACGGGATCTGCTCCCCCGGGTCGGCGGCCTTGAGGGCGTCGGCGAGCTCCCCGCGGGCGAGGCGCCATCGTGCCAGGACCTCGTCACGGCCGGAGGCCGCGACCTCCGTGGCGCCGGCGTCCACGAAACCGGTCGGATCGGCCATCGCCGTGTCGACCACCGCCTGGAAGGCGTCCGCGTCGCGGATGGCGGTGACGGAGACCTCGTCAGTCCAGGCCAGGTGGGCGATCTGCATGGCGACGTCCCAGCCCGCGGCCGGGGTGTCGGTGTGCCAGCGATCGGGCCCGGCGGTCTCGACGAGCTCGTCCACCCGCGCACTGAGGGTGGCGAGGGCGGCGTGCGGGTCCTCCGACTCGGAGGGCGGGGGGTTTGTCATGGCGGGAACGATTCCACTTCCGCCGAAATAAAGCAAGCATGCTTGCTTGCTTTTCTCCGCGACGACTGGGAGGCTGGCCCACGGTGACCCACATCACTCCCGACGCGGGACGCCCGACCCCTCTCCCGACCCCTTACGGAGGCACCGTGCGACTGGACATGACCGGAATCGACCCCGTGGACCACGCCCTGGCCCGCCGCTGCTCGGTGGGCGACATCCCCACCCGGGCGGCGGCCACCTTCTCGGACCGGATCGCCCTCACGGACGATGCCGGGTCGTGGTCCTTCCTCGAACTCGAGTCCGTCTCCAACCGTTTCGCCCACGGTCTGGTGGCGCACGGGATCGAGGCGGAGGAGCCGGTCGCGATCCTGTCGACGAACTGCCGCGAGTTCGTGGCCACCTATTTCGGCACGGCCAAGGCCGGGATGGTCTCGCTGCCCATCAACCTGCTGTCCGGGCTGGACAACATCGCGCACGCCCTGACCGACTCGGGGACCCGCATCCTCGTCGTCCACGGTTCACTCGCGGAACTGGTGATGGGAGCGGTCGCCGCCATGCCCGGGATCCGCACCGTCGTCGTCATCGGAGGCGTCCCCGACGGGTTGACGGCCACCGCCGACGGTCCCGACCTGATCGGGTGGGACGACCTGCTGTCCGGCGACGACTCCAGCCCCGACACGTTGATCGGTGACCGCCAGGTCGTGCAGTGCCTCTACTCCTCGGGCACCACCTCACGCCCCAAGGGCGTCCTCACCTCGCACCTCGCCGTGTCCATGGCCGCCCTGGGCAACGGGGCCGTCTTCGGCCTGAACTGGGGCGCCGAGGCCTCGGTGACCGTGTGCCCGCTCCCCCTCTTCCACACCGCCGGTCTCAACGGGGTCCTGCTGTCGGCGGTCACCATGGGGGCGACCGTCCACCTCCTGCCGGGTTTCGACCCGGTCGGATACGCCGAGACCGTCGCCCGCGTCCGGGCCACCCATCTGGTGGGCCTGCCCCTCATGCTGGAGGCCCTGGCGGACGGGGCCGACCGCGGCCTCGACCTGTCCTCGCTCCGGTTCCTGCTCTACGCCATGGCCCCGATGTCCGAGGAGATGCGCCGGCGCCTCGACGCCGCACTCCCGGATGCCCGGATGGTCCTGGCCTCGGGGATGAGCGAGTGCACCCCGGCCACCGTCATGCAGTGGCCGGAGCTCAATCCGGACAAATCCGACTCCTGGGGGTACCCCACCCCGATCGCGGAGAACAGGATCAGTGAACCGGGCGGTTCCGCACTCGTGCCCGCCGGGGAGGACGGTGAGATCGTCTACCGCGGCCCCACGGTGATGGAGGGCTACTGGAACAACCCCGAGGCCAACTCCGAGGCGTTCGTGGGTGGCCGCCTGCACTCGGGGGACCTCGGGCGCATCGACACCGAGGGGGTGGTGTGGTTCGCCGACCGCGTCAAGGACATCGTCAAATCCGGCGGCGAGAACGTCTCGTCACTGCACGTCGAGCGTGTCCTCATGGACCACCCGCACATCGCCGAGGTCGCGTGCGTCGGCCGCCCCGACCCCCGGTGGGGCGAGCTCGTGGTGGTGGTATTGGTTCCCGCAGAGGGTGCGCCGGACGGCGACGACCTCAAGGCCTCGGTCATGGAGTTCGGGGCCGAGCGTCTGTCCTCCTCACACCGGCCACGAGACGTGGTGGTGGTCGACACCATCCCGCGCACGGCGACCGGCAAGATCCGGAAGGTCGAGCTCCGCGCGGCGACCTGACCCGTCCCGGTCAGCGGCGGTCCCGGTCAGGGGCCGACCTCGAGGAGCTCGCCCGGGATCTCCAGGCTCGCGGCCGCGAGGTCGGACCCGAGCCCGGGTCGCAACACCTCGCCCCGCGGGGGCCGCGCGACGACGTTGACCGCCCGGAGGTTGGGCAGCAGGTAGCGGCGGAGCTCCATACCCTCCAGCCCCGGGACGAGTTCACGGAACCGCTCGTCGGTGAGTTCGCCCGCGAGCCACGCGAACGCGGCGTCGTCCCAGGTCCACACCGCGATGTTGACACCGCGTCCCACGACCCCCCGGCGGACGCTCGCCACCGACCCCAGCGCGGCGGCGACCGGTCGTCCGCCCGGGACCGTGCCCGGGGTCCACGGGGTCGGCAGTTCACCGGGTCCGATGTCCGCGGTCTCCCCCGGCACCGGGACCGCGACGCGCGTGCCGTCGGGCAGCACGACCGAGTGCCCGGCGTCCTCCTGCGCGACCGGACGGGCGACGCGGGAGGGACGCGCGCCCTCCCCGTCCCCGCGGCTCATGCCCACCGCCGCCACGACGGGCGGGGCTGGCTCGCCACGGGCCCCGCTGATCCGGACCCGGTCGGCGCCCTCCTGGGCCAACCGGAGCGAGTCGAGGCGCAGCACCACGTCCGGCGCGGCGTAGCGGGCCCCCGCGACGCCGTCGAGAAGCTGGTCGGTGACGGTCCCGACGGTGACCGAGCCGAAGGCGGAGGGATGGCGCGTGACGACCGCGCACCCGTCGTCGGCGATCTCCGCGATGGGGTATCCGCCGGTCACGGGGTCGGTGGTGCGGGTGACGTCGGTCGAGGAGTCCACGACCCCCGTCGCGCCGGGTCCGCCGGAGAGCACATGTCCCACCGCGACCGATCCGGCCAGCGCGTCGAGTGCGGACGGTGTCCACCCGTGGTGCGCGGCGGCGGCGCCGGTGACGAGGGCCTCGCGGCTGACGCGACCGGTGACGACGACGACGGCCCCGGCAGCCAGGGCCCGCGCGATGCCGAAGGCCCCGTGGCGCACCGTCGCGACATCGACCTCACCGAGACCGAGCGCGGCGGCCCGGTCCGTCACGTCACCGGGGTCGACCCAGGCCACGGGAAGGTCCAGACCCCGCGACCGGGCGAGCTCGCGCAACTCGGTGGCGAGCCCCTCGGGATCGAGGGCGCCGGCGTTGGTGACGATCCGGACCCCCCCGGTACCGAGGCGGCCGAGGCACTCGCCGATCTGGACCACCGCGGCCCGCTCGTATCCCGGCCCGCCCGCCACCCGTTGCCCGGCGAGCTCGAGCACCGCCTCGTCGGAGAGCATGTCCAGGGCGAGGACGTCGAGCGTGGCGGCGTCGAGGAACTCGGCCGTCGCGGTGGCGCGGTCACCACGTGAGGCCGAGACGTTTCCGATGCGGAGGGGGCTCTGGGTGGTCGTCATCGATCCTCGGGCTCCTTGTCGGTGCGGCGTTCGTCTATCCCAGCATGCCCCCGGTCGCGGTGAGACGAGCGTGGAACGAGAAGGCGTCTACGAGGATATGCGGGGCCACAGTCCTGACGGTCCGCCGGTCGTCCCGTCCCGCACGTCTGCCGGTCGCACGAGGCCCGGGCGGATAGACTCGCCTGATCAGACGCCCGCCGTGTCCTCCAGGAGTGAGCCGTGCCCCCCAGGACCGCCCCGATCCCCGACCGCATCGACCAGGCCCGCGCCAACTGGGAACGCGAGGGATGGATCGACGCGGCCCAGGGGATGACCGTGGTGACATCGGTCATGCGCGCGCACCAGATCCTGCTGGCGAGGGTGGAGGAGACACTGCGCCCCTGGAACCTGTCGTTCCCCCGCTACGAACTCCTGCGCCTGCTGGCCTTCTCGAGGTCCGGCTCGCTCCCCATCACCAAGGCCTCCGAGCGACTGCAGGTGCACGTCACCAGCGTCACCAGCGCGATGAAGCGCCTCCTGGACGCCGGGCTGGTCGAGCGCCGACCACACCCGACCGACGGCCGGACCACCCTGGTGGAGATCACCGCCGAGGGCCGGCGTGTGGTCTCCGAGGCCACCGCGGCGCTCAACGCCGGGGTCTTCTCCGATCCCGGGATGGACCGGTCGGAACAGTCGGCGCTGATCGAGGCCATCTCGTCGCTCCGGCGGACCGCCGGCGACTTCTGACCAGCGGGGCCCCGGAGTAACAACACCGCGCCCGGCCCCCTCTCGGGTGGGGCCGGGCGCGGCTGTCCGGGGAGGATCCGTGGTGCGGATCCTGGACCGAGCTCGTCAGACCTCGGTCACGGCATCTCGGTGGCGACGAGCCGTGAGTCGTCCGGCTCGGCGTCGGCGTGGATGGCGTTCTTGCTCGACTCCGTCATGAGGAAGATGCAGACCATGGACATGACGGACAGCGCGGAGAGCATCAGGCCCACGCCGAAGGTGTTGCCGGCGCCGATCATCGCGGCGGCGGCCAGCGGCGGCAGTGCACCACCGAGGATGCCGGCGAGGTTGTAGCCCAGGCCGGCGCCGGTGTAACGGTAGCGGGCCTGGAACAGCTCCGGGAGCAGCGCGCCGGCCGGGCCGTAGGCGATACCGAAGATGACCAGCGTGACGAACAGGACCAGACCGAAGGCGACGGTCGACCCGGTGTCGAGGATCGGGAAGACGAACAGCGTCCACGGGATGGCGAGCCCGACCGAGGTGCCGATGACCTTCCTCCGGCCGATCTTGTCGGAGTACATCGCCGACAACGCGATGGCGGCGCCGAAGATCAGCGCGGCGATCATGCCCATGCCCAGGACGAACGGACGCGAGTGGCCCAGGGTGGCGGTGGCGTAGTTGGTGAGGAACGAGGTGCCCATGTAGAAGAGGGAGAACAGCGAGGTGAGCGCGCCACCGGCGATGAGGATCTCCTTCCACTGGTACCGCAGCGCATCGGCGAACGGCAGCGTCTTGGGAGCGGTGACCCTGTTCGCGGCCCGGTCCGCCGCCTCGGTCGCCGCGGCCTCCCTGGCCTCTCGGGCCTGGGTCTGGCGGAAGACGGGGGTCTCCTCGACGGTGAGACGGATCCACAAACCAACCAGGACCAGAACGGCGGAGAGCAGGAACGGGATACGCCAGCCGTACTGCATGAACGGGCTGTCGAGATCCGCGCCGCCACCGGCGACGAGGGAGAACACGAGGAACGTGCCGGAGGAGAGGAAGAAGGCGAAGGCCACGCCCAGCTGCGGCCACATGGCCATCATGCCGCGCTTACCCTCGGGAGCGTACTCGGCCGTGAGCAGGGTCGCCCCGGCCCATTCGCCGCCGACCGCGAAGCCCTGGAAGAACCTGCACACCACGAGGAGTGTCGGTGCCCAGATCCCGATGCCGCCCGAGAAGACGCCGAAGGCCCCGGTGCTGTACCCGGGCAGCAGACCGATGAACACGGTCGCGACGCCCATGATGATGAGCGTCCACACGAGGGTGTTCTTGCGGCCGATCCGGTCACCGAAGTGGCCGAAGATCGCCGCACCGACCGGCCGGGCGAAGAACGCCACGGCGAACGTCGCGAATGAGGACAGCGTCGCCGTCGCGGGGTTCTGGTCGGGGAAGAACAGCGCCGGGAAGACGAGCGCGGCGGCGGTGCCGTAGATGAAGAAGTCGTACCACTCGATGGTGGTACCGATCGAGGAGGCCGCGGCGACCTTCTTCAGTGAGGTCTTCTGCGTGACCTGCGGAAGAGTGGGGGACTGCGGTGCCGCGTCCCCCGGCGGGGTGGTTCCTGACTGCGTCAAGACAACTCCAGTCGTGTCTGATTCGCCGGGTATCGGACCTCCGGCGAGAGGGGTGATCGCCGACGCTGTGGCGTCGATTGAGGCGAACAGTATGTGATGACCACCACACCCGGTACACCCGAAAGTATGTCGGTCGTGATCCGCCCCACACCCGGGGTCGTGGTGTCCGACCGGATGCCCCGGGGGCCAGCCGGCCCTAGGGTGTGCGCCGTACCGTGCCCCCGACTGACTGGAGACACCGATGTCGTCCAACGATCACCGACGGCTCCGCGAACAGTCCCTCGACTTCCTCCGTTCCGGATACCTCTTCACCTCCCGCGTGCGGCAACGCGCGGGACTGCCCGCCGACTCGCAGACGCCGGTGCGCCTGCGCCTCATGGGTCGCAAGGCCGTACTGCTGCGCGGAGTGGAGGGTGTCCGCCACTTCTACGACTCCGACAAGGTCAAGCGCGAGGGTGCGATGCCCGCGTTCGTCCGGCTCCCGCTCTTCGGACCCGGCGCTGTCCACGGCCTGGACGGCGACGCCCACACCGTCCGGAAGAACGCGCTCGCCGACCTGGCCTACGACGACGACCGGGTGGCACACTTCGCCTCCCTCGTGGCGGAGGAACTCGAGCACATGCTCGACGAGTGGTCGCGCCACGGATCGGGCACCGTCTACCACGACACGACCACCGCCTACGGCCGGGCGGCCTTCCGCTGGGCCGGGTTGCCGCTGCGCCCCGAGGAGTCGAACAGGCGCGCGCGTCAGATGAGCAGACTCCTCGACACCTTCGGCCGGATCTCGGGGAACCCCGTGGCGCAGGTGGAACGCCTCCGTCTCGACCGCTGGGCCACGTCCCTGGTGCGGAAGGTCCGGTCGGGGGCGATTTACCCCGACCCCGATTCGGTCCTGGCGGCGATGGCCGACCTCCGTGACGAGAACGGCCGCTTGGTCGACGACCGCACCGCGGCGGTGGAGCTGCAGAATCTCACCCGCCCCACCGTGGCGGTCGCCCGATTCGCGGCGTTCGCCGCCGCGGCCCTGGCAGAGAACCCCGCGTGGCGGGACCGCATCCGCGAGGCGTCGGCGGACGCCGGCCGGCTCACCGAGGTCCCCGAGGCGGTCGCCTTCGCCCAGGAGGTGAGGCGGGTCTACCCGTTCGTCCCGATGCTGCCGGCGCTGGCCACGACGGACTTCGAGGTCCGCGGCTGCCCGGTACATGAGGGTCAGCGCGTCCTTCTCGACCTCCAGGGAACGGACACGGATCCGAACCACTGGCGCGACGCAGGGACGTTCGACCCGGAACGGTTCCTCGGCGTCGATGACGCCGAACAACTGGAGGCGTTCATCCCACACGGGGGCGCCGGGGTGCGCTCCGGCCACCGGTGCCCCGGCGAGAAGATCGCGGTGACCGCCCTGTCCGCGACCGTCGCGGCGCTGTGCAGGCCGGGGGTGCGGATCAGCGACGACACCGACGACCTGACGTTCCCGTGGACCACGATGCTCACCCGGCCGGCGACCGGGGTCAGGGTCCGGGTGCACCCGACCCCCGCGTGACGAGGGGGTCGGCCGTGTCAGATCAGGGCAGGACGCCCAGGAGCCGGGCCCGGGCCACGGACTCCATCCGTGACCGTGTGCCCAGCTTGGTACCGATGTTGCGCAGGTAGGCCTTGATCGTCTCCGGTGACAGGGACAGTCGGGCGCCGACCTCGGCGTTGGAACACCCGAGAGCGACCTGTGCGAGGACATCGATCTCCCGGGGTGACAGGACCGTCGACGACGGGCCGGGGTCCCGTCCCGTCTCCGGAGCCCGGCCCACCCCCGCCAGCGCGGAACCCGCCGCCAGGAGCCTCTCGCGGAGATCAGGATCACCGAGCTCGGCGGCGATGGCCCGCAACTCACCGTGGAGGACACGCAGACGTTCCCTGTCGGACGATTCCAGCCCGAAGCTCTGCTCGGCCGCGGCGTGATCGGCCATCCGCAGCCGTCGGTCGACCTCGTCGTGGACCTTGAACTCCGAGGCCAGGTCCGCGGCGACGGTCGTGAACGTCCGGGTGACCTGGTCGCCGAGCTGGGTCGCGACCCGAGCCGATCCGTAGAGGATCGTCCGCGCCACCCCCGAGACGATCACGGGGACCGAGATGATCGCCCGCAGGCCTTCGCGGTCCACCGCGTCGGCGTAGTCGCGGGTGATTCTCGAGCACTCCTCGTAGTCGCGCACCGTCGCCGGTCGTTTCGAGGCCATCACGTGACCACCGAGCCCACGGCCCCTGGCCACGGCCAGCCCCTGCATGGAGTCGGTGCGGACCCCGATGAAGTGGTTCAGTCTGGCGGTCTCACCGGTGACGTCGCCGGCGAAGACGACGGGCATACCGGAATCACGGCGGGCTCGGCGCAGGGCTCCCAGTACAGCGTCTGAATCTTTGGGTCGGAGGGTGGACATGGTGTTCTCCCGAGAGTGGAGGTGTTCAGCTCCGCGAGGACTCGCGGATACTGGAGATGATGGCGCTGAAGTCCTTGCCACCGTTGTCCTGCGCGAACTCGTCGTACAGGGCCGCCGCTGCCGCGCCGAGCGGAGCGACCGTACCAGTGCTCTCCAGGGCCGCGAGCGCCAGCCCGAGATCTTTGTTCATGAGAGCCGTCGCGAAGCCGGGCGTGAAATCGTTGTTGGCGGGCGAGGTGGGAACGGGACCGGGGACGGGGCAGTTGGTGTGCAGCGCCCAGCTGTTGCCGGTGGCACCGGTGACCACGTCGAACAGGGCCTGGTGATCGAGACCCAGTCCCTCCGCGAGCACGAACGCCTCGGCGATCGCGATCTGGTGCACGGCGAGCACCATGTTGTTGCAGACCTTGGCGGCCTGGCCGGCCCCTGCTCCGCCGCAGTGGATGACCTTGCCCGCCATCGGCTCGAGCACCGGCTGCGCGGCCGCGAAGGCCTCGTCCTCCCCGCCGACCATGAACGCCAGGGTTCCGGCGGTCGCGCCCTTCACGCCGCCCGAGACGGGGGCGTCGACCTGGAGCATCCCGGCGTCCACGGCCTTGGCGTGGACCGCACGCGCGTCGTCGACCGAGATGGTGGAGGAGTCGATGAACAGGGTCCCCTCCCCCGCCTCGCCCAGGACGTCGTCATAGGTCGAGGTCACGAGCGCACCGTTGGGCAGCATCGTGATCACCACACCGGCTCCCCGGACCGCCTCGGCCGGCGAGTCGCACACGGTGATCCCGGCGGTCCGGGCCGCGTCCTGTGCCGCGGCGACCGGGTCGAACCCCCTGACGACGAATCCGGCCCCGACCAGGTTGGCGGCCATGGGACCACCCATGTTGCCCAGCCCGAGGAAGGCCACAGTCTGCGATCGGTTGTCCATGTCCTACGCTCCCAGTCCGCGCGCGGCGACGGCCCGGCCGACGACGACGCGCATGATCTCGTTCGTCCCCTCCAGGATGCGGTGCACCCGGAGATCTCGCACGATCTTCTCGATTCCGTACTCGGCGAGGTATCCGTACCCGCCGAAGAGCTGCAACGCCCGGTCCGCGACGTCGAAGCAGTGGTCGGTGACGAAGAGCTTCGCCATCGCGCACTTCTCCACGTGGTCCGGCTCCTTGGCGTCCAGAGCCGCGGCGGCCCGCCACAGCATGAGCCGGCTGGCCTCCAGCTCCGTCGCCATCTCGGCGAGGGTGAAGCGGATCGTCGGCTCGTCGATCAACGCACCGCCGAAGGCCTCCCGGTCCCGCACGTGGGCGACGGCCCGCGAGTACGCGTCCTGGGCCCCACCCAGAGAACAGGCGGCGATGTTGATGCGCCCACCGTTGAGGCCCCGCATCGCGATGGTGAACCCGAGACCCTCGCCGCCGGTCTCGGCGCCCCCGATGAGGTTCGCGGCAGGGACCCGGACGCCCTCCATGATCACCTGCGCGGTGGGCTGGGCGTTCCACCCCATCTTCTGCTCGTCCGGGCCGAAGCTCAGCCCCTCGGAGTCCGCCGGGACCAGGAAGGCCGAGATGCCCTTGGGGCCGGCCTCCCCGGTGCGGGCCATGACGATGTAGACGTCCGACTGCCCCCCACCGGAGATGAACTGCTTGGTGCCGGTGAGGACGTACTCCGCGGACTCACCCTCGCCCTCCTTGACCGCCTTGGTCCGCAGGGCCGCCGCGTCCGAACCGGCACCGGGCTCGGTGAGGCAGTAGCTGGCGAACAGCTCCAGCGACGCCATCCTCGGGATCCACTCGCGACGCTGCTCCTCGGTGCCGAACTCGTCGACCATCCACACGCACATGTTGTGGATGGACAGGTACGCGGCCACCGACGGGCATCCCCGGGCGAGCTGCTCGAAGATCCGGACACCGTCGAGGCGACGCATCCCGCTGCCCCCGACGTCCTCCGAGACGTAGATGGCGCCCATCCCCATCTCGGCCGCCTCGCGGAGGACGTCTTTCGGGAAATGATGGCTCGCGTCCCACTCCTGCGCCATGGGCGCGATCCGCTTGGCCGCGAAGTCGCGGGCGGTGTCGACGATGACCTTGTCGTCGTCATCCAGGGTGAACATGGGTGTTCCTCTCATACGGTGCCCGGTTGTCGCGGTGCCCGGCTATCGCGCTGCGGGACCGGTCAGTCCATCGTGGGGATGACGAACTCGGCCCCGTCCTTGATGCCCGACGGCCAGCGCTGGGTGACCGTCTTGACCTTGGAGTAGAACTTGATCGACTCGGGGCCGTGCTGGTTGAGGTCGCCGAATCCGGACTTCTTCCAGCCGCCGAAGGTGTGGTACGCGATCGGCACGGGGATCGGCACGTTGACGCCGACCATGCCCACCTGGACGTTGGACACGAACTCGCGGGCGGCGTCGCCGTCGCGGGTGAAGATGGCCACGCCGTTGCCGTACTCGTGCTCGTTGGGCAGGCGCAGGGCCTCGTCGTAGTCCTTGGCGTGGACCACCACGAGGACGGGGCCGAAGATCTCGTCCGTATACACGCTCATGTCGGGGGTGACCTTGTCCATGAGCGTGGGGCCGACGTAGTAGCCCCCGGAGATGTCCTCGCCGTTGAACTCGTCCGTGTAGGCGCCCACGCCGCGGCCGTCGATGAGGATCTCCGCGCCGGCCTTCTCGCCCTGGTCGATGTAGTCCAGCACGCGGGCCTTGGACTCGGGCGTGACCAGCGGGCCGTAGTCGGAGTTGGGGTCGTGGCTGTGGCCCACCCGCAGCTCCTTGACCTTGGGCACCAGCTTCTCCAGCAGCGCCTCGGCGGTGCCCTCGCCCACCGGGACGGCGACGGAGATCGCCATGCAGCGCTCACCCGCGGAGCCGAAACCGGCTCCGACCAGGGCGTCCGCGGCCTGGTCGAGGTCCGCGTCGGGCATGATGATCATGTGGTTCTTGGCGCCGCCGAAGCACTGCGCGCGCTTGCCGGTGCGGGCCGCGTTCTCGTAGATGTACTGCGCGATCGGGGTCGAACCGACGAACCCGACCGCCTGGATCGTGTCGTTGTTCAGGATCGCGTCGACGGCCTCCTTGTCGCCGTGGACGACCTGGAAGATGCCGTCGGGCAACCCCGCCTCGGTGAACAGCTCGGCCAGGCGCACCGGGACCGAGGGGTCGCGCTCGGAGGGCTTGAGCACGAAGGCGTTGCCGCACGCGATGGCCGGGCCCGCCTTCCACAGCGGGATCATGGCTGGGAAGTTGAACGGGGTGATCCCCGCGACGACGCCGAGCGGCTGGCGCATGGAGTAGACGTCCACGCCGCCCCCGGCGTTCTCGGTGTACTCACCCTTGAGCAGGTGCGGGATCCCGATCGCGAACTCGAGCACCTCGAGGCCGCGCTGGATGTCCCCACGCGCGTCCGGGGTGGTCTTGCCGTGCTCGATGGCCAGCAACTCGGCGAGCTCGTCCATGTTCTGGTTGATCAGGTCGACGACGCGCATGAGCACGCGGGCGCGCTTCTGCGGGTTCTGGGCCGCCCACGACTTCTGGGCCTCGGCGGCCTTGGCGATCACGTCGTCGACCTCGGCCGTCGACGCCAACGGGACCACGGCCTGCGCCGCGCCCGTGCTGGGGTTCAACACCTCGTGGGTGCGGCCACCCGCCCCGGCGACCCTCGTGCCGTTGATGTAGTGGTCGATCTGCCTGAGATCAGACATGGCCATCCCTTCGTCGTGAGGCCGCGGTCCGTCATGTCCGCGCGGCACTTCTCCCGTGATGGCCATCACCCTATACTTGCATCTCCTAGTAATCCAGGGGGCGGGCGCCCGGACACCCCCCGACCCTCCCCTTTCGGGTGTACCGCCGCCCTGGGGCGCGCCCATACTGTGAGCTGACTCACTTCCCGTGCCCGTTCTCAACCGTGCCCGCTGTCAGGAGACTTCATGGCCCCGCTCGCCACCGACGCCACCACCCGATTCCGCGCCGCCCGCGACTTCCTGCAGGCCAACGCGGAGGACTACGAGGCCGCCCGGGCCGGCTTCGCGTGGCCGGAGCTCAACGAGTGGAACTGGGCACTCAACTGGTTCGACGTCGAGGCCGAGGGGAACACCGATCCCGCGTTGTGGATCGTCGAGGAGCACGACGGCGGCGGTGCACCGACCGAGGCGAAGTACTCCTTCGACGAGATGCGGATCCGCTCGGACCGCACCGCCAACTGGCTGCGCGAGGCCGGGGTCGGGCCCGGCGACCGGATCCTGCTCATGCTGGCCAACCAGGTGGAGCTGTGGGACGTCATGCTCGCGGTGATCAAGCTCGGCGCCGTGGTCATCCCCGCCACCACCCTGCTCGCCGAGGGCGACCTGCGCGACCGCATCGCCCGCGGCGGAATCAAGCACGTGATCGCCCGCTCCGAGCTGGCCGAGCGCTTCGCCGCCATCTCCGGCGACTATCAGCGGTTCGCGGTGGGCGGCGCCCCCGACGGCTGGACCGACCTCGCCGGTGCGATGGACGCCTCCCCCGACTTCGAGCCCACCCACACCACCCACGCCGACGACACGCTGCTGCTCTACTTCACCTCCGGGACCACCAGCAAGCCCAAGCTCGTCGAGCACACCCACGCCTCGTACCCGGCGGGCCACCTGTCGACCATGTACTGGATCGGTCTCCAGCCGGGCGACGTCCACCTCAACGTGTCCTCGCCCGGATGGGCCAAGCACGCGTGGTCCAACGTGTTCACGCCGTGGATCGCCGGGTCGTGCGTGTTCATCTACAACTACTCCCGCTTCGACGCCACGGCGATGATGCGCGAGATGGACCGCTGCGGGGTGTCCAGCCTGTGCTGCCCGCCCACCGTGTGGCGGATGCTCATCCAGGCCGACCTGACGCAGCTGCAGGTGCCGCCCCGGCTGGCGGTGGGTGCCGGCGAGCCCTTGAACCCGGAGGTGATCGGGCGCGTCCGCGACGCGTGGGGGGTGACCATCCGCGACGGCTTCGGCCAGACCGAGACCACCGTGCAGATCGCCAACACCCCGGGCCAGCCCATCAAGGACGGGTCCATGGGCCGCCCGTGCCCCGGATTCGACGTCGTCCTGGTCGACCCCGCCACCGGACAGGAGGTCCCGGGAGAGGGCGCCGAGGGCGAGATCTGCCTGCGCCTGGACCCCCGCCCGCTCGGCCTGATGGTCGGATATCACGGAGACAAGGACCGGACCGACGCCGCGTACGCGGACGGTTTCTACCACACCGGTGACGTCGGCTCGCGGGACTCCGAGGGCTACATCACCTACGTGGGCCGGACCGACGACGTGTTCAAGTCCTCCGACTACCGGATCTCGCCGTTCGAGCTGGAGTCCGTCCTGTTGGAGCACCCGGCGGTGGCCGAGGCGGCGGTCGTCCCGTCCCCGGATCCCGTGCGACTGAGCGTCCCCAAGGCGTTCGTGGTCCTGGCCGGCGGCTGGGAGCCGACCGAGGAGACCGCCCGCCAGATCTTCGACTACTCCCGCACCCACCTGGCCGGCTACAAGCGGGTGCGCCGTCTCCAGTTCACCGACCTGCCCAAGACCATCTCCGGCAAGATCCGCCGCGTCGAGCTGCGCAACGGCGAGAGCGAGAACGGCCCGTCGGTGGACTTCCCCGGCGAGTTCCGGGAGGAGTCGCTGCGCTGACGGCGGTTTCCCGGCCCGCGGGGGCGCGGCTGCGGCCCGTGCAGGCCGGGCCGTGTCGGCGCAGGTCGGGCCGTGTCGGCGCAGGCCGGGCCGTGGCCCGTGCTGGCACCTCGACGAGTGGTCGCGACTGCAGGAGAACCCGCCACCTGACCTGGGAAGACGTGAGCGGGTGTGACCTCTCGGCGCGGTGGGACGACCCCGGCGCGTCTCGAGCGGCTCCCGGTGACGCTCAGGCCCGGACCAGTCCGTCTATCTCCTCAGGGGTCCACGGCGGACTGTCGTGGAAATCTCGGTAGGCCAGGATCTGCGCCTCCGGGGCGGGGAATCTCCCGATGAACCCGCCCGACCCGGCGAACACCCCGCCGGTGATCCCGGCAGCCAGATCGGAGACGAGATAGGTGTAGAGCGGCGCCACGTACTCCGGCCCGGCCGGGTCCAGTGCACCGGCCACACTGAGCTCGTCGAGCATCCCCCTGCGGCCCAGCTCGCGGATCTGGTCCTCGTAGTCCTCCCCGCTCGACAGCCTGGTCCGGGCGCCCGGGCACACCACGTTCGCCCGCACCCCGTGCTCGGCGAGCTCGGCCGCGATCGCCATGGTCAGCGAGGTGACCGCGCCCTTGCCGGCCGGGTAGCCCGTACCTCCGTAGTCGCCTTTCCAGGCGAACGACGACGTGGTGACGATCGCGCCCGAGCCGGTGGAGACGAAGTGCGGTGCGAACACGCGACACGCCGCGAAGGCCGTCCCGAGGTGGGCGTCCATGAGCGCGCCGAACTCCGCGTGACTCACGGTGAGGATCGAGGACCCCGCGGGCTCGGGAACCCCTGCGCACGTGATCAGGCCGGAGACCGTCGACCCCCCGCGGATCGCCTCCTCGAGCAGCGACTCCGCCACCGTGGGCTCGTGTGCCGACCCGGCGACCCCGGTGATCCGGCCGCCGGACCGTGCGGCGAGCTCGGCGACCCGGTGCCGCAGCGCCGCCTCGTCGCGCCCGTTGAGCACCACGTCGGCGCCGCGCGCGGCCAGGTCGTCCGCGACCGCCGCACCGATCCCGCGGGAGGACCCGGTGACCGCGAAGGACCGGCCGTCGAGCCGGAGCCCGGTCACGCGGTGCCGGCGGCGTCCGTGCGCCGGTCGAGGTCGGGGGCACGCTCGGCCACCAGACGGCGCGCCCAGCCGTAGTCGGTCTTGCTGCTGGGATGGCGTTCGACGCGGTCGACCACCCAGTACGCCACGGGGATCTTGAACCCGGCCAGGTGCTCGCGCAGTGCGTGCCCGACGGCGTCGAGGTCCCGCGGGCCGGTGCCCGGCGAGGAGTCCGGCGATGAGTCCGGCGATGAGTCCTGTGCGGAATCCGCCCACTGGACCACGGCGCCGACCCGGTGCCCGAACCGCTCGTCCGGGACCCCGAACGCCACGGCGTCCTCGATCCCGGCCACCGCCTTGAGCGCGGCCTCGACCTCCTCGGCGAAGATCTTCTCGCCGCCGGAGTTGATCACCTGACTGGCCCTGCCGAGCATGATGATCGTGTCGGGGCCGTCGTACCGTCCGCGGTCCCCGGTGAACACCCGGCGGCTGCCGGCGATCTCCCGGAAGGTCTCGGCGGTCTTGGCCTCGTCCTTGTAGTAGCCGGCGGGCTGGTACCCGCTCTTGACGATCCAGCCGATCTCCTGCGAGTCGTCGGGCAGCGGTTCGTCGAAGTCGTCGACGAGCTGCAGGGTGGTACCCCTCGGGATCCGGGGACCGTGGTCGGCGAAGAGCGACCCGTCGTCGAGATCGGCCTTGGTGACCACGCCCAGGCCGCCGAAGCCGCCCTCGGACGAGCCGAACGCGTCCATGATCATCAGATCGGGACGGAGCTCGAGCAGGTCCGCCTTGACCGAGGGCGAGAACAGGGCGGCCCCCGAGGAGACCATGAACATGCTCGAGGTGTCGGGGTCGGTCCAACGCATCAGATCCACGAGTGGCCGGACCATCGCGTCACCGGCCACCACGGCGACCTGGATCTTCTCGGTCTCGATCTCCTCCAGGACGTCCGCGGCCCGGAAGTGCGGGAGGTAGTGCATGGTGCCGCCGGCGAACAGGCCGGTGAAGCTGGGCATGATGCCCGAGGTGTGGATGAGCGGGAGCAGGATGAGGTAGCGCATGGGGTCACCGCCCAGACCCGCCCTGGACTGGTGGAACTCGTCTGGCACCGGTTCACCCGTGTGGTAGTCCGCGCCACCTCCGAGGCTGCGCCACAGGTCCTCCTGACGCCACATCACACCCTTCGGTTTGCCCGTCGTGCCACCGGTGAACACCAGGTAGAGATCGTCGCCGCTCCGCTCCACCCCGGGACGCTCCGCCGACGCCGCCTCCAGGGTCTCGCGGGCGGGGAGGACACCGTCCGGAAGGGTGTCGACGCCCGAGCCGTCCTCCACCATGATCGTGTGCCGGACGGCGTCGAGCCCTCGTACGGCCTCGGTGACCGCGGCGCCGAACTCGCGGTGGAACACCAGCACGCTGGTGTCGGAGTAGTCGTAGAGGTAGCGCAGCTCCGGGCCCGAGTAGCGGTAGTTGATGCTGATGGTCACCGCCCGCAGTTTGAGGACTCCGAGGATCAGCGCCAGACAGTCCACCCCGTTGCGCAGGTGCACACCGACGTGGTCGCCGGCCCCGACGCCCAGGGAGGCGAGCGCCGAGGCCCACCGGTTGGCCTCGGCCTCCAGGTCGGCGTAGGTGAGACGACGTTCGCCCTCCACCACCGCCAGACGGTCGGCGCCGTAGGCGTCCACGGCGTGTTCGAAGAGGTCGGCCAGATTGTGTGCCATGTGGTGTCCTCCGTGACGGGGTCGGGTGTGCTGTCTCGGGCGAGCGTCCGGTCTCAGACCGGGGTGATGGGCAGTGGCGTGCGGGCCGGTCCGAAGTCGAACGCCGCCCCGGTGCTGATCCGGGTGACGGCGACCTCGTCGGACTCCTTCGCTGGTACGTCTCCGAGCTGGAGGACGGCCTCGACCCGGGAGCCGTCCGAGGGCACGCGCTCCACGGTCCAGTGCGGGTCGACCGCCTGTGCCGCCGCGGCGAGGGGGCGCAGGCCGTCCCGGGCGAGCAGGGGCATCCAGGTGTCGTCGGCGAACGCGTCCGCCGCGGTGTCCCAGGTGACGGTGACGCTCGCGCCGTCGCCGGAGACCGACGACGAGTACCCCGTGTAGGCGGTCGGGCCGGCCAGCGGGTGGAGATCGAGCACGGCGGCCAACCCGTGTGCGTCCCCCTCCACGCCGAGGACGTCGCGGATCCGTCCCGCGGCGACCCCCGCGATCCCCGTCGCCTGGTAGGCGAGCAGCCGGTCCGCGGTCTCGGCGTCCGACCGGCGACGCACCGACTGGTGGAAACCCACCGCCAGCAGGTGCATCTGCAGGTACACCTCGCGGGTCATGCGGACGAGCGCGGCCGAGGTGAACTCGGGGAAGCTCAGGTCCGTCAGCAGCGGACCGGCGTAGTCGTCCCGAGGGCCCTCACCGGTGGTGTCCCGCGGTTCCGGCGGCTCGAAGGCGAAGTCGATCAACCGGCTGCTCGCGGACTCGACCGCCGGCTCGGGCCACGCCGCCGGCTCTGAATCCGGGTCGATCCGCACGGTCCAGTGACAGTGCGGCGTCCGGCCCTCCGGGCTGCGCGGCGGACGGTGGATGGGCTCCACGACGGCCCGGGGGTTGGTGGCCAGCGCGGTGGCCGGGAAGGTGGGGTCCTCGATGTCGTGGCACATCGTGGTGACGAGCCGGTCCCCCATCGGTTCGACGTCCATCAGCGCACCGCAGTGGTCGAGCCAGAACTCGCCGTGGTCGTGGTCGGTGACCGCGTACCGGAAGTCCATGAACTCCGGCGGCGCCCCCACATCCAGTTGGAAGCCCTTGAAGATCTCCGCGACGCCGTCTCCGGTGATCGACAGCGCCTCCTTCATGCGCCGGGTGTAGTGCGGGCTCGCGGCCTGCCACTCCTCGATCGCCACATCGCGCATCCCGTCCACACCGAACTCGCCGAGCAGGGCCGGCATCCCCGCCCGGTCGATGAGCTGGCCGATCAGCAGCAGGTCGGGCAGCAGCCTGGCGAGCCTGGCGTGGTCGAGGGACTCCAGGGGGTCGCTGTTGACGATCCGGTCGCGCGCGGCCACCGGACTCAGACCTCGTCCGGGGCGGACACCGGCCACAAGGGGGCCGGGCTGTCCTCGATGCGGTACCACCCGGCCGGCTTGTCCCCGGCCGCCTCGAACCGGGCCTTCATCGAATCGGTGAGCGCGTCGGCCTCGTACATCCGCATGAACAGGTCCACCACGTTGCCGAAGTCGAAGAAGTCGCGGTGCCACTTCCACTGCTGGTCGCCGTTGTAGAGGAACCACGACCCGCCGAGCCCGTGGACCTCGTACGGCTTCCCGGTCTTCGGGTCGACGGTGTCGCGGGCGATCTGCTTCCACAGACAGAGCACGTCCCCGGTCTCGGGGTCGATGATGGTCCGGATGTAGGGGTACTCCCAGCCGTCGAGCCCGGCCATCTCCTGGCCCAGCGCGATGTCGCGGATCTCGTCCCGGCCGACGGCCATGAAGTCGTCCTTGGTGCCGTAGTTCCAGCCGTAGGTGGCGTCCTCGGCGTAGAAGTCGGCGAGCGGGGTCCAGTCCTTGTTGCGCTCGCACTCGGCGTTCGCCTCGATCCAGCGCTGCACGAACTCGGCGATCTCGGCGCGGTCGTATCGGGTCACGTCACTCACTCCTGGTGGGTCTGGTTCTCGACGAGGCGGAGTGCCTGCGTCGGGCAGTACTTGACGGCGGCCTTGACGGCCTCGAGCTGGTCGTCGGGGACCACGCCCCGCTTGGCACGCACCTTGGCCTCGGAGCCCTTGCCGACCGTGAACCAGTCGGGGGCCTCCGCCTGACACTCGGCGTGCCCCTGGCACAGGTCGAAGTCCACCTCCACCCGCATCGGCTGCTGCCCGCTCACCTGCGCTGCCTCCTCCGGTAGCGGACGGTGCACGGCTGGGCCAGCTGGACGACCATCTTGGAGTGGTCGTTGTGGTAGCTCTCGGGCGGCTGCGCTAGCTCGAACTCGAACTCCCGCAGCAGGATCGAGAAGATGGCCTTGATCTGCAGCTGGGCGAACGCCGCGCCCACGCAGCGGTGCCGTCCGGCGCCGAAGGGGATCCAGGTCCACCGGTTGACGATGTCCTCCTGGCGCGGCTCGGCATAGCGTTCCGGGTCGAAGGAGTCGGGGTCCGGGAAGTCCTCCGGCAGCCGGTTGGAGACCGCGGGGGACGCCGCGACGGTCTGCCCGGCGCGGACGACGTGGTCGCCGATCTGCACGTCCTCCTGCGCCACCCGCATGAGGATGATCAGCGGCGGGTGCAGACGCAGCGTCTCTTTCAGGGCGTTCTCGACCCTGGGCATCTGACGCAACGCCCCGAAGCTGTACTCGGCCCCGTCGGAGTAGACCTCGTCGAGTTCGGCGACCACCTGCGCGAGGTAGTCCGGGTGCTTGAGCAACTCGATGAGCATCCACGCGCTGGTACCGGAGGTGGTGTGATGTCCGGCGAACATCATGGAGATGAAGATGCCGGTGACCTCGTCCGGGGTGAACCGGTACGTGCCGTCGTCGTTCTTGACGGAGACCAGGACGTCGAGGAGGTCGCGGTCCTCCTTGCTCGCCGGCGGCTCGGCCATCCGCTGGTCCATGATCCCGGAGACCAACTCGACCAGCCCCGCTCGCGCCGCGTCCCGCTTGCGGAACGCGGGGATGTCGGCGTAGGCGTCGATGTACGCGTGGGGGTCGGTGCCCTGCTCGAGATCGTGGTAGAGGTGCGCGAACCGGGCGTCGAGCTGCTCGCGGAACTTCGGACCGATCAGACACGCCGAGGAGGTGTAGATGGTGAGCTCGGAGAACCACTCGAGGAGGTCGATCTCGCCCTCGTCGCCCCACTCGCCCACCATGCGCTGGACCTCGCGGGGGATGGTGACGGCGTGCTGTCGCATGTGCTCGCCGCGCAGCGCGGTGTTGTGCAGCATCTCCGAGCGGCGCTCGGGGCTGGCGTCGAACACGACGCCCTCACCGAACACCGGCGTCATGAACGGGTAGGCGGCGGCCTGGTCCAGCGACTCGTCCGGCGCACGGAAGAAGGCCTCGTTCGCGGCCGCCCCGGAGGCCAGGCAGATGTCGCGGTCGACGATCTTGAACACGCCGAGGTCGCCGCACTCCTCGCGGACCCGCCAGAACAGGCCGATCGGGTCGGTACGGAGTTCGTCCATGTGCCCGAGCTCCCCCTCGCCGCCGGAGACCCGACGCGGCTCGGTGAGGGTGGAGAAGTCCGTGGGCTTGTCGGTGGAGCTGTCGGTACTGGTCACGAGTAGTCCTCCTCGATTGGGGCCTCCGGCTGGATCTCCAGCTCGGTGATCTGGGCGCCGCGGGGCATCGACACCATGGCGGCGACCCCCCGGGCGAGGTCGGCCGGTTTACACATGCGCGGGTGACGACCGAAGCCGTGCTTGACCCAGTCGTTGATGACCGACTCCGCGGTCTCCGGGTCGAACTCGGTGCCCATCTCGGTCATCACCGGGCCCGGGCGGACCACTCCGAGGCGGATCCCCGTGCCCTCGAGTTCCTTGCGGGCCTGGTGGGCCATGGTCTCCAGGCCGGCCTTGGCCGCGACGTACGCCCCGGAGCGGGGCCGGGCGGTGTAGGCGACGTCGGAGCCGATCAGGACCACGTCGCCCCGACGGCGGTCGACCATCCCGGGGACCACCGCGTGGAGCAGCCGCTGCACGGCGAGCAGGTGGATGTCGATCTGCGAGGCGAAGTCGTCCGGCTCCATCTCCCACACGCGGGCCATCTTCAGAGTGCCCGCGCTGGAGACCAGGACCTCGGGAGGGCCGTACGCCTCACCGGCGGCGGCCACGAACTCCGCCACCGACTCCGCTCTGGTCACGTCGACCGGACGGGCGGTGGCCAGTCCCCCGGCCTCCCGGATCCGGCCCACGAGGTCGTCGAGGCGGTCGGCCCGGCGGGCCCCCACGACCACGGGGTGCCCGAGTGCGGCCAGCGCCTCCGCGGAGGCGCGACCGATACCGGAGGAGGCGCCCGTGACGAGGGCGGGACGGTCGGCCGCGTCCCGCTGCGGTGGGAACTTCAGGCTCATCAGCGTCTGACCTCGACGCGCATGGGCAGGCGGGCGAAGCCACGCACGTTGGAGGAGTGCACGCGCTCGGCGCCGGGCAGGATCTCGTACCCCGTGACGGACCGTGAGATCTGGTCGAGCGCGATCCGCCCCTCGAGTCGCGCGAGGTGCGCGCCGAGGCAGAAGTGCGGCCCCTGGCCGAAGCTCAGGCTCGCGGAGGTGTCCCGGCCCAGGAGGAAGGCCCCGGAGTCCTCGAACACCTCCTCGTCGCGGTTGGCCGCGCCGATGAGCAGGAGCACCTTCTGGTCGGCCGGGATGGTGACGTCGCGGACCGTGACCTCCTGCGTGGTGGTGCGCAGGACCAACTGACTGGAGGTGTCGTAGCGCAGGGTCTCCTCGACCCAGTCGGTCACCCGCTCCGGGTCGTCGATCACCAGTCGCGACTGGTCGGGGTACTCGTGGCCCCAGAACATCGCGTTGGCGAGCAGCTTGGTGGTGGTCTCGTTGCCCGCCACCACCATGAGGAAGAGGAAGGACAGGATCTCGTCCTCGTCCAGCTTCTCCCCGTCGATCTCGGCGTCGATGAGCGCCGAGGTGAGATCCTCGGTCCGCTGCTTCCGCCGGTCGGCGACCATGCCCTGGTAGTAGGCGATGAGGTCGAAGGCGGCGACCATCGAGTCCTCGGGCACGTCCTGACCGCCCTCCTCGCGGTGCATGACGAGGTCCGCGAGCCGGCGGAGCTCGTCGCGATCCGACTCCGGCACCCCCATGAGGTCGGAGATGACGTCCATCGGTAGCTTGCCCGCGTAGTCCTGGACGAAGTCGAACTCGCCGCCGTCCCGAGACCTGTCGAGGCACTCGTCCCAGTACTGCCGCGAGATCCGTTCGATCCCCTCGGAGAGCGCGTCAACCCGTCGCGAGGTGAAGCCCTTGCTCACGAGCTTGCGCAGCCGGGCGTGCCTCGGGTCGTCCATCGCCAGGAAGGACATCGTCTTGTAGGCGTGCGGTCCGTACGCCGCCGGGTCGAGGGAGACCCCCATCGCGTTGGAGAACACGTCGGGCGCACGGAAGGCCTCACGGACGTCGGCGTGCTTGCTCAGCGCCCAGAAGTCGAGATCCGGGTTGTGGTAGACGGGGGCCTCGGCCCGCAACCGGGAGTAGAACGGGTACGGATCCTCGTGTACGGCGTAGTCATACGGGCTGAACACGAGCGGGGCTGGAGTCGCGGTGGTCATGTCTCAGGTCACCTCAGGATGAGTCGGGCGGCGGACTCGATGGCGTCCGCCATGTCGGAGTAGGAGCCATAGCCCATGCCCGCGCGGACGAGCGCGCCCGCGTAGACCATCTCCAGGGCGCCGATCACCTCGTCGTCGGCCTCATCACCCAGCGCGGCCGTCAGACGCCGACGGATGTCGGCACCGATCCGGATCCTCAGGTGGGACACCTCCGGATCGTCGCCCAGGAGGGCCGCGGTGACCGCCGAGGAGAGCTCGGGCTCGTCCGCCACCAGCAGCGCGACATCGCGCAGGACCGCCACCACCCTGTCCACCGTGGTGCCGGCCGAGGCGCCCTCGGTGACGTGGTCGCGGAGGCGTCGCCAGAACACCTCCGCGATGAGGTGGCCCTTGGAGGAGAAGTAGGTGTACGCGGTGGCCGGGGCCACGCCGGCCTTGGCCGCCACCGCCCGGACCGCGAGGCCGCCCGGCCCCTTCTCGCGCAAGACCTCGACGGCCGCGCTGGTGAGGCGGTCGACGGTCTCGGCCTGCTGGCCGTTGAGACGCCTTCGCGTGGATTCGAAACGCACGTCACTGGACATGTGTCTGGACAGTACACCACTGGCCGGACTATCGTCTAGACAGTTGTCTACCCACTGGATGTCCATCAACCCTGACGGAAGGCCCCCCGTGACGACGAGCACCACCTACGACGCCCCGCTCCTCATCGGCGGCGAGCTGCGCCCGGCCTCCGGGGGCGGCACGTTCGACGTCCTCAACCCCGCCACGGAGGAGGTGATCGGCCGCGCCGCCGACGCCGGCCCGGAGGACATGGCCGCCGCGATCGAGGCCGCCCGCACCGCGTTCGACACCACCACGTGGTCCACCGATCATGCCTTCCGCGCCTCGTGCCTGCGGCAGCTTCGGGACGCCCTGCAGGCCCACACCGAGGAGCTGCGCGCGCTGACCATCGCCGAGGTGGGCGCACCGCACATGTTCACCACCGGTCCCCAGCTGGAGGGGCCCGTCGCCGACCTGGGCTGGCTCGCCGACCTGGTCGAGGCCTACGACTGGGTCGAGGACCTCGGCGAGTCCGAGGTGATGGGGGTGCGTTCCCGCCGGACGACGCACCGGGAGGCGATCGGCGTGGTCGGTGCCATCACCCCGTGGAACTTCCCCAACCAGATCAACCTGGCCAAGATCGGGCCCGCGTTGGCCGCGGGATGCACCGTGGTGCTCAAGCCCGCCCCGGACACCCCGCTCATCGCCGCCGCGGTGGCCCGCATCGCCGCCGAGGAGACCGACATCCCCGCGGGCGTGCTGGGCGTGGTCTCGTCCTCGGACCACGGGGTGGGTGCCCAGCTGACCACCGACCCGCGCGTGGATCTGGTCTCGTTCACCGGATCCACCGCCACCGGCAAGAAGATCATGGTGGCCGCGGCGGAGACCCTCAAAAAGGTCTTCCTCGAGCTGGGCGGCAAGTCCGCCGCCGTGGTCCTGGACGATGCGGACCTGAACGCCGCGTGCTTCATGACGGCCCTCAACGCCTGCACCCACGCCGGCCAGGGCTGCGCCCTCACCACGCGCCTGGTGGTTCCGCGCGAGAGGTACGACGAGGCCGTCGAGGCCGCCAAGGGCGCGATGGCGGCCTTCGCGCCGGGTGACCCCACCGACCCCGGCACCCTGTGCGGACCGGTGATCTCCGCGGTCCAGCGCGAGCGGGTCGAGGGGTACATCGCGCTGGCCGTGGAGGAGGGCGGCACCATCGAGATCGGCGGCGGGCGCCCGTCCGGCGAGGGCAGGTCGAAGGGCTTCTGGGTGGAGCCCACCCTGATCTCCGGACTCGACAACTCCGCGCGGGTGGCCCGGGAGGAGATCTTCGGGCCCGTCCTCGTCGTCATCCCCCACGACGGCGACGAGGACGCGATCCGGATCGCCAACGACTCCCCCTACGGACTCTCCGGCGCCGTCTGGGGCACCGACCCCGACCGCGTGGAGAAGGTCGTGGCGGGCATACGCACGGGCACGCTCGGGGTCAACGGAGGCGTCTGGTACGGCGCCGACGTGCCCTTCGGCGGCTACAAGCAGTCGGGCATCGGCCGCGAGATGGGCCGGCAGGGCTTCGAGGAGTACCTCGAGACCAAGTCCGTGGCCTCTCCGGCCTGACATTTCACCCCCACCCGAACCACCACCCCTGACGAGAAGGAAGAGACCACAGACATGGGACGTTTTGACGGTAAGTCCGTGATCGTGACCGGCGCGGCCGGCGGGATCGGCGAGGAGTACGCCAAGGCCCTCGCCGCGGAGGGCGCGAAGGTCGTGGTGGCCGACGTCTCGGACACCGAGGGACAGCGCGTGGCGCAGGAGATCACCGCGGCCGGTGGGGAGGCGTTCTTCCAGCACACCGACGTCTCCGACCCGGACTCGGCCGGGGCCTGCGCCGAGGCCGCCGTGGACAGGTTCGGCCGACTGGACATGCTGGTCAACAACGCCGCGATCTTCGGCGGGATGAAGCTCGACTTCCTCATCACCGTGCCGTGGGACTACTACGAGAAGTTCATGTCGGTGAACCTCAACGGTCAGCTGATCATGGTGCGCGCCTGCTGGGAGAAGATGGCGGCCGCCGGCGGTGGCGCCATCGTCAACCAGTCCTCCACCGCCGCGTGGCTCTACTCGGGCTTCTACGGCCTGGCCAAGGTGGGCGTCAACGGCCTCACCCAGCAGTTGGCCACCGAACTGGGCGGGTCCAACATCCGCATCAACGCGATCGCGCCCGGCCCGATCGACACCGAGGCCAACCGCTCGACCACCCCCCAGTCCATCGTCAAGGACATGGTGGACAAGCTCCCGCTCAAGAGGATGGGACAGCCGGAGGACCTGGTCGGGATGCTGCTCTTCCTGCTCTCGGACGAGGCGTCGTGGATCACCGGTCAGATCTTCAACGTCGACGGCGGACAGGTCATCAGGTCGTGAGCGTGAACCCGGCCGACATCTCCGGGCAGGGCGCCGGAGCCGCACCCGTGGGTCCGGGCTCCCCGGAGGACTCCCCTGCGCCCGTCGGGTTCATCGGACTGGGCAACATGGGCGCTCCCATCGCCCATCGGTTGCTGTCGTGGCCCGGCGGCCTGGCCGTCTGCGACGTCCGCCCCGAGGCGACCGAACCGTTCACCGCGGAGGGGGCCACCTCCGGCGCGACACCGGCCGAGGTGGCCCGGACGGCCAGACTGGTCTCGGTGACGGTCCTCGACGACGCGCAGGTCCGCGACGTCGTCGACGGCCCCGACGGGATCCTGCGCACGGCCGGGCCGGGAACGGTGGTGGCGGTCCATTCCACCATCTCCGACTCCACGGCCGTAGAGCTCGCCAGGACGTGCGGAACGCACGGCGTGCACCTGGTGGACGCCCCGGTCTCGGGCGGGGCACCGGGCGCGGAGAAGGGCGAGCTCGCGGTGATGGTGGGCGGGACGCGCGAGGTCTACGAGGCCTGCAAGCCCGTCTTCGCGCTGTGGGCCGCGCTGCCGGTCCACGCCGGCGAGGTGGGGGCGGGTACGCGGATGAAGCTGGCCCGCAACCTGCTGCACTTCGTCTCGTTCACCGCCGCCGCCGAGGCCTCCCGACTGGCGGAGGCCGCGGGACTCGACATTGCCAAGCTGGGCCGCGTGGTGCGGCACACCGACGCCATCACCGGTGGCGCCGGCGCGGTGATGTTGCGCGACACCACCGCGCCGATCGCCCCCGACGACTTCTGGCACGGTGTCTTCACCCACGTCCGGGGCCTCGGCGAGAAGGACCTCTCACTGGCCCTGGAGCTCGGGCAGCGGCTGGAGGTGGACCTGCCGCTCGGGACCATCGCGTTGCGCGACCTGGGCGCCGGTTTCGGCGTGGGGCCGGGAGAGATCGCCCGCCGCGCCGCGGGTGCGCCCGGGGATGACGGCGGAATCACCGACGACGACGAGGGAGCACGATGAGCGACACGGCAGAATCCGGGATGTCCCCGGAGCGCGAGCGCGGGTTGGCCATGATGACCGAGGTCTACGGCTTCGAGATGACCGACGGGCCGGGTGACTACTTCGCCGAGACCGCGGACCACCTGTTCGGGCGCGTGTGGTCCCGCCCCGGTCTGAGCCATCGCGACC
Organism: Dietzia natronolimnaea; assembly: GCF_002289575.1. GTDB lineage: Bacteria > Actinomycetota > Actinomycetes > Mycobacteriales > Mycobacteriaceae > Dietzia > Dietzia natronolimnaea_A. Next base: position 66,202 of record NZ_NTGA01000011.1, read on the forward strand.
GCCGCCTGCTCCTGCTGGGCGCGCTCACCGCTCAGGGGAACACGGACATCGCCGACATCCAGGTGGGCGCCGCGCTGGGTAACGGCGAGCTGACACCCGAGGAACTGGAGGAGATCGTGCTGTTCCTCTGCTACTACGCGGGCTGGCCGAACGGTACCAAGCTGGGCAACGTGGTGGGCCCGCACGTCGCGCGCGCCCGGAAGGCCGCCCGCCGGGCCGAGGCGGGGAACGATGGCCGCGACTGAGCGCGGGGCCGAGGGCGGGGATCGCGGGCGGAGTCATGAGCGATAGGTTTGTGCCATGACCGCTCCCGAGATCGACCAGGCGCTGCTCGACGTGGCGCTCGCCGCCCCCGGCTTCATGCCGCTGGACGAGGGCCGCACCCTCTACGAGATCGCCTGCGAGTACCTGGGCGACGGCGTGGGCGTCGAGATCGGCACCTACTGCGGCCGGTCCACCGTGTTCCTCGGCGCGGCCGCACGGGTGACCGGCGGCAGCATCGTCACCGTCGACCACCACCGAGGGTCCGAGGAGCACCAGCCCGGGTGGGAGTACCACGACACGGCGCTCGTCGACCCCCACACCGGCCGCCTGGAGACCCTCGTGGCGTTCCGGCACACGATCTGGGACGCGGGACTGGACGACGTGGTGACCGCCGCGGTGGGCACGTCGCGCCAGGTCGCGCGGATCTGGGGCACGCCGGCCTCGTTCGTGTTCATCGACGGGGGCCACTCCTCCGAGGCCGCGCAGGCCGACTACGAGGGCTGGGCCCCGTGGGTCGCGGTGGGCGGGGCCCTGTTGATCCACGACGTCTTCCCGAACCCCGAGGACGGCGGACGTCCGCCCTACGAGATCTACTGCCGCGCCCTGGAGTCCGGGCAGTTCACCGAGGTCCGCGCGGTGGACTCGCTGCGCGTCCTGCGGCGCGACTCGGGCGAGGTCGGCGCGCCCATGCCGTAGGGCCCGCACCGCCGGCTCGCACGGCGGCTCACACCGCCCACCGGCCGCCCGCGCTCCAGGCGTCACCCGAGCCCGGGCGGCCGCGTCGTGTGTGGAGGAACCTGCCGACCACGGCGGCCCCGAGGTCGTCGACGTCCGGGGCCACCACGGTGCCGCCGACCCGGCGGGCCAGCGCGTCGAGGAAGCGCCCGAGCCCGGGGTCGTCGCCGAGCCGGAAGAACGTGGTCTGCGCACCGAACCGCGCCACGCGGTCCAACTCGTCGACGGTCGTGCGGATGGTCTCCGGTGCGGGTGGGTAGCCGAACCACGGCTCCCCGCTCCCCAACAGGTGAGCCGTGGGCTCGCCGTCGGTGACGATGAGCAGCACCGGCTGCATCGACGGGTGTCTCCGGAAGAACCGGCCGGCCAGGAGCAGGGCGTGGTGGAGGTTGGTGCCCATCTCGTACTCCGCGTCGAGGGAGAGCAGGTCCTCCACCGTCCGGGTCCGGGCGAAGCGGCCGAACGAGATGAGTTGGAGCGTGTCCTGCCGGAACCGCGTACTCACGAGGTGGTGCAGGGCCAGCGCGGTGCGCTTCATCGGGACCCATCGGCCCTCCATGGCCATCGAGAACGACGTGTCGACCAGCAGCGCGACGGCGGCCTGGGTCCGCGACTCCGTCTCCCTGACCTCGATGTCGTCCGGCAGCAGCCGGATTCCCTGTCCCGGATCCCCACCCTCGGCCACGACCCGGGACAGGGCGTTGGTGACGGTCCGCGGCACGTCCCACGACTCCACGTCACCGAACCGCCAGGCGCGGCTCGCTCCCGTCTGGTCCCCCGCCGCCCCGGACATCCGCGTCTCGCGGGCGCCGGTGCGACCCGAGAGCCGACGGGCGGCGTCACGCAGCAGGGAACCGCCGAGCTTGCGCAGTGCTGCCGGGGACAACCTCAGGTCGCCGTCGGGGCGCCTGCTCAGGTAACCCGAGTCGCGCATCGACTGCTCGAGCCGCGCCAGCGTGCGCAGGGAGACCGCGGCCTCTCCCCCGAGGTGGCGGGCCACGGCCTCGAGGTCCAGCTCGGACAGGGGCGAACCCTCGCTGCCCCGCGCCAGCTGCTCGGCGAGACGGTCCAGGTCACCGAGCTCCGCCATCGCCGCGGCACCCTCGGAGAAACCGAGTCCCTCCTCGCCGTCGAAGTCCGCGGAGCCGTCCCAGTCCTCGCCGGGTCTGAGCGACTGCAGTAGCCCGTCGAGCCGACCCAGCTGCTCCATGAGTTCCGGTGAGCCGAACGCCTGCTGCGAGAGCGCCATCAACTCCTCCCGCTGCTCCGGTGTCATCGAGCGCATCATGCGCTGCGCGGCCGCCGCGCGCCGGGCCAGCACGTCGATGAGCTCGTCGATGTCGGCCGGCTGCTCCGGGAAGGAGTCCGAGTGCTTGTCCATGAACCGCTCGAAGTCCTCGGGGGTGTCCTGCCCACGAGCGTGCTTGTCGAGCAACTCGGTGAGGTCGGCGAGCATCTCCGACACCGCCGCACGATCGGCGTCGGTCGCGTTCTCCAGGGCCTGTTTCATCCCCGCGAAGCGCGACTCGAGCGCCTCCTCTCCGAGGAGATCCTGGATCCTCCTGTAGGCCTCCCACGCATCGGAGGAGGCCCAGTCGTACTCGGCGAGCTCGCCGACCGCCGCGGCCGGGGAATCCGGGAGGTTCTCGATGGTCATCTCTCGCAGGGTGCGATCCATCGGGTCCATCTGCGTGTCCCGGGCGAGCTGCCCGCGTTCGGCCAACAGCGCCTTGTCCAACAGCTCGGACACCTCCTCCAGGGTCCCGCCCAGGTGGCCGCGCTCGAGCAGTTCACGGCGCCGACGCTGCACCCTGCCCGCGAGGTCGTCGAGACCGGCCTGGCCCCGACCGCCCCGGCGGAGGAACTCGCGCATCGACTGCTCGGGCGAGTACCCGGACATCACCCCCTCGGACACCGCCTCGAGCGCCTCGGACAGGTCGAGCGGGGGCGCGAGAGGGTCGGGGCCTCCGACGTATCGTCCGTACCGCGCGCGGGGCTCGTCTCGCGACATCGCGTCCCTCCTGCTCCGGCGGCTCCTCGGCCACCATCGTCGACCCCGGGGGGTCAACCGTAGACGGCGGCGCCGTCCCCGGTCTCCTTGGACAGGCGCCGCGAGAGGTAGAGCCCCTCCAGCGCGAACTCGATCGCCCCCGCCCTCTGCCCCACGGTCTGGGCGCCCGCGCGCTCGGCGATCCGGTCGTAGAGGTCCGGATCGGAGAGCTCGGGCAGGTCGTCGAGGAACTCCGCCGCGGTGACACTGGCGCCGGTGGTCAGGGTCACCGACCCGTCGAACGCCTCGACGAGGGGGGCCAGGTCGAGACCGCGGAACATCTCGCGCACCACGTCGACCGTGGCGCTGCGCAGGAGATAGCGGAGGATCTCCGTCTCGCGGCCCTCCTCACCCGGCTCGAACTCGATCTTCCCGCGCAGCACCTCCACGGCGGCGTCGACGTCGACCAGCCGCGCGACCGCCTCGCCCGGGTCGTCGGTCCCCCGGACGGCGGCGCGCCGCCTGGCCGCGGCCGCGACGGTCTCGGCGCCGGCGATCGCGAAGCGCGCGGACACGCCGGAGGACTGGTTGACCGAATCCGAGGTCCGCAGTTCGCGCGTGAACCGGGCGAGCAGTTCCATCAGGGCGTCCGGGACCTCCGCGGTGAGCTCCGCCTCCTGGCGCACGACCTCGATCTCGTCGGACAGGTCCAGCGGGTAGTGCGTGCGGATCTCGGCGCCGAACCGATCCTTGAGCGGGGTGATGATGCGCCCGCGGTTGGTGTAGTCCTCCGGGTTCGCCGAGGCCACCACCAGGACGTCGAGGGGAAGACGCAGGACGTACCCGCGGATCTGGACGTCCCGCTCCTCCATGACGTTGAGCAGGGCCACCTGGATGCGCTCCGCCAGGTCGGGAAGTTCGTTGAGCGCCACGATCCCGCGGTTCGCGCGCGGCACCAGACCATAGTGGATGGTCTCCGGGTCGCCGAGGCGCCGTCCCTCGGCCACCCGCATCGGGTCGACGTCGCCGATCATGTCCGCCACGGAGGTGTCCGGGGTCGAGAGCTTCTCGACGTAGCGCTCGGTCCGGTGCCGCCAGTCGATCGGCAGGGAGTCCCCCTCCCGGGCGATCCGCTCCCGCGTCGCCGAGGTGATCGGAGCGAGCGGGTCCTCACCGAGCTCGGATCCCGCGACGACGGGCGACCACTCGTCGAGCAGGCCCACCAGGGTGCGCAGAAGGCGGGTCTTGCCCTGCCCTCGCTCGCCCAGCAGGACGATGTCGTGCCCGGCGATGATCGCCCGCTCCAGTTGCGGGATGACCGTCGTGTCGAACCCGTGCATCCCCGGCCAGGGATCGCGGCCCGCGGCCAGTCCCGCGAGGAGGTTCTCGCGCATCTCCTCGCGCAGGCTGCGGCTGGTGTACCCCGCGGCGCGTAGCTCGCCGAGGGTCTTGACGTCCGGCTTCTCGCTCACCTTGCCCACGGTAGTCCTCCACGCGGTGGCGTGCTCCCGACGCGAGCCGGGCACGGATCTCGGGGCCGGGTGGCGGGGCCCGGGCTCAGTCGTCGATCGGCACCCGGTGGCCGCTCGCGATCGAGACCCGGTTGAACGCGTTGATCATCACGATCGACCACTCCAGCGCGGAGAGCTGGCCCTCGTCGAAGTGCTCGGCGGCGGCGGAGGTGGCCGCCTCGCGCTCGTCGACGCTGTCCAGGCGCGTGAGCGACTCCGCCAGGCGGAGAGCGGCCCGCTCGGGATCGCCGAACTCCTCGATGTCCCGCCACGCCGGGAGCAGGTCCAGTCGCTCCTGCGACACCCCCGCCTTGCGCGCGGCCGGGACGTGCGTGGCCAGGCAGGCCGCGCACCCGTTGAGCTGCGAGACACGGATGTTGACCAGCTCGAGCAGCGACTCCTCTAGCCCGGCCCCGGTGGAGGCCTCCCGGGAGGCGACCGCGGTGCGGACGAGCTGCTTGTAGACCTCACGCTGGGCACGGTCCAGCTGCGGGACGCCCATGATCAGACCTCCTCCCCGGCCTGTGCCCGCGCGGCCGGGTTCGCCCTCGGCCTGAGGACGCTGCCGGGAAGCGTGGGCGCGGGGAGGCGGGTGAGCCCGTCGGGGTTCCGCCCGATGTAGCCGTCGACCCGGCCGAAGCGGTCCGAGGCGTCCTCCCACTCCTGCCGGTAACGGGCGATCTCCTCGTGGCTGCGACCGATGAAGTTCCACCACATCACGATCTCCTCGCCGAACGGGGTGCCACCGATGAGGATCATGCGCGCCGGGGTGGATCCGGTGTTGTCGATCGTCAGGGTGGCCTCGCCGACACCTGTGTAGCCCAGCTGGGCGGGTTCGACGGTCACGCCCTCGAGGGTGATGTCGCCGGTGTCCACCAGGAGCCCGTGTTCGAACTCCGGGTCCACGTCGAGGGTGAGCCGGGCGCCGGGGTCCAGCCGGAGCTCCGCGCCCAGGAGCGGGGTGAAGGTCGTGACGGAGGACGACGAGCCCAGCAGCGACCCGATGAAGACCAGGGCGGATCCGCCCTCGTACTCCACCGTCTCGGGGACATGGTGCTCGAATCGGCGGCCGGTGCTCCCGCGGTCCCTCTCGGGCAGCGCGGTCCACAGCTGCACGCCGTGCAGGACTCCGGTGTCCTGGGTCGAGACCTCGGTGTGGCAGATACCCGCCCCGGAGGTCATGAGGTTGACCTCGCCGGGCCGGACCACCGCGTGGTTGTCCCCCGAGTCGTGATGGGTCACCGCGCCCTCGAAAAGCCAGCTGACGGTCTGGAGACCGGTGTGCGGATGCGAGGGCACGTCCATCCCGCCGGTGGCCGAGACGTCGTCCGGGCCGTAGTGGTCGACGAAGCACCAGGCCCCGATGAGGGAGCGCTGCCGCTGGGGCAGCGTCCGCCTGACCGTCATCGCACGCGGACCGCCCAGCGGGACGTCACGGCAGGTGATGATCTCCACCGCGGCGCCCCCGGGTTCGGGTCCACCGGGCGATCCGCCGGCCTCGCACTCGATCTCCTCCGGATGTGCGTCGAGGTTGCTCACGGCCGCACCTCCGCGTCGGCGGCGCTGAGGGTGTCGGCCGCCTCGCGCCGCATCTCGAGTCGTCTGTCGGCGATCTTGCCGCCCAGGGCCAGGGTGAGCGCCCTGTCCACGACCGGGACCGGCAGGTGGTCCAGGAGCCTGCGGCCGAGGTCCCACTTCACGGCGTAGCGGTGGCGGGGACGGGCTGTGGTGCCGGCGGTCCACACGGCCTCCGCGAGGACGCGGGGATCGGCCGCCTTGTCGTCCTCCCCCGCCGCCATCTCGCCCATCACGGCGGCCATGGCGGCGAAGGGGGAACCCGGGAGCGTGGACTCCTGGAAGCGGCGCCGGATCGAGGCGGTCATCCCCGTGCGGAACGGGCCCGGTTGGATGAGCACCACGTCCAGGCCGAGGAACATGAGTTCGCGCCGGAGCGAGTCACCGTAGGCCTCGATCGCGTGCTTGCTCATGGCGTAGGCGCCGTTCATCGGCATCGCGTGTTGGGGCCCGGTCTCCGAGCTGATGAGGACCACGCGTCCGCTACTGGCGCGGAGCAGGTCGAACATCGCGTGGACCGTCCGGACGGTCCCCATGACGTTCACGTCCAGCACCTGCTGGACCCGGTCGGGGTCGGTCTCGGCGAGCGGTCCGATCCCCAGGATCCCGGCGAAGGTGATCAGCGCGTCGAGACGGCCGTGGTCCGCGCGGACCCGGTCGGCGAGCGCCTCGAGTGACACGGTGTCGGTCACGTCGACCGCCGCGGGCGTGATCCCGACGCCGCCCGGTGGTGCGCTGAGGTCGGCGGCGACCACGTGCCACCCGCGGGCGGCGTAGAGCGCGGCCGTGGCGGCACCGAGGCCGCCCCCGGCTCCGGTGATGACGACGACGGGGGTGCCGGAGGCGGTGGCGGAGGTCATACCGCCGACGGTACCGGCGCGGCGGGGCCGCCGTGAGGGGCTCGGGCGCGGGAACCGGCGAATCGGACCCCGCCTTGCGTCAGGCGCCGACGTGCAGTCCGAGTTTGCCGGCCAAACGGTCGATGTAGGCCAGTACCTCCTCCTCGGACCTGTCCGGTGTGCCGTAGACCAGCTCGTGCACCCCCAACTCCCGGTACATCTCGATCTTCTCGGGGACCGGCTTGCCGTCGAGCACCACGATGTACGGCTCCCCCTCCCGGCCGGCCTCCGCCCACAACTCCCGCAACTGCCGGACGCTCCCCGCGATGTCCTGGGAGATGGGAGTGCTCATCCACCCGTCGGCACTGCGGCAGATCCATTTGAAGTTCTTCTCGTTTCCCGCCGCACCGACGAGCGTGCGGGGTCCGCCGGACTGAACGGTCTTGGGCCAGGCCCAGCTGGGGCCGAAGTCCACGAACCGCCCGTGGTACTCGGCCTCCTCCCGACTCCACAGCTCGCGCATGGCCTCGAGGTACTCGCGCAGCATGGTACGGCGCAGCTTCGGCGGGACGTTGTGGTCGGCCATCTCGTCGAGGTTCCAGCCGTACCCCACCCCGAGTACCGTGCGGCCGCCCGAGAGGTGGTCGACCGAGGCGATGGTCTTGGCCAGGGTGATGGGGTCGCTCTCGACCGGGATCGCGACGGCCGTGCCGAGGCGGATCGTCGAGGTGACCGAGGAGACCGCGGCGAGCGTGACCCAGGGGTCGAGCGTGCGGCTGTAGCGCTCGTCGGGCAGCTCGGCCCCGCCGGTGCCCGGGTGCGCGGCCTCGCGCCGGATCGGGATGTGGGTGTGCTCGGGTACATAGAACGCCGAGAACCCCGCCTTCTCCGCGGCCACCGCGGCCACCGTCGGCCGGATCCCCCGATCACTCGTGAACAGGGTGAGTCCGAATTGCATGGGCGCTCCTCGTGCCGTCGGGGCCGCCGGCCGACACCTGACCAGACAGGTGTCCAGCGGCGGTTTCCGTCAGACTAGCGCACCGTGGCCGGGATCGGCGGGCACTCCTCGCCCGGGGTGCAGTCGGCCGGATCGCCCGGGGCGCTCTGCAACCGCTGCATGGTGTGGTCCGAGACGTAGCGGAAGATCTCGTTGCCCGGCGTGGTGCGCGACAGCGCATCCGCCGCGAGCAGCATGACCGCACCCGTCCACGTGCTCAGCTCCACCGGCCAGCGCTTGCCGTCCGCGAACACCAACCCGGTCCAGTAGGAGCCGTCGGTGTCCCGCAGGTGCTGCATGTTGGTGAACTGCTCGAGGGCCTGGTCGTGCCGACCCGCCGCCTCGAGGGCCAGCACGAGTTCGCACGTCTCGGCGCCGGTCACCCACGGCCGGTGGTCCACGCACCGGATCCCCAGCCCGTCGACGACGAACCGGTCCCACAGGGAGTCCAGCCGCTGCTGCGCCTGCTCCCCCACCATCACCCCGCCGAGGACGGGGTAGTACCAGTCCATGGAGAACTCGTCCTTGGGGGTGAACAGCTCGGGGTGCGCCCGCAGGGCGTGCCCGAGGGAGTCCGCGGCGGCGTCCCAGTCCGGGGCCGTCTCCCCGAGTTCCTCGGCGATCGCAACGCCACACCGTAGAGCGTGGTGGACACTCGAGCATCCGGTGATCAGGGCCTCCTCGCAGAAGCCCTCCTCCCCGGCGCCCCACCACATCTGACCCTCCGGGCCCTGAAATGTCAGGACCAGGTCCAGCGCCCTGCGCACCGTCGGCCACATGGACTCGAGGAATCCCGGCTTCCCGGTGACCAGGTGGTGGTGCCACACCCCGACCGCGACGTAGGCGCAGAAGTTGGAGTCCGTGTCCGCGTCGACGATGACCCCGTCCTGCCACCTCACCGGCCACGAGCCGTCGGCCCGCTGGGTGTCGAGGAGGAACCCGTACGCCTTCTCCGCGGCCTCCCACTGCCCGGCCACCGTCAGCCCCATGGCCGACTCCACGTGGTCCCACGGGTCGGTGTGCCCGCCCGTGAACCACGGGATCTCTCCGCTCGGACGCTGCACGGAGGCGATCCACTCACCGGTGGCCCGCGCCGCGTCGGCGTCGAGCACCCCCGGGACGCTGGGGACGGGACGGGACCGGTCTACTGCGGTGTTGGAGGTGAGCACTGACGATCAGGCCTCCGCGGGCTTGCGGAGGTAGAACACGATGGACTTGCCCATCACCGGGTTGAGCACCTTCTCGGCGGTCCTGGTGACCCAGGGCCCCTTCATCAGGTCCCACACCAGGAGCTTGTGATAGGCCCTGGGCAGCGGGTGGTCGTCGTTCTCCGTGCCCACCGCGCACTTGAGCCACCAGTAGGGGGCGTGCAGCGCGTGCGCGAAGCCGGTGCCGGTGACCTCCAGGCCCGCGGCGCGGAGCTTGTAGCCCAGCTCCTCGGCGGTGTAGATGCGGCAGTGGCCGCCGGGGTTCGAGTGGTAGGCGTCCGAGAGCTTCCAGCATAGCTTCTCCGGCCACTCGCGCGGCACGGTGACGGCGGCGACGCCACCCGGCTTGAGGATCCGCACGAGCTCGGCGATCGCCCTGGTGTCCTCCGGGACGTGCTCGAGCACCTCGGAGATGAGCACCAGGTCGAAGGTGCCGTCCTCGTAGGGCATGTCGAGCGCGTCCCCGGTCACGGCCTCCCCCTTGGAGGTGGGCAGGCCCTCACCCTCGGCCTCCATCGCGGCGAGCATCTCGGTCACCTGACGCATCTCGTCGGCGTTCTGATCGAAGGCGGTGACATCGGCCCCGCGGCGGTAGAGCTCGAAGGTGTGCCGGCCGAGGCCGGCTCCCACGTCGATGGCTCGCATGCCGGGGATGACCCCCAGACGATCGAAGTCGGCGGTCAGCATGCGGCGTCCTCCTGCTCACGGATGTCGTACTCCCCGGCCCCGGGGAGCACCTCGGGCACGTCGTCGGTGACGTGCTCGTCTATCTCTGCCTGGTCCGGCCCGATGACCGGACCGGCGGTGAGGTCCGGGAGCGTCTCGCCCCGGACCCTGGCTATCGCCGTCTCATAGACCTCGACGGTCCTGCGCGCCACGGCCGCCCAGCTGTAGCGCTCCATCACCCGCTGCCGTCCGCCCTGCGACAGGCGTCGTCGCTCGAGCGGGTCGGACAACAGCTCGCTGATCTGGCGGGCGAGGTCGTCGACGTCGCCGGGCTCGACGAGCCGGGCGGCCGTGTCGTCGGTGCCGACGACCTCCGGGAGCGCCCCCGCGCGGCTGGCGATCAACGCGCAGCCGCTGGACATGGCCTCGACCGCGGGCAGCGAGAAGCCCTCGTACATGCTCGGCACGACCGAGATCTCGGCGGTGCCCACGAGCTCGGCCAGCTCGTCGTCGTCGACGCCCGACACCAGGTCGACCGCGTCTCGCAACCCCAGGGAGTCCAGCAGCCTCGAGGCCTCCCCCTTGCGCTTGAGCTTGGAGACCAGCGTCAACCGCACCCCCGGGTGCTCCTGCCGGACCTTCGCCAGTGCGCGCAGCAACACCGGGACGCCCTTGAGCGGCTGGTCGGCGCTGGCCACACACACCAGGCGCCCGGACTCGCGGTCGCGTCGATCGTGGAACCGGTCGGTGTCCACCCCGAGCGGGATCGTCACGATCCGCTCCGGATCCACCCCGAAATCCGACGCGATGTCCTCGGCGGAGTTGCTGGAGACGGTGATGATCTCTTCCAGCTTCCGGGACACGCGGATCTGCATGCCGAGGAAACCGAACCAGCGCCAGGTGGTGAGCTTCTTGCGCAGCGGGGCCTCTTTCATGGCGAGGTCGCGATCCCGGGTGATGGGGTGGTGCACCGTGGCGACCACCGGGAACCCGGCCTCCTCGAGCGTCAGCAGGCCGCTGCCCAGGCACTGGTTGTCGTGCACCACGTCGAAGTCGGCGAGTCGCGGAGTGAGGGCCCGGGCCGCGCGGAGGCTGAAAGTGCGTGGCTCGGGGAAGCCGGCGGTCCACATGGTGACCACCTCGAGCAGGTCGATCCGGTCGCGGATCTCCCGGGGGTGCGGCGTGCGGAACGGATCGGCGTCGTTGTACAGGTCCAGACTCGGGACCCTGGTGAGCGACGGACCCGGGTCGAGCTCGGGGTACGGCTGACCGGAGAACACCTCCACGGTGTGACCCAGCGCAGCCAACTCGCGGCTGAGGTGTCGGACGTAGACGCCCTGCCCGCCACCGTGTGGCTTGCTCCTGTACGAGAGCAGTGCGATGCGCACGGCCAATGCCCCCTTCCGTCATCCGGCCCCGGTCCACCGCGAGGACCGCGGCGGCTCAGGGCACATCGAGCAAGTCTAGAACACGTTCGCGGCCAGCGACGACACGGCCGGGGCCGACGCACCGGACCCCCGGGCGCTCGGGGCGTCCGGGGGTCCGGTGGTGGTGCGTGCCGGCCGAATGGCCGCCGGTGGGGTCGGCTCAGTACCCCAGGTCGTCCAGGCGGACCGACGCGCCGGTGGCGTCGCCGAATCCGTCCTCGGGACCGTAGAACCCATCCCCGTAATCCGGGATGGAGTAGGCCGCCGCGCGGGCCTCCTCGGTGGGCTCGACCGTCGAGTTCCGGTACCGGTTGATGCCGGTACCCGCCGGGATGAGCTTACCGATGATGACGTTCTCCTTGAGGCCCACGAGCCTGTCCGAACGCCGGTTGATGGCGGCGTCCGTGAGCACGCGGGTGGTCTCCTGGAAGGAGGCCGCCGACAACCACGAGTCCGTGGCGAGCGAGGCCTTGGTGATACCCATGAGGACCGGTCGCGCCGAGGCCGGCGAGCCGCCCTCGGTGAGGACGCGACGGTTCTCCGCGGTGAGCTCGGCGCGCTCGACCAGGGCACCGGGCAGGAACTCGGTGCTGTTGGACTCGTTGATCGCGACGCGACGCATCATCTGGCGGACGATCACCTCGAGGTGCTTGTCGTGGATCGACACGCCCTGCGCGCGGTAGACCTTCTGCACCTCGTCGACGAGGAACTTCTGGACGCCGTTCGGGCCCAGGATGGCCAGAACCTCGTGCGGGTCGGCCGGCCCCTCGAGCAGCGGCTGCCCGCGGTCGAGGTGGTCGCCGTCGACGATCGGGCGGGAGGACCCGTCATCGAGGGTGATGTGCGCGAGTCCCTGACGCTTGGACAGCTTCTCGTACACGATCTCGTCCGCGCCGTTGTCCGGCACGATCGTGATGGTGTAGAAGCGCTCCTCCTCCTCGAGGCGGATGCGGCCCGCCTCCTCGGCGATCGGGGCCTTGCCCTTGGGTACCCGGGCCTCGAAGAGCTCCTGCACACGCGGCAGACCGCCGGTGATGTCGTCACCGACGCCACCCTGGTGGAACGTGCGCATGGTCAGCTGGGTGCCCGGCTCACCGATGGACTGGGCGGCGACGATGCCGACGGCCTCGCCGATGTCGACCAGCAGACCGGTCGCCATGGACCGGCCGTAGCAGGTGGCGCAGACGCCCGTGCCCGTGGTGCAGGTGAGGACCGAGCGGACCTTCACCTTCTCCACTCCGGCCGCGATGAGTGCCTCGATCGTCGGGTCGCCGAGGTCGGTGCCGGCGGCCACGATGACCGCTCCGGAGGCGTCGACCGCGTCCTCCGCGAGGGTGCGCGCGAACGTCGAGGTCTCGACGTGCTCGTCCCGCGAGAGGGCTCCGGTCTCGACCCCGTGCGCGTCCACCTCGCGGCGGGCGATGATCGTCTCGATGCCCTTGCTCGTCCCACAGTCCGTCTCGCGGACGATGACGTCCTGCGAGACGTCGACGAGACGACGCGTGAGGTAGCCCGAGTCGGCCGTGCGGAGCGCCGTGTCGGCCAGACCCTTGCGCGCACCGTGCGTGTTCATGAAGTACTCGAGCACGGTCAGGCCCTCGCGGAAGGAGGACTTGATGGGCTGCGGGATGAACTCGCCGTTCGGACGCGTCACCAGGCCCTTCATGCCCGCGAGCGAGCGGATCTGGGTCATGTTGCCCGCCGCGCCCGACTTGACGATCGTCGGGATGGGGTTGGAGTCCGGGTAGTTGGCCTCCATGGCCTGACCGATCTCGTCGGTGGCCTCCTGCCAGAGCTTGACCAGGTCGCTCTTGCGCTCCTCGTCGGTGATCTTGCCCAGGCCGAACTGCGACTCGAGGCGAGCCGCCTTGGCGTCGTACGAGGCGAGGATCTCCTTCTTGGCCGGCGGGACCAGCACGTCGGACATGGCGATGGTGACACCCGAGCGGGTGGCCCAGTAGAAACCGGTGTCCTTGAGCTTGTCCACCGTCTGCGCCACGACGATCATCGGGTAGCGCTCGGCCAGGTCGTTGATGATGACGGCCTGACGCTTCTTGGGCATCTGCTCGTTGACGAACGGGTAGTCCGCCGGGAGCAGTTCGTTGAACATCACGCGACCGAGGGTGGTCACGGTCAGCCACTCCTGGCCCTGCGTCCAGCCCTCGGGGAACTGCTCGGCCTCGACGTCGGTCGACGGACGCTGGTGCGTCAGTCGGACCTGGATCGGGGCGTGGATGTCCAGCACGCCGAGGTCGACGGCCATGATGGCCTCCGACGGCGTCGAGTACACGCCCACGGCGGGGGTGTCCTCGGAGGCCGGGACGTACGAGCCGGTCGCACCCTCGTCCAGACGGGTGAGGTAGTACAGGCCGGTCACCATGTCCAGACGCGGCATGGCGAGCGGACGACCCGACGCCGGCGACAGGATGTTGTTCGAGGCGAGCATGAGGATGCGCGCCTCGGCCTGCGCCTCCGCGGACAGCGGGAGGTGCACGGCCATCTGGTCACCGTCGAAGTCGGCGTTGAAGGCCTCACACACGAGCGGGTGCAGCTGGATGGCCTTGCCCTCGACGAGCTGCGGCTCGAACGCCTGGATGCCGAGGCGGTGCAGCGTGGGCGCACGGTTGAGCATCACCGGGTGTTCGGCGATGACCTCTTCGAGCACGTCCCACACCTGGTCGCGCTGACGCTCGACCATGCGCTTGGCGGACTTGATGTTCTGCGCGTGGTTGAGGTCCACCAGACGCTTCATGACGAAGGGCTTGAACAGCTCGAGCGCCATCAGCTTGGGCAGACCACACTGGTGCAGCTGCAGCTGTGGGCCCACGACGATCACGGAACGACCGGAGTAGTCGACGCGCTTGCCGAGCAGGTTCTGACGGAACCGGCCCTGCTTGCCCTTGAGCAGATCCGAGAGCGACTTGAGCGGGCGGTTGCCCGGGCCCGTGACGGGCCGGCCACGCCGGCCGTTGTCGAACAGCGCGTCGACGGACTCCTGCAGCATCCGCTTCTCGTTGTTGACGATGATCTCGGGGGCGCCGAGATCCATCAGCCGCTTGAGGCGGTTGTTGCGGTTGATCACCCGACGGTAGAGGTCGTTGAGGTCCGAGGTGGCGAAGCGGCCACCGTCGAGCTGGACCATCGGACGCAGCTCCGGTGGGATCACCGGGACGGCCCCGAGGACCATCGCGGCCGGGTGGTTGCCCGACTGCAGGAACGCGGAGACGACCTTGAGGCGCTTCAGGGCGCGGATCTTCTTCTGACCCTTGCCGTTGCGGATGATCTCCCGCAGCGACTCGGCCTCGGCGGCCAGGTCGAAGTTCAGCAGCAGCGCCTGGATCGCCTCGGCGCCCATGCCGCCCTCGAAGTACTCGCCGAAACGGTCCTCGAGCTCGCGGTAGATGCCCTCGTCGACGATGATCTGGTTGACGTCGAGCTTGGTGAAGGTGGTCCAGATCTCGTCGAGACGGTCCAGCTCGCGCTGGGCCGACTCGCGGATCTTCTTCATCTCCTTCTCGCCGCCGTCCTTCACCTTGCGGCGCTGGTCGGCCTTGGCACCCTCGGCCTCGAGCTCGGCGAGATCGGCTTCGAGCTTCCGCGCGCGGGCCTCGATGTCGGAGTCCCGCTCGTCCTCGATGATCTTGCGCTCCTCGAGGACCTGGGCCTCGAGGGTGCTGAGCTCGTTGTGACGCAGCTCGGTGTCGACGCCGGTGATGACGTAGGCGGCGAAGTAGATGATCTTGTCGAGGTCCTTGGGCGCCAGGTCCAGCAGGTAACCCAGGCGCGACGGGACGCCCTTGAAGTACCAGATGTGGGTGACGGGCGCGGCCAGCTCGATGTGGCCCATGCGCTCGCGGCGGACCTTGGCACGGGTCACCTCGACGCCGCAGCGCTCACAGATGATCCCCTTGAAGCGCACGCGCTTGTACTTGCCGCAGTAGCACTCCCAGTCCCGCGTGGGGCCGAAGATCTTCTCGCAGAACAGGCCCTCCTTCTCCGGCTTGAGGGTGCGGTAGTTGATGGTCTCCGGCTTCTTGACCTCGCCGTAGGACCAGTTACGGATGTCCTCGGCCGTCGCGAGGCTGATGACCAGCTCGTCGAAGTAGTTGACGTCCTGCACGTAGGCGTCCTTTCCCGGGTGGGATGATGGCGGGCCCTCGCGGGGTGGGGCCGGGGGCCCGCCGTGGTGGAACTGAATTCTTCGGGTGCGGGGCGGGCGACAGGGCTGCCGCCCGCCCGCCTACTTACTGCGCCAGCTCGTCGGCCGCCGAGGACTCGTCGCGCGAGAGGTTGATCCCCAGGTTCGCGGCGGTGCGGTCGAGATCGTCGTCGTCGCCCTCACCCAGGGAGACAGCCTGGCCGTCGCTGGAGAGCACCTCCACGTTGAGGCACAGCGACTGCAGCTCCTTGAGAAGCACCTTGAAGGACTCCGGGATACCCGGCTCCGGGATGTTCTCGCCCTTGACGATCGCCTCGTAGACCTTCACGCGGCCCACGACGTCGTCGGACTTGATCGTCAGCAGCTCCTGCAGCGTGTACGCCGCGCCGTAGGCCTGCATCGCCCAGCACTCCATCTCACCGAATCGCTGGCCACCGAACTGGGCCTTACCGCCGAGCGGCTGCTGGGTGATCATCGAGTACGGACCCGTGGAGCGGGCGTGGATCTTGTCGTCCACCAGGTGGTGCAGCTTGAGGATGTACATGTACCCCACGGACACCGGGTACGGGAAGGGCTCACCCGACCGACCGTCGAAGAGGGTCGCCTTGCCGTCGGCCTGCACCATGCGCTCGCCGTCACGGTTCGGCAGGGTGCAGCCGAGCAGACCGGTGATCTCCGTGTCCGCCGCGCCGTCGAAGACGGGCGTGGCCGTGTTGGTGCCGGCCTCGACGCTGTGGATCTCCTCCGGCAGCTTGGTCGCCCAGTCGGGCAGGGAGCCGTCCGCCTCACGCGGGACCTCCCAGCCGGCCTTGGCCAGCCAGCCGAGGTGGGTCTCCATGATCTGACCGATGTTCATACGACGCGGGACGCCGTGCGTGTTGAGGATGATGTCCACCGGCGTGCCGTCGGGCATGAACGGCATGTCCTCGGCGGGGAGGATCTTGCCGATGACGCCCTTGTTGCCGTGTCGACCGGCGAGCTTGTCGCCGTCCTGGATCTTGCGCTTCTGCGCGACGTACACGCGCACCAGCTCGTTGACGCCGGGGGGCAGGTCGTCGTCGTCGTCCCGAGAGAAGACGCGGACGCCGATGACCTTGCCGGACTCACCGTGGGGCACCTTGAGCGAGGTGTCGCGCACCTCGCGCGCCTTCTCCCCGAAGATGGCGCGCAGCAGGCGCTCTTCCGGGGTCAGCTCGGTCTCACCCTTCGGGGTGACCTTGCCGACGAGGACGTCGCCGTCACGGACCTCGGCGCCGATGCGCACGATGCCGCGGTCGTCGAGGTCCGCCAGGACCTCGTCGGAGACGTTGGGGATGTCCCTGGTGATCTCCTCGGCGCCCAGCTTGGTGTCGCGGGCGTCGATCTCGTGCTCCTCGATGTGGATGGACGTGAGCACGTCCTCCTCCACCAGGCGCTGCGAGAGGATGATCGCGTCCTCGTAGTTGTGGCCCTCCCACGGCATGATCGCGACGAGCAGGTTCTTGCCCAGCGCCATCTCGCCGTTCTCGGTGCAGGGGCCGTCGGCCAGGACCTGGCCGACCTCGACGCGGTCACCCTCGTCGACGATCGGACGCTGGTTGGAGCAGGTGCCCTGGTTCGAGCGCGCGAACTTCGACAGGCGGTAGGTCTGACGCCCGCCGTCGTCGTCCATCACGGTGATGAAGTCGGCCGAGACCTCCTCCACCATGCCCGGGGCGGTGTTGACGACCACGTCGCCGGCGTCCACGGCCGCGCGCAGCTCCATGCCGGTGCCGACGAGCGGCGCCTCGGAACGCACGAGCGGCACGGACTGCCGCTGCATGTTCGCGCCCATCAGGGCACGGTTGGCGTCATCGTGCTCGAGGAACGGGATCATCGCGGTGGCCACGGAGACCATCTGTCGCGGCGAGACGTCCATGTAGTCGACATCGCCCGGCTCGACCATCTCGACATCACCGTGCTTCTTGCGCACGAGGATGCGGTCCTCGACGAAGCGGCCGTCGGCGTCGATCTCCGAGTTGGCCTGCGCGACGACGTAGCGGTCCTCCTCGTCGGCGGTGAGGTAGTCCACCTGATCGGTGACGACGCCCTCGTAGACGCGGCGGTACGGGGTCTCGATGAAACCGAACGGGTTGACCCGCGCGTACACCGAGAGCGAACCGATCAGACCGATGTTCGGACCCTCGGGGGTCTCGATCGGGCACATGCGGCCGTAGTGCGAGGCGTGCACGTCGCGGACCTCGAGCCCGGCGCGCTCACGCGACAGACCACCGGGGCCCAACGCGGACAGACGACGCTTGTGGGTCAGACCCGACAGCGGGTTGTTCTGGTCCATGAACTGCGACATCTGGGAGGTTCCGAAGAACTCCTTGAGCGCCGCCGTGATGGGCCGGATGTTGATCAGCGACTGCGGGGTGATCGCCTCGGAGTCCTGTGTGGTCATGCGCTCGCGGACGACACGCTCCATGCGGGACAGGCCGACGCGGACCTGGTTCTGGATGAGCTCGCCGACGGTACGCAGACGACGGTTGCCGAAGTGGTCGATGTCGTCGACCTCGACCGGCACCTCGCGGCCACCGGCCACCTGCATCGACTCCTCGCCCGCGTGGAGGCGCACGAGGTACTCGATGGTGGCGGCGATGTCCTCGCGGGTGAGCGTCGTGGTGGCGTCACCCTCGGGGTCGGGCAGACCGAGCTTGCGGTTGACCTTGTAACGACCGACGCGGGCCAGGTCGTAGCGCTTCTCCTTAAAGAACAGGTTCTCCAGGAGCGCCTCCGCGGACTCGCGGGTCGGCGGCTCGCCCGGGCGCAGCTTGCGGTAGATCTCGAGCAGGGCCTGGTCGGTGTCCTCGACCGTGTCCTTCTCGAGCGTGGACATCATGATCTCCGAGAAGCCGTAACGCTCCTTGATCTCGGTGGTCGTCCACCCGAGGGCCTTGAGCAGGACGGTGACCGACTGGCGACGCTTGCGGTCGATGCGGACGCCGACGGTGTCGCGCTTGTCGACGTCGAACTCGAGCCACGCGCCACGCGACGGGATGACCTTGACGGAGTGGACGTCCCTCTCCGTGGACTTGTCACGCGAGCGATCGAAGTACACGCCCGGCGACCGGACGAGCTGGGAGACGACGACCCGCTCGGTGCCGTTGATGATGAACGTGCCCTTGTCGGTCATCATGGGGAAATCACCCATGAAGACCGTCTGGGACTTGATCTCACCGGTCTCGGTGTTCTCGAACTCGGCCGTGACGAACAGGGGCGCCTCGTAGGTGCGATCCTTTTCGCGGCAGTCCTCGAGGGACGCCTTGACCTCTTCGAAGTAGGGCTCCGAGAACGAGAGCGACATTGATCCGGAGAAGTCCTCGATCGGGGAGATCTCCTTGAGGATGGACTCCAGGCCTCCCTCGAGGTTCGTGGTACCGCGCGAGGCGGCCCTCTCTTGCCACTCCTCCGAGCCGATGAACCACTCGAACGACTCCGTCTGGAGGTCGAGCAGCCCCGGGACCGGCAACGGCTCGGAGAGTTTCGCGAACGAAACCCTCCGGGGCGCACCGGGAACGGTGGAGACTGACGTGGTCTGGCGGGAGACTGCCAAGATGGGTCCTTCCAGCACCTCACGTGATCACCACGGGCGGTGACCACAGATGTATCTGCGAGCGGTCCGCCGACGGGTATCCGCCCAGGTCCGCCGCGATATCGAGGGCTCGGAAAGCACCCGGTGGAACCGGGAGTGAGCCGTCACGGACGGACGGGAGGGCAAATAGCAGCCAGCGCAACGACCTAATCTAGCGGAAGGCGGCGACAAAGTCCAGCCTTCAACGGAGTGTCCCCCGGAGGCTGGTCACGTGCGTGGTGCGGCGTCCGTCTCTGCGCTGGTTGCCCTCGTGGCTCTCGCCTCATCGGCCCCCGGTCGGGACGTCGCACCCGGACCGTGTCGCACTCAACCTCTACGGCACTCGCCCGATGCCCCTAAAGGGTGACGGGTGAAAGCACTTTCGTCAAGGATCTGGCACGGTCGGTTGCCGGATCGGTTCCCGACCAGTCCTCGTCAGGAGGGCAGATCCGGGATCCTCGACAGTTTCCACACGCCGTCGATCTTGTCCAGACCGACGAGATAGGTGCCGCTGGTACTTCCCGCAGCCGCGCCGTCCCTGGTCATCGACACATCCTGGACCAGCAACACCTCGGCCTTGTCGCCCTGCAGGTAGGCGAGACCGGCCTCGCGGACCTCTGCGTCGACGCTCGTCGCGGACTGCTCGTAGCTGTCACGCAACGCGGGCCAGTTCTCGTCGAGCTCGTTCACGAGTTCCGGGGTGAGGAACTCACCCAGGGAATCGTGGTACTCGTCGAGGGTCTCGTGGTCGATCGCCACGAGCCGCTGGACGTTGGTCGTCGCCGCCGAGAGGACCTCCTCGGTGGCCTCGCGGTCGACGAACGCCCGGTTGTCCACGTCGACCCCGGGTTCCGTCGCCAAGAACGTGCCGACGGCCCCGGCGACCAGCCCCACCGCTATGGCGGAGTACGCGATCGTGCGACCGCCGGGCCGACGGCCGGCATGCCGCTCCCCGCGATCCGTCCCGGTTCCGGTTCCGGTTCCGGTGCCGCCCTCGGGTCGGGTCTGACCGCCGTGTCCGGCCAGCCGCCTACGGGGCGCCGGAGTGACCGGCTTCTGTGTCCTCTTGATCGGTGGCATCAGCGACTGTCGTCCTTCGTCATCGTCCGGCGGAGGTGGTCGGCGCGGGGGTCGACTCCTCCTCGGTGGCCGGGTCGTCCTGTTCCTCCGGCCCGTTGAGCTCCTGCACGGACTGGCTGGACTCGCCCACCGGGACCGTCACGCCCACCTGGTTGACCGCGTCGGCCTTCCAGGTGTCGTCCTCTCGCGTCAGATCCACGCGCATCGCCTGCCGACCGGTGATGTCATCCTGGCCCTCCCGCTCGGAGTGGGCGGTGAACACCACCAGGACGGCCGCGTCGCCGGCCTCGAGGTCCAGGGTCTCCACGGCGGTGTGCGAGACCGTGGCCGTGGTGACCGCCTTCTGCTCCACCACGCGCGTCCGCACGTCGTCGGCATACTGCTCCTGCTCGGTGAGGAACTCACCGGTCGAGGCCTCTGCCAGCTGCTCGAGCGAGTCGTCGACGTTCCGGTGGTCGAAGCTGAACGCGTTGACGATCACCTGGGCGGCGACATCGGAGGCCGCCTCGCGCTCGGACGCCACCTCCTGTGCCGACCGCGCCTCGGCGTAACGCACCCCGAAGACCACCAGCGTCGCCAGGCCCGCCACGAGGATGATCGCCGCGAGGACCGCCAGCCATCTCGGTACGGTCCCCACCACCCCGGGGCGGCGCGCGCCCCCGTCCGTTCCCTGCGAACTCATGGCGGCGACACTACCGGACCCGCCGTCCGCCGAGTCGCCGCCCGGTTGCGCGGTCACCGGGGGATCAGCCCCTGCAGCACCGCGAGCTGCGTGGCGGCCACGGACAGGTTGGCCTTGTCGGGGTCGATCTTGGGCTTGGTGTCCCACGGCTGCGGCACGTCCGGGTGCGCATATTCCATCCGATCGGCACTGCGGACGCCGGTGGGGCTGCCGAACGGCACGGTGCACTGCGCATCGTAGTTGGGCGGGAAGTCCTGTTCCTGCCAGTCGAAGGACGGGTCCTGCGCCTCCATTTGCTCGATGATCTCCCACGTACCTTCGTACCCTTGGGTACACGGTGGGGGGTTATTCGTCTCGAGCGACAGACCGAAGTGGATGGTTCCATCTCCCGGAGCCACGGTCAATGCGCCGGCAGCCAGTGCCGGCAACAGCTGCAGGAGCACCTTGAACGACGGCGCCAGTGGATCGACCGTCTTCATGGTCGCCGACAGGTTCCGCACGGTTCCGGACAGCGGGTCGCCGGAGTTCTCCACCAGGTAGCGGGTCTCATCGGCGAACTCCGGTCCCGTGGTGATCAGCCGTTCCAGGTCGGAGTCCGAGTCGCGCAAGGCCTCGGTGACCGTCCTCAGATCCCGGGAGAAGCTGACGATCTCGCCGGACTGGTCGGCCTGCGTCTCCAGGACGGTCGCCCCGTCGCGGATCAGCGTCTGCAACTGCGGCATGGTGCGGATACCGGACTCGGAAATCCGGATGAGGGAGTCCGAGAGCCGCTCCAGCTGGGGCCCCCTGCCCTGGAAAGCCTTGCCGAGTTCGTCGACGGTCACCTCAAGGTCGTCCAGGGGGACCGATCGGGAAAGGTCGTCGACGGAGGCCAACAGGTTCTCGACGGGTACCGGCAGCGCTTCGCGGCCGGCGGAGACCGTGTCCCCGTCCTCGAGATACGGCGCCGAGTTGCTGTTGGGTCGCAGGTCCACGTATTGCTCTCCGATGGCGGAGCGGTTGGCGACCACGGCCTCGGTGTCCGCCGGGATGTCGGGGGCGCTCGAGTCGAGGTCGAGCTCGACGCGCACACCGTCGTCGGTGAGCGAGAGCTCCCCCACCCGTCCGATCGCCGTGCCGCGGTAGTTGACGGCCGCGTTGGTGAACACCCCGCCGGTCTCGGGCAGGTCCAGATAGACCTGGTACTGGCCGATCCCGAACAGCGAAGGCAGGCGCACGTAGTTGGCGCCAACGTAGGTGATCCCGACCGCCGCGATCACACAGAAGGCGATGAGCTGGTTCCTGAGTGTCTTGGTCATCGGTATCCTGGCTCCCCTGGTTCGGGCAGGTAGTTCTCGGAGAACTCCGAAATTCCTGGTGCGGGCTTGGGCACCACCGCCCGGTCCATGACCGGCGGGACCGGCAGGAGCGGCAACACGATGGTCGTCCGCCGGTCGGGGCCGTTGTCGCCGACCCAGGGGTTCTGCGGGTCCACGACGTAGGGCCCGCTCGTGGTGGTCGGACGGAGAACCACCGGTTCGCCCTGGTTAGCCCCCAGATTCCGGAGCGTCTCAGAGATCGTCGCGTCCACGGAAAGGAACAGATTGGCCGCACCGCCGACGGTCGCCGGGATAGACGAGTCCGGGAAGGGGAGGGTGGGGACGAAACCGAGCAGTTCGATGAGTTCTGGAGTGGTCTCGCCGAGGTACTGCAGGACCGGGCGCAGCGCCCGCAGGTCGGCGATGAGGTCCTCCCTACTGGTGAGCAGGATGTCCGAGCCGACCTGGCCCAGCGCGTCGACCCGGCGCAGCATCTCCACGAACTGCGAGCGCTGCTCCTCGAGCACCGCCACCCCGGCGGGCAGCTGGTCGAGCGCCGCCTCGATCTGCTGGCGCTGGTCGTTGGCCCGCGACGTCATGAGGTTCACGCCCTCGAGGGCTTCCGTGATGCTGTCGCGCTGCCGGTTGAGCCCCCCGATGAGTTCGTCCGCCGATCGCAGGGTCCGGGTGAGATCCTCTTCGCGGCCGTCGGTGGCCTTGCGCAGTTCGGCCACGATCGGCTGCAGCTGGTCCACGCCGCCGCCGTTGAGCAACAGCGACAGCGCGCCGAGAACCTGCTCGATGTCGGTGGCCGTGCGGGTGTCCGAGGTGGCGATGACGTCACCGCTGGACAGCTCTCCGGTGGGCGGCTCGTCCTCCGGCGGGCTGAGCTGCACGAACTTCTCGCCAAGGAGATTGGTCTGCTGGATCGAGGCCTCGACGTTGGCGGGCAGCCCCATGTCGCCGCGGACGACGATGTCCACCTCTGCAGTCCACCCGTCCTCCGCCAGCGAGATACCGGACACGCGGCCGGCGTCCAGACCATTGACCTTGACCGAAGACTGCAGGACCAGATCCAACACATCGTCGAAGCGGACGGCCACGTGCATGGGGTTCTCCCCCAGGTCCGCGCCACCCGGCAGGGTGTAGTCCTCCAGATTCATCGAGCACCCCGCCGCGAGCGCGGCCACGAGCGCGCTGGCACCGACCGCGCGGGCGGTGCGACCGAGTACGGGCATGGTCGGCCTGATCATCCCCGGCCCCCTTCCGAGGCGGGCGTCATCGGCCACCCGCGATTGCCCTGGACCGTCCCGGGAACCGGGATGGACTGATTCATCTCGCCCGCGAGGATGCCCAACGGCAGGTCCGGGTTGGACGCGCGTAGATCGGCGTTGCGCTGTGGCGCGAGAGCCTCGCAGGCCTCGATATCCGCGCGCCGGATGTTGTCGAGCTCGGCCAGCATCTGGTCCCCGGGATTGAGGCGGCCGAGCCTCATGAGCTGGCACAGGACGCCGGCCGGGTCCTGCAACTCCGGGATGTTGAGACGCAAGGACACCGTCCCAGACTCGGAATCGTAGGCGCCGACGAGGTTGGTCAGACCCAGCGGAGCCAACTTAAGGATCTCCTCGATGTCGTCCCTCTGGTCGGCGGTGATCTGACTGAGCCTCACCAAGCGGTCCGCATTGCTGCGGATCACGTCCTGGTTGTCCCGCACGAGGCGCGCGACATCCGCGAGCGCATAGCTCAGTTCGGCCAGGGCCCCCTGGAGGTCCTCGCGCTGACCGGCGACGGTCTGGTTGAAGCTCGACATCTGGGAGTTGAACTGCCTCACCTGGGCGTCGTTCTGCGCGAGCATCGTGACGAACGACTGGAGATTGACCACGGTCTCGCTGATGTCCTGACTCGAGTCCGCCAACGTCGTCGCGGCCTGCGACAACTCGTCGATCGACCGCCCGAGTGCGGCACCATTGCCTCCGAGCGTATCCGCGGACGCGGTGACGAACCGGTCGAGCGCGCCGTCCTTGTTGGCGCCCTCCGGACCGAGAGCATCGGTCAGGCCCTCCACCGAGGCGTAGAGCTCGTCCACCTCGACCGGTGTCGCCGTCCGCTCGAGGGGGATGTGCGCTCCCGATTCCATCTTGGGGCCACCCGAGTAGGCGGGCAGTAGTTGGACGTTGCGGTCCGGGACGACCGAGGGCGTCACCTGGATCGCCTTGGCGTCCGCCGGGACGTCCACGCCCCGGCGGACGTGGAGCTCGACCTCGACGGTCTCCCCCATGGGGGTCACCTTGTCGACGGAACCCACCGTCACCCCCAGGATCCGGACATCGGAGCCCTCGGATATTCCGACGGCTGTCGAAAAGGTGGCGGTGATGGTAGTGCGTCCGAGGCTGGTGACGGCGAGGTAGCCCACGGTCACGGCGGCCACGACGACGACGAGCAACAGCCCGACGAGCGGGTACGGCAGCTTCTTGCGCATCAGTTGATCCCACTCTGTCTTGCGGGCGCGCGGGCGCCGGGATAGAAGGGCGGTTCGGGGATACCCGGCGGGAGGAGGTTGGTGATCACGCCATCGAACCATCTGCCCGTGCCCAGCATATTGGAGTACAGCCGATAGAAGGGCCCGAGGTTGTGGATGGACGCCCTCAGCTCTTCCTCGTGGTCGGTCAGCACGGCCAGGGCGGAGTCGAGACTATCCAGGGTCGGCTTGAACTCGGCCTCGTTCTCCGCGACGAACCGGCGGAGCTCGATCGACAGTCCGCGCGTGGAGGCCAACACCAGCTTGAGGCTCTCGGCGCGCTCGTTGAGTTCACCTAGCAGCTGTCCGGTGCCGATGATCAGGCGCCGGAAGTCGTCATTGCGGTCGGCCACGATCTGAGAGCTCGTGCGCGTCGCCTCGAGTAGCCTCCGCAATTCAGCGTCCCGGCTGGAGACGGTCTGCGACAGACGCGCCATACCGTCGACCGCGCCCCGGAACTCCTCGGGCGACGCCTGCATGGTGTCGGTGAGCGTGACCAGGCTCTCGGCCAGTTTGGCGTCATCGATCTCGCCGAGCGTCTCGGCGGCGGAGGAGAATGCTGTGACCACGTCGTACGGAGCCACCGTGCGCTCGAGCGGGATCGGCTCCGCCGTTTCGAGTTCCCCGGTTCCCGCCGGCGTGAGCGCGAGGTACTTCTGGCCGAGCACGGTCTTGAGCTGGATGCTCGCCCGGGTGTCGTCCCCCAGCCAGGCGTCCTTTGCCCGGAAGCCCACGGCCACCTTGTCGCCTTCGAGCGCCACGTCGGTCACGACGCCCACCTTGACGCCGGCCACGCGGACCTCGCTGCCACCCGCCAGCCCGGCGGCCTCGGAGAAGTAGGCCGTGTATTTGGGCCCCGCCCCCACGATCGGTAGCGCGTCGAGCCTGAACGACACGGCGGTGAGGGCGAGGATCACCAGGACCCCGATCGCTCCGACGGTGGCGTTACTGAACCGGGGCTCACCCGGCCTGCGCTTGCTCATGGGATTCCCCCTGCGTGGCACCGAGGCGCGACGTTCGTGTACACCGGATGATTGATCGTGGGGCCACCGCTCGGAAGCAGGTTGGGCACGTCGGTGCCCGGGCCGTGCACCACGTCGACGCCACAGAGATAGAACTGGAACCAGGACCCGAACGAACCCATCCTGATGAGGCCGTCGGTCTTGCGCGGCAGATTGATGAGAACCTCGCTGAGCTTGTCGCGGTTAGCCGTGAGGTCGTCGGTGACCAACTTGAGGTGGTCGAGCGACTCGGTGACGGCGGGCCGCGTGGCAGTGACGATGTTCTCCGCTGACGAAGTCAGGTCCGCCATCGAGTCGAGCGAACTACCGATCGCGTCCCGCTCGTCGGCGAGTCCCTCGACGAGTTGCCTGGTGGTCACGACGAGCTGTTGGAACTGCACGTCCCGCTCGTTGATCGTCTCGAGGACCCGGGTGAGGTTGTCGATGACCTCGCCGATCACCTGATCCCGATCGGCCAGGTGGTTGGTCAGCTCACCGGTCTGGCGGACCAGGCTCGTCACCGTTCCGCCCTCCCCCTGCAATACCCGAACCAGCGAGTCCGCGAGCGCGTTGACGTCCTCCGGCTGCAGGGTCGTGAAGAGCGGCCGGAAGCCGTTGAACAGCGCCGTGAGATCGACCGCGGGCGAGGTGTTCTCGATACCGATCGTGGTCCCTTCCTGCAGGGTCGATTGGACCGGCCCGGGTTCCCGCGAGATGTTCATGTACCGCTGGCCGATCATGTTGCGGAACCGCAGCGCCAGGTGCACGTTGGCCGGCAGGGTGCGGTCGCCGGCCAGCGTGAAGTCCACCTTCGCCCGGTCGCGGTCGTGGATCTCCATCCCGGTGATCTGGCCCACCACGACGCCGGCTATCCGGACGTCGTCGCCCTCCTCCAGCATTGTCACGTCGGAGAAGATCGCAGAGTACCCCGTACCTTCCGCCCGGGTGCCGCCCCGGATGGTCACTGCGAGGACCGTGCTGAGCAGCGCGGTGACCACGATGAAGACCGCCAGCTTGACGAATGACCCCAGCAGGCCGCCACGGAACAGCGCCTTGAGTTTGGCGTTCATCGAAAACCCACCTCCGTTCCGCGCAGCGCTGGGGCGCCGATCCCGCCGATCCAGGCGGGGATCTCCTCCGCGTCGCGCGAGGAAGCGACCCCCAGCACGGTGCGGACGGTGTCGGTCTCCAGCGGAGAGCCGGCGTAGGCCATAGCCATCACATCGGCGCCCTGGCCCGCGGTCACGGTCGACGGGAACGGCATGTTGGGCTGCTCGGGCACCGCCTGGCCGGGAGCCGGGGGAACCGAGCCACGGCTACGGATGGCGGGAACCGGCCCGTCCTGGAGAAGCGGGTTGGGCAGGGTCGGTACGAACGCGGGCCCCGGGTTGCGGGTGGGGACCTGATAGCTCCCGTCGGCGACCGCCCCGCCAGGGGCCACCCCGAAGTTGAACGGCTCCTGCGCCGGGTCGTAACAGCGGGCACCGCGGGTGTCGAACAAACGCGGTTCGTCCTGGTTGGGTATGTAACGCCCCTTGGGACTGGCGACCTCGACCGTCACCCGGATGCCGGGGTGCTCGGTGCCCACGCCCAGGATGGCGTCAGACCGCTCCAGTGCGATCATGTAGAGCTCCACCGAGCACGGCAGTGCCGGCGAGTACTCGGCCAGGTACTCCAGGGTGGTGCGCGAATCCGCCGCCAGGGCGATGAGGTCGTTGCGGTTTGCGGCGAGGAAACCGGTGAGAACCTCGGACGACTCGCTGATGCGCCGCATGCCGTCGGCGATGTCGGGGCGGCGCTGGATCACCGTGTCCCCGGTGGTGCGCAGTGCGTCGAGGGCGTTGATGAGATCAGGCAGCGCCTCGGAATAGGTCTGGGAGAAGGTCGCCAGATCCTCCAGCCCGGCTTCCAGAGCGGGCAGCTCCTGGTTGATGCCGTCGAAGACCTGTCCGATCTCGACCAGGCTGGCGCCGATCTCGTCACCCTTCCCGGCGAGCGCCTGGTTCAGCGCTCCGAGCGTCCCGGCCAACTTCTGCGGCGGGACCGCCTCGAGAACGGGCAGTAGCCCGTCGAGGACGCGCCCCAACTCGAGAGCGTTGCCGCGGGTGTCCTGCTCGATGGTCGCTCCCGGTTCGAGCGTCCCCACGGGCTGATCGGGGAACCCCAGGTCGACGAACCGCTCACCGAACAACGTCTTGGGGAGCAGGCGGCCACTGACGTTGGCCGGCAGTTGTTCCATGAACGCCGGGTCGAACTCCATGTTGACCTGCACCCGGTCCCCGTCGGGTTCGACCCCGGAGACGCGGCCCACGAGGACACCGCGCGCCTTGACGTCCGCGTCGTTGGGGAGCGCGAAGGCCATGTCATCGGTGTACAGGGTGACGCTGTCCGAGTCGGTGAAGGCGCGGTTGTAGATCGCGATGGTGGTCCCGACGAACGCCAGGACGATAATGATGAAAAGGGCGGCCAGCAACCGCTTGGAGAGTACGGAGAGCTCGTTCATCCCGCCACCCGCACCGTCGTGGTCGTGCCCCAAAGTGCCAGTCCGACGAAGAAGTTCAGGATCGCCACCACGACGATCGTGGTGCGGACAGCGCGCCCCACCGCCACGCCGACGCCGGCCGGGCCCCCGGACGCGGTGTAGCCGTAGTAGCAGTGGATCATCACCAGCACGAAGGCGAAGATGATCACCTTGATGAAGGAGTAGATCACGTCTTCCGGAGGCAGGAACAGATGGAAGTAGTGGTCGAACGACCCTGTGGACTGTCCTTGAATCATGGTGTTGACTCCCCGCGTGGCGAGGTATGACGAGAGCAGACCCACGACGTAGAGCGGAATGACGGCGATGAACCCGGCGATGACCCGAGTGGTGACGAGGTACGGCACGCTCGGAATCGCCATGACCTCCAAGGCGTCGATCTCCTCGGAGATCCGCATGGCACCGAGCTGGGCGGTGAAACCGCAGCCGACGGTTGCGGACAGGGCGAGTGACGCCACGACGGGCGCGACCTCACGGGTGTTGACGTAGGCGGACAGGAAGCCGGTGAGGACCGAGCTGCCGATCTGGTCGAGGGCTGCGTACCCCTGCAGGCCGACGACGACCCCGGTGAACCCGCTCATCATGACGATGACGCCGATGGTTCCACCGAGCACCGCCAGGGTGCCGACGCCGAAGGTCACTTCCGCGATCAACCGCAGTACCTCTTTCCGGTAGTGCACGATCGTCTGCGGGATCCACCGAATCGCTCGCAGGTGGAACGCAAGCTGGTCTCCCAGGGAATCGAACGAGCTGATCGGGCCGCGGACGAGGGCTCTCAGCCGGGCCCTCGTGGGTCCGACATCAGTATGGATCGCCATTACGACCCCTTCGGGGGAACGATCTGCAGGTACATCGCCGTGAGGATGAGGTTGGCGAAGAACAGCAGGAGGAAAGTCAGGACGACGCCGAGGTTTACAGCGTCGCCGACCCCCTTCGGCCCGCCCTTGGGATTCATGCCGCAGTACGAGGCGACGACGCCGGCGATCAGTCCGAAGATCAGCGCTTTGATCGAGGACATGATGAAATCGGGCAACTGGGCGAGGGCCCCGAAGGACATCAGATAGGCACCCGGGGTGCCGCCCTGCAACATGATGTTGAACACGTAACCACCGGAGATCCCGACGATGGAGACGAGCCCGTTCAGGAGCACCGCGACGAGCATCATGCCGAGCACCCGGGGGACGACGAGTCGTTGGATGGGGTCGATCCCCAGGACGCGCATCGCGTCGAGTTCCTCGCGGATGGAGCGGGCGCCCAGATCAGCGGCCACCGCCGACCCGGCGGCGCCCGCGATAAGCAGCGAGGTCACCAGCGGCGCGCCCTGCTGCACGACGGCGAGGACGCCGGTCGCTCCCGTATAGGCCTCAGCCCCGAGCTGCTGGACCAGCGAGCCCGTCTGCATCGCCACGACCGCCCCGAAGGGGATCGCGACCAGTGCCGACGGCAGGATCGTCACGGACGCGATGAACCACGACTGCTCGATGAACTCTCGGAACTGGAACGGCCTCCTGAAGACCCCTCTGAACACCTCGAGGAACAGTCGGAAGACCGCACCGGCGCCGCCCACCGCAGTCCGGACACCTCCGCCGACATCTGCTGGCGACACACCGGCCTTCACCGCGGGTTGCTGGTTCACGCCCTCCGCCATGCCTTTCCTCCGATCTCTCCGGCGTCCTCGGACCCATTAGGACCCGTAGTGGTCGTCGACAGCCGCTGACTGCCGCCACCCGCAGCGCCCGTGGTGGCGTCGACCGGCGCCGACGCTGTGACCCTACTGTTACCGTGGCCGCGGGCCGCCCACTCCTCGCGGATGGCGGTCTGGGCGCCCTCGGGGAGGGTGTCCAGCATCTCGGCCACACGCTTCTCACGGCGGATCTCACCCCGGCGCTCGGGGCCGCCCGGGGTGGGCTGCATCTGTGGCGGGACACCCGTGACCTCGTCGGCTCCCGGGGACCCGTCGTTGTGGCCGGCGTCCGCCTGTGCCTGCTCCTCGCGCATCTGCGCGTCGTCCTTCTCCTCGGACATCCCGATCGGTCCCAGCTTGGAACCGCGCAGGAACTGGCGGACCGAGGGCTCCTCGCTCGTGAGCAGCACCTCGCGGGGACCGAACATCACGAGCTTCTTGCGGTAGAGCATGCCCAGGTTGTCCGGGACGGTCCGGGCGAGGTTGATGTTGTGCGTCACGATGAGGATGGTGGCGTCGATCTGCGCGTTGATGTCGATGAGCGACTGCGCCAGGTACGTGGTGCGGACCGGATCGAGCCCCGAGTCCGGCTCGTCCACCAGGATGATCTCCGGGTCCAGGACCAGCGCACGGGCCAGGCCGGCGCGTTTGCGCATCCCTCCGGAGATCTCGGCGGGGAGCTTGCCCTCGGCCCCTGTGAGGCCGGTGAGCTCGAGCTTCTCCATGACGATGCTACGGATCTCGGACTCGGACTTGCGGGTGTGCTCACGCAACGGGAACGCCACGTTGTCGTAGAGGTCCATGGAGCCGAACAGCGCCCCGTCCTGGAACAGGACGCCGAAGAGCTTGCGGATCTCGTAGAGCTCCTTGACGGTGCACTGGAGGATGTCCGTGCCGTCGATGATGATCTTGCCGCGCTCTGGACGGAGCAGGCCGATCAACGACTTGAGGAAAACCGACTTTCCTGTGCCCGACGGACCCAGGAGCGCGCTGACCTCTCCCACGGGAAGGGTGAACGAGACGTCCTCCCAGATCGCCTGCGTTCCGAAGGACTTGGTCAGACCTTCGACGGATACCTCTGCGCCCACGACACCACTCCTCACTGCAGCCATCATCTGTGGCCACGGTCACTATAAACTACCGCTCCGGAGGCATGCTTTGTTACATCCCGTGGAAAAGTGTTTCGTTTTCGCGGCCAGAGGGCAGGCGGGCGTGAGGAAACGGGCGAGTGGAACGCAAATAGGACAGGGACGGCCCGGCGATATCGCCGGGCCGTCCCTGGTGAAGCGGTAGTGCGTCAGATCACTTGAGGGTGACCGTCGCGCCGGCCTCCTCGAGCTTGGTCTTGGCGGCCTCGGCGGCCTCCTTGTCGACCTTCTCGACGATCGCCTTGGGGGCGGACTCGACGAGATCCTTGGCCTCCTTGAGGCCCAGGCCCGACACGAGCTCGCGCACGACCTTGATGACGCCGATCTTCTTGTCGCCGGCCGACTCGAGGACGACGTCGAACTCGTCCTGCTCGGCGGCGGCCTCGCCACCGGCAGCCGGGGCGCCGGCAGCCGCGACGGCGACCGGAGCGGCCGCGGTGACCTCGAAGGTGTCTTCGAACAGCTTCACGAACTCGGAGAGCTCCAGAAGAGTCATCTCCTTGAAGGCCTCGAGCAGCTCGTCGTTGCTGAGCTTCGCCATGGTGGCGTCCTTTCTGTTGGTCCCGGTGCCGTCAGACGGCCCGGAAGCATGTGGGGTTAGTTTTTCTTGTCCTCGAGCGCCGCGAACAGACGTGCCAGCTGCGAAGCGGGCGCGTTGAACAGGCCGGCGGCCTTGGTCTGGTTACCCTTGAGGGCACCGGCCATCTTCGCGAGCAGGACCTCGCGGGACTCGAGATCGGCGATCTTGTCGAGTTCGGTGGCGGACAGCGGTGAGCCGTCCATGACACCGCCCTTGATGACGAGCGCCTTGTTGTCCTTGGCGAAGTTCTTGAGCGCCTTGGCGGCGTCCACGACCTCACCGGTGACGAACGCGATGGCGGTGGGACCGGACAGGAGGTCATCGAGACCCTCGACTCCGGCTTCCTCAGCCGCACGCTTGACCAGGGTGTTCTTGGCCACGGTGTACGTGGCCGCGTCACCCAGCGTCTTGCGCAGTTCGGTGACCTGCGGGACGGAGAGTCCGCGGTACTCGGTGACCACGGCGGTCGTGGAGTTCTGGAAGTGCTGCTTGATCTCCTCGACGGCCTGGACCTTTGCGGGCTTTGCCATGTTTCGCCTCCTTTCTGCATCATCTCGCCCGAGAAAACACGAACGCCCCGTGCGCAGGTGGCACGGGGCGTGGAGGAGCTGGCACGGGCCCCTGGGGACCCACGGCACATCCGACGCTGACCGGTGTTCTCCTGCGCGGGCCGTCCGGGCGCTCCCGGACCCTTCGACCACCCCCGGCGGGAGCGGCGACCTGCGGTCTTCGGTGAAACTTGATCAGGTGCCCGAGAGCAGAGCTCCCAGGCGTTCAAACTTCGGACCCAAGGATATAGGCGGCCGCCGTCGCATACCAAATCCGCCCGGGGGCGACGAATGGCGGGCCGGTCGGCTTTCTGACACATTGGTGCGGTGTCCCCAGCCCCGTCTCGCCTCGCCGTCGTCTACAACCCCACCAAGGTCGGAATCGACGAGGTCCGCCGCCTCGCCGAGGAGCGGGCGTCCAGGCACGGGTGGACGGATCCCGTCTTCTACGAGACCACCGAGGAGGACCCGGGCACCGGTCAGGCGGCACGGGCGGCCGCCGACGGTGTCGGACTGGTGATCGCGTGCGGCGGCGACGGCACCGTACGGTCGGTGGCGCAGGGCCTGCTCGGCACCTCGGTGCCGATGGGAGTCGTCCCCCTGGGAACCGGGAACCTGCTCGCCCGCAACCTCGGCGTCCCGTTGGACGATGTCGACCGTGCGTTGCGTGTCGCCATGAGCGGTCGGAGCCGCGCGATCGACCTCGGCGAGGTCCACTACACCGACGGCGACGGCGTGTCCCACGATGACGTGTTCCTCGTGATGCTCGGCGCCGGGATGGACGCCGACATGATCGCGGGCACCGACGACAAACTGAAGGCACGGGTGGGCTGGCTCGCGTACGTCGGCGCGTTCGCCAACACGCTGTTGCGCGGCCACCGGATCCGGGTCGAGTACGCCCTCGACGACGGATCGCCGATCCAGACCCGCGCGCGCACCCTCCTGGTGGCCAACTGCGGGATGCTGCAGGCGGGGATGGTGCTGTTGCCCGACGCCGTCATCGACGACGGACTCCTGGACGTTCTCGCTCTGCGCGCCAAGGGCCCTCTCGGGTGGGCGCAGGCGGGTGCGGTGCTGGCCCATCACACGTTCCAGCACCGGCTCAAGCCGATACTGCGGAGGAACTCCACCCAGGAGAGCGGGAAAGAAGAGCATCGGACCCGGCCACTGGATTTCCGCCAAGGCGTGGGGATCACCGCCCGCGTGTTGGAGAAACCGGCCGCGTTCCAGATCGACGGCGAGGACTGCGGCACCGTGACCGAGTTCTCGGCGCGGATCAAGCGGAGGGGGCTCACGGTCCGGGTGGCGGTCTGACCCGCGCTCCCCGACCTGGCCCCGGAGGTCAGGTCTCGGGCTTCACCAGCAGCGCCAGCACGTCGTGGATCTCCTCCACGGTGGGCACGGGCAGCGCTGAGCGCCCGTAGACGAACCCGATGCCGGCGTACACCAAGACGCCGGCGCGGATCCTCGCCCCCCGTTCGGAGAACCCGAGTTCGACGAACGCGTCGTGGACCACCCGCAGGATGCGTTGGTCCAGTTCGGCAACCGCCTCGGCGACGGTCTCGTCCGCCCTGGCCCATTCGCGGATCGCGGCCTCCCCCTCCCAGGCGCGGGATTCCACGAGCATCGCGCTCATGGTCTCCAGCCGTGCGTCGGGTGGCATCTCCTCCATGGTGACCAGACCACGGGCGGCGTCCATCTCCTGCGAGAAGTAGAGCCTGGCGATGGCGGCCATGAGCGCGTCGAAGTCGGCGAAATGCCAGTAGAAGCTGCCCTTCGTGACGCCGAAGTCGGCGCAGAGTCTGCTGATCTTGACCGCGGACCTGCCCTCGGTCATGAGCAGGTCCAGCCCGGCGCGGGCCCAGTCCTCCGCCGAGAGGCGCCCCGTGCGCGGACCGCTCGGCCGGGCGGACCATGTCGACCCCCGGGTCATCGGCCCGCGGCACCGTGTCGTGTCGTCATCGTCGTCACCCTACATCGGACCGAGGGCCTCCATGACCAGAGCGCGCGAGTCCGGGTCGCGCCCGGGTTCGCCGTGCCACACGGGCCGGCTGCCCGCGAACGGCCGGACGACCCGCACCTCTGTGCCGGGCGGGGACTGTTCCAGCGGTGGGTGCACGAGCAGGTCGACCGTCGAGACGATGTCGGTGTAGACCACCCCGCGCGCCCGGAGGCCGTCCGCGTGGAGCCGGACGAGCAGGTCCGAGCCACGTACGGCCTCCCGAAACCCCTCGCAGATCGGGTCCATCCAGGCGGGTTCCCACGCGAGGATCGTGTCGTGGGTCCTCAGCCCGCGGCTGGGGTTCTCGACGTCGCCGACCCCCTTGGCCACCACCGCCAAGGCACCTGCGACGGCGCGGTGGCGATCCCGGGGACGGGCACGGCCGCGCCTGCATCCGCTTCGGCACTCGCGGATACCCAACCCCCGTGACCCCACGCGAAGCAGTGCCACGCCCACGGCTCTCACCCTCGGGAGTCGGCTCATGTCCCGTCGGGCCATCTCTCCCCCGGTCACTCGGTGATCCCCACCTCCGAACCACACCGTAGGGTACTGTGACTCGTGTCATAGCAGCGGGAGCTCTCATGGTCGGGTTCGGTGGCGGCGCTCGCGGGCCCGTGGTGACGATGCGAAGACTCCTCGGCACGGTGGCCGGTGTGGCGGGCATGGGACTCGTCGGCGCGTCCGCCACCCGCGCACAGGTCGGCCCGGGATCGCTTGGTCCGAGCCCGCTGTTGTTCCACTCCCCCGTCCTCGAGCCCTACGTGGACGAACTCCCGCGTCCGGACGTCCTGCCCGGAGAGTCCCTGGAACTGTCCGCGCGGACGGGCACCCCACCGGTTCCACCGCGACCTCCCCGCGACGATGACCTTGGGTTACGGCGCGGCCAGTTACCTGGGTCCGGTGATCGCACGCCGGAGTGCGGACGACGCTGACCTACCGCAATGAGATCTCAGTCCACCCACACGCCGCGGACATCGACACGAGCCTGCACGGACTGTCGGAGTCGGTGCGTACCCGGGTACCCACGTCGCTACACCTGCACGGCGGGGTCACCGAGCCCGCCAGCGATGGCCACACGGAGCAGTCGTCCTTCCCCGGGCAGGGCCACCTCCACCACTTCGACAACCGGCAGGAGGCGGCCGGGCTCTGGCACCACGACCACGCCATGGCCATCACCCGCCTCAACGTCTACGGCGGTCTCGCGGGCGGCTACCTCCCACGCGACCGGTTCGACACCGGACGTCCCGACAATCCGTTGGGACTGCCCGCCGGCGAGTTCGAGATCCCGCTAGTCCTGCAGGAGAAGATCGTCCGCCCCGACGGCGCGGCGTCCATGCGCTCCACCCCGATCGTCCCGGAAGGCCATTGGGAAGGCGGGGCGGTGGGCGACGTCGGACTGGTCAACGGGGTGGGGCGGGTACGCCCAGGATGGTGTCGAGCAACGCTAGCGACCCCTCGAACGGTGTGCCGATGAGCAGCGCGGTGTCCAGGACCGGCAGCCGAAGGTCGAGGATGACCGTGCCGTTGGCGTAGTCCCCGCGCACCGCGTTGCGGTAGGTGTCCAGCGGGAACGGGAAGGTGGCCAGGTAGCGCAGTGACTCGGTGAGCGAGCCCCCGAATCCGCCAGTCCCTGCAGGACGGGGTCGAGGGACTCCAGACCGGCACGGAGGTCACCGCCGGAGGCCTCGACGACACGGCCCGCGGTCGCGGTGACGGTGTCCACCGCGCGGGTGGCCTCGACGAGCCGCTGCCGCCGCTGCGCGAGGACCTGGAGTGCGGGCCCGAGGTCGGCGACCCCGCCCTCCACCTCGTCGCTGCGGATCGCGAGTTCGGTCGAGAGCCTCTCCAGTGACTCCAACGCCACCACGATGTCCTCCTTCTGCGCCTCGAGCCCGGTGAGCAACTCGCTGAGGCGTCCCGCCACCGCCCGGACCTCGTCGGTGCGGCCGGTCATCGCGACGTCGAGTTCCCCGAAGACCTCCGCCGCCTGGGCCAGGCCGCTGCCGCCGAGGGCCGCCGCGAGCGTGGCCAGCGTCTGCTCCGTGGTGGGGTACCCGCCGCTGCGTTCCACCGGGACGAGGTCGCCGTCGGACAGCGTGCCCTCGGCGGGTTCGCCCGGAGGTGCCGACAGCTCGAGGTGGGACGCACCGAGGAGACTGCTCTGCCCCACCCGGGCCGTGGCGTTGCGCGGCAGGCGGACCTCCCCGTCGGGGTCGACCGTCACCTCGGCGAACCCCGGGCCGAGGCGGATGTCGGCGATGCGGCCCACCGTCACGTCGCCGACCCGGACACGGGCATTGCGGTCCAGGGTGGTGACGTCGGCGAGCTGCACCGTCACCGAGTAGCCGTCCGGCCCGCCCCCGGCCGTCCCGGGCAGCGGGAGACTGTTGGGCCCCTTCCAGTCGCAACCGCTCATCGTCGTCGTCGACACGACCAGCAGCGCCGCGCCCACGGCGCGCCGCCCGGTCACCGGACGCCCTCGGTGAGCAGGTCGGTCACGCCGACGCGACCGTCCGCCGGGCCGGCGGGGGTCGGGGACGCGTCGGCAGGGGTCGCGAGGGCGGGAGCCGGCCGCAGGTGGTCGTGGGTGTAGTCGAGCTGGTGCGGCAGCGCCCCGACGCCGCGGCTGGGATTGATCGCCACGGGCGGGTAGTCCACCGCCAGCGCGGTGAGCGTGGGGCCGAGCAGTCGCACGCACTCCTCGGAGGCGGTGTGCACGTCGGTCTCCTCTGCAGCGGCCAGGTCGGAGCAGATGAACTGCATCGGGTTCGCGAAGTCGGTCAGCGCGAGGGACGAGATCACCGCGTTCTGCGACGGCTGGTAGATCCCCTGCAGGTTCGACAGCGCGGTGGGTGCGACGTGCAGGATCTGGGCGATGTCGTCGCGCTGCTCGGCCAGCACCGTCAGCAGGTCGGTGGTCGTCCGGACGGTCTCGATGCCCACCTGCCGGTTGTCGCGGACGAAGTCGCGGACCTCGTCGACTGCCAGGTCGAGCTCGGTGAGCGCCGGGCCGATCTCCCCCCGGCCGCGCGACACCGAGACGGTCACCGCCGCCATCACCTCGTTGAAGGTGGTGATCTGCTCGCCGGAACCCTCCATCGCGGCGGTGAAGGCCTCGAGGTTGCGGACGGTGGCGAAGATGTCGTCGCGGCCGTCGGAGACGGTCTGCAGCGCCGCGCTGAGCTGACGGACCGTGTCGCGGACGTCGTCACCGCGATCGTCGAGCACCTCGTCCGCGGCGGCCACCGCGGGTAATCCGGTCGACCCCGATCGTGGCCCCCTCCGGTAGCGGGGCGGGCGTGCCGACGGCGACCGCGTGACCCAACCATACCCGAGGGCATTGCCATGCGGGTGAGCTAGGTCACTGTGTGCTCCGGGCTGCCGTACCGCGCGTGCGAACGCGAGGGAATCCGAGCCCGGGGCCGCTCGTTGCGATGGCGTCTCGCCCTCGCCGCAGCCCCATCTCCCCCACAGCCGCGCCCGAACATGGCGTCTCGCACGCCCCGAAGCGACGGCGAGACGCCATCGCGAGGAGCGGCTGCGTGGGGGGCGGGCATGCCGGCACGCGAGACGCCATCGGGAGGAGCGGCTGCGGACCGGTCGGCCGGCGGCCGGCCGCTCACGGCATGCCGGGAAATGCGGGAAGGCCCCGCGTCCGGATAACCGGTCGCGGGGCCTTCAGCCGAGCTGGTGGCGTCTCAGCCGAGCAGATCAGCTCGCTTCGGAGTCGGAACCCGCCTCGAGGAGCTTGGAGATCGCCGACGGATCGACCGGGATGCCGGGGCCGGTCGTCGTGGAGATGGTGACCTTCTGCATGTAGCGGCCCTTGGAGGAGGACGGCTTGAGGCGCATGACCTCGTCGACCGCGGCCTGGTAGTTCTCCGTGAGCTGCTCCGTGGAGAAGGAGGCCTTGCCCACGATGAAGTGCAGGTTGTTGGCCTTGTCGGTGCGGAAGGTGATCTTGCCGCCCTTGATGTCGCCCACGGCCTTGGTCACGTCCATCGTGACGGTGCCCGTCTTGGGGTTGGGCATGAGGCCACGCGGACCGAGCACGCGGGCCACACGGCCGACCTTGGCCATCTGGTCCGGGGTGGCGATCGCCGCGTCGAAGTCGAGCCAGCCGCCCTGGATCCGCTCGATGAGGTCGTCGGAGCCAACGACGTCAGCACCGGCGGCCTCGGCCTCGGTGGCCTTCTCGCCCGCGGCGAAGACGATGACGCGGGCGGTCTTACCGGTACCGTGCGGAAGGTTCACGGTGCCACGGACCATCTGGTCCGCCTTGCGGGAGTCGACGCCAAGTCGCATGGCGACCTCGACGGTGGCATCCATCTTCGTCGAGGAGGTGTCCTTGGCCAGGGCCAGGGCATCCAGAGGCGAGTACAGCTTGGTGCGGTCGACCTTCTCAGCTGCGGCCTTGTAGGCCTTGCTGTTCTTGCTCATGAGATTTCCATTCCTGTCGCATCGTTACCGCGACGGTCGGGTGTGGTGCGGGCCTGAGCTGCCCTCCCACGGTGATGTGTGGTGGTGGAGGTCAGGCCTCGACCGTGATGCCCATGGAGCGGGCGGTGCCGGCGATGATCTTCGCGGCCTGGTCGACGTCGTTGGCGTTGAGGTCTTCCATCTTGGTCTGGGCGATCTCGCGGACCTGGTCCATGGAGACCTTGCCGACCTTGGCGGAGTGCGGCGTGCCCGACCCCTTCTGCAGGCCCGCGGCCTTGAGCAGGAGCTTGGCGGCCGGCGGCGTCTTGAGCTTGAAGTCGAACGACCGGTCCTCGTAGACCGTGATCTCGACCGGCACGACGTTCCCGCGCTGGTTCTCGGTGGCGGCGTTGTAGGCCTTGCAGAACTCCATGATGTTGACACCATGGGCACCCAGAGCCGGGCCGACCGGCGGTGCCGGATTGGCTGCGCCGGCGTTGATCTGGAGCTTGATCAGCCCTGAGACCTTCTTCTTCTTCGGAGGCATCGTCTTCCTCAGTCTTCCTGGTTCTTCGACTGGATCTCGGCTCCACGCTGTACACGTGGGGGGCCGACTGTCGTGTGCGCGTACGCGCAACCTTGCCGATTCTACGCGCGGGATCGGGTTGATCCCTAATCGCGGTCGAAACGACGCGACCCGCCACGCGCGGTGTGCACGGGGCGGGGGCGTCCGGGTGACCGGGTGCGTCAGTCGATCTTCTCGACCTGCGAGAATCCCAGTTCGACCGGCGTCTCGCGACCGAAGATGGAGACGAGCACCTTGAGCTTCTGCGAGGTCGGATCGACCTCCGAGATGCTGGCGGGCAGAGTGGCGAACGGGCCGTCCATGACGGTGACCGACTCGCCGACCGTGAACTCCACCTCGACGGCCTGCGGGACCAGTCCACCCTCGGCCTCTCCGCCGGGGGCGGCGGCCTTCTTCTCCGGCTTGGGGGCCAGGAACTTGGCCACGTCGCTCAGCGAGAGCGGGGTGGGCGCACCGGCCGCGCCCCCGGTCGCACTGACGAATCCGGTGACACCCGGGGTGTTACGGACGACGCCCCACGACTCGTCGTCCAGGTCCATGCGGACCAGCACGTAACCGGGAAGGACCTTACGGTTGGCGACCTTCTTCTGGCCGTTCTTGACCTCGGTGTACTCCTCGATCGGGACCTCGACCTGATAGATCTTGTCCTCGGCCCCGAGGGTGACCGCACGCGTCTCCAGGTTGGCCTTGACCTTGTTCTCGTACCCCGCGTACGAGTGGATGACGAACCAGTCGCCCGGGAGCTTGCGGAGCTGACGCTTGAAGGCGATGACCGGGTCGATCGCGGGCGCAGCCTCCTCGGCGGAGGCCTCGGTCGCGTCGGTCGCCTCTGACTCGTCGGACGCCTCGGCCTCGTCGGCAGCCTCTGACTCGTCGGCGCCCGCGACAGCGTCGATCGCATCCGCCACGGCCTCTGCGGTCGGCGGGACCGCCGCGTCGGAGGGATCCGCCGACGTGTCACCGAGCACCGCGTCCGCCTCGGTCTCGGCCTGCTCGGCGGCGGCCGGGCTCTGCTCGACGTCCTCGGACTCGGGGCTCTGCTCGATGTCGCTCACGGAAAATGCGGTCCTCTCGAAGTTCGGCGGTCCGGTTCTCGCCCCGGACCTCCAGCGGCGGGTGTCAGCGGTCGAAGACGAGCTCGACGAGCTTGCCCGCGCCGAAGTCGACGCCGGAGACCAGCGCGGTCATGAAGATCAGGAACAGGAACACCACGATGGTGTAGGTGACCATCTGGTTGCGCGTCGGCCAGATGACCTTACGCAGTTCCTCGACGACCTGCCCGATGTACTGGAACGGGTTGGCGCGGCTGTTCCGCGTGTCCTCCGCGGTGTCCGCATCGGTGCGGACACGACTGGCGACGGTGGTGTCGCCCCGGCCGGCTTTGCCGGTCGGAACAGGGGCACCGGTGGGGACGGCCGCGCCGTCGGAACCGCGCGCGCCGCTGGTGTCGTCGTCGCGATCCTGACTCACGCGGTACCTCCGGGTCGACTGTGGCTGGCGGGAAGGGCAGGGGCGACAGGACTTGAACCTGCAACCTGCGGTTTTGGAGACCGCTGCTCTGCCAATTGAGCTACGCCCCTTCGGCCGGTCTCCCGGCCACCCGTGCCGTCTCGCGAACCGCGGACCGCACGAACGCCTCGACTCTACAGTGTCGGCGGCTGCCTGAGGCAGCGTGGGCCGCGACCGCGGGCGGTCGGGCGTCGCAAGTGTACGACAGCCCCGGCAGTGGCCCTAAATCGCGACGGTGACGATCGCCTTGCCGAACACCTTGGACCCGCCGCAGGTCACGGCGAGTCCGACATCTGCCGTGGAGCCGTCGCCTGAGATCTTCTTCACCGCACCGTCCACCACCAGCACGGCCGGGGCGTCGGCGGGCACCACCACCGGACCGGCGAACCGGATGGAGGTGGCCACCACCCGGTCCGCTCCCCCGGCCCACTCGGCCACGACCCCGATCGCCAGTGCCGAGGTGAGCATCCCGTGCGCGACCACTCCGGGCAGCCCGAGCGCGCGGGCGGCGTCGTCGTCCAGGTGGATGGGGTTGTGGTCACCCGACGCGTCCGCGTACCGGCGGAGGTCCTCGCGCGTGATCTCCAGGCTGCGGGCGCCGATCGGCTCGCCCGGCTCCGGTCGCCTCGTCGTCATCGGATCGCCCGTCGTCGGATCGCCTGTCGTCATCCTTCGACCTCCGCGGTGAGCAGGGCACTGGACAGGGTCTGGACAGCGGTGCCGGACGGGTCGCGGAGCACCGTGTCGAACCCGATCATGCGCCCGCCGCGCGCGGACCGGACGCCGGTGACCGTCGCGGTCGCGGTGAGGACGTCACCGACGACGATGGGCCGGTGGTGTAGGGACGACTGGGCGGTGTGCAGGGTGCGGGACAGGTCGATCCGCAGGTCCGGGTGCTCCATCACCGCGCGCTGGACCGGCGCCGTGAGGGCGGCGGCCAGGGTGGCCGGGGCCTGACCGGAGGGCGCGCCGACGGATTCGGCGAACCGCGCCACCACCTCGGAGGTGACGGTGACGGGGTCGCCGGTGACGACGACGACGTGGTCGTCCGCGTTGTCTGTGCTCACACCGGCCGACGCTACCCCAGCCCGTCCGCGCCAAACCGCCGATGCGGCGGGGGTAGGGCTCCTACGGTGGGGATAGTCGACCAGGGAGAGCGCCCGTGAGCCAGAACGAGCAGGCAGCACACGATCGAGACGACCACGGCGTCGCGGGTGGAGGCCCCGAGGGACCCGGCCCGGTGGCGGGCCACGGCGGCTCCCACGCCACCGCCGTCGCCGCGGTCCACGGCGTGCGGACGATGTTCACGCTCTCCGGAGCGCACGTCTTCCCCATGTACGACGCGGCGGAGAAGGAGGATCACGGGATCTCGTTGCTCGACGTCCGGCACGAGCAGACCGCGGCGTTCGCCGCCGAGGCCACCGGCAAGCTCACCCGCTCCCCCGGCCTGGCGGTGCTCACCGCCGGCCCGGGCGTCACCAACGGGATCAGCGCGATCTCCCAGGCGTCGTTCTCCGGCGCCCCCATGGTGGTGCTGGGCGGTCGCGCACCCGCGGGCCGCTGGGGAACCGGCAGCCTCCAGGAGTTCGACCACGTCCCACTGGTGCGGCCGGTGACGGTGTCCGCAGAGACGGCCCGCGACACCGCCGACATCGCGGGCGCCACCCACCGCGCCTTCACGGCCGCCCGCTCCGCCCATCGTGGGCCGGCGTTCCTCGACGTGCACATGGACCACTTCTTCGACCGGTGCGAATCCGTGCGACCGGGGCCGGGTTCCGGGCCCACCCCGGATCGCTGCCCCGACACCGATGCGGTCGACCGGATCGCCGAACTGCTGGTGGGCGCGCAGCGGCCCGTCCTCGTGGTGGGCTCCGACGTCTGGGCGGACGGCGCCGAGCACGCCGCGCTGCGCTACGTGGACACTCTCGGACTGCCCGCGATCCCCAACGGCATGGGCCGGGGGATCATCCCCGCGGGGCATCCGCTCCTGGTGTCCAAGGCGCGGGGGATGGCGTTCGGGAACGCCGACCTCGTCGTGGTGGTGGGGACCCCACTGGACTTCCGCCTGGGGTACGGGGTGTTCGGCGGGAAGGACGGGGCGGAGCCCGCGACGGTCGTGCACGTCGCCGACTCCGAGGGCCAGCTCAGTCGACACGCGGACCCCGCCGTCGCCACCGCCGGCGACCTGGGGGAGGTGCTGGACGCGCTGACCGAGGCGGTGCAGCGTCGGTCGACCAGGCCGGACTGGAGCGCGTGGGCACGGTCGTTGCGCGAGAAGGCCGACGCCACCCACGCCGCCGACCTCGAGCTGTTCGGTGCGAGCGCCGATCCGATCCACCCCGCGCGAATCTACGGAGAGCTGCTACCGCGACTGGCCGAGGACGCCGTCGTGATCGGCGACGGCGGCGACTTCGTCTCCTTCGCCGGCAAGTTCATCGAACCCGCCCGACCCGGGAACTGGCTGGACCCGGGGCCGTTCGGCGGCCTGGGCGCCGCGATCGCCGCCCGGATCGCCCGGCCGTCCAGCCAGGTGGTCCTGCTGCTCGGCGACGGTGCCGCCGGATTCTCTCTTGTCGACGTGGACACCCTGGTCCGTCACCACCTGCCCGTGGTGATGGTGATGGGCAACAACGGCGCGTGGGGGTTGGAGAAGGGGCCGATGCAGATGCTGTACGGCTACGACGTGATCGCCGACCTCGCGCCCCGCACCCGGTACGACGAGGTGGTCAGAGCACTCGGTGGGGCGGGAGAGATGGTCACCGATCCCGCGCAGATCGGCCCGGCTCTCGACCGCGCGTTCGCCAGCGGGGTGCCGTACCTGGTCAACGTCGTCACAGACGTAGAGGCCGGGTATCCCAGGTCGACGTTCGGGGTGTGAGCGCCCGTCAGGACACGACGATCCGGTAGAGCAACTCCGGCCGGCCTCGGCCCCCGTACCGGTGCGAGACGTCGACGGCGCCGTTGCGGTGCAGATGATCGAGATAGCGGCGCACAGTCGCGCGGGAGGCGCCACTCGCGCGCGCGACCTCGGCGGCCGAGTGTCCGGCGCCGTCGTCCAGTGCGGCCAGGACCGCGTTCAGCGTCGGCTCGGACAAACCCTTGGGGAGCCGCTCCGGGGCGCGGTTGCCCGACGCGGGGGCCGGCCCGGCGGGCGCCGTACCCGAACCGGCGGGCGCCGAGGCCGAACCGGCGGGCGCCGTGGGCCCCCTCCCCGCCCCCCTCCGCAGCAGGGCGTCGATCTCCCCCTGGCCGAACGAGTCGAGCTCCGCGGGTGGTCCGGCGCCGAATTCGGAGCGGAACCGCTCCAGGCGATCCACCATCGCCGCCCTGGTGAACGGCTTGACCAGGTATCCGGCGACCTGCCCGGACAGCGCCTGCCGCACGGTGACGCGGTCCCGGAGAGAACTCACCACGATCACACTGATCGGGCGGCGGGAGATCGTCC
This sequence comes from Dietzia natronolimnaea, assembly GCF_002289575.1. Taxonomy (GTDB): domain Bacteria; phylum Actinomycetota; class Actinomycetes; order Mycobacteriales; family Mycobacteriaceae; genus Dietzia; species Dietzia natronolimnaea_A. The sequence goes on from NZ_NTGA01000011.1 coordinate 110,204, forward strand.
TGATCCGGTGCAGCACCTCGATACCGCTGAACCCCGGGAGTCCGATGTCGAGCAGCACCAGGTCGATCCCGCCACCGGCCACCCACCCCACCGCCGCCTGCCCGTCGGCCACCGCGGCGGCCACGCTGAAGCCCGCGACGCCCTCCACGTAGCGACTGTGCAGGCGCCGCGCCACGGGATCGTCGTCGACGATCAGGGTGCGGATGGCGCGGCTGCCCTGTCCCTCGCCCGTCATCGTCTCCTCCGCAGCCGCACGGTCACCAGCGCCCCGCCGGCCGGGGATCTGCCCACCTCGATCTCACCGTCACGATCCCGCACGATCTGCCAGACCACCGCCAGGCCGACGCCGCGCGTCGCATGCTCCCCACCCGGGGCCTTGGTGGAGTACCCGTGCTCCATCATCATCGGCAGCGCCTCCGGGTCCAACCCCGGCCCGTCGTCACCCACGGCGACCTCGGTGCCCACCTCGTCGGCCAGCACCAGAACGTGGACGTGGCCCCCGGGACCCGCCGCCTCGACGGCGTTGATCACCAGATTCGCGATCAGCGAGACGTCGTCCGCCCCGAGCTCACCTGCACTCGTCGAGGTCAGGGGGTCGATCTCCAGCCGGCCTCCCCGCGACCGGTACTCCGCGGCCATCTCCCCCAGCACCGCGCGCAGGCGCGGGTCCTCGACACCCCCGTCGCGGGTATCCGCGCCGGTGACCGGGGCGAGCTCCGCCAGATACTCGAGCGCCGCGTCGGACTCACCGCTCTCGACGAGCCCGTACACCGCGTGGATCCGGGTCCGGAACTCATGGGTCTGCTCGCGGAGCGCCCTGGACAGCCGTCGCTGCTCTCCCAGTTCGGCGTTCTCCGCCTCCAGCCTGCGGACCCGGGCGCCGATCGCCGCGGAGACGCCGGCGGCCCCGGTCAGCCCGACCACCATCGCCAGCAGCACCCAGGGTGCCATCGCCGTGAGACTGGACCGCAGGTCGGCGGCGATCTCCGACTCCAGGACCCCCACCGATGCCGCACCCACGACGAGCCCGCCGCGGTACACCGGGACCTTGGCGCGCAGTGTCGGACCGAGGGTCCCCTCCTCGGTGCCGACGAAGGTGGCCCCCGCCAGCACGTCCGACGGGTCGGTCGAGACCGGCCGGCCGCGTTCCGCGGGCACAGGGTGGGTGATCCGGATCCCTCGCGCGTCGCTGATCACCACGTAGTCGACCCCGGACGCCTGCTGGATCAGCTCGGTCAGCGGTTGCAGCTCCTGCTCCGCGTCCCCGCTCCCGATGGCGTCCCGCACCTGGTCGAGCTCCGCGAGGCTGCGCGCGACCGCGAGGACCCGCTCGGTCATGGCCTCGCGAACCTGCCGCTCCTGGACCCGGGCGGCGGCATAGGCCGTCAGTCCCACGCAGGTCACCACCACCGCGAACTGGATCACCACCACCACGACGAGGCGGAACCGCCGCTCGAGCAGCCACTCCGAGTATCGCGCCACCCCGCTCCTCTCCTCGTGAGCATCAATGAGCACAAAGACTAGTTGTGCCCCACATCACACGTCGCCGATCCATGCTCAGCCCATACCCCGGTGGCACTCACGCCGCCGGACATCTGGAAGGACCGTTGATGCGACACCCCCTTGCCCGCATCCTGACCGCGGTACTCGCTGTCGGGCTCACCACGGCCGCGGCGACCGACGCCAGCCGCTCCGGAGGCGGTGACAACCCCCGGACCCAACTGGCCATCATCGCACCGGCCGCCCCCGGCGGCGGATGGGACACGTTCGGCAGAGAAGCCCAGCAGGCCCTCATGACCAACGGGATCGTCAACGCGGTGCGGGTCCGCAACGTCCCGGGCGCGGCCGGCACCATCGGGCTGACCCAGTTCGTCCAGCTCGCCGGGCGTACCGATTCCCTGCTGGTCACCGGCGGCGTGATGGTGGGCGGGGTGATCCTGCAGGATTCCGACGCCACGCTCGAGGACACGACGCCGATCGCCCGTCTGGCCGACGACTACAACGTGCTGGTGGTCCCCGCGAACTCCCCGTATCAGACGCTCGAGGAATTCCTGGCGGCGTGGCGGGAGCATCCGGGGATGGCGATCGCGGGCGGTTCACTCGGGAGCATCGACCATCTGCTCACGGGCATGCTCGCCGAGGCCGCCGGGATCGACCCGGCCCAGATCAACTACATCGCCTACTCCGGGGGCGGCGAGGTCGTGAGGTCGATGATCAGCGGCTCCGCGGTGGGGGCCATCTCCGGCGCCAACGACTTCGACGCCCAGATCGAGGCGGGCGAGCTCCGCGCGCTCGGGGTCTCGTCGGCGACCCCGGTCGGGGAGCTGTCCACCCCGACCTTCATCGAACAAGGAGTGGACGTGTCCATGTCGAACTGGCGCGGGCTCGTCGCCCCACCGGGCATCCCTGACGAGGTCAGGGACGAGCTCATCGCGATCATCGCGGAGATGCGCGAGACCGGGGAATGGCGCGACACCCTCGAGCGCAACAACTGGACCGACGAGTTCATGGCAGGTGACGAGTTCGCCCGGTTCCTCGACGCGGAGATCGCCACGACCGAAGACATCATCAGGGAGTTGGGACAATGACACTCGTAACCGACCAGGCGAGCGCGGGGGGAACGACGGCCCCGTCGGCCCCGGCCGCCCCGCCCACCGACCGTCGCCGCTGGTGGCGTCAGCGGACCGAGCTCGGGTTCGCCGCGGGCGTCCTCGCGATCGCCGCGTTCATGATCGTGCAGACCATCACCATGGACGTCCCCGAGGGGGTGGGAGCACCCGGGCCGCGGTTCTTCCCCGGCCTGGTGGCGGGCTTCCTGATCCTCACCGGAGGACTGCTGGCGATCAGCGTCATCCGCACCCCCCGCCACACCGCGGCCACCTCGACCATGGGGCAGCTGTCCACCGACATGCTCGAGGACCTGGCCGCGATCGACGACCACGCGGACTCCCCCGCCACCACGGCGCCCGCGGCCGGCGGCGACTCGGAGTACGTGCCCGTCGACTACCGCACGACCGGGATCGTGATCGCCGGCCTCGTCGGGTTCGCGATCCTTCTCCAGCCCGTCGGCTGGTTGGTCACCGCCAGCGTGCTGTTCTGGATCGTCAGCCGCGCACTGGGGAGCAGGCGCCCGGTCTTCGACATCGCCGTCTCGGTGATCTTCGCCTCCGTCATCCAGATCGCGTTCTCGGCCGGGCTCGGCCTGGGACTACCCGCCGGGATCCTGGAAGGAGTCGTGCCATGGAGCAACTGAGCCTGCTGGGTGACGGCATGGCCGGGGTGCTCACCCCGATGAACCTCACCCTCCTGCTGATCGGTGCCCTCCTCGGCACCGCGGTCGGCGTCCTTCCGGGACTCGGCTCCGCGATGGCGGTCGCCCTGCTCCTGCCGGTCACCTTCACACTCGACCCGACCGGCGCCTTCATCATGTTCGCCAGCATCTACTTCGGCGGACTGTTCGGCGACTCGACCTCCGGGATCCTGCTCAACACACCGGGTAACTCGTCGGCCATAGCCACGACGTTCGAAGGGCACCGGATGGCCATGAGCGGCCGGGCGGCCAAGGCTCTGGGGATCTCGGCGATCGGCGCCTTCACCGGCGGCATGATCGCGTGCGCCTGCGTCGTGATGTTCTCCCCCTACCTGATCGTCCTCGCCCGGGCGTTCTCCTCTCCCGAGTACTTCGCCCTCGCGGTGTTCGCCTTCGTCGCCATCTCGGCCGTCGTCGCCGAGTCCGTCGTGAGGGGACTCGCCGCACTCGGGCTGGGGCTCGCGCTCGCCCTGGTCGGCACCGACTCCATGACCGGCACCCAGCGGTTCACGCTGGACACCCCGTCACTGTTCGAGGGCATCTCGATCATCGTGATCACCGTCGGCCTGCTGGCCCTCGGCGAGGTCCTGCACCAGGCGTCGCGGATCCGCCGCGAGGCGAACGTCGGCGGGCCGGTGACCACCGAGGGCTCCCCGTTCCCGACCCGCAAGGAGATGCGCAAGGTCGTGCCCGCCTTCCTCCGGGGCACGGCGTTCGGTCTGCCCTTCGGCACGATCCCGGTCGGCGGGTCCGAGGTGCCGACGTTCCTGGCCTACGGCACCGAGAAGGCCCTGGCCGCGCGGCGCCACGATCCCGACTTCGGCACCCGCGGCGCGCTCCAGGGCGTCGCCGCGCCCGAGGCCGCGGGCAACGCCACCGCCGGCAGCGCGATGGGCGCGCTGCTCGTCCTGGGCCTGCCGACCTCGGCGACGGCCGCCATGATGCTGGCCGCGTTCCAGCAGTACGGGATGCAGCCCGGCCCCATGCTCTTCGAGACGAGTGCCGCGCTGGTCTGGCCGCTGCTCGCCAGCCTGTTCGTCGGACTGATCATCCTGCTGGTCATCAACCTGCCGTTCGCGGCCGTGTGGGCCAAGCTGCTGTTGATCCCCCGCCACTACCTGTACGCCGGCGTGACGGTGATCGCGATGCTCGGCACCTACGCGATCTCCTCCTCGACACTGGACCTGTGGATGGTGATCGCGATCGGCATCCTGGGATTCGTCATGCGCCGGTTCTCGATCCCGCTGGCCCCGGTCCTGATCGCCGCGATCCTCGGCCCGCTCGCGGAGCTCGAGCTGCGCCGGTCGCTGGCACAGTCCGAGGGCGATATGTCGATCCTGGTCTCCTCGAACATCACCCTCGTGCTCTACGGCCTGCTGGCGCTGGCCGTGGCGGCGAGCATCATCCAGCACGCCCGGCACCGTCGCCGCCGCCGCCAGGAGGCCGCGGCGCAGGTGGAGGCCGCTGCGCAATAAGGAGCTACTCCGGATGAACGACGAAGGCCGCCCACGACCCGTGGGCGGCCTTCGTGTGTGTCGATCGGTACCGGTGGGGGGACTCGATCCCCCGACCTCACGATTATGAGTCGTGCGCTCTAACCAGCTGAGCTACACCGGCATGCGCTGCCAGTCGGGCGATCGGGCCGCCCCGCACAGTGCGAGCCCCCTGACGGAATCGAACCGTCGACCTTTTCCTTACCATGGAAACGCTCTACCGACTGAGCTAAGGGGGCCGGCCACCCTGGGTCGCGAAGCTCTTCGCGGCTCGGGGTGAAAGCCTCTAGCAGATTACACACAGGCTCGAACGGGGCACAAATCGCCCGGTGGAGCGGGGTCGACGCCCCGCTGGCAGGATGTGGGGCATGCGCCTCTCCGTGGTCGTCCCCGTCCTCGATGACGCCCACGAGCTCGCCGGGTGCCTCGCGGCCCTGCACGGCCAGACGAGGCCGCCGGACGAGATCGTCGTGGTGGACAACGGATGCTCCGACACGAGTGCGGACGTCGCCCGCGAGGCCGGCGCGCGAGTGGTGACCGAGCCGGTCCGGGGCATCCCCTCGGCCGCCGCCGCCGGCTACGACCGGGCCTCGGGCGACGTGATCGCCCGCCTGGACGCGGACTCCCGCCCGGGCCCGGACTGGATGCAGCGCATCGAGAGCGCGTTCGCCGAGGACCCGGGTCTCGTGGCGCTCTCGGGCCCCGGCGAGTTCATCGGACTGAGCGGGTGGCGGGCCCGCGCCGCGCAGCTGCTCTACATGGACGCCTACTTCTTCTCCGTCGGCGCCGCGATGGCCCACCCTGTGTTGTTCGGGTCCAATCTGGCGATGCGGCGCACGGCCTGGGAGCGCGTCCGCGACGGAGTCGACCGGTCGGACCCGGAACTGCACGACGACATCGACCTGTCGTTCCAGTTCGGCGCCGACGACCGGCTGCGGGTGGACCGCTCGCTGACCGTGGGTATCTCCGCGCGTCCGTTCGACGATCCCGCCGCGATGCGGCGGCGCTTCTCCCGTGCGTTCCGGACGATCGCCCGCAACTGGCGCACCTCGCCGCCCTCCGAGCGCTGGATGCAGCGCCTCCGGCGCTGAACGGGCCCGAGCGTCAGGACCAGACGAGCACCGACCACAGGATGATCTGCGTGACGCAGAACCCCGCCAGCATGTTGAGCACCAGAAAGCGCTTCCAGCCCTCGTTGGTGCGCTCGGCGTCCGCGTCGGTGACTCTGACATAGGCCGCGACGGTGGCCAGGTACGGCAGGATCGCGAAGGCGGCCCCGGACGCGGGCCACGGCGCCGCTACCAGCAGGACGATCACCGCGGCGGCGTAGCAGGCCAGCGCGAACCACACCGCGGCACGCGCTCCGAGCACGGTGGCGACGGACTTCAGGTCCGCCTCGCGGTCGAAGCGGACGTCCTGCACGGCACCGAAGGCCTGCGAGGCGGCGCCCCACAACATGAAGGCGATCAGGCACGCCCACACTCCCCCGGTCAGGTCGGCACCCGCGATGGTCCAGCCGACGATGGCCGGGGAGACGAAGTGGAAGGCGGAGGTGACCGAGTCGAGGAACGGGATCTCTTTGAACCGCAGCCCCTTGGCGCTGTAGGCGATCACGGCGAAGGCGCTCGCGGCGAGCCACAGGGACGACTCCAGCGATCCCACCAGCACCAGATAGACGAGGAACGGCACCGTGGTCACCGCGGAGGCCACGAGGGTGGCGGTGTGACGGGAGCGCTCGAGCACCGATCCTTCCACGCCGCCCTTGCGCGGGTTTCGGAGGTCCGACTCGTAGTCGAAGACGTCGTTGATCCCGTACATCGCCAGGTTGTAGGGCACCAGGAAGAAGATCGTGCCGATCGCGCCGACGAGGTCGAACCCCCCGGTGGCCAGGAAGTAGGCCAGCGCGAACGGCGCGGCGGTGTTGATCCACGACACCGGCCGGGACGACCAGAACAGCGTGGTGAGCAGTCCGGGTGACGGGGACCGCTCGGGGGTGCGACTCTCGTCGGCGGCGGCGTAGGCGTCGTCGGCGGCGCCGTGTCCCGGGCCGCGCGCCAGCAGCGCGTCGCCCCTGCCCGACACCGTCGGGCTCCCCACCCCGGCCCCGACGCGCGGAGACTCGGTGAGCAGCGCCCACACCGAGGGCACGAACACCGCCGCGGCCACGGCGTAGGCGAAGTCCTCGATGGGCGCCACGCCCAGCCGGATGCCGCTGGTGAGTTCGTCGTCGTACGCCACGAGCCCGGCCGAGATCATGATGTTGTCGAACACCGCGGTGAGGATCATGAGGATCACGAACGCGCCGGCGACCCCGATCAGCCACCGGCGCCTGGCCTGCCCGCGCAGGCGCCAGGCGGCGAGGAGGGCCACGGCCACCACGGGGATGGACATGGTGAGGTTGAGGGTCGTGTAGAGGCTGGTCACGGGCGTTCCCCCGTCGCCCGGGCGGTCCGGGAGGACTGGGCCGTCCGGGACGCGGCCGCGTGCTCGACTGCTCGCGAGACCCCCGCCGCGCACACCAGGGCGAGGTGGGACAGGAACGCCAGGAAGACGACCTCCTCGACCGGGATCTCGGGCGCCACCAGCAGGCCCGTCATGAAGTCGGTCTGGCCGCGGAAGAACACCCCGCTGCGCACCCCGAGGACGTCCCACGTCAGCAGCAACGCCACGGAGGCCGTGACGGCGAGCGCCGCCGCGGCGGGCGCCCGGAACGCCGCCAGCTTCCAGCGGTGGTCGATCACCAGGATTCCGGTGAACGAGACCACCTGAACCAGGAGATAGGCCAGCCCGATCACCTGTCGAACACCGCCCTGTCGTTCACAGTCCTGTCGAACACCGTGCCCCCGCCCGGCTCGGCCACCGGCGCGGTGCCCGTGTCCCCCCGGACGTGTTTGAGCACCAGCTCGGCGCTGATGAGGCACATCGGCAGCCCGATCCCGGGGATGGTGGACGCCCCCGCGTAGTAGAGACCGTCGACGTGCCGGGAGACGTTGCGGGTCCGGAAGAACGCGCTCTGGGCCAGCGTGTGGGCGGGCCCGAGGGCGGTGCCGCGCCACGCCCCCAGGTCGTCCTCGAGGTCCGCCGGGGCGATGGTGCGACGGACCACCACACGCTCCGCCAGGTCGGGGATGCCGGTCCAGTCGGCGATCTGGGCGATCGCCCGGTCGGCGGCCGCCTCGATGGTGGCGTCGCCGGCGCCGTCGACGCCCCCGTGCCCGAGACCGGGGTCGGCGGGGATGGGGACCAGGACGAAGAGGTTCTCGTGCCCGGCGGGGGCGATGCCGGCGTCGGCGTCGTCGGTCGCGCTGGGGCGGCAGACGTAGAGCGAGGCCGGGTCGGGGATGTGGGTGGACTCGCCGAAGATCGCTTCGAAACCCTCCTCCCAACGGTCGGTGAACAGGAGCGTGTGGTGCGACAGCTGAGGCAGCTCACCCTTCACGCCCAGCAGCATGAGCAGGGCGCCGGGTCCGGGCGTCTTGGAGTCCCAATAGGACTGCGGGTAGGTGCGCAGCTCCTCCGGGAGCCACCGGGTCTCGAGGTGGTGCAGGTCGGCGGCGCCCACCACGAGCCCGGCGGGCAGCGTCCGCTCGGCGCCGGCGCCGTCGCGCACCCGGACACCGGTCACCCGTGCGCGGGTGGTTCCGCCGCCCGAGCCACCCGAGCCGCTCTGCCGCCCGCCGCCGGCGGAGGTGGTGAGTTCGACTGCCTCGGTGCCGGTGTGGATGCGAACCCCCTGCGCCTCGGCCACCCGCCGGACCGCGGCGATGACCTCGGTGAACCCGCCCCGCGGATAGAGCACACCGTCCGTGAGGTCGAGGTGGCTCATCAGGTGATAGATCGACGGGGCCAGGTACGGCGAGGATCCCAGGAACACCGCCGGATAGCCCAGGATCTGCTGGATCCGGCGGTCGGCGAAGCGGCGGGAGACGAACGACTGCAGCGGCTGCACGAGCCGCGCCACCAACGCCCCGGCGCGGGCCAGCACGTCCGGCCGCACGAGCGCCGGGTACGAGGTGAAGTTGGTGTAGAGGAACCGTCGCAGCGCCAGCTCGTAGGTCGCCCGGGCGGAGTCGAGGTACTTCCCCAGAGCGGAACCCGCACCCGGCTCGAGGGACTCGAACAGCGCCTGCGACGCCCGACGGTCGGAGCGGACGTCGACCGGCTCGGTCTGGCCCTCGAAGTAGACGCGGTACCCGGGGTCCAGCCGGACCAGGTCGAGCTGCTCGGCGGCCGAAGATCCGCAGAGACGGAAGAAGTGGTCGAACACCTCGGGCATCAGGTACCAGGACGGCCCGGTGTCGAATCGGAAGCCGCCTGCGGACCAACTCCCGGCGCGGCCGCCCACCTGCTCCGTCGCCTCGACCAGCGTGACGTCGCGGCCCTCTCGGGCCAGCAGGGCGGCGGTGGCCAGGCCGGCTATCCCGCCCCCCACCACCACGACGGGGCCGTCCGGTGCCGGTCTGCGGGCGTGGGCGCCGGGCAGTCGGTCGGTCACGGCGCGGGCACCCGACCCGAGGACGCTCCGGGCGCTCATCGCACGACCGCCTGTCCGCGGGCCGCGATGGATCGTCCCCGACCCGAGGCGGCCCTGCCGAGCACGGCGAGCTTGACCGGGCCCGGGACCCGGACGCGACCCGCACTCACCCCGGCCGCACCGGCCACGCGCAGGCGGTCGTTGAGCTCGGCGAACAGGTCGTGCGCGGCAAGCACGGCCACCCGGTCACGCCCGGGGATCCGATCGATCGAGATTCGGGCGACGCGCAGGTCCGCATCCACGTCGTCGGCGAGCTCGGCGACGTCCCGTTCGGTCAGCGCGCGAGGGTCGCGGCCCGGCAGGTAGTTGCGGCCCAGCTCGAGCGAGTCCTCCCGGATGTCCCTCAGGAAGTTGACCTTCTGGAACGCCGAACCGAGGGCCCGCGCCCCGGCGGCCAGCTCGTCGTCGTCGCCCAGTCCCCCACCGGCGAACGTCCGCAGGCACATCTCCCCGATCACCTCGGCGGAACCGTGGATGTACCGGCGCAGCGACTCCTCGGTGTGCTCGGTGACCTCCAGGTCGGCCTCCATCGAGTCGTAGAACGGGTCGATCAACCTCGCACCGATCCCGAAACGGCGGGCGGTGTCCGCGAAGGCGTGGGTGACCGGGTCGGGGTCGAGCCCCCGCTCGACCGCGCGGTGGGTGCGGCGGCGGGCCTCGGCGATGAGGTCGCGGGCCGCGACGGGGTCGTCCATCGCACCGTCGACGACCTCGTCCCCGACGCGGGCCCAGGCGTAGATCGCCGCGACGTGCGGACGGGTCGCCGGCGCCAACAGCCGGCAGGCCAGGGCGAACGAGGTGGAGTAGCGGCGCAGGATCACGTCACTGCACGCGCGGGCGGCCTCCGTGAACTCGGCGTGCGGGCTCTGCGGGGTCATCGGGTCCTCTCGAGGGCGGTGGCCAGGTGGGGGTCGAGTGCGGAGCGCAGCTCGTGCGGGACGGCCGGGGAGTCCAGAGCGGCACGTGCGGCGGTCACCAGGTCCTCGGCGATCCCCAGCGCGTGGTCGCGGGCACCGCACTCGGCCAGCAGGGACCGGGCGGCGGAGGGGTCGGGGTCGGCCTCACCGAGCGCGGCGTCGATGCTCGGCCACAGGTCGGTGGTGGCGGCGTGGGCGAGCAACACGGTGGGGGCCCGGCGCACCAGGTCGCCCTCGTTGGACTTTCCCGTCACCGCCGGGTCGCCGAACACCCCCAGCAGGTCGTCGACCACCTGGTACGCCGTCCCCAGATGGCGACCGGCCTCCCGGAGCGGGGGGATCATCTCCTCCGGCCCTCCGGCCAGCACCACGCCCAGGACCATCGGCAGCGTCACGGAGTACGCGGCGGTCTTGGCGGCGCCGATCGCCAGCGCGTGCTCCTGGGTGATCGGCTCCCCGCGGGCCGCCCCCTGCACGTCGGCGTACTCCCCCGCGACAGAGGCCACCACCGCTCCCTCGACCTCCACCATGGCGCGGTGCAACACGGGCCCCGGCACTGGCAGCCGGGCGAACTGACCCATCGCGGCCACCAGCAGGAGGTCCCCGCCGAGCAGGCCCCCCACCATGCCGACGTGGGCGGCGGTCTCCCGGGGCAGACCCTGCTCAGCGCCCCGGGTCGTGGTGAGGCCCTGCAGATTGGGCCGGCCACGGCGGTGGTCGTCTCCATCGGCCACGTCGTCGTGGACGAGGAAGGCCTCGTGGAGGAGTTCGAGCGCCTGTCCGGCAGCGGTGCGAACCGCCTCGTCGCGTCCGCCCGCGTGCGTGTAGACGGCGTCGAACAATGCCGAGCGCATTCCTTTGCCGGATCGGGTCGTGGCATCGAGGTCGGCCGTCCAGTCGTCGACGGCAGGCCCCAGACCCTCGGGCAGGTCACGAGTAGTCATCCGCTGGGCGGCGGATACCGAATCCAGTGTCATGTCGTGTGGTTCGGAGCCGATCCTGTCCTGGATTCCCCTCACCCCGAATCTTCTCGACGAGATGCGGCACCCCGGCGTCCCTCGGCCGGAGCCACGAAATTCCACGGTGTCACACGCTCAGACTATCTCGGCCCCGAAATGCACGAAGACCCCCGCTTGTGGCGGGGGTCTCGCGTGCCAGATGATGGATTCGAACCAACGTAGGCATAAGCCGACGGATTTACAATCCGCTCCCTTTGGCCGCTCGGGCAATCTGGCGTGCACCCCTGGAGGCGCTACGACACGATACAACGCGTGTGACCCCCGGTGCCAAATCGGGGGCCGACGGGGTGACCCGGGCCGATGGCTCCGCCGGGTAGCCTGGCCGGGATCGTCCCCCACCGTGAGAGAAGGAGCGCGCCCATGGCCTCGGAGTCCTCGTTCGACATCGTCTCGGAGTTCGACCGCCAGGAGGTGGACAACGCCCTGAACCAGGCCGCCAAGGAACTGGGGACCCGGTACGACTTCCGCGGGACCGACGCCGGTATCGAGTGGAAGGGCGACGACGCCGTGGAGATCGTCGCGGCCTCCGAGGACCGCGTGCTGGCGGCCAAGGACGTGTTCATCGAGAAGCTGGTCCGCCGGGGCCTGAGCATGAAGGCGCTGGACGTGGGCGAACCGATGCCATCCGGTAAGGGCTTCCGCCTGGTCGGGTCGCTCAAGCAGGGCATCGACAAGGAGAACGCCAAGAGGATCACCAAGCTCCTGCGGGACGAGGGGCCCAAGGGCGTCAAGGCGCAGATCCAGGGCGAGGAGATCCGGGTGTCGTCCAAGAAGCGCGACGACCTGCAGGAGTGCATGGCGCTGCTCAAGAAGGCCGACCTCGAGGTCGCGCTGCAGTTCACCAACTACCGCTAGGCAGTCGACAGTGCCCTTCCCAGGGGGACGCCGGAGGGGCCGTCGGCGCACCGCCGTGGGGTCGGGAGCGCGGATGACGGCCGCGGCCGTGGGCCTGTCCCTGCTGGCGGGGTGTGCTGTCGGGGTCGACGACGACGAGGACTCCTCTCTCCTCACCGTCTTCGCCGCGTCCTCCCTCACCAGCGCGTTCACCCGGATCGCCGAGGACATCGAGCGCGAGGACCCCCGCGTGGAGATCCGACTGTCGTTCGACGGGTCCCCCGGGCTGGTCGACCAGATCGCCGGGGGCGCTCCCGCGGACGTGTACGCCTCGGCGGATTCCCGCAGCATGGGCCGGGCGGTGGCCGAGAGCCTGATCTCGGGCGAGCCGGTGGAGTTCGCGACCAACGTCCTCACCCTGATCACCCCGCCGGGGAATCCCGCCGGCATCACCGGACTCGACCGTTCGCTCGACGACACCCGACTGGTCGTGTGCGCGGAAGGGGTTCCCTGCGGCGACGCCGCGCGAGCGCTGGCCGGGGCGGCCGGCGTGGAGCTGCGACCGGTGAGCGAGGATTCCAAGGTCACCGACGTGCTTGGCAAGGTGACCTCCGGGGAGGCCGACGCGGGGATCGTCTACCTCACCGACGCCCGTGCCGCCGGTGACCGGGTCGAGCAGATCGCAATCCCCGCCGCGCGGGCCGAGCCCAATCGGTACCAGATCGCGGTGACCCAGCGGGCTGCTGCGGACCAGGCCGATGCGGGCCGCGCGGACGCGGCCCGGCGCTTCGTCGACGCGGTCACCGGACCGGCGGGACGTACCGTGCTGGCCGACCACGGATTCGGTCTACCGTGACCCGACCCCCGCTTCCCCGGTGGCTGCTCGCCGCCGCGCTCGTGTCGGTGGCCCTGGCCGCCGTGCCGCTGCTGGGCATGGCGGTGCGCATCCCGTGGACTGCGGTCCCCGAACTGCTCACCTCCGAGGCCGCCCGCCAGGCCACGCTGCTCAGCCTGCGCACGTGCGCGATCTCCACCCTGCTCTGCGTCCTGCTGGGCACCCCCCTGGCCGTTGTGCTGTCCCGGAGCCACGGGCCCCTGGCCGGTGTGGCCCGAACGGTGACGGCGCTGCCGATGGTGCTCCCGCCGGTGGTGGCGGGTCTGGCCCTGCTCACCACTCTCGGTCGCACCGGGGTGGTGGGCCGGCACCTGTCTGTCCTGGGCATCGAGATCGGCTTCACCACCGCGGCCGTGGTGATCGCCCAGACCTTCGTCGCCATGCCGTTCCTCGTGATCTCCCTCGAGGGGGCGCTGCGGTCCGTGGATGCCCGGCTCGAACGCACCGCCGCCTCCCTCGGAGCCGGCCCCACCCGGGTGCTCGCCACGGTCACGCTGCCGCTGGTCCTGCCCGCACTGCTCGCCGGGGCGTCGATGTCCTTCGCGCGCGCACTGGGCGAGTTCGGAGCCACCCTGACCTTCGCCGGGTCCCTGCAGGGGACCACGCGCACCCTGCCGCTGGAGATCTACCTGAGCCGCGAGTCCGATGCCGACGCCGCTCTCGCCCTGGCGCTGCTGTTGATCGTGGTGGCCGCGCTGCTCATGGCCACCTCGGCGTTCGTCGCGCGACGCGTGAGCGTGCACCGTGACTGAGCGACCACTCGCCGAGCCCTCGGCAGGCGCCGCCGCTGCCGCCGCCCTCGACTGCCGGGTCTCAGACCGCGACGTCGAACTCCGGTTCTCCGTGTCCGCCGGCCGGCGGTTGGCGATCGTCGGCCCCAACGGAGCGGGCAAGACCACCGCGGCGGATCTGCTGGCCGGGCACCTGCGCCCCGACGCCGGGGCGGTCCACCTGCACGGGCAGCTGGTCAGTTCACCGGGTCTCCACGTCCCCGCCCACCGCCGCCGGGTGGTCTCACTCGAGCAGCGCCCCGCGCTCCTGCCCCACCTCACCGCCCTGCACAACGTCGCCTACGGGCCGCGGTCACGCGGCGTACGCAGGCGGCCCGCCCTGGACCGCGCCCGCACCGAGCTCGAGGCGGTGGGCTGCGGCGATCTCGCCGATCGCAGGCCACACGAGCTGTCCGGCGGGCAGGCACAGCGGGTGGCGCTCGCCCGGGCCCTGGCCGTGGACCCCGAGCTGGTCCTGCTGGACGAGCCTCTCGCCGCCCTGGACGTGGAGGTCGCGCCCGGGATCCGGCGGCTGCTCGCCGACCGCCTCACCGGACGCACTGTCGTCATGGTGACCCACGATCCGCTGGACCTGTGGGCGCTGGCGGACGACGTCGTCGTCGTCTCGGGGGGCCGCGCCGTCCAGTCCGGAACGGTCGAGGGGGTGTTGACCCGGCCGGGGTCCGACTTCGCGGCACGCCTGGCGGGGGTGTCACTGCTGGAGGGCACGGTCGTCGACGACGACGAGGTGCACACCCCCGGCGGCGACACGGTCACCGGCCACCGCCCGGGCGCACGGTACGAAGACGTGTCCGGCGCGGAGCCCGGAGAGGTGTCCGACTGGGCGCCGGGCACGCGCGCGATCGCGACCATCGACCCGCGGGCGGTTGCCGTCCACGCGGCTTATGGGCCCGCGGACGAGGCGGGCGCCGGGTCACCCGCGGACGGAGTCGTCCCCCGGAGCCTGTCGAGCCCCCGCAACGCCTGGCCGGCGCGCGTGGTCGAACTGGCCCCGGCGGGGGCCCTCACTCGGGTGACCGCCGAGCTCCGGGACGGCCAGCGGGTCGACGCCGAGGTGACCAGCCGCTCGGCCGCGGAGCTCGCACTCGCCCCGGGTGTGGACGTGACGCTGGTGGTCAAAGCCGCGCAGGTCGCCCTCTACCCCCGCAGCTGAGCGGATCAGCTCACGCGGTCGACCGTGAACCGGACCAGCCGCCGCAGCGCCTCGTTCGCGGGCCCGCCGGGCAGGGCGTCCAACTCGGACATGGCGTCGGCCACGTACTGCTCGAGCGTGGCCCGCGCGCGACGCATCCCCTCCGAGGCACGCAGCAGGTCCAGGGCCTCGTGGACCTCCGAGTCGTCGGTCAGGGGCTGCGCCAGCAGTTCGCGCAGGCGGTCACCGTCGGTCGAGCCGGCCTCGAGCGCGTAGATCATCGGCAGCGTGTGCACGCCCTCGCGCAGGTCGGTGCCGGGGGTCTTGCCGGAGTCGGACGACGGCGAGGCGATGTCGATGATGTCGTCGGCGATCTGGAACGCGATCCCCACCGCATCCCCCAACCGCCGCAGGCTCTGGATCTGCTCGTCGGACGCACCGGAGTACTCGCCGCCGAACTGGGCGGCCGCAGCGATCAGCGATCCGGTCTTCTCCCAGATCACCCGGAGGTAGTGCTCGGCGGCGTCCGCGGTCTCACCGCCGCCCGGCCCGACCGTCTCCCGCATCTGACCGGTGACCAACTCCGCGAACGTCTGGGCGATGAGCTGGACCGCGGCCGGACCGAGATCCGCCAGGAGCATGGAGGAGTGGGCGAAGAGGAAGTCACCGGCGAGGATCGCGGTGGAGTTGTCCCAGCGACTGTTGGCGGACTCGACGCCGCGGCGCACCGCGGCCTCGTCCATCACGTCGTCGTGGTACAGGGTGGCCAGATGGATCATCTCGCACACCACGGCTGCCTTGACCAGGCGCTCGCGGTCGGGTTCCGGGCCGAGCTCGCCGGTGAGCAGGGTCACGACGGGGCGGAATCGCTTTCCGCCTGCGGTCACCAGGTGCAGAGCGACCTCGGTGAGGAAGTCCTCCCCGGACTCGAGGCGGCTCACGAGAAGCTCCTCGACCTCCACGAGTCGAGCCCTCAGCAGAGCTGCGAGATCCGCGTCGCCGACGTCCACGCCCGCCACCATGTGGTCGGGCGACGTCTCAGCGGTGCCGGTCGTCACAGAATCGCTCGACATCCTCATTCGTCCTCGTCGCCTGGTGTGGACCGGCGTCGACCGATCCTGACGACAGACTACGGTCCCCGCCCCCGGGCTGCGGCACCCCACCCCGGCCGAGGTCGGCGCCGACCGCTCCGGCGCCGACCTGCCACCATGGAGCGCATGGATCCACGGCCGCGCCCTCCCGCTTCGACCGACGTCCTCGTGGTGGGGTGCGGCCCCGCCGGTTCGGCCACCGCCACCTGGTTGGCGCGGGCCGGGCGCGAGGTCACGGTGCTGGACGCCGCGGCGTTCCCCCGGGACAAGACCTGCGGCGACGGCCTGACCCCGCGGGCGATGGGCGAGGTCGACCGGTTGGGACTGGGCGGGTGGGCGCGTGACCGGATCACCATCCGGGGACTCGAGTTGCGGGGCTTCGGTCACGAGCGGCGCGTTCCGTGGCCGGACGGTGATCACGGCGGGGTGGCCTCGGCAGTGCGTCGAACGGTGTTCGACGACCGGATGCGTGCGGTGGCCGTCGACGCCGGGTCGACCGTGCTCGACGGTGTTCGGGTGACGGGCGTGGAGAAGGGCGACGACGGCGAGGTCGTCGCGGTCCGTGCCGGTGGCGACCGCATCGCGTGCCAGACCCTCGTCCTCGCGGACGGCGTGCGCTCGCCGGTGGGCCGGATGCTGGGTCGGACCTGGCACCGGGACACGGTGTACGCGGTGGCGGCGCGGTCCTACGTGCGGTCGGCACGGCACGATCACCCGTGGATCGGCTCCGACCTCGAACTCCGCGACGAGGCGGGCACGATCCAGCCCGGTTACGGCTGGGTGTTCCCGCTGGGCGACGGTGAGGTCAACCTCGGAGTGGGTGCACTGGCCACGGCGACCCGGCCGGCGAACGTCGCGGTCAAAGACCTCCTGCGCCACTACGCCCGTAACGTACGCGGGAGCTGGGCGTTAGAGGGCGACCCGCACGCGGTGACGTCGGCGCTGCTCCCGATGGGTGGGGCGGTCTCGGGGCTGGCCGGTCGCAACTGGGCGGCGGTGGGCGACGCCGCCGCCTGCGTCAACCCGCTCAACGGGGAGGGCATCGACTATGCCCTCGAGGGCGGGCGGCTCCTCGCGGACCTGGTCGTCGCCGAAGGCCCGGGCGGTGAGCTGACCCGGGCGTGGCCGGAGATGCTGCGCCGGAACTACGGCGAGGCGTTCGCCATCGCCCGCGATGCCGCCAGGCTCCTCACCTACCCGCGGTTCCTGCCGCTGGCCGGGCCGGTGGGGATGCGGTCGCAGACTCTCATGTCGGCGGCCGTGCGGTGCATGTCCAACACGGTGTCGGAGTCGGACCGCGACCTCGTCGCCCGCGCGTGGCGGACCGCGGGGTCAGTGGCCCGCCGGCTCGACCGCCGTCCGCTCTTCGCGGACTGACCCGGCCCGCCGGGCCGGGCCGGGCCGGGCCGGGCATAGTCAAGCAGAGTCAGGCGGGGCGGCGGGCCAGGTGGATCGCCGCGATCCCACCGGTGAGGTTGGTGACGCTGCACCGCTCCCACCCGCTGGACTCCACCAGCGCGCGCAGGGCCCGCTGGTCCGGCCAGTCGCGGATCGACTCGGCCAGGTACACGTACGCGTCCGGGTTCGAGGACACGCTGGTGGCGATCCTGGGGAGCGCCCGCATGAGGTAGTTCATGTACACCGCACGGAACGGCGGGAAGACCGGGGTCGAGAACTCCACCACGGCCAGCCGCCCACCCGGCCGGACGACTCGCGCCAACTCGCGCAGCCCGGCGGCGGTGTCCTGCACGTTGCGCAGTCCGAAGCTGATGGTGGCGGCATCGAAGGACTCGTCGGCGAACGGCAGCTTCATGGCGTCGCCGGCGACCTTGGGCACGTCGCGCCCTGCGCCGGCACGGAGCATCCCCAGCGAGAAGTCGGCGGCCACACACCACGCGCCGGACTTGGCCAGCTCCACCGTGGAGACCGCGGTCCCGGCGGCCAGGTCCAGGATGCGCTCCCCGGGGCGGGGCGCGAGCAGCGACCGAGCCCGGCGGCGCCACACGTGGTCCATTCCCCCGGACAGGATGGTGTTGGTCAGGTCATAACGCTTGGCCACGCCGTCGAACATCGACGCGACGTCGCGGGGCTGTTTGTCGAGATCGGCGCGGGACACGCTGTCGACGCTACCCGGCGGCGGGGCGGTGGACCGGGTCAGGCCACCGCCCGCGTGGCGCGTCCGGGGCCGACCCGACCGGGGATCGACCGGGCGCCGGCGGCGTGGTAGTGGTCGAACAGTTGGCCACAGACGGCGTCCCAGGTGCGTCCCGCGACGGTCGCTCGCGCGCCCGCGGCCAGCCGGTCGTGGTCGGCCAGGACCCTGTCCACCGTCCGGGAGACCTCCCCGGCGTATCGGCGGGGGTCGAGGAGATAGCCGTTGACGCCCTCTCGGACCAGGTCGCGTGGGCCGCCCTGATCGGGGCCCACCACCGGCACCCCGGAGGACTGGGCCTCCTGGATGGACTGGCAGAACGTCTCGAACTCGCCGGCGTGGCAGAACACGTCGAGGGTGGCGTAGGCCTGCCCGAGCTGGTCGCCGTGCAGCTCGCCGGTGAAGATGGCGTGCGGCATCGCGGCGCGCAGGGCGGGGAGGTCCGGCCCGTCGCCGACGATGACCAGTCGCAGGTCTCCGTCCGGGCCCGACCTGTCGGCGAGGGCCTGCAGCCGCTCGACGTGCTTCTCCGGGGCCAGGCGCCCGACGAATCCCACGACGGGCCGGCCGTCCGGGGACCAGAGATCATGGAGGGCCTGGCTGCGATGGGAGGGGGCGAACCTCTCCGAGTCGACGCCCCGCCCCCACCGGTACAACCGCGGGACGCCGTGCGCCGCCAGATCCTCCATCGCGGCGGTGGACGGGGCCAGTGTCCGGTCGCAGGTCGAGTGGATCGCACGGGTCCACGCCCAGGCCGCCTCCGCCATCGCGCCGATGCCGTAGGAGGTGGAGAACCCGGCGACGTCGGTCTGGTAGACCGCCACCGACGGGACGTCCAGGGCGCGCGCCGCGGCGGCGCCGGCCGCACCGAGGACGAAGGGGGAGGCCAGGTGGACCACGTCGGGTGAGAAGTGCCGCAGTGCGTTGTACACGCTCGGGCTGGGCGCGCCCACGGGTAGGGAGGACACCACCGGCACGCGGACGGCGGTGACCCGGTGGACCGGATATCCCAGGTGGTGGTCCGGCCCGGGGGCTCCGGGGGATCCGAGCAGGGGCGCCACGGCGCTCACCAGCGGGTGGGAACGGACCGCGTCGGTGGCACCCCGTCTCAGACCGACGTTGCCGGACGGCGCGACCACCAGACAGTCGTGGCCGTGTCGACGTGCGTATTCGAGGACCCGGAGGACGGAGTTGGTGACCCCGTTGACGCTGGGCAGGAACGATTCGGTGACGATGGCTACGCGCACACCGTCACTGTCTCCCGCCCGGGCCACCGGACGGTGATCAGCGCGGGTCGGTGCGGGGAACTCGTGGTGACGGTCTGTGAACCCGCGGTGACGCCGCGGCGTACGCGAGCGCCGCGAGGGGGACGGTCACCGCGGGGATGGACAGGGCGGGCACCACGGCGACCGTCCAGCTCCGGCCCGAGACGCGCACGAGATCGGGGTTGGCGCGGCGGAACTCGACCTGCACCCGTTGACCCTCGATCAGTCCGATCGGGTAGAAGACCCCGGTCACCGGGCGGACGTGGCGACCGCCGCCGGCGTCGAACTCCACCGCGGCCCGGCGATCGGTGACCTCGGTGACGGTGGCGGTCGTACTCCCCATGTCGCGGTCGATTCGCTGGTCGTTGACAAAGCACGCCACCAGGATGAGCACGGCCGTCAGGAGCGAGAACGCGGCGATGACGACCGCTGTGACCCGGACGATCCAGCGGGTCCGTACCGAACGTCGGGCACGTCTCGCCTCGAGCGTCCTGCTCACTCCCCGGCCGCCTCGTCCCGCATGGCGGCGTGGAGGTCGCGCAGGCCGGCGCGGTCGGTGGCCACCCGGACGACCCGAAGCCCGGCGGGCACGATGTCGCGGTGTGCGACGGCCGCCTCGGAGAGCAGTGTCTCGAGCCCGTCGGGGTCCGTGTCGACGAAGGGGATTCCGAACCCCGCGCAGAGGGCGGCGAGATCGGCCCCGTGCGGGGTGCCGAACACGCGCTCGAAGTCGGTCGCCAACCGGGGGTCGCCCTGTTCGAGGAGGGTGAAGATCCCGCCGCCGTCGTCGTCGGCCACCACGATGGTCAGGTCGTCGGGGTGCTTCTCCACCGGCCCCAGCAGCAGCCCGGACACGTCGTGGAGGAAGGTCAGGTCGCCGAGCAGGGCGATCGTCCGGCCCGGTGCCGCCAGCGCGACCCCGATCGCGGTGGACACCGTGCCGTCGATCCCGGACGCGCCCCGGTTGGCGTACACCGCGACATCCGGGTCGAGCGGACCCACCAGCGACAGGTCCCGGATCGCGTTGGAGGCGCCCACGACGAGATGGTCGCCGCCCCGCACGCCGCGGGCCACCGCCCGGGCCACGTGCAGGCCGGTGGGCGCGGCGGTCTCGAGGTGCGTGTCCAGGACCCGGTCGACGGCGGCGCGGGCGCGCGCGTCGGCGCGACCGGTGACGTCGGTCCACTCGGTGTCGACGCCCCACCCGGTCAGGACGGAGTCGGCGAGCTCGGCCGCGCTGCCGGTCGGGTTGGGGGCGTGCGGACCCGCGTCGAGGATCACGAGGTCCACGCCCGGGTCGGCGAGCAACCGGGTGACCGACCGGTGCAGGGTCGGCCGCCCGGTCACCACCACCTGCTCGGGCCGCACGGCGGGGACCGCGAGGGGATGCACCGGGTGCAGGGGGACCGGCGCACCCGGCTCGGCCACGGTCGGCACCCCCACGAGGCCGGCCACCGGGCCGGCGCCGGCGCCCGCGACCACCAGCGTGGGGCGGGTCAGGTCCACTGCCACGGCCGAGTCGGCGGGTGCGGAGTCGACCCCCGCGCCCGCCCGCTGGACCCAGGGGCGACCGTCGGACCGGCCGGCCGGGAGTCCGCCGGGCCTCCCGTGGTGGCCCGCCTCGTCGTCGTCGCCCTGGCCGGCAGCGTCCGCGTCCCCGACCACGTGGTCCTCGTCCCCCTCGGCCGGGACCAGCGGTTCGCGGAACGAGATGTCCACCTGGACCGGACCCGGGTCACCCGGGGCGGTCGCGGTGAGGATCGCGCGGCCGATCGCGCTACGCCAGTGGCGGTGTTCGGCGTCGGGGTCGCCGGCCGCGCCGAGTTCGACGACGGCGCGGGCGTGTGGGCCGAACAGCCCGACCTGGTCGATGGTCTGGTTGGCGCCGGTCCCCCGCAGTTCGGGAGGACGGTTGGCGGTCAGCGCGAGGATCGGCACGCCCGAGTGCGCGGCCTCGACCATCGCCGGATGGAGATTGGCCACCGCGGTTCCGGAGGTCACGACGACGGGGACCGGTCGCCTGGCCCCCACGGCCAACCCCAGTGCCGTGAACGCCGCCGCGCGCTCGTCGATCCGCACGTGTAACCGCAGGTGGCCGGTCCGCTCGGCCGCCGCGAGCGCGAGCGCCAGTGGAGCACTGCGCGAACCCGGGCACAGCACCGCGTCGGTGATCCCGTGACGGATCAACTCGTCGACGACGACGCGGGCCTGCGCGGTGCTGGGGTTGCTCGCGCGGGGTGTGTTCGGGGCGGACCGGCTGGGGTTCATCCCCCTCAGCCTAGTTGCCACCAGCGGTGGTCGCCGGGTCGTCGCCGTGGGGTCCGACGGGACCGGCCGCGGCGGCGAGCCGCCCGGCGAGTGCCGCGAGATGCTCGCGCAACCCGTCGGGCGACTCCACGACGAACGGCGCGGGCAGCCGACCCAGGTACCAGGCCAGCTCGCCGAGGGCGGCGGCGCCGGTCTCGAGACGACAGGCCGGGCCGTCGGGGTGGTCGACGGGCCGGAGCTCCGTGACGGTGCCGAAAGTGGGTGGGAAGCACTCGAGCACGTCCCGGGCGGCGGCCTGGACCACGACACTGGCACGGTGCTCGTACGGCGCGGTCGTCACCGAGTGTTGGACGTGGGTGGCCGGGTCCGGCACGTCGGGGCGGGGGGTGAACCGCCAGCGACTGCGGTGCACCGCACGGATGCGGTCCAGTCGGAAGGTCCGCCAGTCGGCACGCTCGAGGTCGTAGGACAGCAGGTACCAGCGTCGACCCAGGACGACGATCCGGTAGGGCTCGACGCGGCGTTCGGTGTCGCGCCCGGCGCGGTCACGGTAGTCCAGCCTCACCTGCTCGCTGCCCCGCACCGCGTGACCGAGCTCCATGAGCAGCTCCGGCTCGACCGGGGTGTCCGTGCCGGGGACGGCCACCATCGACTCGCTCACGTCGGCGACCCTCTCCCGCAGCCGGCCGGGCATGACCTGGTCGAGCTTGGTCAGCGCGCCCAGTGCGTGCTCGCCGACGCCGGCCACCGCCCCGCCGGCCGCCAACCGCAGGGCGATCGCCACGGCCACGGCCTCGCGGTCGTCCAGCAGGAGGGGAGGCAACCGGCGGCCCGAGCCCAGCCGGTACCCACCGCCCGCGCCGCGTTCGGATTCGACCGGATACCCCAGGTCGCGCAGCCGGTCCACGTCCCGCCGCACCGACCGGGTGGTCACACCGAGTTCGGCCGCGAGCTCCGGCCCGGTCCACACCGCGCGCCTCTGGAGCAGGTCGAGCAACCCCAGCACGCGCTGGGTCGTGGGCATCCTGTCGTCGGTCACGTCACCCAGTCTCGCACCGTCAGCGGACCGGATCTGTCCTGATCGGCTGAGAGTCTGCTGTCGGACCACGGTGCGGATCAGCAGCCGATCCGTCGCCCGTCCGCCGACACCATCCCGTTCACGAGACACACCCGTTCACGAGACACACCCAGGAGCCCGCCATGCCACTGTTCCCCGCCACCCACCCCACCGAGCGCGAGACCCTGCTCGAGTGGATCGACGACGCGCTCGTCAACGCCCGATCGATCGTCCACGGATTGACCGCCGACCAGCTTCGGGCACGCCCGGTCCCCTCGAGTGAGCTGACGCTCGGTTGGCTGATCCTGCACATCGGCCAGGTGGCCGAGGGATGGCTGGGCCGGGCTGCCGCGGCGCCGGACCCCCTGGAGACGGGACGATCACTGCCGGAGGCCTTCGAGTGGGCCGAGACCGTCAACCGTGTCGACCCCGACGCGACCGCCGAGGAGATCCTCGCCGAGTACGACCGCCGGTGCGCCGCGGGCCTCGCGCTCCTGCGCGCCGCCGATCTGGACTCCCCGGTCCCGGTCCCCACCGAGATGCCGTGGTTCCCGGCGGATCTGGCACCGTTCGACGGCCGCTGGTGCGCGCATCACGTCCTCACCGAGATCAACCGGCACAGCGGGCACGCCGACCTCCTGCGCGAGGCACTCGACGGGCGCACGATGTACGACCTGATCGCGGAGGACCAGGGCATAGACATGTCCTACATCGGTGCCTGGTTCGCCGCGCACCCGGAGGTCCCGGCGCCGGAGTGGTGAGGCCGGCTCATTCCGCGCGGACGGGCGCGCCGGTTGGTCAGTCGCCCTCGTGCCAGCCGGCGAACGTCGCGAACGTGTCGTCGATCATCCCGGCCACTTCGCCCGGGTCGGGCACGAGTCCCGCGTCGGTGGCGATGCCGACCGAGACCGTGCCGTTGTAGCTGAAGATGCAGATCCCGAAGGCCTGGTCGCCGCTCATCGGAACCCAGCCGAGTATCCCCTCGACGGGAGTGCCGGCGATCCGCACCGTGGAGACCGGCCCGGGGACTGACGTCAGCTGGCCGACGGTCTTGTTGGCGAGCAGGTCGACTACCGCATGCGCCACCGGGCCGGGGGCGACGGCCACGCCGAGCATGGTGGCGAAGTTGACGTGCGGTTCGAACGAGTAGCGCACCCGCGTCATGGAGGTGGCGATCGTATCGATGAGCTCGTCGGCATCGTCGATCCCGAGCGGCAGTCGCATGAGGATGATCGTGAGGTGATTGCCCAGCTCCTCCGGCAGTTCGTCGCCGATGGGTTCGATGGACATCGGCACCATGAGTTTGATGTCCGAGACCCGACGATCGCCGTGGGCGTCGAGGTACTCGGTGAGCGCCCTGGACACCGCCGCGAGCATCACCGTGGTGACCGTGGTGCCGTGCGCCTTCGCCACCCTCTTGATCGCTGCGAGGTCCAGCCCGGAGATCCAGGAGACCTTTTTCTGTACATGGGCGTGACCGCTCCAGGACAGCTCGGGCGATCTGGGTTCGAACAGCAGCCGGAAGGTCGAACGATAGGTGTTGGTCGTCTTGTTGGTGGGATCGATGCTGTCGGCCAGGGATTCCACGACGCGTGTGGGTACCCGGGTGAACCCTCGGCCCGGGGCCACCACGTCTCTGACCAGCCGAGTGAGAGTCCACGGGAACGTGACCGTGGCGCCGGCGAGACCGCGGGCGATACCGAACGAGTCCCTGACCATCCCCAGCCCGGCGCTGCCGACCGTCCCGAGGATCCCGCCTCCACCGGCGGAGAGGGGTCGGCCCACCCGCGGCAGCTGGGCGTCCCCATCGCTGTCGCACAGACCCAGGATCAACTGGGTCAGCCGCATGCCGTCGACCATCCCGTGCTGGACCCGGAACAGCACCAGCGCACCCTCCCGCTCCGCCTCGTTACCGTGGCCGTGGTGGTGGCCGTGGCCGTGGTATCCCTCGAGGAACTCGGCACGCCAGAGTGGGCGGTCGTCCGGGAGCCGGATGCTCATCTGCTCGGAGACGTACGCCTCGGCCTCGGCCCGCCCGCCCGGCGCGGGGAGCCGCCCGCGGATCAGATGATGAGAGAGGTCGAAATCGGGATCGTCCTCCCAATACATCCGCCTGCCCTCGCGTACCGGGACCCGCCGGAACACCGGGTGGGGGCCGACCATCCGAGTGGCGACCGCCTCGGTGACCGCGTCCCAGTCGGGGATCTCCGAGAACCACACCAATGACGTGATGTACATGAGGTTGTCGGCGCGATCCATGTGCAACCACAACTGATCCCGCAGCGGGATTCTGACTCTCGCCGTCTTCCCCATCGTTCCCACGCCTCTTTCGTGGCCGCGCTCGCGCACCGGGTCATGCGCTTGAGTACAGGCTAGAGCAGGTGTGACAGAGATCACGAGTCTTTGAATCGTTCCCCGCGTCTACCGGGATCGACGGGCCGGTGTGGTGCGGTGACCGTGGAGGAGAGGCGCGACGAGGGCGACGGCGGCGACGGCGACGGCGACGGCGACGGCGACGGCGACGGCCCTCAGACCTGGGCCTCCCAGCCGTCGAACGTCGCGAACTCGCCCTCGATCAGTTCGGCGACCAGGTCCGGGTCCGGCACGAGCCCGGCATCGGTGGCGATCCCCACAGAGACGCAGCCGTCGTAGCTGAAGATGCAGATCCCGAGCGCCTGGTCGCCGCTCATCGGGACCCAGCCCAACATCCCCTCGACCACGGTCCCGGCGAGGCTCACCGTGGAAGCGGGTCCGGGCACCGAGGTGAGCTGACCGACGGTCTTGTTGGCGAACAGGTCGATCACGGCGCGCTGCACCGCCGTCGGGGTGACGGCCACGGTGAGCATCGAGGCGAAGGTGATGTGCGGCTCGAACGAATAGCGCACCCGGGTCATGGACGTGGTGATGGCGTCGATCAACTCGTCGGCGTCGTCGATTCCCAGTGGCAGGCGCATGAGGATGAGGGTGATGTGGTTGCCCAGTTCCTCCGGGAGGTCCTCGCTGCTCGGCGTCACCGACATGGGCACCATGAGGTTGATGTCGGCGACCGGGCGGTCACCGCGGGCGTCCAGGTAGCGGGTGAGTGCTTTGGACACCGCGGCGATCATCACCGCGGTGACGGTGGTGTCGTGCACAGCCGCGACCCTCTTGACGGCCGCGAGGTCCAGTCCGGACACCCAGGAGACCTTCTTCTCCGCGTTCGTCCGTCCACTCCACGACAGGTCGGGGGTCCGGGGCTCGAACAGCAGGCGGAAGATGGAGCGATAGGTGTTGGTCGTCGTGTTGGTGGTCTCGATGGTGTCGGCCAGGGATTCCACGACACGGGTGGGCACCCGGGCCAGCTCTCCACCCGGGGCCGCCACATCCCGGGCCAGTCGCGCGAGCGTCACGGGGAACCTGATCGTGGCGCCCGCGATACCGCGGGCGATGCCGATCGAGTCCTTGGCCAGTCCCGCTCCTGCCTGAGCGACCGCCGCTGCGATCCTCCCCCCGCCCGAGGCCAGCTCCCGCCCCACCCGGGGCAGGGGATCGTCGTCCTCGTGGTCACACAAACCCAGTACGACCTGGGACAACCGGATGCCGTCGACCATTCCGTGCTGGACCCGGAACAGGATGAGCGCCCCCTCCCGCTCTCCCCCGTGCCCGTGATAACCCTCGATGAACTCGGTGCGCCAGATGGGGCGGTCGTCAGGGAGTTGGAGGCTCATCTGCTCGGCGACGTACGCCTCGGCCTCGGCACGTCCACCCGGCTCGGGGAGGCGTGTCCGTACGAGGTTGCGGGAGATGTCGAACTCGGGATCGTCCTCCCAGTACCAGCGCCGGCCCCGCCGCACCGGCACCCGGCGGAACACGGGATGGGGGTCGACCATCCGCGTCGCGATCGCCTCGGTGACCGCATCCCAGTCGGGGACCTCGGCGAACCACATCACCGAGTTGATGTACATGAGATTGTCCGGTCGGTCCATCATCAGCCACAGCTGGTCCCGCAGTGGGATCCGGACCCTCGTCTCCGCCATCCTGCCCGACCCCTCTCGCCCGCCCCGCTCACCGTTCACGTCGTGTGCACGCCGACTCTAGAGCAGCTGTGACCGGTGTCACGTTGGTTCGCTCGGTGCAGCGGGGACAGTAAGCAGATGTGCATCACTCACACGCCAGCCGATCCCCTGTACACGCCACCTCGGCGCCGATCGCATTCGAGTGCGTGCGCCATGACGTGATCGGCCTCGGCACCAGTGCGATGCTCCTGGGCCGCGTAGTGAGCGCGGCGATCTCCGGTGATGTCCGGGCGAGCGACGGGCTCCCCGACTTCGACGCAATGCTCCGGCCCTCCCGACAAGGCGGAATCGGAACCCGACCCCCAGACACCGGCCCTCGGTTCGGAGCAACCTGCAGGCGCTCCCGCGCATGACGTCTCGCTCGCGCGCCTGTGCGACTCCTCGGCAGCCGCCCGCTGCCAGGGCGTCTCGCGTGCGCATCGGTGAGGTTCCCCCGGATCCGTAGAGGGATCA
>NZ_NTGA01000110.1 GCF_002289575.1 Dietzia natronolimnaea
CTAGTAAGCGCAGGTTCCGCAGGCGAGATATTGGAATTGCTTGCCTACCTGCCGCTAATAACCCCAGCCCTGAGTGCGCAGTTCTACGCAGGTGGACACGGAGTGTCTGTCGCGCTCAATGGGCAGACGGGCGATCGAGTCCTAGACTCCCTAGTGGTCACCTACTGTGGTGCGGTCCTGCTGAGGCTGCTGAATATACTCGTTGGCGATGCACCAGACATCACACTCTCACTGGGTTGGCCCGCTCCGGAAGGTCTGCCCGTGGATCAGGATTGGTTAGCTGGTCGCCTGGTATTTGACGCTTCACTGTCCATTCTGCATTTTCCCGTTGACGCGGTCAATCACGTCTGCCGGTTCTCTGACCCCGTGGCGTATCGACTCGCTAGCGGTGACTTGCAGCGAAGGCTCGACGAGCGGAGTAAAATCGCCTCGTATTCGGACAAGGTGAGACGTCTGATAGAGAAGCGTCCCGCAGATTGTGGAAGTCAGTGGATTGCAGACGAACTCTCCATCTCTACGAGCACACTTAAGCGGCGCCTCTCTGAGGAAGGGATGACCTATCGCGGACTGCGCCAGTCGGTCATTCGTGAGTACGCGATTCTTCGTTTACTGGACGGATCTGTGTCCGCGAGCGAGATCGCCACGGACCTCGGTTACAGCGACCTCGCCAGCTTTTCACACGCTTTCAAGCACTGGACCGGCCACCCGCCGACGGGGTTCCGTCGTAGGTAGCGCTGCC
>NZ_NTGA01000111.1 GCF_002289575.1 Dietzia natronolimnaea
ACACGGTGTCCAGCCGATCTGCGACGCACTGACCGAGACCAGCGCCGCGATCGCACCTTCGTCCTACTACGCCGCCAAGTCCAGGCCGCCGTCAGCGCGATCGGTGCGTGACGCCGAGCTCACCGTCGCGATCACCACGATGTACGAGGAGAACTACCACGTGTACGGAGCCCGCAAGATGTGGAAGGAGATGGGCCGCGCCGGCCACCAGGTCGCCCGCTGCACTGTCGAGCGCCTCATGAGAGCCGAAGGCCTCAAAGGGGTCCAGCGGGCCAAGTCCCCGCGCACCACCCGACCGAAGGCCGAGACCGAACGCCCCGCTGATCTGGTGGACCGCAAGTTCGTCGCTGAGCGCCCGAATCAGCTGTGGGTCGCCGACATCACCTACGTCCGCACGTACAGCGGATGGGTGTACGCGGCGTTCATCATCGACGTCTACTCGCGGATGGTCGTTGGGTGGCAGCTGTCCAAGAATCTGTACACCGACCTGGCCCTGGACGCGCTGAACATGGCGATCTGGCAGCGCGCCCACGCCGGCGATGACCTCAGCGGACTGATTCATCACTCGGACCGCGGAGTTCAATATCGAGCGCTGCGCTATACCGAACGGCTCGAAGAACAGGACCTGGTCGCCTCAGTCGGATCCCGCGGCGACTCCCTCTTAACCGGCTAATTCGATA
>NZ_NTGA01000112.1 GCF_002289575.1 Dietzia natronolimnaea
GAGCTGGTCCACGGCCGCAGCATGATCGACTCCTCCGACCAGGGCCGCAGCTTCCAGGCCTTCTACGACCTGCTGCTGTCCACCTCGGGCCAGGAGGAGCTGTCCATGCTGCTCGAGCGCCTGACCGGCATCGACGAGCTCGGCGCGGACCGGCGCCTGCGCACCGTGCACCACGGCTGGGCGGAGGCCGCGGAACGCACCCAGCAGACGGTCCGCAACATCTCCGAGCAGCTACGCCGCTTCACCGACGACCAGGTGTGGCTGGAGAACCGCCGGGTGCTGGACCTGGTGCGCCAGATCGAGACCTCGGCGCTGCAGGTCCGCGAGGGCGAGCTGCCCGATCTCGGGCTGGAGCTGGAGGAGACTGCCGTCGACGTCGCCCTGCCCACGGATCGTCCGCTGTTCACCGCCCGACCCGCCGCCGAGGTCAACAGCCTGCTCGATCCTGTCGACACCGAGGAGGTCGACACCTCCGTGCTGACCGACCAGGTCGTCGTCGACCCCGCACGCCTGGCCTCCCGCATCCGGGCGCTGATCCCGGTCCGCGGCACCGCCCGCCTGGAGGACATCGTCACCATGTACCCCCTGCAGCACGGGGCGGCCGAGATCGTCGGCTACCTGGCGCTCAAGGACGACGACCTCGAGG
>NZ_NTGA01000113.1 GCF_002289575.1 Dietzia natronolimnaea
GATCAACTCACACAGACCATCTGACACGCCCATCCGGGCGGTGACAGAGAACCCCACCTGGTGGCGCAGGGCGGTGCCCACGAACGCCCACCCGTAGTAGGCCGAGTCCGCCCGGCACAAAATCTGGCCACGAACCCCCGCGGCCCGGGCGGTGTTGACCGACTGCGCCAGCAGCCGGCCCGCCCCCGCCGCGGAGGCCGAGTTGCCCTTACGCAGTCGCGCCCGGGCGATCACCGGCGCACTCTGCGAGGTGCTCAGTGCGGCAACTTGGATGTTCAGACTGGCCTGCTGCGGTGATCTCGGACGGTGGACCCTCTTAAAGTGAGGGGCCTACCGAAATGAGATCCAGCAGTGAGTGCATCACGCAGGCGGTTCAGCCAGGAGTTCAAGGATGAGCTGTGCCAGGAGGTCATCACGACCTCGAAGACGATCAAGGACGTCGCGGTGGCCTACGGCGTGGGCCCCGAGACGTTGCGGAACTGGTTGAACAAGTACCGGCAGGCCCACGGCGGTACCGAGACCGAGGTGACGCTCGATGAACGGGCACGACTCAAGGAGCTGGAGCGGGAGAACTCCGAACTCCGCGCCGAAACGGCGTTCCTGAAAAAAGCAGCCTTGGATTCAAATCGTCAATGCAACAGGGCG
>NZ_NTGA01000114.1 GCF_002289575.1 Dietzia natronolimnaea
GCCCCTGGGCAGAACTCAATGGCCCTTGACATACGAGCTCGATTTCACATCTGTTGACGTCGGACCAAACTTGCGAAAAGCACTCATGGAACGATTCATCGACATGGCTGGGCCTTCGGGGTCATGGGGCACGAAAGCGACGACGGGTAGAGCTCTGACGGCAGTCCGGGCGTTCTTCTCCGACCTCGGCGTCGTCAATGCCAGTGACCTGACTGGGGTGATGTACCGCGAACGGTTGATGTTGTGGACCAATTACACTCGCTACAGACGGCACCGCATTCTTCGAGTCATCCTGCCCACACTTCCCGGCATCAGCGCGGAGTGCGCACACGTCATTGAATCGACGACTGCGCCGCGACCGGAACCGCAGGCCTCTGACGACGCGTTGACCGATGAGGAAATCGAGTTGCTACGACTCACCTGTGTCAACAACGTGCGTGATGCCCTCACCCGTGTGAAGCATGGCTGGGACGTCGTCGACGCCTATCAGCGTGGCGAGTATGACGACCGCCATCCCGACTACGAGTACGCCCAGTTCCTCGACGAGGTGGCCCGCACCGGCGATGTAGCGGGCCGCTACCCCGGGGCCCCGAGTAGAGCCTGTCAAGATAATTGTGTGAGTTTTG
>NZ_NTGA01000115.1 GCF_002289575.1 Dietzia natronolimnaea
GGAGAGTAGTTCCTCGCACAGCCAGTCGAAGCTGGCGTAGGCGCCGGTGACGAACTGCACGCGGTTGGGTAGGCCCTGGGCGAGGCTGTCGATGACCGAGATCCGCACTGGTTGCTCGGTGCCCCAGGACGCCCCGAGCCGCGGCCCATCCGTGCTAGCGGTGTCGGCGCCTTCGGCACTGTCAGCGTTGTGGGCGGTGTCTTCGGCATGGCGTACGGGGGTGCAGATGTCGTCGGTGTTGGGGTCCCCGAGGGCGCACAGGGCGTCGGCGCGTAGTTGGTTGCGGGTGCGGGGATGGCCGGACTGCCAGGCGGTGCGGGCGGCGGCCTCGATGCGGCGGCGCAGCTTCTCGGCGTCACTGCTGGGCAGGTGGGCCCACATGCTGGTCATGCCGTTGCGGCTGGGGCGAAACCGGACGGTGCGCTGTTCGGCGGCGTCGGCCACGGCGTGTTCGGCGGCCCGGGGATCGTGGCGTTCTCTCGCTGCGTCGACCGCGGTGTCCAGGGCGGTGCGGCTGGGGCGGTGGCCCCCGTCCAGGTCCCGGGCCAGGGCGCCGACGACCTCCGA
>NZ_NTGA01000116.1 GCF_002289575.1 Dietzia natronolimnaea
AGCGGCGAACACACTCGGGGCGGTCCTGTCGCGGATCGGCAGAACCACCCGAAACCGCGACCACGCCAGCCACGCACAGAACAGCACGGTCTTGACCCCGTCGATCACCGGACCGTCGCCGAAGTCGTACTGCAGCCACAGGCCCGGCTCGGTCACCCACGGCCGGTGCACCCGGACGTTGCCGAGCCGGTAGGACTTCTTCACCGCCGCCACCGCACGACGCGTGGTGCGCTCCGAACCGGTGAACCCCACCGCGAGCAGCTTCTCGTGGACCACGTCCGCGCGGATCTTGCCGCCCGAGCGCTCCACCCACTCCTCGACCTTCGGCATGAACTCATCCATCAGCTGCGGCCGGGCCGCCGGCTTGTCGGTCAACCGGCCCGCATCACGAGCAGTCACATAGCGGGCAACAGTGTGATGCGAGACCCCGGCGAGCTCGCCGGCATCCCGATAGGACCCTGTCAGATCAAACGCTTCGAGAATTTCCATGATCTCCTCGGCAGACTTCATGTTGTCCCTCCTCGGGGCGATGGGCGCTTGGAGCACCGC
>NZ_NTGA01000117.1 GCF_002289575.1 Dietzia natronolimnaea
GCTGCACGGCGAGTACACCGACCGCTGCGCCACCACCAGAGCGCCGGCGATGGGCTATGACCGGTGGTGCAAGACCTACCAACGACACGTGATGGTCACCGGCGCCGCCTCACGCGTCGGGCACAAGGCCGGCCAGACGGTCGAGGTCGACTGGTCCGGCCCGACGATGGAGCTCACCGACCCCGTCACCGGGGCGACGCGGAAGGTGTACCTGTTCGTGGCGTGCCTGCCGTTCAGCAGGTACGCGTTCGTCTGGCCATCGACCGACATGCAGCAGGACGCGTGGCTTCGGGCGCACGTGGCGATGTTCG
>NZ_NTGA01000118.1 GCF_002289575.1 Dietzia natronolimnaea
GCACGTGGCGATGTTCGACGCCTTCGGCGGGTCGGTGCCGCGGATCGTGTGCGACAACCTCAAGACCGGTGTGATCAAGCATCCCCGCGACGGGGAGATCGTCCTCAACGACGCCTACAGGGAGATGGCCGCCCACTACTCGGCAGCCGTTCTACCTGGTAGGATACGGCGCCCCAAAGACAAATCTGGCGCCGAGAACACCGTGGCGCACGTGGCGACCT
>NZ_NTGA01000119.1 GCF_002289575.1 Dietzia natronolimnaea
ACGCGCATGGAATCCGGTTCCTCCGAGCTTCCTCCCCACCACCCCAACTGCCTTGGCTGTGGACCAGAGAACCCGAATGGTCACTTCCTCTCGGTACGGCGTGACGGAGACGGCGTCGTCGCACACCACCAGTTCGACCAGCGCCACGTCGGGGCACCCGGCATTGCACACGGCGGCGCGGTAGCGACCGTGATTGACGACCTCTTCGGCTTCTTGCTCTATTCGGTCGGCGAGCTCGCCGTGACGCGCCGTCTCGAGCTCGAGTATCTTGCGCCAGCACTACTCGACACCCCGTACATCCTGCGCGCTGCAGTTCGGTCTCGCGATGGCCGGAAATTGGACCTCACGTCCACGATGGAGGATGCAGAGGGCCGCACTGTTATTACTGCCACTGCCCTGTTCATCGTGGTCGAGGTTGAACACTTTTTGCAGTCACAGAGAAACTCGAGGGCTTAGGCCAAACTCACCGCCGCGAGCACCAGGCCCGAATACGTCGAGG
>NZ_NTGA01000012.1 GCF_002289575.1 Dietzia natronolimnaea
ACCGAGTTACACCACTCTATGGGGCACTACTAGCAGCGCGGTGGCCAGGCGCCTGATCAGCGGGTGGGGCGACTTCGCGGCGGTCCCGTGCGGCGTGCCGGTCAGGACGACGTCTCCGGGCGACAGGTTGCAGAACGTGCTCAGCTCGCTCAGCGTCTCGGCGGGTCGATACAAGAAGTTCGACGTCGAATCCAACTGCCTGACCTCGTCGTTCACCCTCAACTCCAGGGTCAGATCGTCGAGAAGCGCGTAATCGTCCTCCTCGAGGACGAGGAGCTCGGGGCCGAGCGGACAGAATCCGCGGTAGCTCTTGCCCTTGAAGTACTGTCCCTGCGGTAGCTGGACGTCGCGGGCCGAGATGTCGTTGCCGATCGTGAGGGCGGCGACATAGCGGGGAAGGTCGTCGTCGGTGAGGGTGACCGGCCGGTCGATGGTCGCACCGATCACCAACCCCAACTCGATCTCGTAGTCGAGCAGGCGCACATGGTCGGGGCGGGTGACCGGGTCGAACGGCCCGGCCACCGACGCGTCGGTCTTGTCGAAGAACAGATTGAACGCGCGGTTGTCGGGGTCCATGCCCGACTCGATGGCGTGTTGTCGATAGTTCGCGCCCTGGCAGATCACCCGACACGGGGTGGTCGCCGGCGACACCACCGTCACGGCGGACAGCTGATGCGTCGGCGGTCGGTCGAGGCCGTCCCGCCACTCCGCGGCGCCGCGCTCCAGCACCTCCCCGGTGGTCGCATAGACGCCTTCCAGAGCGGTGACCTCGTCACCCTTGACGATGCCCCAGTGCGTCGCCTCCTCGGCGACGAACCGGATCAGTCTGACGGCCATGTGTCTCCTCCATGTCGAACCCGATGCCGCGGACGCTACCGATTCGGTTGACTGTCAGTCAATGACTATCGGTCAATAATCCTGAGCGGCAGACCCCTCTCGTACACTCGGGGGCGTGAAAAGCGATGCCGGATCGCGCCCCGAGGGCACCCCCGACGGCACCACCGCCTCGATGTCACGAGCCGAGCGCAAGGTCGCCACGCGCGGTCGCGTCCTCGACGCGGCCGCCGAGACGTTCGCCGAACGCGAGTACAGCGCGGTGACGGTCTCCGAGATCGCTCGGCGAGCAGGCGTCGCGCACGGCCTGGTCTTCCACCACTTCGGGTCGAAGCAGGGGCTGTACCGAGCGGTCCTCGACAGGTTCGTGGAGAACATGGACTCGGCCTTCGCCGCGGGTGCCGGAGCCGACCCCGCCGACGCGATCCGAGCCGGCCTCCGTGCGCACCTGTGCTACGTCGCCGATCACCCGGAGCTCGCCCAGCGGCTCATCGCCGGGGGACGCTCACCGGACGCGGACGTACTGGAAGCCTCGCAGGCAGGACGCGCCAGAGCACTCGAGATGATGGCCGAGCTTGCCGGCGTCGACGTCGACGACGACACCGTCCAACTCGTCGGCCGAACCATCATCGCGGCCGCGGACGAGGCCTCGTTGAACTGGGTACGGACCGGGTGCCGCCTGCCCGTCGACCACCTCGTGGACTGGCTCGTCGAGGTGGGTTCCGCGGCGGCGAGGAGCGCCGCCGTTCTGGATCCGGGCCTCGCCGTCGACGCCGCCCTCGCGGCCGTGGCCACCCGCCCGGGGCCGGGAGCAGAGAGCATTTCGTCCGGCGGCAGGGACCAGCCGGACTAGAGTGACAGTCGTCACATTCCGCGCCCAGCGGCGCCGTCCGAGAGATGCTCAGTGCCTCGATTCCGTGTCACCCTCCCCCTCCTGACGGCGGTGGCCTCGACAGCCCTGGCGCTGGTCAGCGCCCCGGTGGCATCGGCGTCCGACCCCGCCACCCGTCCCGCCCAGCCGATCTCGTATACGGCCGAGGCGGGCGGTGTCCATCAACTCACCAACCCGGGTCAGCCGTGGCCGGGAGTCGACGACTGGTCGTGCCGCCCCACCGCAGAGCACCCGCGCCCGGTCATCCTCCTGCACGGCACCGGCGCCAACGGGGTCAACAACTGGGGGACCGTCGCGCCGTCCCTCCTCAACGAGGGCTACTGCGTCTTCTCACCCACGTACGGCGCGACACCCCTGTTCCCCGGAATCGGCGGTGCTTTACGGATGTCGGACCACGTCGCCGAGATGACCGCGTACCTCGACGGCGTCCTCGCGGCCACCGGAGCCGAGCAGGCAGACATGGTGGGCCATTCGCAGGGAGTGACCGTGGGGATGCACCTGTCCAAGGTCACCCGCCCGGGCAGGATCGGGACGGTGGTCTCGCTGGGCGGGTTCGCCGGCGGGACCGCGGAGGCGGGGCTCCCGGGCCTGGCATCCCTCTCGCCCATGGTGGACCTGGAGGGTATGGCCGCCGAGTCGTCGCGGGGCCTGCCCGACGGTCCGCTTCCCATGCCCTTCCCCGCGATGCTCGACATCAACGAACACTCGCCGACCGGCCGCCTCCTCTTCGCGGGAGGCACCCCGTTCGACCCGGGCACCCGGTACACCCTCATCGCCTCCGCGTACGACGGCCTGGTCCCGCCCGCGATGAGCTTCCCCGAGGGCGACCATCCGGGCGTCACCACCCACGTGCTCCAGGACACCTGTGCGCAGAACGGGGCCGACCACGCTGCGCTCTACGCCGACCCCCAGACCCTCGACCTGATGCTCAACGCCCTCGACCCGGAGGCCGCCGTCACCCCCCGGTGCTGGCCCACCACCCCGATCCTCGGCGCACTCGGGGCCGTGCCGCCGCGCGGAAAGGCCTGATCTGTTCCCGATCGTGAGCCACTCACACGCGCCCGCGCCTCCACGCCCACACCGACAGCCCCACCGCGGTCAGGGCGAGCACCGGGAGCGCCCATGCCCCGACGTGCACCATCTGCGTCCTCCAGTAGAACTCAGGGCCCGCGATGCCCATGAAGGCGGACTTGTTCGTCAGAGGCATGTACGTCAGCAGTCCACCGGTCCACGTGATGGTCGGCAGCCACATGTAGAGCGACGCGGCCACCAGAAGCACCGCGGTCGGGAACGACAGCCAGAACCACGGGAACCCCTGACGGGGCTGCTCGGCTCGCCGGGGCAGGACGGCCGCGCCGACGAGTACCACCATCACCACGGCGAACGTCCAGATCCAGACCATGGCGCCTACGCTAGCCACTCCGTGCCGGCGGCACTCGTCCACCGCCGTGCGAGCTACCCCGTCACCCGCCGCCGCTTCGACGCCCTCTCCGGGTCCGAGGCATACAGCCAGGACTCCGCCTCCCCCGGCCGGATCAGCGCCCGGCCCACCAGGATCACCGCGGCCTGCCGCAGCCCGGCGGCCTCGACGGCGTCAGCGATGTCCGCGAGCGTTCCCCGCAGCTCGACGCGGTGCGGTCGGCTCGCATCGGCCACCACGGCCACCGGGCAGTCCGCGCCGTGCGTGGGCACCAGCCGCTCGGCGAGCTCGCGGATCCGGGTGATCGCCAGGTGCAGCACCAGCGTCGCCCCGGTGGCGGCGAAGCTCTCCAACGATTCAGACGACGGCATCGCCGTCGACCGGGCCTGGACCCGGGTCAGGACGACGGACTGGACCACCTCGGGCACGGTCAGCTCCACCCCCAGCTCGGCGGCGGCCGCCGCGTAGGCCGGGACGCCGGGCACCACGTCCCAGGGCACGCCCGCCGCGTCGAGTCGCCGGGTCTGCTCGGCCAGGGCCGAGTACAGCGACGGGTCACCTGAGCACAACCGCACCACCTCGAGCCCCTCGGCGTGGGCGGCGACGATCTCGGCGATGATCCCGTCGAGGTCCAGGTGCTGGGTGTCCACCAGCCGCGCGCCTGATCGGCAGTGGTCGAGCACGCCGTCGTCCAGGTAGGTGCCCGCGTACAGACAGACGTCGGCGGCGGCCAGAGCCGATGCCGCGCGCAGCGTGAGCAGGTCGGCGGCGCCGGGGCCGGCGCCCACGAAGTGCACGGTCACGAGGTCTCCCCTGTCTCCCGACGTTCACCCACGGCGGCGAACGGTTTGGTCGCGCACCACTGCACCACGGCCCGCGCGGGGGCCCAGCCGGTGAAGGTGCCGATCGAGTCGGCGTGTTCCACGTGGAACCGTACGAGCTCGCCGCCGAACTCGGCGCGGGCGTCGACGAGCACTCGCTCGGTCTCGATGGTCACCGCGTGGGCGACCAGCCTGCCGCCGGGACGCAGCGCCTCCCAACACTTCCGCAGCAGCCCGGGCGCGGTCCCCCCGCCGCCCACGAATACCGCGTCAGGGCGAGGGAGCCCGTCGAGTGCCTCGGGCGCGCGTCCGTGAACGACCTCCAGACCGGGCACCCCCAGCCGGGCGGCGTTCCGCTCCACCCGCGCCGCCCGCCCGGCATCGGCCTCGACGGACACGGTGCGGCAGGACGGGTGGGCCCGCATCCACTCGATCCCCACCGATCCGGCGCCGGCGCCCACGTCCCACAACACCTCACCCGGAGCGGGGGCGAGCCGGGAGAGCGCGGAGGCGCGCAGGTCGCGGCGGGTGAGTTGGCCGTCGCTCTCGAAGGCGTCGTCGGGCAGCCCGGGGGCGAGTCCCAGTGGGCGTGCGGTGGGCCCGGCCACACTCTCCACGGCCAGCACGTGCAGCTGCGGCGCCTCCCGGCCGGCCGGCCACTCGTCCGCGCGGCACACCATCCGCGCCTCGTCCGGGCTCCCCAGATCCGACAGCATGGTCAGCGCGCTCTGCCCGAACCCCGCACCGGTCAGCACCCCGGCGACCACAGAAGGGGTGTGGCGATCCTCGGAGAGGACCAGCAGTCGCCGTCCCGGGGCCAGTTCGCGCACGAGGGCCCGGTGGTCGCGCAGTACCGCCACCGTCTCGGCCGGCCACCTCATCCGGGCGCGGGCCAGCGCCTCCGAGGACACCGCCGGGAGCACCTCCACCGACTCCGGGCCGAGCAGGTCGATCAACGTCGTGGCCACCCCGGCGACCAGCGGGTCCCCCGAGGCCAGCGCCACGATCGATCGTCCGGACCACCGCTCGAGAACATCGACCAGCCCGGACCGCAGCGGCCGGGGCCACGGCACGCACTCGGCCACCGCCTCATTCGGGAGCATCGCCAGGTGCCGCTCCCCGCCCAGCAGGACGTCGGCGCCCAGGACCGCGCGGCGGCGGGCCTCGTCGAGACCGCCCCAGCCGTCACCGCCGATCCCCACCACGACCACCCGCCCGTTCATGACGCGGAACCCTACCGCCCGGCCCGACCACCCGGAACGCGAGGACGCTGGGTAGCCTCGCCCTTGAAGAGACAACTACACCCCACAGCACGAGGTGCCCCACGACCCGCCCCGGGCGGTGCGGAGGGGAGAATCAGGGAAGCCGGTGAGAATCCGGCACAGGGCCCGCTACGGTAACCCGGCCTCTCAGGCGATCGCGCCCCGCGCGAGCGCCCGGGATGAGCCGGGAAGTCCGGAGACCGGCCTCGCGCTGACCTGAACTGGCAGACGAGAGCGGGAGCCCCCATGCCACTGCACTACCCCTTCAGCGCCGTCGTCGGTTCCGACGACATGGCGCTGGCCCTGCTGTTGAACGCGGTGTCGCCGTCGGCTGGCGGTGTGTTGATCCGCGGCGAGAAGGGCACCGCCAAGTCCACGATGGTGCGTGCGCTCGCCGGGATCCTGCCGCAGATCGAGGTGGTGGCCGGCGACAGGTTCTCCAGCGCGCCCGCCGACCGTGGCACCGACACCCCCGACGGCCCGATCCCCCTGGACGCGCCCACCGAGCTCCGGCCGGTCCGGCTGGTCGAACTGCCGATCGGCGCGACCGAGGACCGCATCGCCGGCTCGCTGCACCTGGAGAAGGCGCTGAGCGAGGGAGTCACCGCCTTCGAGCCCGGCCTACTGGCCCGTGCGCACCGCGGACTGCTGTACGTGGACGAGGTCAACCTGCTCCACGACCACGTGGTGGACCAGCTCCTCGACGCCGCCGCCATGGGCCGGGTGACGGTCGAGCGCGACGGGGTGTCGGTCGAGCACGCCGCCCGCTTCGTGCTGATCGGCACCATGAACCCCGAGGAAGGTGAGCTCCGGCCCCAGCTGCTCGACCGCTTCGGCCTCACCGTCGAGGTGTCCGCCCCGCGGGAGGCGGAGTTGCGGGCCGAGGTGGTCCGCCGCCGGGTAGCCTTCGACTCCGACCCGGAGGGCTTCTGTGCCACCTTCGCGGCGGAGGAAGTGGCCTTGCGGGAGCGGATCGTCGCCGCCCGGGCGCGCGTGGGCGGCATCGAACTGACCGACTGGGCGCTCACGAAGATCGCCACCGTGTGCGCGGGCTTCGACGTCGACGGCATGCGCGCCGACATCGTCACCGCGCGCACGGCCGCCGCCCACGCCGCCTGGGAGGGGCGGGACCGGATCACCCGCGACGACATCCGCGTGGCCGCGCGCATGGCGCTGCCCCACCGCCGTCGCCGCGCACCGTTCGACGCCCCGGGTCTCGACGAGGATCTCCTCGACCGCCTGCTGGGCGACGATGACGAGCCCGACCCCGATCCCGATCTCGACACCGAGCCCGACCCCCAGGCAAAAGCCCCGGCCGGGGACGACAATCCCGGCGCGGACGGCGCGGCAGGGGACGTCGACACCGCCGGGAACGACACCGCCGGCAACGACACGACCGGCGGGCAGGACGCCGGGTCGGGCGCCTCCGCCGAGCACGCCGACCCCTCCGCTTCCGCGGAGGACTGCGGACGCGCCGAGTCGGATGCGGCCCAGGACGAACCGAGCCCTGACACCGGCACCGATGCCGGGGCGGATACCGGCGCAGAGCGACGACCGGGCGGCGCCTCGACCGAACCGGGGACGGTCACGGCGGGCTCGGACCCGTACCGCACGCGGCTGCTGACCGTCGCCGGGACCGGCCACGGCGTCTCGGGCCGACGGTCCCGCGCGATCACCACGACCGGCCGCCGCACCGGCTCGACCGGGTTCACCGGGTCCGACGTCCACCTGCCCGCGACCATCCGCGCCGCCGCGCCCCGGCAGGCCGCGCGGGGGCGCGGGGCAGGACTCGACGGCGGGCGACTGGTGCTGTCCGCCCGCGACCTACGCTCGGCGGTGCGCGAGGGACGAGAGGCCAACCTGGTGCTGTTCTGCGTGGACGCCTCCGGATCCATGGCCGCGCGCACCCGAATGGAGCAGGTCAAGACCGCCATCCTCTCCCTGCTGCTGGACGCCTACCGCCGCCGCGACACGGTGGGGCTGGTGACCTTCCGCGGGTCCGGTGCGCAGGTCGCCCTGCCGCCCACCTCCTCGGTGGACGTGGCCGCCGCCCGCCTGGCCGAGCTACCCGCCGGGGGCCGAACCCCACTGGCGGAGGGGCTGCTCACCGCCGCCGAGCTCCTCCGCGTCGAGAGGGTCCGCGATCCGCAGCGGCGACCCCTCGTCGTCGTCGTCACCGACGGCCGCGCCACCCACGGCCCGGACGCCCTGGCCCGGTCCCGCGCCGCGGCGGCCGGGCTGGCCTCCCTCGGTGTGGCGTCGGTGGTGGTGGACTGCGAGAGCGGCCGGTTCCGCATGGGCCTGGCCTCCGAGCTCGCCGCCCACCTGGGCGCCGAACACATCCCGCTGGGCGAGGTGACGGCCGAGGGACTGACCCACACCGTCCGCACCCGTACGGCCGCGCGTCAGAGCCCCGCACACCCAGAGGGAGAGGTGGCCTGATGCCGCAGGGACAACCGACCCGCGTGCCCGACGACGGGCTGAGCACCCGGCAACGCCGCAACAAGCCCCTGATCATGGTCCACACCGGGCCCGGCAAGGGGAAGTCGACGGCCGCGTTCGGCCTGGCCATGCGCGCCTGGAACCAGGGATGGGACATCGGGGTGTTCCAGTTCGTCAAGTCCGCCAAGTGGCGCATCGGCGAGCAGACGGTCATGGAGCGGCTCGCCCGCCTGCACGCCGAGACCGGCGAGGGCGGGCCCGTCGAGTGGCACAAGATGGGCTCCGGCTGGTCGTGGTCGCGCAAGGACGGCACCGAGGAGGACCACGCCGCGGACGCCGCGGAGGGCTGGGCGGAGATCAAGCGCCGGCTGACCGACGAGCGTCACGACCTCTACCTGCTCGACGAGTTCACCTATCCCATGAAGTGGGGTTGGGTGGACGTCGAGGACGTGGTGGAGACACTGACCTCGCGGCCCGGTCGCCAGCACGTGGTGATCACCGGCCGCGACGCCGACCCCCGGCTGGTCGCGGCCGCCGACCTGGTCACCGAGATGACCAAGGTCAAACACCCGATGGACGCCGGCCAGAAGGGGCAGAGGGGAATCGAATGGTGACCGGATCGCGCACCGACCTGCCCCGGCTCGTGGTGGCCGCTCCGGCGTCGGGTCACGGCAAGACCACCGTCGCGACAGGGCTCATGGCGGCCCTGCGGCGCAGGGGTCTGACGGTCTCGGGCCACAAGGTGGGACCCGACTACATCGACCCGGGTTACCACGAGCTCGCCACCGGACGACCGGGCCGCAACCTCGATCCGCACCTGGTCGGCGAGGACAGAATCGTCCCCCTGCTGCTGCACGGCGCGCAGGCCGCGCCGCGGCCGGCCGCCGTCGCCGTGATCGAGGGCGTGATGGGCCTGTACGACGGCCAGATCGGGGGCGACGGCTTCTCCTCCACCGCCCACGTCGCCGGCCTCACCGACACCCCGGTCCTGCTGGTGGTGGACATCTCCCACGCCTCGCGCAGCATCGCGGCCGTGGTGCTGGGGATGGCGACATTCGATCCGTCCGTCCGGATCGGCGGCGTGATCCTCAACAAGGCCGGCTCCGTCCGGCACTCGGACGAGGTGCGCCGCGCCCTCGAGCCACTGGGGATCCCCGTGCTCGGGGTGCTGAGCCGGGACGACGAGGTCACCGCCCCGTCCCGCCACCTCGGCCTGGTCCCCGCGGCCGAGCGACCGGGGGCGGCCGGCAGCCTCGACCACCTCGCGGATCGCCTCGCCGCCTCGGTGGACCTGGACGCGGTGATGCGTCTGGCACACACGGCACCGCCACTGTCGGGGCCGACCTGGTCCGCGGAGGAGGCGCTGGTGGGTGGCCTGCCCGACTCGGGACCGCCGGCGCTGTCGCTGTCCGGTCCGCGTCGTCCGGTCGTCGCCGTGGCGGGGGGCCGCGCCTTCACCTTCCGCTACGCCGAGACCGTCGAGTTGCTCGACGCCGCGGGATGCGACGTCGCCGTCTTCGACCCCCTCGCCGACTCCGCCCTGCCCGAGGGGACCGCCGGCGTCTACCTCGGCGGCGGGTTCCCGGAGGTGCACGCGGCGGGGCTGGCCGCCAACCGTCCCATGCTCGCGGCGCTGCGCACCGCCCTCGGTGCCGGCGTGCCCACCGTGGCCGAGTGCGCCGGACTGCTCTACCTCTGTCGCACCCTCGACGGCGCCCCGATGATCGGCGCCGTGCCGGCGGACGCGGCCATGTCCCCGCGCCTCACGTTGGGCTACCGCCGCGTCACCGCGGGGTCGACGAACCTCCTCACCGCGGCGGGAACCGAGGTCACCGCCCACGAGTTCCACCGCACCACCGTCACCCCGGGCTTCGGAGCGGCGGCGGCGTGGACGTGGGGGGACAGCGTCGAAGGCTTCGCGACCCCCACCCTGCACGCGTCATACCTGCACACCCACTGGGCCGGGCACCCCGCGCTGGCCGCGAGGTTCGCGGCCGTGGTCGCGCGCGTCGCCCGAGACGCCCGAGCCGGCCGCTCGTCGACGGGGGTCGACGGGCGGCCGGCATCAGGTGATCAGATCGTGCACGGTCACATGAGGTAGCACGCCTCGGTGAACTCGAAGTCGGCCGCGGTCGGACCCTCGTACCACTCCTCCTCCAGGACCAGACCCGTCGGGCTGCCCGCCTCGATCCGGTTGAAGATCGTGGAACGCGACGCGTGCTCGTTGACCTCGCCCGAGTAGTCGCCGGCGCCCTCGGCGAACATGCCGTCGGTGTCCAACCCGGTCAGCTGGTCGGCGGTCTCGAAGACCCCGGCCCGGGTGAGGTCGTCGTTCTCGATGGCCTGCTGGAGCAGGCCGCGGATGACGGACTGGGCGGCCCATCCCAGCACGAACCAGTCGTTGGGCTCCGCGCCGATGGACTCGGCGAACTCCCGCATCTCGTTGTGGCCCTCGGAGTCGAATCCCCACGGCGCGACAGTGGCGGCGCTACGGTAGCGGGCCTCCAGCGCGGGGGCCGCCTGGCTCCCCATCAGCCCCGCGCTCCAGGTGGGGGTGGATCCGATGAACTGGCCCTCGTACCCCTGAGCGACGGTCGCGCCCACGATGGCGCCGGTCTCGATCGCGCTGGTCGCGAGCAGGACGACGTCCGGACGGTCGGCCAGGATGCGCTGGATCACCGCGGTCTGCTCGTCGGTGCCGCCGGGAGCCGTGGTGTACCGGGTGAACTCGACGTCGCGCTCCTCAGCGGCGATCTCCGCGCCGTTGGCGGCGTCGTCGCCGTAGTCACCGGGGAAGTGCACCATGCCGACGCTCGTCGCGTCGAGCTCGTCGACGGCGTAGTCGACCATGTTCATCGCCTCGGCGCAGTAGCTGGTGCCGAACTCCAGCACGCCGTCCTCGAAGAGCCAGTTCGATCCCAGCGAGGCGGGGACCGCGAGGATGTTCTGCTGCCGGGTGTCGTCGAGGATGCCGTTGGTGTGGGCGGTTCCCAGCGAGTGCGCCAGCACCAGGATCTGATCCCTGATCTCCCGGTACTCCTGGGAGTGGGTGGTCTCGTTGTACCCGCTGTCCCGGACGTGGGTCACCATGTCGACCTCGTAGCCGTCGATGCCCCCGTTCTCGTTGACGTTCTGCCAATAGGCCTGTGCGCCCTCGATCATCGGGGCGCCGATCGGGGAGAACGGTCCCGTCAGGTCGGTGATCGCCCCCAGGTAGATGCAGCCGTTCGACTCGTCGACCGCGTTCGGACACGGTTCCTCGGTGATCCCGGCGACCTCGGTGTCGGAGTCGTCGTCGCGGCCACACCCCGACAGGACCAGAGCGATGGCCGCCAGGCCGGCCACCCCGCTGCGTAGCGTCTTGGACTTCATGGTGTTCTCCTCGGTGTTCGATGGGTGAGATCAGACGTGGGTGAGATCAATAGGTGAAGGGGAAGCTCTTCCAATACATCCGCACCCGCAGCCATATGCCGAACAGGCCGCGTGGCTCGAACAACAGGAACGCCACGATGAGGCCGCCGTACAGGATCGCCTCGACCTCGTAGATGTTCGGGCTGACGTTGGGTGCCGTGGAGATGTAGGGGACGAAGTGCGCCATCTCGGAGGAGATCCGGGGCAGCGACGCGATCAGCAGGGCGCCCATGATCGTTCCGGAGATCGTCGCGGCCCCGCCGATGAAGACGATGGCGACGAACTGGATCGACATGATCAACCCGAACTGCTCGGGCCCGAAGTGTCGGTTGGCGACGAACAGCAGCGAACCGCACACGCCCGCGTAGAAGGAGGAGACCGTGAACGCGATGAGTTTGTAACGCGCGAGGTCGACGCCCATGACGCCGGCCGCGATGTCACGGTCGCGGATGGCCCCGAAGGCGCGGCCGACCCGCGACCGCACGATGTTCCGGGCCGCGAGCGCCCCGATCAGCAGCAGTGCGAGAAAGAACCAGTACAGCTTCTGGTCCGAGGTGAACGCGCTGTCGAGGGTGAGGTCGTCACCGAACAGGATCGGCCGGGGGGCCTCACGTCCGACTCCCTGACCGCCGGTGACGCTCCCCCACTCGGTGAAGATGTACGTGCCCAGAAAGACCAGGCCCAGCGTCACCACCGCGAGGTACAGCCCCCGCAACCTGGTGGCCAGCGGCGCCACGATCACCCCGCAGAGCGCGGCCATCGCGCCCGCGGCGAGGATCCACGCCGGGATGAAGGTGATCCCCAGGCCCAGTGCGCGACCCTCGGGATTCCCGGCCACCACCGAGGCGGTGTAGGCGCCGACCCCCACGAAGAAGGCGTGCCCGAGCGAGATCTGCCCCGCGTAGCCGGTGATCAGGTTGAGCCCGATGCCGCCGATGGCCAGGACCAGCCCGAGCCCGAGGATCCGCAACACGTCGTCGCTGACGTTG
Organism: Dietzia natronolimnaea; assembly: GCF_002289575.1. Taxonomy (GTDB): domain Bacteria; phylum Actinomycetota; class Actinomycetes; order Mycobacteriales; family Mycobacteriaceae; genus Dietzia; species Dietzia natronolimnaea_A. The sequence continues at coordinate 12,072 of NZ_NTGA01000012.1, forward strand.
AGTGGCAGGAGGACGGCCACGACGAGGAGCACCGCGGCGCCCAGCGCCTTGGCCCGCGTGTTGAACAGCGCCTGCTCCTGCCGGTAGCTGGAGTACAGCTCCGGCCGCCCGCGGGGACCGCCGAAGAACCCGGCCCGTCTCCCGGTCGCGGTCCGCGGCGTCGAGGATCCCGACGGCCCCGCCTCCGATACGAGTGTGCTCATACCCGTTCCACCTCCTTGGTGCCGAACAGTCCATGGGGTCTGACCAGCAGCACGACCAGCATGATGATCCAGGGCATCAGCGGACCCAGGTTCGTGGTGAGTTCGGGCATGACGCCGCTGCCGTCGAACCACTGGTTGTGATAGGTCGAGACCATGGCCTGGGCGATGCCGATGGTCAGGCCGCCGATGATCGCGCCGCCTATCGAGTCGAATCCGCCGATGACGATCGCGGGCAGCGCGATGAGCGCCACCAGCCACAGCGTGTTGCCGATCGGTCCGCCGGTCGCGGCGAAGATCCCCGCGAGGGCGGCCAGGGCCCCGGCCATCGCCCAGGACAGGGCGAAGATCGCACTGGCGCTGACGCCCTGGGCCATCGCCGCCTCCTGGTCGGAGGCGACCGCCCGCATCGCCAGGCCCACCGAGGAGTACCGGAAGAACAACAGAAGGGCGACGACGATCACGGCGGCGGTGACGAACGCCGCCACGTGCCGGTGCTGGACGATGACGCCGCCGATCACCGAGACGTCGGTCCCCCACGGGTCCCCGACCGAGCGCGGTTGGGTACCGAGGAACATCCCCGCGACGGTCCGGATGACGATGTCCAACCCCACGGTGATGATCGCGACGATGAACACCGCCTTCCCGACCATCGGGCGGATCGCGGCCCGCTCGACCAGCAGGGCGATCACGCCGATGGCGATCACCCCGAGGATCGCCCCGACGTAGAACCCCATCACCGGCGCGAGGAAGCTGACGATGATCGCTCCGGACATGAGGAACGCGGGCTGCGCGAAACTGATGACGCCGGTGGCCTTGAAGATCATGACGAAGCCGATCGCGACGAGTGCGTAGATGGCGCCCGAACCGAGTCCGACGCTCAGGGCGCTGAGGAACTGGGTCATCGTGCCCCCTCGTACAGCTCGTCGACCAGGTCCGCGAACATCCCCGTCACCGCGGAGCGCTTGACCTTCTGGGTTGCGGTCAGCTCACCCTCGTCGTGATCGAGTTCCTTGGGCAGCAGCGCGAACGCCTTGACCTGCTCCACGGCGTTGAACCTCTCGTTGGCGGTGTCGACGACCCCCTGCACCAGCTCGCGGACCTCGGGTTTCTCCGTCAGGTCGCGGTAGGTGGTGTAGGCAATCCGTTTGCGGGTGGCCCAGTCACCGACGGTGTCGAGTTCGATCCCGATGAGCGCGGTGAGGTACCTGCGGCCGTCGCCGATCACGAGGGCCTCCTTGATGTAGGGGGACACCTTGAGGGCGTTCTCGACCTCCGAGGGCGAGACGTTCTTGCCACCGGCGGTGATGATGATGTCCTTCATCCGGTCGGTGATCTTGACGTGGGTCCCGTCGACCCATTCGCCCACGTCCCCGGTGTGCAGCCAGCCCTCGGCGTCGATGGTCTCGGCGGTCTTCTCCGGGTTGCGCCAGTATCCGGCGAAGACCGCCGGACTCCGCACCAGGATCTCGCCCGTGGCGTCGTCGATCCTCAGCTCCGTGCCCTCATGGGGTTCACCGACGGTCCCGAGCTTGACCCGGCCGGGCTTGTTGGTCGTGGCGATCGCGGAGTTCTCGGTCATGCCGTAGAGCTCGTGCATCGGCACGCCGATCCCCATGAAGAACTTCAGCACCTCGGGGGCGATCGGCGCGGCCCCGGAGACGGCGTACCGCGCGTATCGCAGTCCCGTCCTGACCCTCAGTGCCCGGTACATGCAGACCCAGCCCACCAGGTACCACGCCCGGCTCGACGCCGTGTGCCTGCCACCGTTGGAGACCAGCGCGTCACCGATCCGCTCGGCCCGGGCGAGCCAGAACGCCGACCACTTCCGCTTGAGCCACGTGGCGTCCTCCAGACGGATCTGGGCGGAGGCCAGGAGCTTCTCCCAGATCCGCGGGACACCCATCACCAGGGTGGGCTGCACCTCCTGCAGGTTCTGCGGCACCGTGTCGATGGACTCGGCGAAGGTCACCTGGAGTCGGCTGGCGCAGCTCATCCACGTGGTGAAGAAGCGCTCGGCGACGTGGGACAGCGGGAGGTAGGTCAACACGTAGTCGGACGGCCCGGGTGGCGGATCGGACGTCCCACCGCGGGTCATGACGGTGTCGATGGCGAACTCGACGTTGGCCGTGGTGAGCATGGCGCCCTTGGGCGGGCCGGTCGACCCGGAGGTGTAGACGAGGGTGATCAGGTCGTCAGGTCGTGCCTGCTCCATCCGCCGGGCCACCGCCTCCGGATCCTTCTGACGGTGCTCGCGCCCGAGCGCCAGGAAGTCGTCCCAGAAGATCAGGCGCTCGTCCCGGTAGTGCCCCCGGATCCCGCGCGGCTCCAGGTACACGATGTGGGTGAGGTCGGGACACTGGTCGGAGACGGCCAGGGCCTTGTCGACCTGCTCCTGATCCTCGGCCACCAGCAGCTTGACCTGGCTGTTCTCCAACAGATAGCCGACCTCGGCGCTCGGGTTGGTCGGGTAGACGCCCACGCTGACGGCGCGGACGGCCACGGCCGCGATGTCGCAGATCAGCCACTCGGGTCGGTTCTCGCTGTGGATCGCGACCCGGTCCTGTGGGTCGATGCCCAGGTAGACCAGTGCGTGCGCGACGTCCTGGATCTGCTCCCAGTACTGCGCCCACGTGGTGGGTTGCCAGACGCCCCGGGACTTCCTCCGCAGCGCCACGTCACCGGGGTGGGCGGCGGCGTTGTCCCGGACCCTCGTGGCCAGAGTGGTGGTGCTCATCAGTGCCCTCCTCCGTCCGCGGGGGCGGCCTGTCCGCCCAGGTAGGCCTCCACCACGGCCGGGTGACTCTGGACCTCGGCGGGGGTGCCGAGGGCCAGAGGGGCGCCGAAGTCGATGGCAAGGACGCGGTCGGCGATGTCCATGACGAGGCTCATGTCGTGCTCGACGAGGATCATGGGGGTCTTGAACTCCTGGCGGATCGACAGCAGGAACCGTGCGGTGTCCTCGGTCTCCTCGAGGTTCATCCCGGCCACGGGCTCGTCCAGGAGGAGGATCTCGGGTTCCATGGCCAGGGCCCGACCGAGCTCGATGCGCTTCTGGATGCCGTAGGGCAACAGCCCCACCGGCAGCTTGCGCCAGGCCTGGAGTTCCAACAGGTCGATGATCTCCTCGACCGCGGCGCGGTGGAACTCCTCCTGACGTCTGGCCCTGCCCACCCAGGCGATCGCGGCGAGCGTGCCGTACCGGAACTTGACGTGTCGGCCGAGCATGAGGTTGTCGACCAGGGTGAGGTTGGCGAACAGCTCGACGTTCTGGAACGTCCGGGCGACCCCCAGGCGGGCGATCTTGTGTGGGCGCATCCCGAGGAGCTGGTGGCCGTTGAGCTTCACCGATCCCTGCTGGGGTCGGTACACGCCCGAGAGCACGTTGAAGATGCTGGTCTTCCCGGCGCCGTTGGGACCGATGATCGCGAAGAGCTCGTCCGGGTTGACGGTGAAGTCGACGCCGTTGATCGCCTTGAGGTTCCCGAAGGACAGACTCACATCCGAGAACTCAACGACAGGGGTGTGGGTAGACGAATCCGTCATGAGGCCCACCTCTTGCGGCGCCGGTACTGTTTGACGTCCCGGTAGGACTTGACCTGGTCGGATTCCGACCGGGCGCCCAGGTAGAACTCGCGGATGTCGTCGTTGTCGAGCAGGTCCCCCGCGGGCCCGTCCATGACGACGCGACCGGTCTCGACGACGTACCCGTGCCGGGCGATCGACAGCGCCATCGCCGCGTTCTGCTCGACCAGCAGCACGCCGGTCCCCTGCGAGTTGATCTCGACGATGATGTCGCGGATCTGCTCCACCATCTTGGGAGCCAGTCCCAGGCTCGGCTCGTCCAGCAGGAGATAGCGGGGTGCGGACATGAGCGCCCGGCCGATCGCCAGCATCTGCTGCTCGCCACCGGAGAGGTAGCCGGCGACCCGCGACCGGCGCTCGTGGAGCACGGGGAACAGGTCGTAGACCCGGGTCATCCCCTCGCGGACGTGGCGACGCTTGACGTGCGCACCGATGCGCAGATTCTCCTCCACCGAGAACTCCTTGAAGATCCGGCGACCCTCGAGGACGTGCTTGACCCCGTGGCGCGCGATCGCCGGCGCGCTGAGGGCTCCGATGTCCTCACCGTCGAGCGTCACCGACCCCTTGGTGATGGCCCCGTTGTGGACATCGAGCAGGCCGGAGAGGCTGCGCAGCAGCGTCGATTTCCCGGCTCCGTTCGCACCCAACAACGCCACGATGTGACCGTCCGGCACGTCGAAACTCGCGCCCCTGATGACCAACATGGCGTCGTCGTAGACGACTTCCAGATTGCGCACTGATAACACTCGACCTCCAGGTGTGATGCAGACCACACTATTGCCAGACCGCTCAGGTTTCCTGGTTATGGGCCGATTTCTCTGATCATGTTCTCGGTTCGCGCTCTCCGCGCGAAGTCCCTGCGCGGGGCACCGGAGCCGTGCTACGGAGCGTGCGGACGCTCGGCTCAACAGCCCTGAACTGCGCCGATCCGGCCGGCGGCGGCCACAGTCGCGGAGCTCTCGACCGCGCCAACGCACAGCAACCGTCTTCTCTACACCTGTCCGGTGCGAGTTACGGGCCGGGATCGGAGGCCGTCAGGTCAGTGCCCGAACCCACTCCGAGGCGGCGTCGGCGGTGTCCTCGCGCGCCACACCCCGCGTGACTCCCGGGCGGCGGACCACCACCACCGGGACCCCGAGCTCGTCGGCGACCGCCATCTTGGACCACGTGAAGGATCCGCCGGAGTCCTTGGTCACCAGCACGTCCGCCGCGTGCTCGGCGAACACCCGCCGCTCGTCCTCGACCGAGTACGGGCCCCTGTTCAGCACCACCCTCCAGCGTGGGGGAAGCGCGACCTCCGGTGGATCCACGACCCTCACGAGCGCCTCGTGGGTGGCGAGTGGGCCGGTGAAGCGCCCCAACGACTGTCGACCGATCGTCAGGAACGGGCGCCGGCCCAATTCCGCCGAGGTCGACGCCGCCTCGTCGTGACCCGACACCCAGTGCCACAGGTCAGCGCCGGGCGCCGCCGACCAGCCCGGCCGCTCGAGCCGGAGCAGGGGCACGTCGGCCTCGGAGCACGCGGCGGCCGCATTGGCGGAGATGCCGGAGGCGAAGGGGTGGGTGGCGTCCACGACCGCTCGCACCTCGGCGGCCCGTAGGTGGTCACGGAGCCCCTCGACCCCGCCGAACCCGCCGACCCGGACCCGGCCCACCGGGAGCCTCGGCCGGGCCACCCGCCCGGCCAGGGACGAGCAGAACTCGAGACCCGCATCCTGCAGCAGTACCGCCAACTCGCGGGCCTCGGCGGTCCCGCCCAGGACGAGGATCACCGCCCCGCCCCCGGCGGCAGGAACGGCATCTCCGGCGCACCCTGGCGGGCCAGCTGCAGCAGGGCGTCCAGATCGAGGTGCTCCTCCGCCAGATCACCCAGCAGATCCAGACGTCGTTCGCGCGCGGCCGCGAAGTCCACACCTGAGGGTTCGCGGGTGCGACCCACGCGCGACGCCACCTCGGCCAGATAGGCCTGACGGAACCCGTCGGACTCCAGGCTCCCGTGCCACATGGTGCCCGCCACACCGTCGCGTCTCGCGCCGCCGAGGAACTCCTCGTCGTCTCCGGGCGCGATCCGCCCGTGGTGGATCTCGTACCCGGCCGCATCGTGGCCGAGCGCCGTCCCGGTGGGCAGCCGGAGGATCTTCTCCGGCCCGAACTCCGTCTCCACGTCCAGCAGCCCCAGCCCGTCGACCTCTGCGCCCTCGGGCCCCTCCACTCCCTGCGGGTCCCGGACGAGGCGCCCGAGCATCTGGAAGCCACCGCAGATCCCGAACACCGATCCCCCGGCGCGGGCGTGGTCGATCACCGCGCGGTCCAGGCCCCGGGCGCGAAGCCAGGCCAGGTCGTCGATCGTCGCGCGCGTGCCGGGCAGGACCACCAGGTCCGCACCCCGCACGCTGCGGGGATCGGTGACGAACTCCACGTCGACGTCCGGCTCCAGCCCCAGGGCGTCGACATCGGTGAAGTTGCTGATCCGGGGCAGCCGGATCACGGCGACCCGCAACGCCCGGCGACCGTCGGCGCGGCGACCGCCGATGTCGAGGGCATCCTCGGAGTCCAACCACACGTCGGGGCTCCAGGGCAGCACGCCGTGGACCGGCCGGCCGGTGAGCCCGGCGAAGCGGTCCAGTCCGGGTCCGAGGAGGGACGGGTCACCGCGGAACTTGTTGACGACGAACCCTGCGACGAGCCGCTGGTCGGCCGGCTCCAGGAGCGCCACCGTGCCGTACATCGAGGCGAACACCCCACCGCGGTCGATGTCGCCCACCACGATCACCGGCATGTCGGCGTGGCGCGCCAACCCCATGTTGACGTAGTCGCCGGCGCGCAGATTGATCTCCGCGGGGCTCCCGGCGCCCTCGCACAGCACCAGGTCGACACGGTCGGCCAGCTCGTCGTAGGCGGAGTGGGCGGCGGTGGCCAGGTGCGCGCGACCGTCGACGAAGTCCCGGGACGAGACGGTGCCGGCGGGTCGGCCCATCACCACCACGTGGCTACGCCGGTCACCGCCCGGTTTGAGCAGGACCGGGTTCATCGCCACCTCGGGCTCGGCGCGGGCCGCGAGAGCCTGGATCCATTGCGCGCGCCCGATCTCCCCGAACCCGGCCGGCCCCGGGACGACCATCGAGTTGTTGGACATGTTCTGCGCCTTGAACGGCGCGACCGTGACGCCCCGCCGGGCGAACGCCCGGCACAGCGCCGTGACCACCACGCTCTTCCCGGCATCCGACGTGGTGCCGGCGACGAGGAGGGAGGCTGCCATGGGGATCGATCCTAGCCGCGCCCCTCCGGGTCACTCCGGCAGCGGTTCCAGCCCGGCCCCCTCGAGTGCTCGGCGGCCGCGATCCGAGGTCACCAGCTCGCGGAACCGGTCGGCCGCGACACGCTCCGCCTCGCCTCCCGGGCCGCTCTCCCCACCGGGTACGCGGGCGAGGATGTACCGGGTGGTGCCCGCGGACCTCATCAGGTCGCGTTCACGACCGTCCACCTCCACCGGCGACACCCACCCGTTCGACCCCGCCACGTCGGTCCGGTAGACGATCCCCACATCCACCCCACCGTCCGCGAGCCTGGCGGTGAGAGCCCGGGACCCGCCGGGCTCCCGGATGGCGTCCACGGGCTCCACCATCCAGGCGGCGAGCAGATTGTCGGTCGCCTTCCCACACGGGGTGTCCACCTCGCACAACCCGATCCGCAGGTCCGGACGCGCCAGGTCGCTCATCCCGCGGACGCCGGCGGGGTTCCCGGACGGGACCGCCACCACCACGTGGTTGCGGGCGAAGACCTGCGGCCCCACGGCCGCGCCCCCGTCCACGGCCAGCTCCATGGCCTCCTCGCTCGCCGAGGCGAAGACGTTGAGGTCCGTCCGCTCGGGCAGACTCCTGGCGATCTCGTCCGACCACCCCAGCTCGAGATCGACCCGGACCCCGGGGTTCTCGTCCTCGAAGATGCGGATCAGATCGACGAAGGCCTCGGACAATGTCGGGGTGGCCGCGACGCCGAGCGAGACGACCGTGGTGGCCTCAGGCTCCTCGGTCGCACAGGCGACGCCGGAACACATCAGTGCGACGCCCAGCACGATCCCCGAACGCCGTCGCACCGGTCACCCCCCGGCGAACGGGGGCAGGACGTCGACCGCGGAGACCCCATCGATCGACGCGTGGGGGTCGCGGGTGGTCTCCTCGCCGATGAGGAAGGACGAGACCGTGACGATGCTGGCCAGCGGCTCGCCGTGGCGTTCGCAGACCTCTCGGGCCAGTTCCCCGAGGGTGATCGCGTCCGTGAGGAGTCGCTCGCGCGCCGTGCCTGCCGCGTCCTCGGCCGCCGCGTAGTAGCCCACGGTGATCATTCTGGATGTCCTGCCCACGGAGTCGACTCTAGCCGCTGTCGCGGGGCGGGTCACCACCATTTAATTGACTCGTCATCCACCTATCGCGCCCATCGACCTGCGCGGCCGGTGGAACGCCGTCCCGCCGATGCCGTGACCGGCCTGCTTGCCCCACATCGCCCCGCGCCAGACCTCCGCGACCTCCGCGTCCTTCGCGCCGGAGCGCAGGACGCCCAGGACGTCGGTCTCGTCGTCGCTGAACAGACAGGACCTCACGGTGCCCTCCGCCGTCAGCCTCGTCCGGTCGCAGGCCGCGCAGAAGTTCCGGGTGACGGTGGCGATCACCCCGACGTGTGCGGGCGACCCGGCCACCGAACGCCCGGCCACCTCCCACAACTCGGCCGGAGCGGACGGATCCTCGCGGCCGGCGGGGACGAGGTCGAATCGCGTGCCCAGCACCTCGAGCAACTCCTGCGCGGTGACCATCTCCACCCGGGACCAGGTGTTGTCGGCGTCGAGCGGCATCTCCTCGATGAACCGCAACTGCACGCCCTCGTCCAGAGCCCATTCCAGCAGGTCAGGAGCCCCTGGCAGGGTCGCGCGCATGGGCACCGCGTTGACCTTGACCGGGTCGAGTCCCGCCTCGACCGCAGCACGCACCCCGCGCAGGACCGACGGCAGCCGATCGCGGCGGGTGAGCTCGGCGAACTCCAGCCGGTTGACCGTGTCCAGGGAGATGTTGATCCGGTCGAGCCCGGCGTCGACCAGCGCACCCACCCGGTGCTCGAGACCGACACCGTTACTGGTCAGGGCGATCGGCAGGTCCGGGCACGCCGCCCGGGTGCCGGCGATGATCTGCTCGAGGTCCTGCCGCATCAGCGGTTCCCCACCGGTGAAGCGCACCTCGCGCACCCCGAGTTCGTGGTGCGCGAGCGTGACCAGCCGGATCACCTCCTCGCCCGTCATCCGCGCGGCGTCGGGGATGGGGGGCAGCCCCTCCTCCGGCATGCAGTACGTGCACCGCAGGGAGCACTTCTCCGTCAGCGACACGCGCAGGTCTCGCGCGGTGCGGCCGAAGGTGTCGATGAGTACCGGCGTGGCAGGTCGGTTCGTGGTCACGCGCACCTCCGCTCTGCCGGCCGTCCGGGTCGAGTGTAGGCGCGTGAGCGTCGCCCCGCCGCCTACCTCTCCGGCACCTCCACCTCGGGGTTCGGTCCGAGCAGGGTGAGTTCGTGGATCTCGTCGCGCTCGGCCTGCGCCGCGAGCTGCGGGGCGATCACCCGGGCGAGGTGGTACCCCAGCACCACCACGAGGGTGCCGAGCGCGATCCCACCGAGCTGGAAGTCGTCCGTCACGACCAGGGTCGTGTCGCCCACGGCGATCACCACGCCCGCCGCCACCGGGACCAGGTTGAGCGGGTTGCCGAAGTCGACCCGGTTCTCCTTCCAGATCTTGGCACCGAGCAGGCCGATCATGCCGTAGAGGACCACCGTGATCCCGCCCAACACCCCGCCGGGCGTCGCCGAGATCACCGCACCAAGCTTGGGCGAACACCCCAGGAGGATGGCGGTCAGGGCGGCCACCACATATGCGGCGGTGGAGTAGACCTTGGTCGCGGCCATCACCCCGATGTTCTCGGCGTACGTCGTCGTCGCCGATCCGCCGAACGAGGTGGCCAGGACCGTGCCCGCACCGTCGGCGGCCAGGGCGCGGCCCATCAGGCCGTCGGTCTCGGTGCGCGTGATCTCGCCGATCGCCTTGACGTGCCCGGCGTTCTCGGCGATCAGGGCGATGATCCCGGGGACGATGAGCAGCACGAACGCGAGCGAGAAGTCCGGGGCGTGGATCCCCACCACGCCCGCGGCCTCGTCGGTCATGGGCGGCAGCCCGAGCCACGGCGCGTCCCACACTCCCGACCAGTCCACCCGCAGGTGCTCGGTCACCTCACCGGCGGTGGCGTTGAACGAGGTGATGGGCCCGGTCACCAGGTCGAGGACCCACGACAGGACATACCCGAAGATCAGCGCGAGGAAGATCGCGATCCGGCCGGCGAAGCCCCTGAGCCCCACGGTCATGAGGATCAGCGCGATCATCACCGTCAATGCCACCCACTGGTCCTGCGGCCAGTAGGTCTCGGCCACCACGGGCGCCAGGTTGAAGCCCAGCAGCATCACCACGGCCCCGGTGACGACCGGGGGCAGCACGGCGGTGACCACGCGTCCGCCCACCACGTGGACGACGATCCCGACGACGGCGAGGGTCGCACCCGCGACCAGCATCGCGCCGGTGACCTCCGCGCTGGTGCCGCCCTGCGCGCGGATCGCCGCGACCGCCCCGACAAACGCCACCGAGGTGCCCAGGTAGCTGGGCACCTGCCCCTTGACGATCGCCAGGAACAGCAGCGTGCACACGCCGGAGAAGAGGATCGCGAGCTGTGGGTTGAGCCCCATGATGATGGGGAAGACGAACGTCGCGCCGAACATCGACACCACGTGCTGGGCGCCGATGCCGATGGTCCGGGGCCAACTCAACCGTTCCATGGGGGCCACGACCTCGCCGGGCCTGATGTTCTTACCGTCCCCGTGGACGGTCCACAACGTCGTTCTTCCCGGCTTTCGCGCCACCGTCGCCCCTTAGCTTCGCCGCCTGCGCCCCGCGCGCGGACCGTAGGCACAGTACAACGCGATTACCGTGGGGTCATGGCCTCCCACCCCGACCGCCCGACCCGCCCCGAGTCCCGTCGTGAGTCCCGCCCTGAGTCCCGCCCGTCCCCCGGCGGGTACCGAGAGCTCCTGCGCATGCATCTCGAGCCGGTGCTGCAGCGGGCCGCCCAGAGCACCCGGCTTCCCCTCGTGGCGTGCGCGGACTCGGTGCTCGCCCGCGACCTGCTCGCGTCGGCCGACCTCCCCCTGTTCGTGAACTCGCAGATGGACGGCTACGCGGTGCGATCGTCGGATGTCGCCGGGGCCGGACCGGACTCGCCGGTGCGGCTCCGGGTGGTGGGGTCGACCCACGCCGGCCACGGGCCGGGACCGGAGATCGACGACGACGAGGCCTGCAAGGTGATGACCGGAGCCCCCCTGCCCGATGGAGCGGACTGCGTCGTCCCAGTCGAGGACACCACCGTGGAGGACACCACGGTCGAGGACACGTCCGTCCTGGTCCACGCTCCGCGGGTCGCCGGGGAGTTCGTGCGGCGGCCGGGTGACGACGTCCGCGCGGGCGACCTCGTGATCCCCGCCGGGACCCGGCTCGAGGCCCGGCACCTCGCTGCGGCGGCGTCACTCGGGGAGTCCGGACTCGACGTGCGGCCGCGCCCGCGGGTCGGCGTGGTGGCCACGGGGTCCGAACTCGTCGCACCGGGCAGGCCCCTGGAGCCGGGCCAGATCTGGGAGTCCAACTCGCTCACACTCGGCGCGGCGCTCCGAGCCTGCGGGTGCGAGGTCACCGCGACCGTGATCAGCAGTGACGAGCGGGACGACTTCACCGCGGCGCTGGACATCGCCACCGGGGACGCCGACCTCGTGGTGACCGTCGGTGCGGTGTCCATGGGGGACGCCGAGGTGGTGCGTCAGGTCCTGGCTGACCGCGAGGGTGCCCGATTCGCCCCTGTCGCCATGCAGCCCGGTGGCCCGCAGGGCCTCTCGTCGTGGCGGGACACGCCGGTGGTGTGCCTGCCGGGCAACCCGGTGAGCGCGCTGGTGTCGTTCGTGGTGCTCCTGCGTCCGGTCATCCTCGAGGCCGTGGGTCGCGTGCCCGTGCAGACCGGCCGGGCTCTGCTGTCGCGCGACGTGTCCTCTCCCGCCGGCAAGACGCAGTACCTGCGGGCGGCGCTCGTCCCCGGTTCCGCCGGCGCCATGTCAGGGCCGCCCACCGCCGAGCCGGTCTCGGGCCCGGGATCGCACCTGGTCGCCTCGATGGCGCGGGCCGACGTACTGATCGAGATCCCTGCCGACGTGACCTCACTGGCGGCGGGCGACGAGGTCGTCGTCGTTCCGCTCTGAACGGTCACCACGTCGCAACGGTCACCACGTCGCAAGGGTCACCAACGACACGAGCGTTCCGCACACCCGCCTCTCGGGCGATGTGTGCGGAACGCTCGTGTCGACGGGCCTGAACCGGTGGTCAGTACCAGTGTTTGCGTCCACCGACCGCCCGGCCGGCCGAGCCGAGGATAAAGAGGATGACGCCGACCGCGATCAGCACCAGACCGATCGTCCAGAGGATGTTGATGTTCAAGATGAATCCGAGGATCAACAGAATCGCGCCCAGAATAATCATTGACCCTCTTTGCCAGTCTGGTTGTGAGTCACCGACTGCAAGAGGACTGGAGTGTCTGAGATGTCGATCGCACCTGGTTATACGGACGAGGAGATCCGTTCCATAGTGTTTGAGTACGAGCGCCTGCGCTACGGGACGAAGTATGCCTGGGTCGAGAAGCAGGCGTTCTCTATGCACCAACTCCGGCGGTGGCGTAACGCCGTGTACGACGGCGACCTCGACCGTGGTCTGATTCCGCGAGAAGCTGGGAGTATGACTTCTCCGAATCAACGACGTCGTATCGCAAAGAACGACGTTCAAGAGGAAGCCGACAACGAGCAGCTGCGGGCCCGTATCCGGGAACTGGAGGCCACCAACGAGGCTCTGGGAAAAGCTATCGGGCTCTTGCATCAGTTGAGCGATCAAGAGCCCGATACCGACCCGACGAGCGAACCGAAGAGTTCCTGACCGCCGAGAACCAGCTGGTCCACGCTCTGACTGCTGCGACGGGCTCGCAGCGTAAAGCGCTCGCGGTGGTCGGGCTCTCACGCGGGTCCTGGCACTACCGGAACAACCCACGACCAGCAGTCCAGGAGCCCGTTCCGCAGGCCCAGCGGGACTACCCGTCGCGAATCAATCAGATGGACTGCGAGCAGATCGGCGAGCACATTCTGGCCGGCTGGGCCCGCGGCGAATCGGTGGACCACTCCTTCGCCGCTGCGTGGGACGCCGGGGTGATGCTGGCGTCGCGTCGGCACTGGTGGCGCGTGGCCGACGATCTGGAGCAGGAACTGCGCCCGAAGATCCACCAGCGCAAACACCTAGGCCGCACGCTCAAGGCACCGGTGGTGAGCGCAACTGGCCCGAATCAGGCCTGGTCCTGGGATATCACTGACCTCAAGACTCCCTGGCGGGGTGTGGCGTTCAAGGCGTACAAGATCACCGATATCTACTCCCGCGAGATCGTGGGATGGCGTGTTGAGCAGCGTCAGTGCAACGAGCTGGCCGTGGAAATGTTCGAAGAAGCGATCGGCAAGCGGGGGGCGCCGCAGGTCGTGCACGCCGACAACGGTTCCGCAATGACCTCGGACAACCTGACGAAGTACCTCGACCGATACGGTACGACCCTGTCGTACAACCGGCCGTACGTCTCCAACGACAACCCGTTCTCCGAGTCCGGATTTCGCACGATGAAGTACCGGCCCGGCTACCCGCGAGTGTTCAACACAATCGAGACTGCTCGCGCCTATCTCACGGACTACGTGACCTGGTACAACCACGAACACAAGCACTCCGGGATCGCTCTGTTCTCACCCGCTGAAGTCGGCGACGGATCCTGGACGACCACGTGGAAGACCCGCGACCGGGCCCTGCAGCGCTACTACGACACCCACCCCGAGCGCTTCCACGCCCGCCCCCGAACACCGACGCCCGCGGACCTCGTCGGCATCAACCTCCCCGGCGAAAAAACACCGACTACGTAACCCCTACTGACTCACGACAGGTTGACATAGGGCGTGATTCGTCCTTTCGCTGTGACCTGACATGGAGCGATGAGCGTATATCGGCCCCGCCCGATCCACGACCGGTCCGAACACAGCGCCATCACCAGCTCAGCCCACGGTCACCGGCTCAGCCCACGCTGTCGAGAGCCTGCTGCCAGAAATCGGCCTCCAACCGGGTGGCCGTGGAGAACACCTCGGTGAGCTCGTAGAGACGCTGATCGCTGAGTCCGCCCGCGGCCAGCTGGTCGAGCTGGGCGATCGCCGCAGCCGACGCCGCGGTGAACTCCTCGCCCGAGTACTCGGCGATCCATTCGCCATACGGATGCTCGGCCACGTCGCGACCAACTCCATCGCCACTGCCACTCACGTCACCGTGGTCGGCGAGGCGGGGCTGCAACAGCGCCCCGATCTCGGCGTACCCGATGGTGCACGGCGCCAGCGCCACGTGCAGGTCGAGCAGATCCCCGGACATGCCCGCGTCCAGTACGTAGCGGGTGTAGGCGACGGTGGCCTGCTTCTCGGCGGCGGCCTCGAGCTCGGCGCGCGGAATGCCCCACCGCTCGGTCAGCCGCAGGTGGAGCCCGGTCTCGGCGATGATGGCCCCCGTGGCCTGATGGGCGGCCGTAATGTCGGCCAGCGTGCGGCTCTTGAACGCGGCCAGTGCATTGGCCCGGGCGAACTGCACCAGGAAGTGGAAGTCCTGGATCAGGTAGTCGCGGAACACGTCGATCGGCAGCGTTCCTTCCCCGAGCTTCTCCACGAACTCGTGCCGGATGTAGGCCTCCCACTCGGGGCGGCAGCGATCCTTGAGGGTCTCGAACAGGGTCATATCGCGTCTCCTCGGGTGAGTGTCGGGATGCCGAGCAGTCCGCTCGGTCGGTGTGCGGATCGTCGCGCTCGAGACCGGGGCCCGCGGCCGCACCCCGCCGTGCCGGTCCTCTCCGCACCGTGTCGCTGACGCCCACCAGCCTGCCACCCGGGTCGAGTGGCACCGCCGATGCCCATGCGTCCCGATCGGTCACGATCCGTGAATATGGGTCACGGTCCGTGGAACCCGGGCGCGATCCGGGAGGACCCCACTCGGCCGATGCCTCACGGAACTCGCTCGATCTGCACGGCCCGCCGGGCTCGACTGGGCGGGACCCCCTCCCATCGGGTGAACGTCCTGGTGAAGGTGGCGGTCTCGGAGTACCCGAGTTCGCGCGCCACCTCCGACACCGGCACGCGGAGCGCCAACAACTCGAGCGCCCGGTGATGCCTCACCTCGTCGAGCAGCCGCCGGAACGAGGTCCTCTCCGCGGCCAGGCGGCGACGCAGGGTGCGGACGTCGATGTGCAGCTCACCGGCCACCTCCGCCATGGACGGCCAACTCTCGCGCTCGTGCCGCAGTCGGCTGCGGACCTGACCGGCCACACCCACTCGCGCCAGCCGGTCGTCGAGCAGTTCTCGACACTGCCTCTCGAAGAGCTTCGCCGTGTTCTCGTCGCCCTGCGGCAGCCGCGCGTCCAGTCGCTCCCGGGTGATGGCCAGTCGGTTCCGCTCGGCGTGTGGCCGGACCTCGTCGGCGGTCAGGCCCCACGACTCACCGAGGATCACAGCGCTCTCCGGGCCGAGGGTCGTCTCGAGTCCGGTGATCCCCACATCGATCTGAGCCCCACGGAGCGCCGCAGCCAGGCCTGCCAGGTCACGCTCGACCACGAACGTCCGGACATCCGCCGGGATCTCGTCATCGGCGGCGAGCAGAGAGGCCACGTCGATCCCGGCTCCGTTGGGTCCCGCCGAGCCCTCCTCGAGGGAGAACCGCAGGTGAGTGGGCGAGAGCGCGAGGTACGGGATGGCCCGGTCGAGCGCCGCCCGCACGGTGGGCCCCGCGAGCATCATGAAGCCGATGACGCCGGTGCGCCCGAGCGTCGAATGGGCACCGATACCCGCACCCAGACCCGGCCGGTCCCCGAGCGCACCCAGGAGGTTGCGGATCACCACGAACTCCTGGTGCGCCCAGATCTGCGCGGTCTCGTCGTCGAGGTCCACCGCGTCGAGCCCGGTGCCGGCAAGGCACTCCGACGTCGTCATACCGCGGGCGACGCCGCCGTCCACCATGATGCGGATCCCCTCCGTGCCGCGGGGCACCGCCCACACGGGCGAGGTCGAGCCGAGCGTTCTCGAACCGAGTGCGGCCGAGCCGAGCGCGGTCGAGCCCGACGACGAGGTCATCGTCCGACCGTATCAACGCAACCCGCCAAGTGACCGAAAATGCCAACCATGCGACCGCCAGCGCCCTGTTCCCGGCCCTCACGAGTGGCTACCGTCACATCCATGACTCTCGCCAGTGGCATCAGCGCAGGTACGGGCTCGGAGGGTTCACAGCCGGGGGACCCGACGAACGGGGCGGCACCGCCGTCCGGCCTGGCCGCGGCGGTGGAGGAGCTCTACGCGCGGGCCAAAGCCGAGGTGGGCCAGGAGGACCTGGATCACATCCGCCACGTCACCGCCTACGGGCGAGCGATCGACGCGCGCCGCCGTGAGCTGCTGCGCGAGGGCGGCCCGCGCGCGATCCGCCGGGCCACCGCGCTGGAGATGATGTACCGCCTCATGCAGTTCTCCGAGCTAGGCCACAACATCGTCCACGGCAGCTACGACCACCTTCCGGGCAACGGCGAGTACCACTCGGACCGCTACGACTGGGACTTCAACGTCGATGTGGACCACTGGAAGACGATGCACCACGCGGGCCACCACCCCAACACCAACATCGTCGGCAAGGACCACGACCTCGGTTACAGCGTCTTCCGCGGCAGCGCAGGTCAGGACTGGTACGGCCACCACCTCGGGCAGGTCGCGTTGATCTCCGCGCTCGCGGCCCTGGCCCCGGTCGCGGCACCGTTCTTCCTGGCCAACATCGCGCGCAAGGTCGAGCACCACCCGTTCCTCAGTGCGTACACCCTGCGCTCGCCGGCGAGGATCGCGCGGCGGGACGCGCGCCGCCGCTTCGTGGACGAGCCCTTCCGCTCCGGATGGAAGCCGCTGCCGACTCTGGTGGCCAACTACTTCGGCGGAGTGGCCGGATACATGTCCGTGCTGTTCCTGGTGCTCATCGAACACCACGCGGGTGAGCTGGAACTGTTCACCGATCCCGGCCCCGACGAGACCGCCGACCAGTATTGCGAGCGGCAGATCCGTGCGACCCGCAACTTTCTGCCGAGCGCTCAGATGGACGAGGCGCTGACCCGGATCCTGGAGGAGGAGGTGCCGTTCGATAACCGCCCCGACCTGCGGATCTTCTACGGCGGACTGGACACCCACGTCGAGCATCACCTGTTTCCCGACCTGCCGCCGTCCATGCAGCGCAAGATCGCGCCGGAGGTACGCGCCCTCGCCGCCCGGTTCGGGCTGCCGTACCACGAGACCCCGTTGCTGGAGACGGTGCCGCTCATCGCCAAGACGCTCACGGGCCTGTCGGTGCCGTTCGGCGAGCGCGAGTTCGGGCGCCCGGCGGAGTTGCTGCGCGACCCCTCCTCGCTGGTGCGGCGCGTGATCTCGGGTTTCACGTATCGGCCCCTGCCCGAGTCCCCGTACCTGGATAAACCGCGTTTCCACAATGCTCCCGCGAGGGTTCTGTCCGCCACACCGGTCGCCGGCGGTCACGCGATCTCCGTGCGCCTGGCCAGGCCGCGCGGGTGGGAGGACGTGGAGTGGGAGGCCGGGGCGTACATCTCGGTGCGGGTGGAGGTCGACGACGACGACCACGGCACCGGCACCGGCACCAGCACCGGCCGCGCCGAGCTGGTCCGTCAGTACAGCCTGGTCCGCGACAGCATCGACTCGCGGCTCGACGACTCGCGGCTCGACGGGCCGGGACCTCTGGAGATCTGCGTCAAGCGGGTCAACGGGGGCAGGGTCTCCACCCGGTTGAACGACACTCTCAAGCCGGGACGCCACGTCACTCTCGTCGGCGTGCCGCAGTCCTCGGGCGACTTCGCCATGCCGGAGCCCGGCGCCCCGTCACTGCTCATCGCCGGCGGAGTGGGCATCACGCCGATCATCAGCCTCCTGCGCCGCATCGCCCGCGACGCAGGGGCCAGCGCAGGGGTCGATGCCACCCTGCTGTACTTCAACCGCGACGAGCGCTCGATCATCTACGAGGCCGAACTCCGTCGGCTGGCCCGCGACTCGGGCGCCACGCTGCACCTGTTCACCGACACGCCGTCCGGTCGCGACGGCCTGACCACCGGCCGACTGGATCCAAAGGTGCTGCGGAGTCTCGTCCCGGACGCCGCCGACCGGGAGACCTACGTGTGCGCTCCGGCCGCCGTGATCGACCTGGCCCGCGGCTGGCTGCGCGACCTCGGGCAACCGGCCGAGCGGTTCCACGCCGAGTCGTTCACCGCCCCGGAACTCGAGCGACCGGCGGACGACGGCAGCCGCTACACCGTGCACTTCCGCCGCACCGGGGCCTCGGTCGAGATCGACGGGGCCACGACCCTGCTCGAAGCCGCGGGCCGAGCGGGCATCTCCGTACCGACCGGGTGTGAACGCGGACTGTGCAAGGCCTGCGTGACCGGCAAACTCAGCGGTACCACCAGCACGGAGGCCCGTGCGGCCGGCGGAGCGACCGGCGCGGAGGTCCGGGAGCGGATCACCGTGTGCACGGCGATGCCCTGCTCGGACATCGAGCTGGACCTCTGACATCGAGCTGGACCTCCGACTCCCGCCCCGGTTGGCCCGCCGCGTTGCCCGGCGGGCCCATCGAGAAGGACGTTCCGCGCACTGCTACTCGGCCGATATGCGTGGAACGCTCTTCCGGATGGCGGGCATCACCACTTGCCGCGCGTGTACTGCGGCGGGTACGGCGCGTCACGCCATGGCACCCCGAGTTCGGCGGCCGCGCGAAGCGGCCAGGCGGGCTCGCGCAGTCCCACTCTGCCCAGGAACACCACGTCGGCCCGCCCGTCGACCAGCACCTGTTCGGCGTAGTGCGGGTCGCTGATGAGTCCCACCGCGCCGGCGAGCACCGCGCCGGACGCCCGGACCTCCTCGGCCAGAGGCACCTGATACCCCTGCTCGAGTGGCACCGGCGGGACCGCGGGGGTGTTGGCGGCCGACGAGACGTCCACCAGGTCGACGCCGTGCCCGGCGAGACGGCCTGCCAGCCAGCGTGAATCCTCCGGGGTCCAACCGCCGGGTACCCAGTCCGTGGCCGAGATGCGAACGAACAGCGGCTTGCCCTCCGGCCAGACCTGACGGACCGCGTCGCAGATCTCGACCAGCAGTCGCGAGCGGTTCTCGCGGGAGCCGCCGTACTCGTCCGATCGCTCGTTGGACAGGGGCGAGAGGAACTCGTGGACCAGGTAGCCGTGGGCCGCGTGGATCTCGACCACGTCGAAGCCCGCCTCGTCCGCGCGTCGGGCGGCCGCGGCGAAGGCGTCCACGACGTCACGGATCCCGTCGGAGTCGAGCGCGACCGGGGCCGCCATGTCGCCGAAGGGGATGGCCGAGGGTGCAACAGTGATCCACCCGCCCTCCGCCACGGGGATCGACCCCGTGGGTTCTCCGGGGAAGGCTCGGTGGGTCGACGCCTTGCGCCCGGCATGGGCGAGCTGGATGCCGATCGCGGCGCCCTGCGTGTGCACGAAGTCCACGATCGGCGCCCATGCGTCCCGCTGCGCGTCGTTCCACAACCCGGCGTCGTGGGGGCTGATTCGACCCTCGGGCACGACGGCGGACGCCTCCGCGAGGATCAGTCCGAATCCGCCCTGCGCCCGCGCACCCAGGTGCACGAGATGCCACGGGGTGGGGACGCCGTCGCCGGCGTCGCACGAGTACTGGCACATGGGCGACAACCACGCGCGGTTGCGGATCTCGAGATCGCGGATGCGGATGGGGTCGAAGAGGAGTGGCATCCCGCCGATTAAACCCCTGCGGGCCACATCCGCGTCGAAGGGCACCACCCCCACTCGGGCTCTCACACACCCGGGCATCGCCGACTAGCGTGGTCGACATGACTGACGCCCAGACCGGACCGGGTTCCACCGCACAGCACGGACCGGGCTCGGCCTCGCCTCTGCAACCGACCCACCAGCCGCAGCTGACCCACCTCGACGCCGCGGGCCGGGTCCGGATGGTCGACGTGGGCGGCAAGGCCGTCACGACTCGCACCGCCACCGCCGAGGGGGTCTTCCGCACCCGGCCCGAGGTCGTGACGATGGTGTCGGGGGACGACCTGGGGAAGGCCGACGTGCTGGCCACCGCCCGGTTGGCCGGTATCGGCGCGGCCAAGAAGACCTCGGAGCTCATTCCGCTGTGCCACCAGATCCCCCTGAACTCGGTCAAGGTGCGCTTCGAGCTCGACGCGCCGGCCGGCGAGATCCGGGTGTGGGCCACAGCCAAGACGACCGGCCGTACAGGCGTGGAGATGGAGGCGCTCACGGCCGTCTCGGTGGCCGGGCTGACACTGCACGACATGGTCAAGGCCGTCGACCCGCTGGCCACGATGGACGGGGTGAGGCTGGCCGCCAAGACCGGCGGGAAGCGGGGCGACTGGACCAGGGACCACGACGAGTCCGCCCTCGACGCCACCGCCCTCGACGCCACGGCCCTCGATGCCACCGCGCGGGCCGCGGTGGAGTCGGGCCGCAGCGCCGTCGTCGTAGTCTCCTCCACCGCCGCCGCGCACGGGCGACGGGAGGACACCACCGGCCCCGCCATCGAGGGCTGGCTCCTCGAGCGGGACTTCTCCCCGGTCGAGGTCCACGTGGTCGCCGACGCGGACGTCGCCGCGGCTGTGGCCGAGCAGGTCCGCCGCTCCCCGGCCGTGCTGTTGACCACCGGCGGGACCGGTGTCGCCCCGGATGACCGCACCCCCGAGGCGACCGCGCCGCACCTGGACCTCGAACTCCCGGGGGTCGCCGAGGCGATCCGGGCCCGCGGGCTGGTCTCGACCCCCACCGCCGCCATGAGCCGCGGCCTGACCGGCTTCGCCGGACGTACCCTGGTGGTGAACCTCCCGGGTTCGACGGGCGGGGTGCGCGACGGGCTGGCGGTCCTCGACGAACTGCTGGAGCACCTGCTCGCGGTGCACGCCGACGGCGGCGGACACTGATCGCCGCGCCGGCCCGGGACCGCACCGCACCGCACCGCACCGAGACACACCGCAACACGAGGAGGCACCGACCATGAGCGTTCACAGTCCACTCGTGCAGATCACCGGGGACGCGATCGACCCCAGGGAGGTCGAGAAAGCGGTCTGGAGCACCGCCGACGGGGCCATGGTGACGTTCTCCGGCGTGGTGCGTGACCACGACCACGGACGCGACGTGGTCGACATCGAGTACTCGGCGCACCCGACAGCCCAGGATGTCCTGACGCGACTCTGTGACGAGGTCGCGACCGAACACACGTCGCCGGACCTGGAGAAGGGCGGACCGCTCGACCCGCGGCGCAGCGTCCGCATCGGCGCGGTGCACCGGGTCGGCGTGCTTGCTGTGGGCGAGATCGCGGTGGTGGTGGTGGCCGTGGCGCCGCACCGAGGCGAGGCCTTCGCCGCGTGCTCGGAGCTCATCGAGCGGCTCAAGCGGGGGGTGCCCATCTGGAAGCGGCAGCGCTTCACCGACGGCGTCTCCGAATGGGTGGGCGTCGGCGACTGCTGAGGGGTCAGGCTGGTCGTCTGCGGGGGCCGTTCCCGGGACGGCCCGGCGGGTTCACGAGCGTGCCGTCGGCGGCGATGGTCCGATCCGCGAAGGCGTTCCACTCGCGTTCCCGGATGGCGTCACGGGCACGGGCTAGGGGGCCCTTGGGTCTGGTGCGGTGTTCGTGTCCGGTGTCGGTGAGGATGACGAGTTCACCCAGCGGTCCGGTCCGGTAGGAGTTGGTCCCGAACGTTTTCTCCCGATGGTGTTTCCGACACAGGCAGACGAGGTTCCACTCGGTGGTCGGCCCGCCGAGTTCAGGGTCTTTCGTGTTGAACGCGATCACGTGGTCCACGTCGCAGTCCTTGGCGGAGACCGAACACCCCGGGTGCCGGCACGTCCCGTCGCGAAGACGGATCCGCTCGGCCATCGCCGGGGTGATCACGTAGCGCAGGGCGTGATCAGGGGAATCGAGCACTCCCGGGGCGGGATCGATGAGCTCGAACCGCACGCTCGCGTCGTCGCCCTCGAGCAACTCCGTGCAGAGCCACTCGAAACTGCTGTAGGCGCCGTGAACGAACTCGACGCGATTGGGCAGGCCCCGGGCCGCGGAGGCGATCACGCTGACGCGGATCGACTGTCCCGCCCGCGCGGCGTTGCCCAATGTGGGCCGGGGCAGGTCCGCCCCCACCCTGACGTCGCCGAGTTCTATGTCGCCGAGGTCTATGTCGCCGAGATCTGTGTTCTCGTGCTCGGTCGCGGACGGGCCGGCCTCACCCTCGTAGACGGCGAGCGCGGCGAGGGCGTCGGCGCGGAGCTGGTCCATGGGACGATCCAGCCCGTCCGCGGAGGCGACGGAGGCGTCGGTCTCGATACGCCGCCGAAGGAGCTCGGCATCGGCGGAGGTGAGCCTGGCCCACATCGTGGCCATGCCGTTACGCGCGCCGCGGAAGCGGACGGAGCGGGTCGCGGCCGCAGCGGCCGCGGCGTCCTCCGCGGCAGCCGGGTCGTGTCGTTCCACGGCATCGTCGATCGCCGAGTCCACCGCGAGGCGACTCGGTCGGTCGCCGCCGTCGAGATCGTCAACAAAACGCGCGACCACCTCGTCTTCCACGTCCGACACGATCGCGTCGGGAACCTCGGCCAGGCGGCACGCGATATCGATCGCCAACTGTTCAGGCATCAGCCCGCGGTCGACAGTGGACCGCAGACGGGGCAGCCGCCGGTGGATCTGCGTCCCGGCCGTCACCAACCGCGCGGCATGCCAACACGTGAGCTGACATGCCGCCACCAGGTGATCGCGGGCCCGCGCCTGGGGATCCAACCGGGCGTAGGCCGGCCGGCGCGAACCGGCGCCGCGCGCGTCGGACCGGGCCTCGTCGCACCGGGCCTCGTCGGCTCGGGCGAACTGTGCGACCAGGACATGCGCCGCTTCCAACCGCGTGGCCCCGGCGCGGTTCTGCGCCAGCGTCGCGGCGCGGGCCGCCTCGCTGACGGCCTCCGCGTCGATCATGCCGAGGGGCTGGGGGACGGCGAACAGCGCACTCGTCGTCATCGTGATCCCACCTCGCCCTCGTCACTATCGAACCCACATTCGATAATACCGCAGTAGGTCGTATGGCACAAGTGTTCGAATGCTCACTCCAGCCGGCTACCGACCCACTCGGCCAGCACCCGGGCGCACGCGTCCACGCTCTGGACCCACGTGGCCCCCGCCGACTCGTCGGCCGGGTCGGAGACGTACTTGACCAGACGGGTGGGCACGCCCAGCATCGCCCCGGCAGCGGCGACCGCATACCCTTCCATGTCCACCAGATCCGCGATCGCCGCGAGGTGGTCCCGCAACGGCCCGCCGGCCACGAAGCGATCACCGGAAGCGAGCACAGGCGCATCCGTCCCGCCGGGCGCCGACGGCAGCGCGCGGGCAGGCTCCGGAGTGATCGCGAGCTCGGCGGAGAGGGTCAACGGCGGTCCGTCGTGCCGTCCGGTCACGGCGTGGAGCGCCATGTTGTCGAAGTCGTGCTGGAACACGGTGGCGATCTCGTGAACGCCCTGCATCCCCGGGTGCAGACCTCCGGCGGTGCCCACGTTGACGAGCTCGCGGGGCCGGATTCCGCCACCGAGTGCATGCGCCACCGCCACCGCGGCCCGGACCTTGCCGACGCCCGTGACCAGCACGGGAAAGTCCGTGACGAAGTGACGGGCCTCCTGCTCCAGTGCGACGACGACGAGAGGGTGTGCCGGATCGACGGTTCCGAGGAGTTCCACGGTCCCCACGGTAGTCACCGGTGATCAGACGCCTCCACTGCGTTCTGAGTGCGATCCAGCCGCCACGCCTACGGTGGGAGGAGAATGCCACCCGTCGAACCCGTCGACCCCAGAGGTGAACCGTGACGCCGCTCCAGTCTCCCCACACCACAGCTCGCCACACCACAGCCCGCCGCGCACTGCTCCTGCCGGCGGTCGCGTTGCTCGCCGCCGCCGGATGCGCCACCGGCGCGGAGGACGAGCAGGCCGATGCCGCGCCGACGGTCACCGCCACCGTGACCGCTCCCGTCGAGACGACCGAGTTGCCCGCCGGCCAGCGGGACGGCGATCGACAGGGGGAGCCCGCCGATCGGGGGGCGTTCGACCGCTCGAACTGCGGGACCGAGGTCTCGGGGCAGGACATCTCCGGCGACGTCCAGGTCCGCGACGGTCAGACGTGCGTGCTGTCCGACCTCACCGTCACCGGCGATATCGATATCTGGGGCGGCGGTCGGCTCGAGGCCCGCAACGTCCGGGTCACCGAGGACATCGAGGCCGACGGGCATGCCTTCGTCCTGGTGTCCGGGGGCGAGGTGGCGGGGTCGATCGAGCTGGACAGGGGCGGCGAGGCGACGGTGGAGAACGTCCGGATCGCCGGCGATCTGGAATCGCAGGAGAACTCCGGCCCCCAGCGCTTCGAGGGCAACTCCATCGGTGGCGACCTCGAGTGCGAGGGCAACGCCGAGGCCCCGACCGGCGGCGGCAACCAGGTCGGCGGCGAGCGGGAAGGGCAGTGCGCCGGGCTGTGACCCCGGGAGCAGATCTACCCGGAGGGTGACCACCACCGGGTGTCGGACTCCCCCAGTGGTAGACGGTCCACCACCTCGTGTCGGGCCCGCCCCCTGGGACCCTCACCGAGAAAGGAGTCGACCAGCGCGATCTCGGAGACCGTCCAGTCGCTGCTGGTGAAGGTGTCGAGGATGCGGAGCCACGCCGTGGCGTCGGAGCGGCCGTTGAGCCGGGCGAGCGTGAGGTGCGGGTGAAACCGAGCCCCGTCGGGGACGCAGCCGGCGGCGTTGGCGGCCGATCGGGCCCCCGCGGCCAGGGCTCGCAACGGAGTCTCTCGCGACCCGGAATCGGCCGGTGTGGCCGACAGGTGCTCGACGCCCGCCCACAGCACCTTCGCCCGGTCGACCGAGGGGAACGCCCCCGCCCCGGCGAGCCGGATCCGGAACGGCTCGTGTCTGCGGGCGACCGCGCCGAGCCTGTCGGAGAGGTCGTCGATCCGCCACTCGTCGACATCCGGGCAGAACGTCAGGGTGAGATGCCACTGGGCGGGATCGGTCCACCCGAGTCCCGGGCGCGGCTCGAGGAACCGCTCGAGCTCCGCCCTGACCCCGTCCGGCGGCAACACCGCGGCGAACATGCGATGACCCATCTGCGACCCGCTCCTCACAGCTCGTCGGACACTGCACGTCAGACACTGCACGTCAGACACTGCTCGTCCTGGCCCGCGCCGTGCCCATCCCGGCGCGCGCCACCCCGCGATGTACCCCACCACCGTGGCCCACCTCACGCCCCATCGCAAGAACCGGTCCACGCGGAGGTTGTTATCGTGGTCGCCACGGCGGTGGGGCTCGCCTTCAACCACGGCACGGATGTCGTCAACGGTCCCTGTTTCCTTCTCGAGGCTGGTAGCTGCGTGAATGTCGACGACGGCCACCTGACCGGTCACCCCGACCGGGCCTCGTCCGAACCGGGCGCCCCGCGGCGTCCAAGGACAGGAGGCAGAGCTGATGAGCCGCCCACCACATCTGCACCCCGGGTTGATCGCCCTCGTCGCGCTCGGCGGAGCCGCGGGCACCCTGGCCCGCTGGGGCATGACCACGTCGATCCCACACCCGCACGGGTGGCCGGTGTCGACGCTCGCCGAGAACCTCATCGGAGCGTTCCTCCTCGGGCTGTTACTCGAAGCCCTGGTCCGTGCAGGTGACGAGACCCGTCCACGACGGATGATCCGACTCGGTCTGGGCACCGGCGCCCTCGGCGGATTCACCACCTTCTCCACGTTCGCCCTCGAGGTCGAGAGGCTGCTGACCTCCGGTCACGTCGGCCAGGCGATCGGCTACTTCTCGGTCTCGCTCCTCGGCGGATTCCTCACCTGCGTGCTCGGGGTCATCGTGGCCAGCCGCCACCATCAGTGGCGCATGCGTCGTCTCCCCCTCGATCCCGACCAGGGTTTCGTCTCCGACCCCACCCCGCCGGTAGGAGACCGCCCGTGACCATCGCCCTCATCGCCCTGTTCGGCGGGCTCGGAGCCGCAGCCAGATTCGTGGTGGACGGCCTCGTCAGAACCCGATGGTCCAGCGGTTTCCCCGTCGGAACCGTCGCCATCAACATCACCGGCTCACTGCTCATGGGCTTCCTCACCGGGGCGGCGATCGCCGGGACGATCGGCGGCGTCGGCCTGGAGGCGACCACCGTCGGTTTCTGCGCCGGGTACACCACGTTCTCGACCGCCATGGTGGAGACCGTCCGCCTGGTCCAGGGCGGCGACTACCGCACAGCCCTGGTCAACGTCGTGGGAACGGGGATCGCAGTGGTCGCGGCGGTGGCCGCCGGGCTCGCACTGGCTACCGCGCTCCTCTGAGTGCCCGCCACCAGACGCCAGGTCTCACCCCGCGAGTCCGGCCTCCAGGACGGCCTCGAGCCCGGCGCGGTCACCCGTGATCTCCAGACCCGGGTCGTCGGCCCCGATCCGTCCCCACAGCAGGAGCGCGAGCGTCTCCGGCGGGCCCGTCACCTCGACCTCACCGGCCTCCTCCGCGCCGGCCAGGACCCACTCGGGGTCGGCGGCCGGGGCGCGTGCACCCACCGGCTCGGCGCCCGTCGCCAGCCCCTCGGGGGCGTGCAGGACCGCCCGCAGCCGGATCGTCACGGGCAGCGACCCTCGGGGCCCCTTGTGCGGGAACATCACCGCGCAGAACTCGTCCACCGTGTCCACCGCCACGTCCTCCGGGAGCGGAGTGGTGGCGGCGGGCCCGCCGAGCGCGTCCTCGAGGTCCCAGCGGTGGACGGCGGTCTCGTGGAGTTGCCGCCGAAGCCAGAAATCGGCCCGCCCGGGGCCGGAGAAGGTCCACACCGGGGCGTCGGGTGCGGTCTCCGTGAAGGTCTCGAGCATTCCCGACGCCTGCGTCGCGTACCAGTCGGCGAGCGCCGCGACACCCGCGGAGGCGGGCGGGGCGGACTTCATCGCGTCACCCAGACCCCGCGAGCGCTCGTGCGGGTTCCCGTCGCGCACCGTGGCTCCGCCCCACCGGTTGACGGCGCCGAGGTGGGTGACGAGATCATGGATCGTCCACTCCGGACACGACGGCACCCGGGTTGTCGGGGCGGTGGCCGGGTCGGTGGCCGGGTCGAGCGCGAACCGCACCAGCCCGACCTGGGCCTCGATCGCGTCGAGCATCCGCTCCCGCGTCAACCCGGGGCTCATACTCGCGTCGCCGCCTCGTTTGATCCGATCGATCCACTGTCCTCGGTGCCCGGTCGCCGCCGGGTGAAGTCGATCTGCCGCCCCGCGTTGGACACGGCCACCACGGTCCCGGTGCCGAACACGCCGTCCCGGTCGAACAGGGACGCGCTGCCCACCGCCACGCCCGCGTCGCTGAGATGCTCGTCTGCCTCGATACCGATGTCGCCCGAGCGGGGCAGACGGGCCAGCGCCACGGTGAGGTCGGCGTTGATGAAGCCGATGCCCTCGTCGCCCCAGTGGGACATCAGGCTGGTGGATTCGGCGAGGGTGACGGCGCGCTGGAACGGGGAGGCGTCCTCACCGGCCACCACGTCCAGCGGACGCAGCCAGAAGCGTTTGCGCTGGTCGTTCTGGTGCGCGCCCATGTCGCGACTCCACGCCTCGCCCTGGTCGCCGCTGCCGAAGAAGACGTTCGACCCCGGCGTGTCCTCGAGCGGGTCCGCCTCCGGCGGGGCCCCGACGTGCCGGCCCGAGCGCCACACGTTCCCGGGCGGCTGCTCGCCCCGGCGCAACTGGACCAGGGTGCCGCGGGCCACGAGCTTGTCCCCCTGCAGCATCCGGACGTCGGCGACCCGGATGCGGTTGCCGGCCCGGACCTCCTCCGTCACGGCGACCAGAGGTTCGGTGCGGACGGGCGCGAAGAGGTCCACGGTGAGTCGGGCGGGTTGGAACCCCTCCGCCCCGTGCTCGGACTCGAGGGCACGGGCGGCGGCCACCACCACGGCGGGCCCGTTGACCATCGTGTCCGACCACGCGCTGCGGGCGTACCTGGTGGGGATGTACGCCCCCGAGTCGTCGAGAGTGAAAAACGACCGCTCGCCCATGGATTCAGCCCACCATTCCGGTTGAGGAGTTCGCGGACCCGTGTGGTGTGGCCCGCTGGCCCTCCCCCGCGGCCCAGGAGCGCAGCACGGCCGCGAGTTGTGTCTCGAAGTACTGCTCGGCGCTCGGCGACTGACGCCACACGCTCAGTTCCAGCGACACGACCCCGTGCAGTGAGGCCCAGATCGACGTGGTCGCCTCGCGGACATCCGTGGCCCGGAAGACCCCCTCGTCCACGAGCGCGTCGACGATCTCGAGCAGCGGCTCCCTCCACTGGGGGTCCCGGTGGCCCGGATCGGTGCGGGGCGAACGGACGGGCTCCGCCACCACGAGCGCGTACAGGCCCTGGTTCTCCAGTGCCCACCGGCGGTACGCGCGGCACAGGGAGCGCATGTCGGTCTCGACACTGTCGTGGCGCAGCGACTCGCGCAGGGCCTCGGCGAGCATCCGGTCCGCCTCCTCCGCGACCGCAGCGAGCAGCCCGGACTTCCCCCCGAACATCGTGTAGATGGCGGTGGTGGAGGTGCCCTGAGAGGCCGCCAGCGGCCGCAGTCCGAGCTTCTCCGGCGCCGCGCTCCGGAGCCGGCGCGTCGCCTCGCGCAAGATCCCCAGCCGGAGGGCCTCGTCGTACTGGGCGTGGGGTGGGGCGCCGGCGGTGCCGCGGGAGGGAGAACGGGTCACCGGGGAAGACTACGACGACGACGTCGCGATCGCGTCACAACGCCGTGGCGTGTCCACCCGAGAACAGTGTCATTCGAGAACTGTGTCACTCGAAAGCAATGTCACCGCACCGCCCTCGCACTCCCCGCGCACGCCGTGACAACGGCGTCCCACCTGCCGTGACGGCGTTCCCGTAGCTCTACGCTGGACACCATGCCCACTCTGAACCGTCATGATTCCGTCTTCGTCCTGCGCTTCGCCGAGCCGGACGACCCGGCGGACGCCCCGGACAACGCCTTCTCCCCGGAGTTCCTGGACTCCCTCGACGCCGCACTCGCCGAGGTCGAGGCATCCGAGGGACCGGCGGCGCTGGTCACGACCGGGGCGGGGAAGTTCTACTCGAACGGTCTCGATCTGTCGGTCGTCGCCTCCGATCCCGCCGGGCTGCCCGCGTACGTCTCGCGGGCCCAGCGGTTGTTCGCCCGCGTCCTGCGGCTCGAACTGCCCACGGTCGCGGCGGTCAACGGCCACGCCTTCGGTGCCGGCGCGATGCTGGCCCTGTCTCACGACCACCGCGTCATGCGCGCCGATCGCGGATTCTGGAACCTCCCCGAGGCGCAGCTCGGCATGCCGTTCCCCCCGGGCATGAACTCGCTCATCACCACTCGCCTCACGCCCGGGGTGGCGAGCACGGCGATGCTCACCTCGAGGCGCTACCCGGCGCCCGACGCCATCGAGGCCGGGATCGTCCACGAGGCGGCCGAGGCCGACGCGGTACTGGACCGCGCGGTGGCAGTGGCCGCAGAGATGGCTCCGCTCCGTGGCGCCAACTACGCGGGGATCCGCGCAGGACTCGTCGACGCCGCCCTCTCGCACCTGGACGCGCCGATCACACAGCTCTGAGCGGTCAATTCTCGCGCTGTCACCGCGGCCTTCCACCAATTCCGGTCGTCGACCGAGTGGGGGCCCTTCCGCCGGGCGAGGGCGGCCTGCGAATAGGCGGAAGGGCCCGCACCCCGTTACCGGGGATGCGGGCCCTCGATTTCGCGGTCAGTTCGCGGCGGCGTACGCCTCCATCACGTCGGACGGGATGCGGCCACGATCGGAGACCTCGAAGCCGTTTTCCCTCGCCCATTCACGAATGATCTTGGTATCACCCGAGAAGGACTTGGCCGCGGACTTGCGAGCCGGCTTGCTCCTGCCACCGGTCACGCGGTGACCAGCGTCGATGTACGGGGCCATGACATCCCGGAAGGCCTGGGCGTTCTCGTCACTCAGGTCGATGGAGTATTCCTTGCCCTCGAAGGCGAACGAGAGGGAATTGGCCTCTTCACCCAGTTCGGTTCCGTCGAGGTCGTCGATGTACTTGACCTGGAATTGCTGCGCCACTGTCACTCCCTAGCTGGTTGCCGTTACTACTGCACAACAGTATGCACAATCTCGGTAAATTATGCGTGATCACATGCTTCGACCATTCCCCGCGATAGTCCGAACTTTCGCGATCCGATATCTCCGGGTTCGATCACGGAGTTAATCCCGCCGAATTCTCTCGATATAACCGGACGATCAGGTCGACTATCTCCGGGTTCGCACCGAGCGGCGGAGAGGTCACGTCCGCGCCGGCCGCCGCGAGTCGATCCGCGAAGAACCCGGGTGCGAGCAGATGCGTCGCGACGGCCACCCGGCGGCGTCCTGCCTCCCGGAACGCGGCGATCGCGTCGGCGACGGCGGGGGCGGCGGAGGTGGCGAAACCGGCGCTCACCGGCACGCCCAGCACCCGTTCCAGGGCTGCGGCCAGGGCGCGCGTCTCCGCCTGCGAGGACTCGTCCCGGCTGCCCGCCGCCCCCAGGACCACCGCGTCGGAGCCGAACGCCCCCACGGCCCCTGCCTCCGCCAGCCGCTGGATCAGCGCGCGAACGATCTCCGGCTCCCCGCCCACGTGGGGCGCGAGAGCCACCGGACCGGGAGCGCGGTCGCAGGCTCCTTCGACGTCCTCGGTCACGTGGTAGCCGCGGGCCAAGAAGGCCGGGACCACGACCGTGGGGACGGCGTCGGCGAGGATGCGGTCCGGGCCCGGTGCCTGCACGTCGACCCATGCCAACCGACAGTCCACGTCGTCGAGTCTCTTGCGGGTCTCCACCAGGACCCGGCCCAGCTCGCGACGACCCGCCGACGACCGGGTCCCGTGCGCCACCAACAGCAGGCGGGGCCGCTCGGTGACCGGGTGGGCGGAGTGCGAGTTGGTCGTCATCCCCCGAGCATGCCGGATTCCGGGTGCGTCGCCCCGGACGCTCGGCGAGACTGGGGAGATGGAGGCAGGAGCCGGACGCAGCGGGCGGACCCTCGGACCGGGCCGGGGGCGCCGGGCCCGCCCGGAGGTGACCCTGTCCAATTTCGAGGCCGTCTACGACTACTACGGCCCCGGCCGGCGAAGGGACGGATTCACCCATCCCCTGCTGGCGTTCGTGGGAGCGCTGTACTCACCCGAGGTGCGGATCGGGGCCGGGACGGTGGACGAGTTGCACCGACTCCACGACGCCGGGGTGGGAATCGTCGTCGCCGCCAACCACCCCTCCAAACACGACCCGTTCGTCCTGGCGTCGGCGGTGTACGACCGGCGGGTCCGGTTCCTCTCCTCCGGAACCGGCCTGACCAAGGACCCGCTCTTCCGCGGTCCGCTGCGACCGGTGTTCGAGTACACGGGCACCGTCCCGGTCTTCCGGGCCAAGAACTACGTGGGTACCGACCGCGCGGTGCACGACGCCGCGGCCGCCCGGCTGATCGGCCTGTGTGTGGACCGGCTCGCCACCGGCGGGGTGGTCCTGACGTTCGTGGAGGGCACCAACTCCTCGGCCGACGACCTGCGCACACTGCGGCTCGACTCGGTCAAGAAGGGCGTGGGCCAGATGACCCGCGGGGCCCGCGAGGCGGGCGGCCCGGTGGCGATCCTGCCTGTCGGGATCGTCTACCGCGGGCGGGAGCACTCGACGCTGCCCCCGCGCCGCCCCGTGGTGTCGGCCGGTCCGCTCGCCCTGTGGGAGGGCCCCGGGTCCGCGCCGTCGATCGACGAGGTACGTCGGGTGGTGCGCGACGGTATCGACGACGCCCTCACCGACGCCTGGCGCTGAGCACGACGCGCTCGCGGGACCCTCGGCGTACGGGTCAGCGACTCCGGGAGAAGTCCACGGCCTGCCCTCGCCCGTCATCGAGCAGAGTGGCCCTCTTGGGCCCCCACCACCCGACCGCCGCCTCGACCCTGAGGGCCCGGGGTGGCGGCGACCGCAGGACGAGCTTTCCGACGAACACCGATCGCTCGTCGACCACGGTGCCCTCGACGATCAGACGAGCCCGGTAGTAGAGCGCCATCGCCTGGTCGAACTCGACGACCAGGTGCATTCCGTCGTGGTCCAGCGTGAAATGCTTCATGACCCACTTCTACCGGGCGAGGCGGAGGAGCGGGCAGTGCGCGCGGCGGAGGGAGCCGACGGCGGCTCAGGCCCCGCCGTCGATCACGCCGGGCACGATCTCGAACTCCAGCCCGGTGGCCCGGAGGTCACGGGCGCGATCGGCAAGGGTGTCCGCCGCGACGATCCGCACGACCCCGTGCCCTGCGGCGCACCGGGCGGCCACCACCCGCGCGACCGCGTCGGCGGGCAGGGTCGACCCGACCTCGATCACCTCGACGTCGTCGTCGATCTCCGCCAGCAACCCCGGATCGGCCGCACCGTCCACGACCAGAACGTCCGCGGCGTGGATGAAACGCCGGGCGCGGACGGTGAGGAGGTCCCCATCGCCGCACCCGCCGACGAGGACGAGCCACCCGGCCTCGGGGCGACGACGGGCGCGCAACCCCGCCGGTGCGGTGGCCAGCGACCTCGCCACGTGACGACCCACCCGCACCGAGCGGCGGGGGTCCGACGAGTCCACAGCGATGCGGACGAGTCCCGCCGGCGTCGCCACCGCCGTCCGTGCGGGCACCCGCACGGAGCCGAGTGCCGCGTCCCCGGCGGCCACGCACCAGATCCGGCGCTGCTCGCACAGGGCGGCGACCTCGGCGTCGACCTCCGGGTCCCCGGTGGCGACGTGCACCATCCAGGGGGTGTCCAGGTCCGAGGCGCGGAAGTTCCTGGCGACGACGACGAGCTGGGCACCCGCCCGCGCCGCGAGGTCGGCCATCGCCGGGTCCACGCGAGGGGCCACGACCCGGACCACCGCCCCGGCCTCGAGGAAGGTCTCGGCGCGGCGGACCGACACGGGCCCCGCGCCCACCACCAGCACCTCGCGCGCGGACAGCCCCACCGTCAGGGGGAGGCCGTCCAACGCGGGTGCCGCCGGCCGCTCGGCCGCGGGGGCGGCGTCAGCGAACGCGATCGTCACAGGTGGATGCCGCACTCGGTCTTGGAGGAACCGGCCCAGCGACCTGAGCGCGGATCCGCTCCGGCTTCGACGCGGTGGGTGCACGGCTCACAGCCTATCGACGGGAAGCCGTCGTCGAGCAGGGGATTGAGGAGGCACCCGTGCTCCTCCGCGTAGGCGTGGACGCGATCCAGGGTCCACGCCACGAGCGGGTTGATCTTGATCATCGAGTGCTTGGCGTCCCACTCCACGATCGCCGCTCCGGCGCGGTGGTCGGTGTCCACCCGGCGCAGACCGGTGATCCACGCCTCGTATCCGGACAGCGCCGCGTCGAGCGGCTCCACCTTGCGCAGGCGGCAGCACAGCTCCGGGTTCGTCTCGAACGGGCGCGGGCCGAGCGCGGCCTCGTGCTCCTCGCGGCTCGCGGGGCTGCGCACGTCCACGACGTTCAGGCCCGGTGTGGACGCGAGGGCGTCCCGGACGCCGATGGTCTCCGAGAAGTGGTACCCCGTGTCGAGGAAGAGCACGTCCACTCCCGGGGCGTACTGCGCGGTCATCTCCGGCACCACGGTGTTGGCCATCGAGCAGGCCACGGCGAGGGCGTCGCCGAAGGTCTCGCCCGCCCAGGCCAGGACCTCGGCGGGGTCGACCTCGCCGTGGTGGCCGTAGAGCCCGCGGTCGTCGAATCGACGCGCCGCGTCCTCGGCGATGGCCTTGAGTTCCTCGGTGGTCCGACGCCGGCCGGGGCCGGGGGTCAGGACGGTGCTGCGGGGCAGCAGATCGAGTGCGACTGCGGTCATACCAGAACCTCCTCCTCCACACGGTGGGCCCACTCGGCGAACGTCTCGCCGCTGGCACCGGTCTCCATGTACTTGCGGATCACGCGCTCCACGTAGTCGGGCAGGTCCGCGGACGGCACGCGGAGTCCGCGGACCGTGCGGCCGAGCCCACCCGACTCCTGGTCCTGGGAGGCCAGGCCGCCACCGAGGTGGACCTGGAAGCCCGGGGTGTCGCCGTCGAGCAGCTGGCCCTTGAGGCCGATGTCGGCGGTCTGGATGCGCGCACAGCTGTTGGGGCAGCCGTTGAGGTGGATCGACAACGGCGTGCGCAGGGGCGCGTCGTCGGCGAACCGGTTCTCGAGCTCGCCGATCAGTGCGGTGGCGGTGTCCTTGGTGTCGACAAAGGCGAGCTTGCAGAACTCGATGCCGGTGCACGCCATGGTGGAGCGGCGGAACGAGCTCGGGCGGGCGTGCAGCCCGATGGCGGCCAGTCCCTCGACCAACTCCTCGACCTTCTCCGGCTCGACGTCCAACACGAGCAGCTTCTGGTGCGGGGTGAAGCGGACCCGGTGGGAGCCCGCGGCCTCGGCGAGGTCGGCGACCTGCGAGAGCTTCTCGCCGCCCACGCGCCCGACGGTGGGGGCGGCGCCGACGTAGAAGCGGCCGTCCTTCTGCTCGTAGACGCCCACGTGGTCGCCCGAACCCACGCCACGCTCGGGGGCGGGGCCGTCCGGGAGCTCGCGGCCCAGGTACTCGTCCTGGAGGACCTGGCGGAACTTCTCGGCACCCCAGTCCTTGATGAGGAACTTGAGCCGGGCGCGGGTGCGCATGCGCCGGTAGCCGTAGTCGCGGAAGATCCCCACCACGCCGGCCCACACCTCGGCGGCCTCCTCCTGGCGGACGAACACGCCGATGCGGGTGGCGAGCTGCGGGTTGGTGGACAAACCGCCACCCACCCAGAGGTCGTAGCCCGGGCCGAGCTCCGGATGCCGGACGCCCACCAGCGAGATGTCGTTGATCTCGTGGACCACGTCGAGGCTCGGGTGCCCGGTGATGGCGGACTTGAACTTGCGCGGCAGGTTGGAGAACTCGGGCGTGCCGATGTACTTGGCCTTGATCTCGGCGATCACCGGGGTCGGGTCCAGGATCTCGGACTCGGCCACGCCGGCGACCGGGCTGCCGAGGATCACGCGCGGGCAGTCACCGCAGGCCTCGACCGTGTCGATCCCGACGTCCTCGAGCCGCTGCCAGACCTCGGGCACGTCCTCGATGGCGATCCAGTGGTACTGGATGTTCTGCCGGTCGGAGATGTCCGCGGTGCCGCGGGCGAAGTCGGTCGAGATGCCCGCCAGTACCCGCAGCTGGTCGGTGGTCACCGCGCCGCCGTCGGTCCGGACCCGCATCATGAAGTACTCGTCCTGCAGCTCGTCGGCCTCGAGCTTGGAGGTCCGCGAGCCGTCCAGCCCCTGCTTGCGCTGGGTGTACAGGCCCCACCAGCGCATCCGACCCGAGAGGTCGTCGGACGGGATGGAGGCGAACCCCTCCTTGGAGTAGGTGTCGAGGATCCTCTGGCGCACGTTGAGCGCGTCGTCGGTGAGCTTGAACTCCTCGTTGTGGTTGAGCGTGAGCTTGCCGTCGATCTTCCACTGGCCCTGCGGCTTGGGGGCGCGGGCGGGACGAGCGGGGCGGGCGGCGGCGTCTGTACCGGTCATGTCCGCGAGGGTAGCGGTCGACAGACCGGTCTGTCTAATGTCGCACGGCGGACTCCGCCCCCGCACTCGCCCCACCCGTCGGCGGCGCAGGCCCCACCCACGCGATCAGCCGCCCCCCGCAGAGGGAGGCGGCTGGTAACCAGATCGCCGTACGGTCGGTCAGACCGGCGGCATGATGGTCGACCCCAGATCCTCGGCGACACCGAACACGGTCCACCAGAAGACCTCCACGATGTGGACCGGGAGGAACGTCAGGGTGTCGACGAGCGTCGACCCCGTGTCGGTGGCCAGACTGCCCGCCGCGCCGACGGTCGACCCGGCGAACTCGAAGAGACTGCCCCACATGATGAACTCCTTCCAGAGCGGCCCTGGTCAGCCCACCCCTTGGACTACATCTCGGTCGCCCTGACCCGATCATAGGACGATCCTCATTAAGTGGAAACCCCCCAGCGAGGCACTTACGAATATGCTGAGTAGCTTTACTCGAGAGGCAAGTTTGTGGAAACGCCCGTGGATCGTCAGTACCGTGAATGACGTACCCCGCTAAACCGTGGGGCTCCACCTCTCGAAAGGACACCACATGTTCTCTGACTTCTGGGACTCCCTGGCCGCCGGTTCCTCCGAACTCGTCCCGAACGTCGGCTCCGCCGCGATCGACGGACTGCTCGGCCTGCCCGCGTACATCCTCGAGACCCTCGGTGGCGGCGCGGAGCTCTTCGGCTCCTGATCCCCAGCGACGCACGCCCCGGTGGTCCGCCACCGGGGCGTTCGCCATTTCGCGGGGTGTGACCGCGCAAGGCCTGTCATCGCGCAAGGTCTGTCACAGTCCGCAGAACTCGAACCAGGTGTCGACCTCCCGCCGGGCCTGCTCCCTCCCCAGGACGTAGGCCTCGGCGAGTCGGTCGACCCTGCGCTCGTAACTCCGTATCAACACCCGCTCCGGACGGAACACCACCGCGTCGCCAGACTCCTCGAGAGCCTCGATCTCGTCGAGCGTCTCGTTGTAGAGCGCCCACCTGTGCAGAAGGGCCTCCCCCACCGCCGGGAACCGCCGGAAGTACGAGCGGTAGAACGGGGTCAGTCGACGCGGCGGGATCTTCCGGTATCCACTCGGCTGGGTCAGCACCACCAGAAATCTCTCGTATCCGGCCTCCCGCGCTGCGGAGAGCGGGATCCCGCCGTCGCGGCCCAGCGCCCCGTCCACGTAGTACTCGCCGTCGATCAGCACCGGCGGCATCCACACCGGCATCGTCGAGGACGACCTGACCATCCGCATGAGCTCCGGCATGCTTGAGGCGTCCTCCTCGGTCCAGAAGACCGTCGCACCGTCCGAGCACCGGAACGTTCCGATCCTCGCGGCCGTCCCGCTCCGGGAGAACGTGTCGAAGTCGTACGGCAACACCTGGTCCGGGAGACCGGTCTGCTCGTAGATGTATTCCGCGTTGAACAGCCCCTTCCCGCGGGCGAAGCTGCGCCAGTCGCCGAAGTTGGGATCCGCCGCCAATTCGACGAAACTCTTCCGCGCCCGGACCGGTTCACGGGAGAGATAGTTGGCCACGTGCGTGGCTCCCGCGGAGATCCCCGCCGCCATGCCCCCGTGGATGCCCGCGTCGATGAGCGTCTCCACGACCCCCGCCGTGTGAACCGCCCGCATACCGCCGCCCTCGAACAGAACGGCGACATCCGCAGCGGTGGGCGATAAGTCGGTCACGACACCCAGGGTAAATCGCCTCGTCACTTCAGTGATGATCGACTACCGTCTCCGAGGTGAGCGCAATCGCCGACTTCATCGCATCCGTCAACGATGTCTATTGGTACGCGGTCATCGCGCTCCTCGTCATCGCCGGTCTGTACTTCTCCTTCACGACCCTGATCGTGCAGATCCGGATGTTCCCGGAGATGTTCAGGACGATCGTCGAGAAGCCCTCGGACATCGAGCCGGACAAGAAGGGCATCTCCGCCTTCCGCGCCTTCACCGTCTCCGCCGCGTCCCGCGTGGGCACCGGGAACATCGCCGGCGTCGCCATCGCGATCACGGTCGGCGGGCCCGGTGCGGTGTTCTGGATGTGGATGTTGGCGATCATCGGCGGCGCCACGGCGTTCATCGAGTCCACGCTCGCCCAGCTCTACAAGGTGCGGGGCAAGGACTCCTACATCGGTGGCCCCGCCTACTACATCCGTGACGGACTCGGGTGGAAGCGGGTGGCGGTCGCCTTCGCGGTGATCATCACCCTGACCTACGGCTTCGTCTTCAACGCCGTCCAGGCCAACTCCATCTCCGCGTCCGTGCGCAACCAGTTCGGCCTCGAGGGGCTCGGGTCGGGCCTGCTCATCGGCGTCGTGTTGGCCATTGTGGTGGCCGCGGTGATCTTCGGCGGCATCCGGCGGCTGTCGGCGGTCACCGAGATCGTGGTCCCGCTCATGGCGATCGCCTACATCGTCGTCGCCCTGGTGGTCGTGGCGATCAACATCACCGAGGTCCCGGAGATGATCTCGCTGATCGTCGGCCACGCTCTGGGCTTCCGCGAGGTCGCGGGCGCGGCGATCGGCGCGGCGATCATGCAGGGCATGCGGCGTGGCCTGTTCTCCAACGAGGCCGGCATGGGCTCGGTTCCCAACGCGGCCGCCACCGCATCCGTCTCCCACCCCGTCAAGCAGGGACTGGTGCAGGCCCTCGGTGTCTACTTCGACACCCTCGTCGTCTGCTCGGCGACCGCGTTCATCATTCTCCTCGCCAACCCGGACTTCGGCGGCGACCGCGAGGGCATCACCCTCACCCAGGATTCCCTGGCCTCTCAGGTCGGCGACTGGGGCGTGCCCTTCCTGATGGTCGTCATCTTCTTCCTGGCCTTCTCCTCGATCCTCGGCAACTCGTACTACGGCGAGGCCAACATCCGGTTCCTCCGCGAGAGCCCCATGGCGCTGCGGGTCTTCCGCGTCCTGGTCGTCCTCGCCGTGCTCGGAGGTTGCCTGGGGTCCGTCGACCTCATCTGGAACATGGCGGACCTGTTCATGGGCGTCATGGCCACGATCAACCTCGTCGCGATCATCCCGCTCAGCGGGCTCGCGGTGGCGCTGCTGCAGCACTACCTGCGACAGAAGGCCAAGGGCCACAACCCCGTGTTCCACCGGGACGACCTGCCCCAGGCCCGGAACGTCTCGACCTGGGACGGCTCCGATCCGATGACGCACCAGCACGTCGCCGACGAGGCGCGGGACGTCGAGCCGAAGGAGTGATCCGCCCGGCGCCACCCGGGCACTGCCCCGCATACGAGCGCTACGCCGCCCTGCCCAAGGCGCACCTGCACGTCCACCTCGAGGCCGCCATGCGCCCCGGGACGATGCGCGAGTGGTGCGCCGAGGACGGCGTGGAGGTCCCGCCGCTCGTCGACTTCCCCCACTTCACCGGCTTCCTCGACGCCTACGGAGTGCTCATCTCTCTGCTGCACACCCCGGAGCGGCTCGGCCGACTGCTCGACGAGGTGGTGGCCGACGCCGCCGCCCAGGGCGTCGTGGCGCTCGAGTTCGCCTCCATCCCGGACAAGTCGGCCGCCTTCGACTCGGCCGAGGAGGCCCTGGAGTTCATCCTGCCCGCCGCCTCGGCCGCCGGCCGGCGCCACGGGGTGTGGACCGGTGCCATCGTGAGCATCGACCGCGGGGCCGGGCCCGGGCACGCACTGGAGGCCGCCGGGCTCGCGGCACGGTTCGCGGAGCGAGGTGTCGTGGCCGTGGGCCTCGTGGCCGACGAACGTGGCAACCCCGTGGCCGACGCGGCGGAGGCCTTCGCGATCGCCCGCGAGGCCGGTCTGGGTGTCGTGCCGCACGCCGGCGAGCTGGCCGGACCGGAGGAGGTGAGGTCCGCACTCGACCTGGGCGTCGACCGGATCCAGCACGGCGTCCGCGCAGCGGAGGACCCCCGGGTGGTGGCGGAGCTCGCCGCCAGCGGGGTCTGTCTGGACGTCTGCCCGAGCTCGAACGTCATCCTCGGCGTGTATCCCACGCTCGCCGAGCACCCGCTGCCCACACTGCTGGACGCCGGGGTGCGTTGCTCGATCGGTGCCGACGACCCGTTGCTGTTCGGAGTCGACGTGGTGGACGAGTACGTACTGGCGCACGAGCAGATGGGCATACCGGACGCGGGTCTCGCGGGGTGCGCGCGGGCGTCGATCGACTCGTCCTTCGCTCCCGCCGATCTCAAGCGCGGCGCCCTGGCAGGGGTGGACGACTGGGAACGCGAGGCCGGGCAGCTGCCCGGGTGACCCCGACCACGCTCACGTCAGGGGTGATCGTCAATGCCGCTCAGGCGCCGCGGCGGATCCGGTCGGCCGCGAGGATCATCGGCACCTGCAACGGCAGTCGACCCCACGCGATCGCCTGGTAGGGCCACACGGGCTTGCGGCGCCAGGCCCGCACCATCTGGATGTTCCCGGGCAGTACCCCCACGAACAGCGCCACGGCCGCCGCCCCACCGAGCGCGCGGGTCCGCGGGACGGCCAGCAGCGCCGCCACGGCCATCTCGGCCACGCCAGATCCGTAGGTCCACGCCCGGGCGCTGCCGGGCAGCTCCGGCGGGATCAACCCGTCGAATGGGCGGGGCGCCACGAAGTGCAGGGCGCCCATCGCCCCCAGAGCGGCGGGCATGGACCAGTACCGGACGGCGCGTGCCGTGTCTTTGAGTGCCGTGTCGTTTCCCATTCGCCCGACACTACGGCCCCCCGGGGAGGACCGGTGGTCGACGACACGTCCTCACCGGAGGTTCGGCAGCACCTGCTCCCCGATCAGCCGCAGCGACTCCCACGCGGCGTCGACCGGCATCCCGCCACACAGCGGGTGGCTGGCGATCAGGCCCAGTTCGCGCGCCCGGACCCGCTCGACGAGCTCGTCCGGGGTGGCCACCAGGTACACCCCCTCGGCACGCAGGTCCTCGACCGAGCGCGCGTCGGAGTGCACGAACGAACTCCGTCCGGGCCCCATCTGCCAGGCGCGGTAGGCCTCCGCGTCGGCGAGCAGGTGGCCGCCGTACCGCTCCCAGAAGGAGTCGGGGTCGTGGGCGCAGAACACCGCGGCGGGTCCGGGGACCGGGGCCACGACCAGTCCGGGCTCGTGCCCGTTCGCGCGGCATTCGGCGCGGTAGAGCTCGGTGAGCGCGGGATCGTCGAGCTGGGGCTGGTAGTGCATCCCGAGCCGTCCCGCCCGCCGCGCGGCCGCACCCCCGCCACCGAGGAAGACCAGCGGATACGGCGACGAGAACGGCTTCGGTGTCACCGCCGCGCGCCGCGTGCCGTCGACCGGATCGTCTCCGACGGGCTCCCCCGCCCACGCCGCGAGCAAGGTCTCCAGTTGCCGCTCGAGGCGAGCGCCCCGCCCCTTCCAGTCCCGCGAGTGCATCGCGTACTCGACCGGCCGGTAGCCGAGGCCGAAGGTGAAGCTCACCCGTCCGGATGCCACGTGGTCGAGGACGGCGATGTCCTCGGCCAGTCGGATGGGGTCGTACAGGGGCGCGACGAGTGCCCACACCGCGATCTGGATCCGTTCGGTCACCGCGGCGACCGCCGCCGCCGCGATGAGCGGCGAGGGGAGATAACCGTCCTCCGACCCGTGGTGCTCGGAGAGGTTGACGGCGTCGTGGCCCGTCTCCTCCGCGTATCGGGCCATGTCGAGGGCTGCGCGGTAGCGATCCCGCCGCTCGGCCGCGTCCGCCCCGGGCGCGCGGAAGTCGAAGCGGGTGACGACGTAGACCATCAGAGCCCGGCACCCGCGCGGGAGTCGGCGAGCACCGAATAGGACGTGCCGCGCTCCTCCCGCTCCCACCAGGTGTCGCCGCCACCGGTGCCGCCCACGCCGTCCTCGATCAGCTCGCGCTTGAGGACCTTGTTGGTCGCGGTGGTGGGGAGCGCGTCCGAGACCCGCACCCAGCGCGGCCACGCCTTGG
Source organism: Dietzia natronolimnaea (assembly GCF_002289575.1). Classification (GTDB taxonomy): domain Bacteria; phylum Actinomycetota; class Actinomycetes; order Mycobacteriales; family Mycobacteriaceae; genus Dietzia; species Dietzia natronolimnaea_A. The sequence continues at coordinate 53,611 of NZ_NTGA01000012.1, forward strand.
GCGAGAGGTCGGGCTGGGCGGCCAGGAACTCCTCGAGGCCGGCGGGGTCGAGCTCGCCGTCGTGGCGTATCACCACGGCCACGGCGAGCTGGTCCCCGACGCCGCGGGGGTCGGGCAGTCCGTACACCGCCGCCCGGGAGACCGCGGGATGGCGGAGGATGATCTCCTCGACGATGCCGGCTGCCATGTTCTCCCCGTCGACCCGCAGCCAGTCACCGCTGCGACCGGCCATGTACACGTTGCCGTCCACGTCCCGGTACGCCAGGTCGCCCGACCAGTACATCCCGTCCCGCATCCGCTCCGAGGTGGCCTGCTCGTTGTTGTAGTAGCCGGCGAAGAAGCCCGCGCCCTCGGTGTTGACCAGCTCGCCCACACACTCGTCGAGATTGGCCACCGCCCCGTTGTCGTCGAACACCGCCCGGGGGCACTCGGTCGCCGTCGCCGGGTCGTACACCGCGACCCCCGGGAACGGCTCGCCGATCGACTCGAGCGGTGAGTTCTCGGTCCGGACCACGATGATCGCCAGTTCGGTGGAGCCGTAGGCATCCCGGACGGTGCAGCCGAAGCGCTCGGCGAACGCGGGGATGTCCTTGGCCGCCGCCTCGTTCCCGAAGGCCGCACGGAGCGTGGTCTCGGCGTCGTCGGGGCGGGGCGGGGTGTCGAGAATGTACGCGAGTGGCTTGCCCACGTAGTTCATGTACGTGACCCCGTACCTGCGGATGTCGTCGCCGAAGCGGGTCGCGCTGAAGCGGCGGGCGAGCGCCATGGTGGCGCCCACGGCGATCGCGGGCGAGAAGCCTCCCATGATGGCGTTGGAGTGGAACAGCGGCATGGACAGGTACAGCACGTCATCGGCGGTGAGCTCGAAGGACGGCGCGAGCGCCTCCCCCGACATGGTGACCGTGAAGTTCCCCACCCGGACCGCCTTGGGGTCGCCGGAGGTCCCCGAGGTGAATATGAGCATGAACGGGTCGCCCGCGTCGGCCGGCGGGAGACCCGCCGACGGTTCGGACGAGGCGACCGTGGCCGCCCATTCGTCCGAGTCCGTGTCGATGATCGTGACGTCCCCCAGGTCCAGCCCGTCGAGCAGGGGCGCGAGCTGGGAGTCGGTGAGCAGGAGCTGGCAGTCCGCGCGTCTGATGTCGCGGGCCAGTCCCTCGCCGCGCCGGGTGGCGTTGATCCCGGCGACGACGATCCCGCCGAGGGCGCCGGCGGCGAGTGCGTAGAGCATCTCCGGGGTGTTCTCCAGGAGCGTGCCCACATGGCGAGGTCGGGAGTCGTCGAGCATCGCGTCCAGGGCGCCGGCGCGGCGGTCGGCGCCCGAGACGTACTCACGCCAGGTGACGGTCAGGTCCTCGTAGCGGATCGCCGGGGAGTCGGAGTCGGCGTGTCGGCGGAGTTGTTCGCGAACGGTGTCGGCCATGGGGATCCTCGGAAGCGAGAGAAAGGTGTGACTCAGATCACAGCGAGTTGAGCTGACACTCGTCAGGAAAGTCCGACCGTCGATCGCCCCGCGACTCCCGTCCCCTTCCTGTCCGCCCGGAACTGCCTGGCCGTGACCCCCCACCACCGGCGCGCGTACTGACTGAACGTCGTCACGTCGTCGAGCGCGAGGGCCGAGGCGATCTGATAGAGGGGGATCTCGGTGGTGGCCAGCAGGCGGGCGGCCACATCGCGGCGCGCCTCGTCCCGGATCGCGGTGAACGAGGTGCCCTCGCCGGTGAGGTGCCGCTGCAGGGTCCGCGGGGAGACCGAGAGGAGCCCGGCGACGTCACCGAGGGTCGAGGTCCCGGTGTCGAGGGACCGCAGCAGCAGTGCCCTGGTCCGCTCGCTGTAGGTCTGGTCTCGCGCGGGGCCGTGCTGGTCCAGGTAGCTCAGGGCGAGCTCATGGGCCATCAGGTCGCCGCCGGTGATCTCCCGGCCGAGGAGCACGGCGGGGACGCGGAGCATCGCGGCCGTCGCGAAGGGTCTGGCCGGGGCGGCGAAGAGCTCCCGGTAGCGGCCCGGTGCCGTGTTGAGCGCGTTCGGCAGCTCGACCGACAGCAGTCCGTACTCTCCCCCGAGGAGCGCGAGCATGGACCGGTGGAGGAACAGCAGGACCAGGTCGACCGCCTGGGGCGGCAGCGCGGCCGCGTCGTCGCGGTAGCCGAACCGCACCCCCAGCACATCGGGGTCCCCCTCCGGATCGGCGACCACGGTGATCTCGAGCGAGCGGGCGTGGAAGAAGAGATACTTGGAGGTGATCTCCAACGCCCGGGTGGTGGTCGGAGCGTGCCGGATGGCGGCGGCCACGGGTCCGAGCAGTCCCAGATCCTGGCGCAACGCCACCCGCAGGCCGAAGTCCGGACAGCGCAGTTCCACCGCCGCGGTCTCGAGGAGGAGCCCGATCGCGAGGTCCTGCACGAGGATCTCGTCGCTGTCCAGGGCGCCGCGCGGCAGCCCGCAGTGCAGCGTCAGGTCGTCGGCGTCGCCCCCGAGTTCGTCGATCACGGCCCTGACGCCCCGCAGTCCCGCAGATCGCACATATGCCACGGGGAACACTGTCGGCCGAATGGCGCGATAGAGCAACCTCTTGGCGTATTACGGCAACTTATCGAGGCAGATCGGCGCTATCGTCCTCTTCATGACAGCCTCAGCTGACCGCCGCCCCCCGGCCGGCGCACCCGAGAACCCGCTGGACCTCCTGATCGTCGGCGCCGGCATCTCCGGCATCGACCTGGCGCACCACGTCCGCAACGCCTTTCCCCACTGGTCGTGGGAGGTCCACGACGCCCAGGACGACCTGGGCGGGACCTGGCACACGTTCCGCTACCCGGGCATCCGCTCGGATTCGGACATGGCCACGTTCGGATTCCCGTTCCGCCCCTGGCCGCACTCGTCGACCCTCGGGCAGGGCGAGGAAATCAAGGAGTACATCCGCGACACCGCCCGGGAGTGCGGAGTCCTCGAACGCCTACACCTGGGCTCCTGGATCCGGAACGCCGACTGGCACGGCGAGAAGGGCCTGTGGAAGGTCACGAGCGTCCGGACCGAGAACGGGACCACCAGCGAGCGCACGGTGTGGACCCGCCGTCTGCACTTCGGCGCCGGGTACTACTCCCACTCGGCCGGCTTCCGGCCCGACTTCCCGGGGGAGGAGGCGTTCGCCGGTGAGATCATCCACCCCCAGCACTGGCCCGAGAACGTCGAGTACGCGGGACGCAAGTTCATCGTGATCGGCTCCGGCGCCACCGCCGTCACCCTCGTTCCGGCTCTCGAGCAGCTCGGCGCCGAGGTCACCATGCTCCAGCGCACCCCGAGCTATGTGGCCCCGCTCCCGGAGAAGGACATCATCAGCGCCGTGTGGAAGCGCGTCCTGCCGACGCAGGCGGCCTACCGCGCCGCCCGGTTCACCCACGGCGCCCGGGACATGGCGCAGTACATCGTCGCCCAGCGGTTCCCCTGGGCGTTCAAGCAAGGGCTGCGGACCCTGCAGGGCCGCTACATCTCGCGTGCACAGATCAACGAGCACTTCACACCGTCCTACAAGCCCTGGGACCAGCGGGTGTGCAAGGCCCCGGACGGGGACATCTTCCGGGCGATCCAGCGGGGCGCGCGGGTGGTGACCGGGCACATCGACACGTTCACCGAACGTGGGATCCGCCTGAGGTCCGGGGTGGAACTGGAGGCCGACGTCATCGTCTCCGCCACCGGCCTGGAACTCGAGGCGTTCGGCGGCGGAACCCTGAGCATCGACGGCCGCGAGCTCAAGCCCGAGGACCTGACCACCTACCGCGGGATGATGCTCGGCGGCGTGCCCAACCTCAGCTTCACGGTGGGGTACGTCAACGCCTCCTGGACGCTGCGCGCGGACATGGTCTCCCGGTACATGGTCAAGCTGTGGCGGGCCGGGGAGAAGAACGGGGAGAAGATCTACGCACCGATCCCGCCGCAGGAGAAAGGGGACCGGCCACTGTTGGACCTCGACGCCGGCTACGTCCGACGCGGCGTGCACAAGTTCCCCCGACAGGGCACCGCCCGGCCCTGGACCTACGTGCAGAACTACCTCGCCGAGATCCCCGAGCTGACCTTCGGTGACCAGCGCCGCGACATGGCGTTCGACGCACAGATCCCGCAGGAGGCCGTCCGATGACCCGCCGCATCCTCATCACCGGTGCCGCCTCGGGGCTGGGCTTGGCGCTCGCCCGCGAATACCTCGCCGGTGGGGACGACGTCATCCTCACCGACCTCCACCCGGAGGCGCCGCCCGCCGTGCGCGAGCTCGGCGGACAGTGGAGCTACCTGACGCTCGACGTGACGAACGACGACGACTGGGCCGCGGCCGCGCTCGCCGTCGACAGGTTGGACATTCTCATCAACAACGCGGGGATCGCGGTCGGCGGACGACTCGACGCCACGTCCATGGACACGTGGAAGCGCATAGTGGACATCAACCTTCTCGGCGTGGTCCGCGGGTGCAAGACAATGGTCCCCAAGCTCGGCCGCGGCGGGCGGGTCGTCATCACCGCCTCCGCCGCCGGCCTGGTGCACGCTCCCTCCATGGGGGCCTACAACGCGACCAAGGCGGCAGCGGTCGCCCTGGCGGAGACGCTCGACGCCGAGCTGCGGCACCGCGGCATCTCCACCTCCGTGATCTGCCCGCTGTTCTTCCGCTCGGGCCTCGCGGATTCGTTGTCCGGGGATGACCCCAAGGCCGACGAGGCAGCCCGCATGCTGCTCTCCAAGACGCCGCTCACGTCGGAGAAGGTCGCCGCGCGGTCGGTCCGGGGCATCCAGGCCCGGCGGGTGGTCATCACCCCGGACGCGCTGAGCACTCTCACGTGGTACACCAAGCGGTTCACCCGGATCCCTTTCCTGGCGGGGACCCGTCTCATCGGCCGCGTGGTCGAACGGCAGGGTTAAGCAGCCTTTTGAGCGGCAATATCGGGGTTCAGTGTGTGGCAGATTGTCCCATCTCCTCCGCGTAGCGGGGCGCCAGCGCCTCCATCTGCTGCATGACTAGCTGGATGGCCTCCGGCTGCTTGTCCGGTGGGTATTTGTACTTACGCAGGGTCCGCTTAACCGATGCGCGGAGTTTGGCTTTGACGTCCTCACGGACCGTCCAGTCGGTTCGGATGTCGCGGCGCATGGTGGCGACGATCGAGCGGGCGATCTCGGCCAGCACGTCGTCGCCCAGGACGTCGACCGCGGACTCGTTCAACGCGACCACGTCGTAGAACGCCAGCTCGTAGCTCTCCAGCGGCGGTTCGAACCGCTGTCCGCGGTCGGCCTCGGCGCTGACCTCCTTGGCCAGCTCGACCAACTCCGCGATCACCTCGGCGGCGGTGAGCTGCTGGTTGGTGTAGCGCACCATCAACTCGTTGACGCGCTCGGAGAACAGCCTGCGCCGCACCTCGTTCCCGTAGGTGACCTTCGCGGCCTCCTCCAGCAACGTCGCCTTGAGCGCCTCGATCGCCAGGTGGGCCTTGGAGGGCTTCTGCGCCTCCTCGACCCACTGCGGGGTGAGCGTGTCCAACCGCGGAAGCGGCAGTCCGGCCTCGCGGTAGATGTCCACGACTCCGGTACTCGCGGCGGAGTCAACGATCAACTCGCCGAGAATGCGCTTGATCTCGTCCGGAACCAGTTCTCCGGCGCCGATCTTCTGGTGCGCGTCGAGCTTGAGCATCCAGACGCGGGCCTCTTCGACGAACCGCACCTCGGGCCGGACCGTCTCGAGGGAGTCGTTCCCCGCCGCCAGCGCCCACGCCCGCGCGAGCTTGGCCGAAAGGTCGCGGAAGCGGTCGGCGAGAGGGCGCGCGTCCGGGTCGTCGTCGTCGCGGTTTCCCGGTGTGCCCGGCGACCGCAGGCGGGTGACCACGGTGAGCAGCGCATCACGCCAGCCGGTCTTGGCGTTGGCGTGCCACTGCGCCTTCCACTCGTCACCGACGAGCTCACGCACGCCCGCGAGCAGGTCGAGCACGATCTGCGCGGCCTCCTCGGAGGTGCGGCCGACGAGCCGGTCGCCGCCCTGCGGGGCCTCGCGGGTGAACTCCTCCAATGCCTTGGAGAGGTTGTCGGTGAGCGGCGCGTAGCCCACGAGCAGCCCGTCCTGCTTCCCCCGGAAGGTGCGGTTGACGCGGGCGAGCGTCTGCATGAGCAGCGCGCCCTTGAGCGGCCGGTCCACGTACAGCGTGTGCAGCGCCGGGGCGTCGAAGCCGGTCAGCATCATGTCCTTGACGATGATCAGCTCGAGCTCGTCGTCGGGGTTCTTCACCCGCTGCTTCACCGCGGCGATCGCACTCGGACGACGGAGATGCCTCGTGACGTGCTCCTCGTCGCCCGGGTCGGCTGTGTAGACCACCTTGACCTTGCCCGTGTCGTCGGCATCGGAGTGCCAGTCAGGGCGGAGGGCGACGATCTCCTGGTACAGGTTCGCGGCGATGGATCGGGTGGCGCAGACGATCATCGCCTTGCCCGGGACACCGAGGAAGGGCCGCATGGCGTCGCGGCGGGTTTCCCAGTGGGTCACCAGGTCGGCGGCCAGGGTGCGGATGCGCTCGGGGGCGCCGTAGACAGTGTCGAGCTTGGCCACCGCGCGCTGGAGGCGTTCGGCGTCCGCGGCATCGAGGCCGCTCAGTGCCTCCTCCGCGGCGTCGTCGAGCGACTCGTCGTCCACGCCGGGGAGGCGCGCCAGGCTGATCAGCCGTGGTTCGTAGACCACGGGGACCGTGGCGCCGTCCTCGACCGCCCGGTGCAGGTCGTAGACGTCGATGTCCGCGCCGAAGACTCGGCGGGTGTCGCGTTCGCCCTCGGTGATGGGGGTCCCGGTGAAGGCGATGAGGGTCGCGTGCGGCAACGCACTCTTGAGGTGCGCGGCGTAGCCGTCCAGGTTGTCGTAGTGACTGCGGTGCGCCTCGTCGGCGATGACGACGATGTTGCGCCGGTCCGAGAGCAGCGGGTGAGTCGCTCCGGAGTCACGTTCGGACTTGCTCAGGCCGAACTTCTGCAGGGTGGTGAAGTAGATGCCACCCGAGCGGCGGTCCGCCAGCTGCGTCCGCAGATCGTCGCGGGTGCGGACCTGCACCGGCTGCTCTGGGAGCAGGTCGGAGATCTGGAAGCCGTCGAACAGCTGGGAGTCCAGCTCGGTGCGGTCGGTGATGACGATGACCGTGGGGTTGGCCAGGCGCGGGTGCCGCATGATCTTGGCGGTGTAGAGCTCCATCTCCATGGATTTGCCGGAGCCCTGGGTGTGCCACACGACGCCGGCCCGGCCGTCGGAGTCCACGGCGCGGACGGTGGCACCGACGGCTTTGGTGACGGCGAAGTATTGGTGGGGCTTGGCGATGCGTTTGATCAGGCCGGACTCGGTGGCGTCGAAGGCGGTGAAGTCGCGGTGGAGTTGGCCGAATCGTTCGACGTTGAACACGCCGTCGATGAGGAGGTCGAGTTCGGTGATGGGTTCAGCGGAGCCGTCGAGGGTGGTGAGGGGGGCGATGCGGCGGCCGTCGTCGTCGACGTTCCAGGGCGCGAAGTGGTTCCACGGGGTGAACGGCGTGCCGTAGCGGGCGGAGAGGTCGTCGGTGGCGACGACGACGACGGCGAAGCGGAACGCCATGGGGAATTCGTGGAGATAGGTGCGCAGCTGGTTGTACGCGAGTTCGGCGGTGGCGTTCTTGGCGCCCGGCTTCTTGAGTTCGACGATCGCGAGCGGCAGTCCGTTGACGTAGGCCACCACGTCGAATCGTCGTTCGTGTTCGCGGCTGCGGACCGTTACCTGGTCCACGGCGTAATACCGGTTGCGCGAGGCGTCGGCGGACAGGAAGCGGATGACCGGGGCGACCTCGCGGCCTTCGTCGTCGATGTAAGTCAGGCCCTTGTAGCCGTCTAGCAGGATGTGGTGGAGCCGGTGGTTCTCGGTGACGGCGTCCTGCGACTTGGGGGTGGTCACCTCGGCCATGGCCTGCTGGAGGTATTCCTCGGGCACGTCCGGGTTGAGGTTGATCAGCGACTGCAGGAGGGTGCCCCGCAGGACGATGTCGTGCCACGAGTCGCGCTCCCCCGAGCCCGGCGCGAGCGATGGCCCCGAGCGGTGCTCCCATTCGCGCTCGGCGAGGGCGTCGAGGATGCCCTGCTCGGCTTGAGCTTCGGACCAGCCTGTCGTCATCGTGTCCCCTCCACGTCAGAGCGGCGGGAAGCGTGGCCTGACATGAAAAAAACCTGCCCCCAGAGGGGGCAGGTGGTATGCCCCCATAGTAGCTCGTCCGCGGCGGCCGGACAAGTGACGCAGGGCCGAGCTGTTCGGCGAGAAGCCGGTGGCTGGTCCGTCACTGTATGCGTCACTGCACTCACCACCACTGACGTTCAGTGACCTACAGTGACCAACACTGACGGGTAGACACTGAGCCGCCTCCGGGGTGCCGCCGGTCGACCACGGGGGCCGCTGCCGTAACGCTTCTTGGGCCGCCTCGCCCCTAGATTTCAGGGTCACAGTGAACCTCCCATGGTCCAGTCTTGCTGGTCGATGCGTCGCTTCTGACGCTCCCCGTTTCGTCTCGAATTAAGGCTTGAAATGCGGAGATGACTCTTTCCGCGGCCTATTTCTTTCTTAACTGCATGGCTTCTGTCGCGCGCGAATCCAAGCTCGAGTTCCTTGGCCGCTTCGGACCATCCGCCGAGGTGTGACCTGCACTTTGTTAATTTAGCCACCCCCCTAATCTCACAGAGATTCGCGAAACTCGCTGACATTGACGGATTAGAGCGTCGCCCAATCGCGCGCTGGGACGCGGCAGCCCAACAACCTCGAGCTGTGAGCGGTCGCCAGTGCACCGCGCGACCCGACCGCTGGGCCACGTCTGGGCAGAGGCCGTGTCGCCGTGTCCAGAACAGATCCGATTGTGCTGGTGAAACCGTGGTGCATAGAGGACGTCGCTGACGCTCATGGAACAACAGCGACGAACGCCCGGTAGGCACTCAGAGCACACCCTCGACGGCGTGCTCGGCGTCCTTGATAGTGATCCGGCCGTTCATGAGCATGGGCAGTAACTCGTCGCGGGTGCGGGCGAGGGCTGCAATCTCTTTCTCGAGCGCTGAGTGCTTCAAGGTGAGCGCCTCACTCAATCGGTCGAACTCTTCGAGTTGCTCTTCATTCGGAAGGGGCACCTGTAATGCGTATGCACGCTCCCGATTGAGACCGGGGACTGCAGAGTCTGTATTCATCGCCACAAAATCAATGTCCTGCAAGAGACGGTAGGAATATCCCAGTGAGACTCCTTTGGGAGCCACCCAATACGTCGTGTCAATCGGGAAGCACCCCTCGCTGATCCAATACGTGGAACCCACAGATCCCTTTCTGCCAACAACGACAGCAGGTCCATCTACAAGTGGCTCATCGTGATAACCCACAACGCCGCCGCTTCCCACTACTGGAAACGAGCCATCAACTCGTTTAGACGCAGGCAAACTTTTGCCGTAGTTGAGGGCGATCAGACTGCCGAGTTCGACGCGCTCACTTGCGGATCGAGTGACCTGGCGGAAGCAGGCCTCAAGCAAGTCGTCAATCGACCGCTGCACTCGCCGGTTCGCGGCGATCTTGTCGCTCAGGGCGCCGAGGACTTCGCCTACAGCAATCTGCTGGTCGAGTGGGGGCAGGTCCCAAGTGAAGCGTGCAATGTCGCCTCCGCTAATGTGGGGAACTGCGGAACCTGTTGTCACAGACCCGATGTACATCTGAAAGTCCCTGGATCCGATCACGGCACCGAGATATCGAGGATCAACGCATTCTGTTGCTCGAATTCTGCAGACACGTTGAACAAGCAGAGATGCGTCGTCGGTGGTCGCAATTCCGTACTTCAAGCCGCTGCTGAGCACCGGCCGATCCATAGCCAAGACGATGTCCCCAGCTCTGACGATGTAAATATCGTCATAGCTTTCGGTGTAGGGCCAATACATCACGCCATCCCACCGGATGTGGCCGGTCCCGACGTTGTCGCCCCTTAAAAGTCTCGTCCCAAACTCAACATTCTTGTAAGTTGCACTCGGAAACGGATATCCGTATTTCAAGTCCGCTACCTCAGCAAGCGATACTCGCTTCACCCCAGCCTCCCCAGCTGCTCGCGAACAACGGCATCCAACCGCTCTGACTCATCCAACGCAGCGGTCAGCTCGCCGGTGAGCCGCGCGATCTTCTGGTCGATCGGCTCGTCGTCCTCCTCCGCCTCGGGCACGCCCACGTAGCGGCCCGGGGTGAGCGCGTAGCCGGCGGCCTTGATCTCCTCGAGCGTGGCCGACCTGCAGAAGCCGGCCACGTCTTCGTACTCGCCGACTGCGGACGGCCGTCCGCGCCAGGAGCGGAACGTCTCGGCGATGCGCTGCAGGTCCTCCTCGCTCAGCGTGCGCTCCACCCGGTCGATCATGTGGCCGAGCTCGCGGGCGTCGATGAACAGCACCTGCCCCCGACGATCCACCGAACCACCCTTGCCGGCGGCCTTGTTCTTCGCGAAGAACCACACGCACACCGGGATTCCCGTCGCCCGGAACAACTGTCCCGGCAAGGCCACGAGGCACTGGACCACGTCGCCCTCGACCATCGCCTTGCGGATGTCGCCCTCGCCGCTGGTCGAGGTGGTCATGGTCCCGTTGGCCATCACCACGCCGGCCTCGCCGTTCGGCGCCAGCTTGGACAGGATGTGCTGCATCCACGCGTAGTTGGCGTTGCGCTTGGGCGGCACCCCGTAGACCCAGCGCGGGTCGTCCTCGCGCCGTGCCCAGTCCTTGATGTTGAACGGCGGGTTGGCCATCACGTAGTCGGCCTGCATGTCCGGATGGATATCGCGGGCGAAAGTGTCGCCCCACCGCGAGCCCAGGCCTTGCGAGTCGATCCCGTGGATCGCCAGGTTCATCTTGGCCATCCGCCACGTGCGCTCGTTGAGCTCCTGCCCGTACACCGCGACGTTGGTCGGATCCTCCTTGTGCCCCTCGAGAAACTTCTCGGTCTGCACGAACATGCCGCCCGAGCCACAACACGGGTCGTACACGCGCCCCGAATGCGGTTCGAGAATCTCCACCAGCGTCCGCACCACCACGGGCGGGGTGTAGAACTCGCCGCCGCGCTTGCCCTCGGCCTTGGCGAACTTGTCCAGGAAGTACTCGTAGACCTCCCCGAGCAGATCCCGCGCCTTGGAAGCGCCACCGCCGGTGAAGCGCGCCGCGTTGAACAGGTCCACTAGTTCACCCAATCGACGCTGCTCGACGTTGTCGCGACCGAACAACACCGGCAGCGTGCCCACCAGCGACTCGTTGGCCTGCATCAACGCGCGCATCGCGGCGTCGATCAGCTCACCGATCGACTGCGCGTCGTTGGTCGACGACGCCGGGATGCCCTTGGCATGCCGCGAGAGGTACTCCCAGCGCGCCTCGGCGGGCACCCAGAACACGCCCGAGCCCAGGTACTCGTCGGCGTCCTCGAGCGTCTCCGCGAGGTAGGCCTCGTCCTCACCGGAGAGCTCCTCGCGGATCGCGTCCCGGCGCTCTTCGAAGGCGTCCGAGACGTACTTGAGAAACACCAACCCCAGCACAACGTCCTTGTACTGTGACGCATCCATGGACCCGCGGAGCTTGTCCGCCGCCTTCCATAGCGTGTCCTTGAGCTCCCTGGGGGTCGATGCCTCCATCGGCATCGGAACCAACACTTTCGCCATCAGGCGTTCTCCTTGTTGTTCTGCTCTGAGTTGTTGTGGTCTATGCGCAGCGTGCCCGCCGCGAGTCCGTCGGCAAGTTCAGTGGTGAGCGCGTCGAGAGCACTCAATTCGGCCAGGAGCCGTGCCCGGTGCTCGGCGGCCCGTGCCGCCACCGTGCGCCAGGGGCCACAGGCGTCGACGACGACGGTGCGCAGCCGCCAAGAACGGCAATCCGAACCCCGCGCAGCCGAAATATCCCGAACCGCGAGCTCGGGAAGAATACGTCGCGATCCCTCGACCGGTTCCAGACACCGCAGGGTCCGGGCCGGCGCCTGAACGGCGTTGCCGCCGACCGTGTCGATGATCGCGGCCGGCCCCCTCGTCGTCGTAAACACCACGTCGCCCGGCTCCGTGAGCCGGAACCGAGGCGCTCGTCGAACCAACTCCACCAGCTCGACCGACCGTGACCCGATCGCGCACTGGCCGCGCACCTCGTCCGGGCCGATCACCCCGATGCCGCCCGGACCCGCCGCGAAGACCTCCGCGGGGATGCGCACGCCCGTGATCACCCGAGCCGGCCGGTGCTTGCCCGTGGTCGCCGCTCTCCACGGCAGGGAGTGATCAGCCGCAGATCCGGCCGCCACCACCTCGACTCCCTCGAGTACCCGGGACGCCGAAGCGTCGCGCTTCTCCCACAGGCGGGCCAGCGCATCACCGCCGTCCTCCGCGACGTCGGTGGTGACCGGCAGCGCGAGCGCGGACCTGACCACCACCGCCTCCGTGAGTCGGTGCTCGCCGCGCAGGAACGCGTGACTCCGCCGCGCGGCGCCTCCGCGGAGGGCCGCGACGACGTCGGAGGCGAGCGCCCGGTTCTCCCTCGCGTCGAGCGCGTGCGCCGAATGCTCCCCGAACGTCGTGAAGCCCCGGTCCCCGGCGGCGTCGCCAGACTCGCCCAGCACCCACACGGCCATCCGGCGACGGCCACCGACCCGGCACAATCCCCGCGGCAGTCGAGCGACAAAGCGCAAGGGCGCAACGTAGTCGCCGCCCCTCCCGCTCAGAATCTGCCGCCGATGGTCCGTCCCCGGTAACTCGTCGACCAGCAGCGGTGCAGGCGCGAACACCACTGCGGCGCTGCCCGGCTCCAGGCCCAGCACCACGTTGTCTATCGAGTCGAAGAAGCTCTCAGTCCGTTCCCAGGGAATCGCCGCCCACTGCCCGACGAGAAGCGTGGCTGAACCGGCCGTCGCCGATTCCAGGCGGGCGCCGAGTGCAGCGAGGTAGCGCCAGAGAAGTCGGTCCACCGGCCCGGTCGGGCCATCCGGCGCAACGACTCGCGGCCGATCCAGCTCGGAAGACCTGGCCACCACGCTCGTGAGAAGGCGCAGGCCGCCCGGACCCCACGGCACGAGTGCCCTGTCGTAATCGCCAGCCAGCGCCGCGACCACCTCACACGCGAGCGCATCGCCCTTCGCAATGAGCGACTCGGAGGCGAGCGGCGCATTCTTTTCCTCCTGACGGCGCGCCAGCCGTTCGAGCACCCGTGTCGCAGTCATGCCGGCTTCGGCGAGGCGATCGACGCACGCGACCAGGTCGCTGTCACGCAGTGCCCTATCCGCCTGCGCCACGGACAGAACTTCCTCCACTCCGTGTCCCACCGGGAGCATCGCGAGGTCGTCGCGGCTCTGGTCCGCCAGCGGCGCACCGGACAGCGCGTGGAGCAGGAGTAGCGCCGAGGCGTCGTCGAGTTGCGAGGCCGCCCGGTCCATCAGCGACGAGAACAGCGCCGCATCCTCCTGCGCGTCCGGGTTGTTCCCCCGGCCGGTGACGCGCAGCCAGCGGCCGACCTCGTTCGCGGAGAACACCAGCCGTGCCGGATCCAGCGGCGCAGGGAAGGGGTGCTCCGATGCGGCTGACCGGGAGCGCCACACCGAGACGACCGGGCGCTTCACGCCGGCGAGGTCGGCGATCTGCTGCATGGTCAGAGTCTCCACGGGGTCACCACCTCTCGTTCAGTCTGGTCTGCGATGCGAGGGACGCTACCTTAGAAACCGATGTGATCATACGCATGCGGCGATAAGGGGCCTTATCAAGTCACGTAGTTGTCTACTTCCACTCAGCCGTTGGAACGTGGCGACACACAACCACTCGATCCGCCCCGGAGGTCACTTGTGAACCATGAACTCGCAAGCGGCCACACCGCGAGCGTCGGCCTGCAGTCGCCCACGGGGAGTAGTCGCGCGGTCCGAACCCGCTCGACTGAGTCCTACACCGACAGAGGTTCTACCGCGCTCCCCTCCAGCGGGACAGACAGGACCACTAGGTCCCACGACCACGTCACCTCTCACTTCACTGTCAACTCAGCCAGGAGAAATTCCATGACCTCAACATCAATCCGTACGTACGGCACCGCTGCCATCGCCGCTGCCCTGATGGGCGCGGGCTCGTTCATCGCGCCCGCAATCGCCCAGGCTCAGGCGTTCGACCCCACAGATATCCTCAAGATCGACTCGCCCGAACTCACAGTGAACGTCAGTGGCGACACTGCCCACTTCACTGTCGTCGCACCGGAGAACATGGCCTGTGTCGGCCCGCTGGTGGTCGAGGGTTCGATCAGCCAAGAGGACATCGACCCGGAAACCTGGGACGACAGCTTTGCCGAGGACCTCTTCAGCAACCCGGTCTGGCCGACCGATCAGGCTGATCTCCGCGTCGTGGTCAACGAGACCAGCGACCTGCTCGACCAGGAAGGGGCCTTCGCGAGCCCGCACGAGGTCAGCGTCCCGAATTTGAACGACGGGGACTACGTTGCCACGACGATCTGCGTGACGGAGGACAGCATCGCACCGCTCGACGGACCCAGCGAGATCAGCGCCCTCCAGGACGCGCAGTTCCCGGTCGCGATGCACTTCCGCAACTTCTCGGTCACCACTACCGGGAGCGTCAACCTCGGCAGCGTCGACGTCTTCGGCAGCCTCGGAAGCGCCGGTAGTTGACCTCTATCGGGGGAGTTCGGCTGACTCGCTGTAGCTGAACATGCGGAACGAAGGTGGATCACGCGAGGCCCTTCTGAGCTGGCGGTACGGACTCTGTACGAGACGTATCAATCCTGTTCAGGAGGGCACCTTCGCATTTCCGCACCAGTGCAGCCTCGGATGTCGACTCGGCGGCAGGGCACGAAATCCCTCTACTGTGGCTGATAGCCAAATCAACAATCAGCTCACGATTCACTCGACCCAAGGGAGATCACATGGACGTCGCCGCCGTCGCCGCCACCGCACCGGACGCGCCACTGGAGAAGACCACGATCCGGCGGCGGGACACCGGCCCGGGCGACGTGCTCATCGAGATCGAGTACGCCGGGATCTGCCATTCCGACATCCATCACGTGCGCGGCGAGTGGGGCCAGACCGCCTATCCCGTGGCGCCGGGGCACGAGATCGTCGGCATCGTCCAGGAGGTCGGGTCCGAGGTGACCCGACACGCGGTCGGCGATCGCGTCGGCGTCGGGTGCCTGGTGGGGGCCTGCCACGAGTGCTCGTCCTGCATCGCGGGCCAGGAGCAGGAGTGCGAGCGCGGGGCGATCGCCACCTACGGCTCGCCGCTACCCGAGGGCGACCCCGAGGGCCCGGTGACCAACGGCGGCTACTCGACCCACATCGTGGTCGAGGAGCCCATGGTGGTGTCGGTGCCGGACGGTCTCGACCCGGCGTCGGCGGCGCCGCTGCTGTGCGCGGGGATCACCATGTTCTCGCCGCTGCGGCAGTGGAACGTCGGTCCGGGCACCAAGGTCGCCGTGCTGGGGATGGGCGGGCTCGGACACGTCGGGGTCAAGCTCGCCGTGGCGATGGGTGCCGAGGTGACGGTCCTGTCGCAGACCACCTCCAAGCGCGACGATTCGCTGCGGTACGGCGCGGTCGAGCACTACGCGACCGCCGGTGAGGAGGGCAAGGCCACGCTGCGCGGGCTCCGCGGTACCTTCGACGTCATCCTCAACACGGTGTCCGCGAACCTGCCCATGGACCGGTTCCTCGCCCTGCTCAAGCCGCGAGGGGCGCTGGTCAACATCGGGATCCCGACCGAGCCGATGTCGGTGCGGGCCGGGTCCGTCGCCGCGGGGCGCAAGATCCTGACCGGATCCATGATCGGCGGGATCCCCGAGACCCAGGAGATGCTCGACTTCTGTGCCGAGCACGGGATCACCGCCGAGATCGAGCTCATCTCGGCGGACACGATCAACGAGGCCTACGACCGCGTGGTCCGGTCCGACGTGCACTACCGGTTCGTGATCGACGCCAAGACGTTCTGACTCACCGCGGTCTGACTCACCGCGGCGCGACTTGCGCGAGCAGGTCCGCGAAGTCCTCGTCCCGCGCCTCCAGGAAACGGTGCGCCTGCTCGGCGAAGTCCGCCAGCCCGGTCAGGCGCCCCGAACTCCGGGTCGCGCACACCGCCGCGGCGCCACACGCCCGGTCGAGAGCGGACGCGATCGCCGAACCCCCGGGCAGCGCCGCCGCCACGCCCGCCGCGACGTGCGGGAACGTCACCTCCGCGACGCGTTCCCCGGACTCGCGGAACACCACCACGGCGGAGGCGATCCTGTCCGCGTCCGCTCTGATCGTCCCGTCGGGCATATGCTCACCTCGTCGTCGTGCTGGTCTCGGCGTCGTCCTGGTCTCGTCGTCATGAGGTTCGACGTCCCCACCCGGCCGGTCGGTTCCGCCCCGGCCGGCCGGTTCCGACTGCAGCGGAGAGCACCGTGCCCCTCACCTGGACCCCCACCATCGACCGTGCGCTCGCGGTCGCGGCCCGCTGCCACGCCGGCCAGACCCGCAAGGACGACCCGACGCCCTACATCGCGCACCCCGTGGCGGTGGCGATGATCGTGTCCGACTTCACCGACGACCCGGACGTGACGGTGGCCGCGCTGCTGCACGACGTCCTCGAGGACGTCCCGCCGTCCGTCTACTCGGCCGACGACATGACCGCCGAGTTCGGCGCACGGGTCACCGGGATCGTCCGCGGCGTCTCGGAGGACAAGACGGCGGGAGAGACGACCCCGCCCTGGCGCGTCCGCAAGGAGGGGTACCTCGCCTCGCTCGCGGAGGACTCCGTGGAGTGCCTGCTGGTCTCGGCGGCGGACAAGATCCACAACCTGCGGTCGATGGTCGCCGCCCATGGCCGCCTCGGTGACGACATGTGGAAGCTCTTCAACGCCGGTCCGCAGGAGAAGCTGTGGTTCTACAGCTCGATCTCGGACGCGGTCACCCGACGCCTCGGGGACTGCGCGGCCTCGCGGGAGCTCCGCCGAGCGGTGGACGACGTCGCGGCGCTGGTGCCGCCGGCCAGCGGGTGAGCGGTCACACCGCCGGGAACTCGGCCTTGATCCGCAGCAGGGTCTTGGCCTGGGTCCGCCCCTCGAGTCCGAGGACCAGGCCGGCCGACTTGAGCCGCCGGGCGAGGTCCGAATCCGCGGCGAACTCGGACTCGGACTCGATCGTGATCTCTACCCGGCGGCCGCCGTTGAGCAGCACCGACTGTTTGGCGGCGTCCAATCCGGGGATGTTGGTCCAGCGGATCGGCCCGGGGTCGCGCGGCGAGGCGCCCGAACCCGAGAAGGAGTAGTCGAAGTCCGTGCTCTGGGTGCGGGTCACCTTGCCCCACCCGGCCATCGGGCCCACCCCCACGCGCGCGGCGACGGCGTTGCGGCGGGCGCTGTAGGTGGCGCACTCGATCTCGCAGGCCCCCAGGGTGTTCATCACCCTCAAGGCTTCCTCGAAGCGCTGCCGCAGGCTCCACGCGTCGTACTGTCCGAACGGCACCAGCAGCGGACGGCCCTCGATCGGCGCCTGCACGTAGACCACCCGCGGAACCACCTCGCCCTCGACCACGTCATATCCCGACCTCACCTGCATGGGCCGCTGGATGACGTCGGTGAGCAACCCGCGCTTGTCGGTGACCGGCGCGGTCTCGTAGAAGGACACGAGCTGACTCACGGGCGCTCACCTCACTGTTCGAGGTCGCGACGGGTGCGGGACCTGACCCCCAGCGTATCCGCCGAGGCCGGCCACCTCACCCGGCCCAGAACTCCACCATCGGCTGGGAGGAGATCAGGACACCGTCCTCGTAGATCTCCATCCCACCGGCATCGATCGAGTAGACGACGTCGTTGTTGGACACCGACGCATAGCCCCCGGCCACCACCGGGTCGCCGGCGTTGCAGCGGGCCTGCCGGTTGTCGGTCCACCCCGATGCGTCGGCTCCCGGAGGAGCAGGTAGGCGAGCGCACCGAGGAGGACCAGTCCCAGGACCGCCAGGATCGTGACCAGGGCGATCACCGCGCGCGACACGGAGCGCTGCGGTTCCGGCCGATAACCCTGCTGCCCCCACCTCTCGCGCGGTCCGTCGGACCCGTCATCCCAGCCATACGACATCGGACCACTCCCCCGCTACGGCCGGCCCGGATCCGGACGGCTCGTACAGTTCTGTAGGGAAGGGAGCAGGCATCCGCGTCGCTGTCGGCCCCGTCGCGACCCGACCCCCGGGCCGGGTCGCGGGCAGGGTCCCGAGCAGGGCCCCGGGTGCTCACCCGATCGGCCACTCCCCGAGGTCCGTGAGGTCGTCGGCCTCCGCGGTGACGGCGGTGGGCTCGCAGCCGAATCCGACCACCTCCGTGCCGTCCGCCAACGTCACGCGGCCGAGCTGCATCGGCCTGGGCAACTGGTCGAGGAACGTGCCGAGCGCCGCCGGGGAGACGCTCCACCTCTCGCCGAGCAGTGCGGCGCCGTCCGGGTGCCGCAGGACCCCGGGCTTGGGTGGCTCGGTGGCGAGGCGGTACATCCGGTAGTCGGCGCTGGACCGCACCGGCCCGCGCCAGGCCGCGCCCCTGCTGATGAGCTGGTGCTCGAGCGGGCCCCCACGGCGGTGGGCGCCGAAGACGACCAGGTCGACCGCCGGCGCCCCCGCGCTCAGCGGCCACGGAACGAACGGCTCCGCGCCGGATCTCCGTTCCCCGGACAGGGCGGCCGCGATGTCGGCCACCGGCCCGTCGTGGAAGGGTCTGCCCACCACTGTCACGCCGAACCGCGCCGTCCCGCGGTCCCCCTCGTCGATCTCGTCGGTCGGCACCGCCACGGCGCACAGGTCGAAGAGGTTGCAGAAGTTCGTGTACGTCCCCATACGGCTGTTGAGGGCGATCGGGTCGGCTTTCACCTCGGCGATGGTCGGGTGGAAGGGCGCGGTGGGGACGAGCAGTGCAGCCGCACCCATACGATCGAGTTCGGCCACCGCCTCGGCGCGCAAGGCCTCGACCTCCCGGCGGTCGTGCAACAGATCGACCGCAGTGATGCCGCGGGCCGGGGTGATGATGTCCCGGACGGTCGGGTCGATGCCCGCGTCCGGGCGAGGGTGCGAGTGCGGGGCGGAGTCGAGGAAGTCACCGACCGCCTCATACCGCTCGGCCACGAGCGCGCCGTCGTAGAGCAGCCTCGCCGCGGCGAGGAACGGCCCGAGGTCGATCTCCACCACCCGGTACCCGAGCGCGCGGGCCCGGTCGACGGCGCCCGAGAACGCCTCCGCCCACCCCGGGGCCATGGCCACGAGCTCACGCGGGACGGCGATCGTCGCGCCGGGTCCCGCGTCCAGCGGTGTGTCGGTGGGCCAGGGACGGGTTCTCTCTCCGCCGGCCATCACCCCGGTCGCGCGGGCGGCGGTCCGGACGTCGCGGGCGAGGATGGTCACGCAGTCATAGCTCGCGCAGGCGGGGACCACCCCGTCGATGGAGACGACGCCGAGGGTGGGTTTGATGCCGACGATCCCGTTGAGGCCGGCCGGGATCCGGCCCGACCCGGCGGTGTCGGTCCCGATCGCCAGGTCGCAGATCCCCAACGCCACCGCCACCGCCGAGCCCGAGCTCGACCCGCCCGACACGTGGTCGGGGCGGTGCGCGGCACGCACGGCCCCGTACGGACTGCGCGTGCCCACCAGGCCGGTCGCGAACTGGTCGAGATTCGTCACCCCCAGCACCACGGCTCCTGCCGCGCGGAGGCGTGCGACGGCCACCGCGTCCCGATCGGGCAGGTAGGCGAACCCGGGGCACGCGGCGGTGGTGGGCAGCCCCGCCACGTCGACGTTGTTCTTGACCGCCAGTGTCATCCCGGCGAGCGGGCCCCCCGCGGCGAGGGAGGCCATCATGTCGTCCACCAGCTCCTCACGTGGGCGGACCTGGATGAACACCTCGGGCCGGTCCGCCTCGGCCAGTCGGGCCACCACGTGGTCGACCGCCGCCTCGGCGCGGGCCCTCAGGTCGGTTCCGGTCGTCTCGGTACTCATGCGCTCAGCTCCCCACTGGCGGCCCAGCGCGAGAACTCCTCGGCGCGGGCGTGTTCCATCCGGCGTCGGGCGGAGGCGATCGACTCGGCCTCCCGCTCGCAGAACGCGGTGTGCTCGGCCAGCGAGAACGTGTCGTCGGTGATATCGACGCGCCCCCGCCCGGCGGCGGTGTCGGCCCGGAGGTCGGTAAGCTCCTCGGAGGTGACGGGGTACCAGGAGATGCGGTCGAAGTGCCGCAGCAGCCACGGATGCTCGGGGTCGAATCCCGGTGCCGGTTCGGGGTGGCGATGGTTCCACACCTGGGTGGTCCGGCCCACGAACTGGTAGCCGCCCGGCCCCTCCATCCCGTAGATGCACAGGTACGCACCACCGATGCCGACGGAGTTCTCCGCGGTCCACGTCCGGGCGGGGTTGTACTTGGTCGTCACCAGTCGGTGCCGCGGGTCGAGCGGCGTGGCCACGGGGGCGCCGAGGTAGACGTCCCCGAGCCCGAGCACCATGTACTCGGCGTCGAAGACGGTGCGGTAGACGTCGTCTGCGGTCTCCAGGCCGTTCATCCGGCGGATGAACTCGATGTTCCACGGACACCACGGGGCGTCGTCGCGCACGCCGTACATGTACCTCTCGATGGCCTCCTTGGTGGCGGGGTCGTCCCAGCTCAGCGGCAGCCGGACGCGCCTACTCGACACCGCCAGGTCCTCGGCGGCGGGAAGCGCGGCCTCGGCCTCACGGAGGGCGGTCAGGGTGGCGCCGACCGTACTGCGGCCGGGTGTGATCTTGACCTGGAGCGAGCGGATACCGGGCGTGAGGTCCTGCTGGCCGGGCACGGGGTTCTCCTGAAGGTGCAGGTAGAGGGCGTGGGCGCGGGCACGCAGCTCGAGGTCGAGCTCCATCCGTCCGTATTCGACCAGCACGTTGTCGTCCCCACCCCGACGGTAGGTCACCTCGGTCACCCCGTCGGCGGTGTGGCCGCGGCCCAGCACGCCGTCGTCGCGATCACCGCCGTCGCCGAGGACGTACGGGCGGCCGGCCGCCGCCGCCCCGGCGATCCCGGCGCGATCGCCGGCGGTGTCGACCCGCACGCGGACGAACCGCACGGTGTCGCCGGGCGCGAGTTGGCCGAGCTTCCACCGGTCTCCGCTGACCACGGTGACGGGGCAGACGAAGCCCCCCAGGCTCGGGCCGTCCGGGCCGAGCAGGATCGGGGTGTCCCCGGTGAAATCCAGGGCGCCTACCGAGTAGGCGTTGTCGTGCACGTTCGACGGGTGCAGGCCGGCCTCCCCGCCGTCGGGCCGGGCCCACTTCGGTCGTGGCCCCTCGAGCCTGACCCCGGTGCGGTCCGAGTTGAAGTGCACCGTGTAGCTGGCCGCGTAGAGCTCGTCCATTCCCGCGCGGGTGAGGAACTCCGGCGCCCCGTGCGGCCCCTCGGCCACCGCGATGTGCCAGTGATGGCCGATGGCCGGGACCTCGTCGGCGAGGATCCGGCGAGGCTCGCCCGGTCCGGGCTCCCCGACGGCGAGGGTGTCCCCCGCCGCGAGGGTGCGTCCCTCGTGTCCCCCGAACCGTCCGAGGGTGAAGGTCGACGACGACCCGAGATACTCCTGCACCTCGATGCCACCGGCGACCGCCACGTAGACGCGCATGCCCGGCCCGTCGACCACGGGGACGTCGAGGACGGATCCCGCGTCCAGCGGGATCGGCTTCCACTGGGCCACCGGGCGACCGTCCACCGTGGGGCGTACGTGCGCGCCGCCCACGCAGACCGTGATCGCGGCATCAGGCCGGATCCGCAGGCCGCCCCGGGTGCACTCCAGACCGGCGGCACCCTCCGGGTTGCCCAGGGCGGTGTTGGCCAGTCGCAGCGAGTAGTCGTCCATCGCCCCTGATGGCGGGACGCCCACGCCCCAGTACCCGACGCGGCCGGGCCAGTCCTGGACGGTGGTGATGAGTCCCGGGTGGAGGATCTCGAGGCGGGTCATGGTGGCGTCTCCTGTGGTGACGGGTGCGCGGGTTGCGGGCTCGCGGGTGGCGGACTCAGGCGGTGACGATCATCCGCACCGGCGTGGGGTCGAAGCCGTTGCACGGGTTGTTGATCTGCGGGCAGTTGGAGACCAGGACGATCACGTCGCGGTCGGCGCGCAGCGCCAGGCGCTTGCCGGGCGCGGAGAGTCCGTCGACGATCCCGAGGGTGCCGTCGGGATCCACGGGCACGTTCATGAAGAAGTTGACGTTGGGGACCAGGTCCCGTTTGCCCAGTCCGTGCCGGGCCCCCTCGCGGAGGAAGTTCTCCACGCAGGCGTGTTGGTGCCGGGTGTGGTGGCCGTACCGCAGGGTGTTGGACTCCTGCGAGCACGCACCGCCGAGCGTGTCGTGGTTGCCCACCTCGTCGGCCGTGATCGTCACCAGGGGCTCGCCGGCGTCGTCCCGCAGCACGCTGTCGGTGGTGAGGAAAATCGACCCCTGGGCGGCGACGGTCGCCGGGGCACTGTAGCGCCGGGTGGGGTCGTGCGCGTCGTAGAACAGGGTGTCGACGGCCTGGTTGCCCTCGAGATCGACGATGGTCAGGGTCTGCCCCCGGTACAGGACGCGGGACCAGGCGGCCCGGGCGGCGACGGTCTCGTCGGCGACCACGGCGCCGCCGGCGAGTGCGAGGTCTGCGGGGGGAAGCTCTGCGGGGGGAAGGTCTGCGGGGGTGACGGTCGAACGTGTCATGGGGTTCTCCTCAGTCGATCTGCGTGAAGGCGCGGTGGGCGGCCTCGGAGTTGGCGACGGCGCGGCGGTACTCGAGGTCGTCCCCGACGCCGGGGAAGGAGCCCGCCAGGAGGGCGTCGAGATCCTGTGAGGCGCTCCAGGCCAGGAGCTCCACGCTCCCGGCGTGGTACCGCGTCGACGGGTCGAGCGGGTGGTCCGCGACCGCGACGGCCACGACGACGGGCAGGTGCAGGATCAGGTCGACGGTCGCCCCGGCCCCGGCACCGCCGGTGGACACGAGCGCCCCGTCGTCCGCGACCCGGACGCCGTGGAAGAACGACACGGTGTGGGGCAGGTCCCGCTCGGTCAATCCGTGCTTGAGAGCGGCCAGCAGCAACAGCTCCCGCCCCGCCGGTGACTCGGACTCCGGTGCTCCGGCCCCGTAGCGGGCGACGTTGCCGGCCAGCGTCGAGGCGCCGCACAGCGCGTCGTGGTGGCCGGAGGTGTCCGCGACGATCGTCGCGAGCACGCGCCCCTGGTCCGAGAGCAACGGATGACCGGTCCCGAGGTAGGCCTGCCACGGGACCTTGACCGTGTCGGCGGTGTTGAGGCGCTCCCAGGGGGCGTCGGCCCGCCACATCATGAGCGAGGCGCAGGCCGTGCCGTCCCGGTCGGTGAGGCGGATCCGTGTGCCGCGGGCCAGGGTGAGCGCGGTGTACCGGCCGCCGGGGATCGACTCCGCCCAGGTGAGACGGTCGGTCGGGATGTCCGCCGGCGGGTGGGGCCAGTCGGTGGCCGGAACGACCGGCATGGCGTCGGTGATCGCGCCGGCCTGGGCACGGGCGTGTTCGCGGGCGCCCGAGGTCGTGGACGTGCTGTCGGTGGTGCTGGAGTCGGTCGTGCTGGATTCGGTGGCGCTGGTCATCAGGTCACTCTCCGATCGTGACGGGTTTGGGATGGGTCTTGCCGCGGGGGAAGCACAGGATGCCGAGCCCCACCACGGCGAGGACGGTCAGGACGCCGGCCCATCGCATCCACGGGGTCTGTCCCGAGGGGTCGAAGATCTCCGTCCGGGGCCAGGCGAGGTTGACCGTCATGAGCAGTCCGTACCCCACGGCCAGGACGTTGACGGGGATCCCCCAGCGGCCCAGCGAGAACAGCGGC
This sequence comes from Dietzia natronolimnaea, assembly GCF_002289575.1. GTDB lineage: Bacteria > Actinomycetota > Actinomycetes > Mycobacteriales > Mycobacteriaceae > Dietzia > Dietzia natronolimnaea_A. The sequence continues at coordinate 77,451 of NZ_NTGA01000012.1, forward strand.
TTGCCCTCGGCGTCGGTGAGCCGGGGGCCGTTCGGCCATCCCCGGAGGCGGCGCAGGAGCAGCGGCGCGGTCACGCACAGGTAGGCGAGGTAGATGAGGATGATGCACACCGAGGCCAGGGTCGCGAAGATCGCGGCGTTGCCCATGTTGACCAGCAGGATCGCGATGCACGACACGCCGATGAGCACGGCCGGGGCGATAGGGGTACCGGTGCGTGGGTTGACGCGGGACAGGGTGGCCGAGAAGGGCAGGCGCCCGTCGCGGGCCATCGAGAACATCAACCGGGTGGCCGCGGTCTGGATGGCGAGGGTGCAGATGAAGATGGCCACCACGACCACCACGAGGAGCACCTTGCCCCAGAAGTTCCCGAGCACCGAGTTCAGGACGTACGGCAGCCCCTCGGTGGCCAGCCGGCCGTCGGTGAGGCTGGGCGCGGCCATGAGCGCGGCGAGGATCATGAGTCCGCCACCGAGGGCCGAGACGGTCAGGGCCATCCGGATGGTCCGTGGAGCGACCCGGCGGGGGTTGACGGTCTCCTCCGCCAGTTCGCCGGCCGAGCCGAAGCCCACCATCACGTAGGCGGCCATGAGGCCGGAGACGACCCAGGCCCAGATGTACCCGGGCTGGTCCCCCATGCCCGCGGTGTCGAAGACGACCTGCGGCCCGCGGACGGCGTGGGTCAGCAGCGCGAGGATCACCGCGACGACTCCGACGATCTCGCAGGTCACGCCGATGTTGTTGACGTAGGCCATCCACCTGATACCGAGGGAGTTGATCGTGGTGGTGATGACGAGCAGCACCAATCCCAGCAGGACGGCGTTCGCCGCGCCGGAGGGCGAGGTGAGGGCCGGGTCGTCGCCGATGATCTGGAAGCCGGACCAGATACTGGGCAGCACGACCTGGAGCGCGATGGCCGCGGCGGAGGCGGTGACGATCTGGGCGAGGATCATGAACCAACCCCCGAACCACCCGACGATCTCGCCGCCCATCCGCCTCGACCACTGGTAGATCGCTCCCGAGAGGGGATACCGGGCCGCGAGCTCGGCGAAGCACAGGGCCACCAGGAACTGGCCCGCGAACACGATCGGCCAGGTCCAGAAGAACGCCGGTCCGCCGAACCCGTACCCCAGCCCGAACAGCTGGAAGATCGTGGTGAGGATCGAGACGAACGAGAACCCGGCCGCGAACGACGCGAAGGTGCCGAGGCTGCGGTGGAGCTGCTGGTCGTAACCGAGGTCGGCGAGGTCGTCGTGGTCCCCGCGACGTGCGGGAGCCGGGGTGGACTCGTCATCCCGACCAGCGGGGACCGGGGTGGCGAGGCCGGAGGGATCGCTCATGTCCGGGGCTCCTCTCGGGGTGGTTGTCGATAGCAGGAGCCCGAGCTGCGCCGGACCATTTCCTGTCTGCCGATAGTTTTCCCCTCGCGTGTGACCCCCGGGTTGCCCGGTGTTTCCATCCGATTAACAGGCCCTCACGCCTCTGCCCACCCCTCGCCGGGCGGCCCGGTCGCATGATCGAATGCCCCCATGCCGACCCCTCGTGACCCCCGCGACCAGCGCGCGCGAGCCTGGTCGGACGGGGTGCGGCGCGAGCTCACCGCACGACTGGGCCCGGCGGTCTCCCGCGCCGTCTGGGTCAGCGGATCGGTGGGCCGCGGGGAGGCCGTCCCGGGGAGCGACCTGGAAACCCTCGCCGTCGTCGTCGATCCCGACGCCCCCCGTGACCCCGGCCGACCCGACGGCCGGGCGGTGCGCCGCGCCGTCGCCTCCACCGACCTCTCGCACGAACCCTGGTTCGCCGAGACGTCCCCCGCCTCGGCCGCCGATCCCCGCCTGATCCGGAGCGTCGCCGGGTGGACGCGGGCCGCCGACGGGTGGGCCGACGCCCCCGCGCGGGACCTGGGGGTCGTCCACCTGGGACTCCTGGCCGACGCCCGGCCACTGACGGACGGCCACGACGACCCCGAACTCCTGCCCCGTATCGCCGCCCGAGCCGTGGCCGGTCACCCGGGGATCCTCACCGACATCCTCGCCGACGCACTGTCCACCCGCGCATCGGTGCCGTCCCGGCTCACCCGCGCCCTGCGGTCGGACCCGGTCGTCGACCTCAAGGCCTGTGTCCTCACCCCGGTCGTCAAGCTCGCCCGGTGGGCCGCGCTGCGGGCCGGGGTGACGGCCACCTCGACCGACGCACGCCTCGAGCTCGCCGCCGACCCCCGGGTCCTGCCCGACGACCGCTGGGAGGCCCTGCGCGCGGCCACGCGCTTCGCCGCCCGGCTGCGGTGGGAGGTCCGCCTCCGTGCCGGGTCCGACGGGCCCGGGAGCGACCGGGTCCCCCTGTCCGCCCTCACCACCGCCGAGCGCGCCGGACTGCGCTCCACCGCTCGCGAGATCGCGGGCGCGCAGCGCACCCTCGACTACCTGCGGTCCACAGGCGAGCTCCGGGAGCCGGGGTGACCCGCCATCCGGCCACCAGCGCGATGCTGGCGATCTCGGCGCTGGAGGGGTGGAGACCGGAGGAGGACGACGACGAGATCCTCGACCTCGTCGACAGCGCGGCCCCGGGGCGGCTGATCCGCCTCCACGTCCGCAACGCGTTCCCCCCGGAGGCCACCCGGCGTCCCCGGCCCCGGATCCTCGCCCGACGCACCCCGTACCTCATCCGAGGGACATCCGTGCTGGAGAACTCACTCGGCCTCACCTCGGCCCGGGCACTCGGCCGCGCGGAGGCCCTGCTCGCCGTCGCCGCGGGGGCACGTCTCCTCCGCGATCCCGCGCACGCCCCCCGGACGGTGTCCGGGGTCCACGCGGCGCTGTTCTGCGACGTGTACCCCTGGGCCGGCCTGCCGCGGATCGTCGGCCTGAGCAAGCAGGGGTCGGCGTTCGCGCCCACGGCCCGCGTCGCCATGATGACCGCTCCGCTCGAGAACCCCGCGGATCTCGTCGCCGACGCCCTGTCGTCGGCGTCCGGCACCGCCAGCCGGACGACGACGGTGGCGATCGCACTGGCCAACTGGTACGCGCGGTTCAACTACGTCCACCCCTTCCGGGAGGGCAACGGGCGGGCCGCCGCGGTCGCCGCGCTCCTCGCCGCGCGCGCCCACGGGGTGGACCTCGACTTCACCCGGACCGATCGCGGGTCGTGGGTCCAGGCCGCGGTCTCCTCGATGCCGGTGCCCCCTCGCCGGAGCGTCGATCCCACGGCGCACCGGTTCGAGTTCCTCCGTGTCACGATGGATCGGAGCGTCACCCCCTAGGACCCGTATCGCGGGTCTGCGCCCGAAAGGAGCACCGTGTCCTCACCCGGACGGCCCCGCCTCGTGGACCGGCGCCGTCCCGGGGCGACCCCGGCAGAGGAGATCCTGGACGCGGCGGCGGAGTTGTTCACCACCCGCGGGTACACGGCGACCTCGACCCGGGCCATCGCCGACGCGGTGGGCCTGCGGCAGGCCTCGCTGTACACGCACTTCCCCACCAAGGCCGCGATCCTCGTCTCCCTCCTCGACACGACGGTGCGCCCCACCCTGGACAGGGCCCGGGGGCTGCGCGACGGGAGCCGGGACCCGGGGGAGGTCCTCCGGGAACTCGCGACGATCGACGTCGAGGGACTCCTGGCCTCGCGCTGGAACATCGGGATGCTGTACGTGCTCCCGGAGCTGGCCGGGGAGGACTTCGACGAGTTCCGGGCCGCCCGCTCCGAACTACGGGGGATCTACCGGGAGCTCGTCTCAGGGTGTCGTCCCGACCTCGACCCCGGTGATCCGGTCCTGGACCTGCCCTTCCGGGTGGTCGAGGCCGTGATCCCGCACCGTCAGGACCACCCGGGGGTCGCGGTGGACGCCGCTCGATGGGCGGCGGCCGCGGTCCGCGTGATCGGCACGGGGTGAGCCGACCTGTCGTAGCCGTGGGGCACGATGACGTTGTGACCGGCTCCCAGTCCCCCGCCGCTGGCCTTCCCGTGGCCGACGCTCCCGTCGCAGGCTCTCCCGTGGTGGCCGAGATCCGTCGACTCCGCGCGCACGACGCCCTCGGTCGCATCACCGTCATCGTCGCCTCGTTCGGTGCCGCGCGGGACCTGGTCCGGGCGCTGGCCCTGTCCGGCGGCGCGGCGGGCGTCGCGGTGCGGACCGCCGACCAGGTGGTCGCCGAGCTGTCCGCACCCGCCCTGGCCCCCCGCGCCGCGCTGCCGTTCCCGCTCCTGGAGGCGGCAGTGGAGAAGGCCCTGGACGCGGACCCCGGCGAACTCCGGGCGGTGGCCGGCGAGCCGGTCACCGGCCAGGCGGTGGCCCGGGCCTGCCTGCGGCTGGGAACCGTGGAGGCGGGGTCGGTGGCCGCGGAGAACCGGCTCCATGCCGAGGTGCTCCGGTTGTCGGAGCAGGCCCGTGCGATGACCGGCGCCACCTACTACACGCAGTTCGAGGCGGTCTCGGACGCGCTCGAGAGGCTCGACGGTCTCGGCCGCGTCGTCCTCGCGGCCCCCTTGAGGGGAACAGAGGCCGAGCGACGTCTGCGCACCGCCCTGGACGCGCGAGGGGTCACGCCGATCCCCGGGACGGGAGCCGACCACCTGGCCTCCGCGGCGGAGCCCGACGGCGACGGCGCCGTCACGGGAACCTACGTCCTGCACGCGTCGGACCCGGATGACGAGGTGCGGGCCGTGGTCCGGTTCGTCCGCTCACGCCTGGCGGACGGGACCCCGGGGCACCGGATCGGCGTCTACTACCCGTCGCCGGATCCCTATCTCCGACTGGCGCTCCGGGCGTTCTCGGAGGCGGGGATCGTCGTCAACGGACCCTCCGCCACCGATCTCGGTCGCACGCCCGCCGGCCGGTCCCTCGTGCGACTACTCGCGATCGACCCGGGACTCATGCCGCGCGCCGACCTGCTCTCGATCGTGGCCGAGGGAGCCGTGGTGATCCTCGACGAGCAGGGCGCGTCGGTCTCGTCCCGTCGGCTGGAGTTGCTCACCCGCACGCGTCTCCCGGTCATCGGAGCGGGCGACTGGGCCCGCCTGGCCGACCGCCTCGCGGACCGGGGTGATCAGCCCGGGGACGGGTTCACCGACTCCGACCGGGCGGCCGCCGCGGCGTTACTTCGCCTCGTCGACAGGATCCGGTCCACCCTCGGCGCCCTCGAATCCGCACGGACCTGGTCCGAGGTCGGTGAGACGCTGGACGCCCTGCTCACCTCGGTCTTCCGGCAGACCCCCGACCGGGCGGCGGTGCAGGCCGCGGTCGGCTCTCTCGCCGACCTCGACACCTTCTCGCCCGCGATCACCCGCGAGCGGATCGTCGGAGCCGTGTCCACCCGGTTGGACTCGATCACCGAGCGGGTCGGCGAGGAGGGGGCGGGCGTGAGCCTGGGTCCGATCGACGACGCGGTCGGCCGGGACCTCGACACGGTGTGCGTGGTGGGCATGGCCGAGGGACTGTTACCCGTCCTGCACCGACCCGACCCGCTGCTGCCCGAGGGAGCGGTCGGACCGCCCGCCTCCGAACTGCTCGACGAGCGGTACCGGGTCCTCCAGCTGGCCCTGTCGGCGGGCGCGAACCGTCGACTGTGCTCGTTCCCCCGCGGGTCGATGCGGGGCGGCGGACACCGCATCCCGTCCCGGTGGCTCCTGCCCACGCTCTCGCGCCTCACCGGCCGGCAGGTCCACGCCACCCGGTGGCAGGACGCCGTGGCGGGGTGCCCCGCCGTCACCGCGGTCCCCTCGTTCGTCGACGGCGTCCTCTCGCCCGCACCCCTCCTGGGTCCCGATCCGGCCACCCTCACCGAGCTGCGCCTCCGTGAACTGGCGGCACGCGGGTGGCGGGCGGGACCCACCGCGCCGGAGCCACTCATCCGGGCTCACGAGATGCGCAGGGACCGGAGGCTCGGTGTGTTCTCGCGGTTCACCGGAGACGTGTCGTCAGTGAACGACCTGGTCACGGTTCTCGACACACCCGTCTCGCCGACCCGCCTGGAGGACTGGGCCCAGAGCCCCTACCTGTTCTTCCTCGCGACCGTTCTACGAGTCCGCGTGCTCGACGACCCGGCGGCGGACATCGAAATGGACCTCCGCGAGTACGGCGACCTGGTCCACGCGATCCTGCAGAGATACGTGGACGACCGACTCGAGCTGGGGGTCGGTCCGGATCGTGACCTGCTCATGCGCGCCCTCTCGGAGGAGTGCGACAAGGCCGTCGCCGCGGCCCCCGGGCTGCTCGCCCCCCTGTGGCGCCGGCGACGGATGCTCCTGGCAGCCGAGCTCGGCCGGTGGTTCGAGGAGGACAGCGCTGATTCGGATGCTGGCTGGCGCCCCACCGCCACCGAGTTCGGATTCGGGCGCGAGCTGCTCGGAGAGCCGACGGCCCGGATCCCGTTCGAGGTGAGCACCTCCCGCGGACCGGAGACCCTGCTCCTGGCCGGATCGATCGACCGACTCGACGTCCGGGATGGTGCGCAGCGCGTGACCGACTACAAGACCGGCACGCCTCCCGGGGCGGAACTGCGACCGGGCGAGGACGACCCCACCGTGGCCGGCACCCGGTTCCAACTCCCCTTGTACGCCGCGGCCGCCGGCTCCGCCGGGCACATGGCCGTGAGCGAGGCCCGCTACTGGTATTGCACCGAACGCGGCGGCTTCGAACAGATCTCCCTCGCCATCTCGGACACCGTCATGGACCGGGTCCGCTCGGACGTCGGCCACCTGGTCGACGCCATCCAGCGGGGATGGTTCCCCCTCAAGGGCGGGCGCGGATCCTCCCGCGACCTGGCCGACCTCCTCGGAGGAGCGGACCTGGACCGCACGTGGGAGCGACTGTCCGGGCGGGAGCCACTGGCGTCCCATCCCGCGTTCGCCGGCATCGTCACCGGGGACACCGCCGGGACCGGATCGGAGTCGACCTCATGAGCACGCTTCACGACCAACCCGCCCGGGACCGGGTCGAACGGGACACCGCCGCCACCCTCTTCGTCGAGGCCGGGGCGGGCACCGGTAAGACCCACGCCCTGGTCCGCCGGCTCAGCACCCTCCTCCTCACCGACGGGGTGCCCGTGGACAGGATCGCCGCGATCACGTTCACCGAGAAGGCGGCCGCCGAACTGCGTGACCGGCTGCGGGTCCACCTGGTCGACCGTCGGGACGGAGGAGACCACCGCGCGGACGCCGCACTCGCCGGGCTCGACACCGCGGCGATCGGCACCCTGCACTCGTTCGCACTGCGCCTGCTCTCGGAGAATCCGCTCGAGGCCGGGATACCCCCGAAGGTGACCGCCCAGCAGGACACCGCCGAGGCCACGGCCGTGGAAGCGATGTGGCAGGAATGCGCGAGCGTCCTGTTCGGCGGGGACCGGGACGGGGCGCGCTCCGGCATCCTGGCCCAGGCGGTCGACGACATGCTCGACGCCGGCGTCGGCACCCTCGCCTTCCGCGAGATCGTCGAGGCGCTGCACCGCGACTGGGACCGACTCCCGCGCGGTCCCCTCCACTCCGGCGGGGTTCCCGGTTCCGAGCTACCCGCCACCCCCGATCTCGCGGAGATCGTCGCCGCGATCGGGTCGATCATCGGCTGGCGCGAGTCCTGCCAGGACGAGACCGACAAGCTCTACCAGACCCTCTCCAAGCACGAGGACTGGCTGAGGGACCTGCAGTCGGCGGCCGCGGATCCGACGGCCTCTCCCACCTGGGTCGAACTCCTCGCCAAGCCCCTCGGTCCCGGAAGCGGGGGCAAGGGGCCCAACTGGGGTGGGGCCGACACCGTCAGGGGGATCAAGGAGGAGATCAAGCGACTGCCCTCGATCTGCACCGAGGTCCTGTCCGCCCACTGGCGCCCCCGCATCGCGATCGTCCTGGACGCCCTCATCCCGGTCATCCACGGGCACGCCGAGGACCGGCGCCGGCGCGGCACGTTGCAGTTCCACGACCAACTCGTCCTGGCGCGGGAGTTGCTGCAGGACCCCGCGGTGCGGGACCGGGTCAGGAGCCGGTACACGCGCATCCTCATCGACGAGTTCCAGGACACCGATCCCATCCAGCTCGACCTCGCCGTACTCCTCACCGCCGAGGACGGCCGACAGGGCGCCGGGGCGAATTCGGGGTCGGTGTCGGGGCCAGTATCGGGGCCGGTGGCCGGGAGGCTGTTCACCGTCGGCGATCCCAAACAGTCCGTCTACCGTTTCCGCCGGGCGGACATCTCCACCTACCTGCGGGCGCAGCGGATGGACGGGGTCGAGCTCGAGCGCCTGACCACGAACTTCCGGTGTTCGCGGGCGGTGCTGGACTGGGTCAATTCGGTGTTCTCGGAGGTGATGCTCGCCGCGCAGGGCGTGCAGCCCGGGTACCAGGAACTGGAACCGGGTCCTGATCGGCCCCCGCACGACCCCGCACACGGGCCCCGGCCGTTCGTGTTCCGCACCGAGGACGTGCCCGCGCTGCCCGATCACTGCCCCGCGGACGCGAATGACGACCTCACACGGCACTGGACCGAGGCCTCCGATGTCACACGGGTGATCGCGACCGCCGTCCGGGAGCAGTGGACACACGAGTCCAAGGATGGCGGCCACACCCCGCTCCGCCTCGGGGACATCGCGATCCTCCTGCCCTCCCGGGGCTCCCTGCCGATGATCGAAAAGTGCCTCGACCACGCAGGGATCGACTTCCGGACCGAAGCGTCGTCCATCGTCTACGGCACCCCCGAGATCCGGGACCTCCTCCTCGCCGTGCGGGCCGTGGCCAACGCGGCCGACGAGGCGTCGCTCGTCGGAGCGCTCCGCTCCCCGCTCTTCGGTTGTGGCGACGACGACCTGCTCCGTTGGCGTGCGGCCGGTGGGGCCTGGGCCCCCGGCGCCCCGGCGCCCGACCACCTCGTGGACTCCCCCGTCGCCGTGGGGATCGACTACCTCTCCGGCCTGTCCCGGCGGAGCCGACGGCCGGGCGAGATCCTCGAGGCACTCGTCCACGACCGGATGGTCTTCGAATCGGTCGCCGAGTCGCCCCGCCGGCGCGACCTGTGGCGACGCATCCGATTCGTGATCGAACACGCCTGGCAGTGGGAGGACTCCGCCGCCGACCCCGCCCGCGCCGACCTGCGCGAGTACGCGGACTGGGCGCTGGCCCTCACCGCCGAGGACGCCCGGGTCCCGGAGGCGGCGATACCGGAGATCGGGGTCGACGCCGTGCGCATCACCACGATCCACGCCGCCAAGGGTCTCGAGTACCCGATGGTCGTGCTGGCCGGGATGAGCCGCAAGTGGCCCGGTGACCGGGACAGGCTGCTGTGGACGGACGACGAGCCTCCACGGCCCGCGGCCTCGTTCTCCACCTCGGTGCGCGATCCCGGGTTCGCACGGGCCGCGGAACGCGAGGCAGAACACTCGCTGGCGGAGCGGATCAGGCTGTTGTACGTCGCCGCCACGCGCGCGGAGAGTCGCCTCGCCGTCTCCGGGCACGGATACGTTCTGACCAAGGAGACCAACCCGAAACCCCGGAAGCTGTGGGGTTCGCTCCTCGGTTCGGTCATGGAGGTGCCCGACGCGCCGCAGCTGGTGCCCTACGGACAGGACCTGCTCGAACCGGCGCCCGCACCCCCCGTCGACGTCCCCGGACGGGACGAATGGAACGACCGCAGCCGCGAGGTCGTCGCCCGTTCCGCCGAGCGAGCCGGGTGGTCGGCGACCCGGATCGCCCATCACCCCGCGGGCGGTCCCGACCCCTCGCTACCCGAGCAACTGGCCGCTGCCCTGTGGGACCGTTTCGCGCCCGCTCCCACGCGTGAGGAGGAACTGCCGCCCGCACCCCGTACGGTCCCCCTGGCCTCCGGTCCCGACGTCGGCACCGCCGTCCATCACCTGGCCGAACACACCGATCTCGCCGAGCTCGCCGCAGCAGCCCCCTCCTCGGCCATCCCGGAGTGGGAGTCGTGGGCGGCCGATCAGCTCACCGCCCTCGGTCTCGGTGGCGGCGTCCGCGGCGCCAGGTCCCCCGAGGCCGTCGAGGAGATGGTCGCCGTCGCCCGCACGGCCCTCACCTCGGACCCCGTGCGGAGGGCGGCTGTCCGCCCGCACTGGGCGGAGTTGCCGGTCGCGGGATCCCTCACCACGGCCGACGGCACGTCCGTCGCGGTGGAGGGAGTGGTCGACCTGGTCGTCGACCACCCCGACGGGTCCCTGTCCGTCATCGACTACAAGACCGATGTCGCCGTCACCTGCGCCACCGTGGACGACTATCTGCTCCAGCTGTGCGCGTACGCCGAACTCCTGGGCGCGACCACCGGCCGGACGGTCAGCCGCGTCGACCTCGTGTTCTGCCGCGGCGGCCGGGCCACCGTCATAGGTCGGGACCTCAGCTGAGGTTCGTCCACGCCACGCGCCCGTGCGTCGCGGCAGCGATGGCGGCATCGCAGGGTTCGCCGGTGGTCGCCGCCCGGTACAGCTCCACCAGCAGGTCCACGACCGAGTCCCACACCCGGTGGAGCGGTTCGTCCCCGCCGTACGCCCAGACCGCTCCGGCACCCGGACCGTCCCGGTAGGAGACCGCGTACCCGTAACCCCGCCTCTCCGCGATCGGCCACAGTCTCCCGGCCCAGGTCACCCCGGGCCCCGGTTCCGAACCCAGCCCACCGGTGGCCATGGCGCGCTCGAACATCCGCGCCTGGACATCGAAGCCCTGGGCCGGGTCCAGCGGGTCGGCGAACGGCAACAGTCCCTCGACCGCGTCCAGGCCCGTCCGGCGGAGGTGCCAGGCAAGCGTGCGGATCCCCACCGAATCGTCGACACCGCAACTGTCGAGCAACATGCCCGCCCGGGAATCGGACGCCCGGGGATCATCCAGCCACGCATCGGGCAGCCCCTCCACCTGCACGATCTCGGCCAGCGCGTCGCACAGTTCCCCGACCTGCTCGTCGAGCACCACCGAGGCGTCATCCACGCGTCCGGACCGCGATCGACGAACCACCTGCCCGGTCGATGCGGGAGCCCCGGTGGTCACGGGAGCCACGGTGGTCACGGACTCCTGTGTAGCCGAACCGTCGCCCCTCTCCCCCTCCATCGCCCACCGGATCCGTTCGAGGGCGCCGTCGAGATCGGCGACCCACTCCGGCCGGGCGACGGAGGGGCCCGCGTCCATAGGGGCCGGTGCCGGTGCCGGTGCCGATCGGACGTCGTCCTGCCGCAGGGCCGGGATCGAGCCGGTGACGTCGGCGAAGAGGTCCAGCCGGTCACGGCGGCTGTCGCGCATCCGGTCACGTTCGGATCGGGTGAACGACATCACCGGGAGCATGAGGAGCAACGCGGCCTGCCGTCCTGAGAAGCCGAACCCCAGCTTGAGGGCGCGACGCGCCTCGACTGGGGAATCCGAGCGCCGGATCGTCTCCATCACGGCCGTGAGGTCCTCACACGCCAGGAGCACCGCCTCGGCCTCGTCGAACGCCCTTCCCGCATGGTCTCCGGGCTCGAACCACCCTCCGAGTGCACCCATAGCTCCCACGCTGATCCCCCGATCTTCCCCACCGTCGAACAGACCCGGCCCCCACCGGTTCCAGGCGAGATCCTACGCGGGTGGGCCCTGTGGCGGTCCTGCAGCCGCAGGGCCCGGAGGGGGGCTCAGCCGGCGGCTGTGACCGATCTCTCCGGCTGTCACACCGCCTTGACCAGTGCGTTCCGTTTTCTACTCAGATTCCTATCGACGACCGAGCGTTCCCGTGGAAAACGAACGTAGGGTCCTGGACATGAACGGACATCTGATGCTCGAGGACGGGGGCCGGAGCCGTTCCGTCCCGGTTCCTCCTGCTGAGGGCCCCGAGGAGGAGGCCCGGCCCGAGGCCCGCCCCGGCTTCGACGACCACGGGATCCGCGAGGCCGCCCCGGCTGCGGTCTTCCCCGCGCCGCTGACCGCGGTCTCGGCCGCGGCGACGGGCGGGGTGATCGGCCTCGGCGCCGTCTACGGCGTCGCGGCGCTTCTCGCCGACACCCTGGTGGGTGTGGCGCTGCTGGTGCTGGTTTTCGCGCTGACGATGGCGGGCCCCCGAGTCCATTCCATGGCCCGGACCGAGGTGGGCCGCACGGTGGCGGTGGTCCTCGAGGCGATCGCCTTCGGTGGCGTGCTCGGCGCGATCATCGTGGTGCTCTGAGCCGCGCCCCCAACTCGTCCACCAGGCCCGCCTCTACTCCGGCGCCGTCCACGAGGTATCGACGGACATCGCCGAACTCTCGGTTCAACGCTGTCAGCGACCGCCTGATGTTGGCCTCCTCGACCCCGATGAGCACGTCGATCGCCTCCAGGCGCTCGGGCATCTCCGCCCGGACGTAGGAGCGGATGGCGTTGACGAAGTCGACGGACAGCTCGCGCGTCAACATGTAGTCGGCGATCACGTCCTCCTCGCGGACGCCGGCGAGCAGCTGCAGGACGGCAGAGGTCCAGCCGGTCCGGTCCTTGCCGGCGGTGCAGTGCACGATCGCCGGGCCCGTCGACCGCGCCACGGCGCGGACCACGCGTCCGAAACCCGTCCGCTCCTCGTCCCCGACGACGAATCGCTCGTACATGATCGCCGTCTCCCTCCGGGCGTCCTCGACGCTGTACGTGCCGGCCCCGGTGAAGGCGGCGGCGGAGGTGTTCCCGGCGAGCACGTCGATCGCGAGGTAGTGGGCCCCGTCCGGGATCACATCGGGCTGACGGACGATCTCCTCGTCGGTCCTCAGGTCGACGACGGTGCTCACCCCGAGCCGGTTGAGCACGCCGAGGTCGTCCTCACCCACGGACAAGGTGGTGGACCGGTAGACCAGACCGCGGGCCATGGTCCCGGACGGCTCGAGGGCGTATCCGTGGCCGGCGACGTCACGGAAATTGTGGACGCTGGTGAGTCGGACGTCCCCCGGCGCCGGACCGGACGCCCCGGCCGCTGCACTGACATCCCGGACGACCTCGGCGTCGACCCCGGTGTTCACGCGCGCATCTGCGCCCATTGCGCGTCCCCTTCTCCGCGTCCACTGCTCCGCACCCACTCGGGCTCCCGCGCGCCCGGATGGCGCGCCGCCCCTCTGTCGTTCCTACCGGATCGCCGGGACCGGTGCGAGCGGGGGCGTCAGCTCAGGATGCGCAGTTGGAACGGGTAGTTGATGGTCCGGCCCCGCGTGGCCCGCACGACCCCGATCAGGTGGCCGACGATCTGGAGGACAAAGGAGACCGCCAGCAGGACCAGTCCGATCGGGATGCCGATCACGGTGATGATGAAGATCCAGCCCACGATGCTCATGATCCACAGGCCGACGTTGAAGTTGAAGGACCCGGCAGCGGCCTGCCGAACGAACGGGCTGCGGTCCTTGTAGATCAGCCACATCACCAGCGGCCCCACGAAGGAGAGCCACCCCGCCGAGAGCGCCATGGCGATGAGACTGGACGCGTGCGCCAGGGCCGCGGGGGTGCGGTCGTCGGGGCCGGCCACGGGCTGGCCGTACTGGGAGTCGCCGTACTGGGGGAATCCGGGCTGTTGCGTCATACCCCCAGTGTGCGCCACCGGGGGCCCGGGGACATCAGGGATGACCCCCGTGTCACTACCGATTCCCGCCCTTCTCCTTTCCCTGATCCTCTGCCGCGATGGGCCCCGACACCCCGGACCCCCACGAACCCGGGTTTCACCCGCCTGTCACATCCCCCGCCTACCCTGGCGGCCATGACAGAGACCGCACAGGATCACACCGCACCCGATTTCGGGACCGATCCTCTCGCCCGCGCGGTGGCCCCCCTGCGGGAGGACGTCCGGTTCCTGGGTTCCCTGCTCGGCGACACTATCCGGGAGCACGCCGGGGACCGGGTGTTCGATCTCGTCGAGACGGCCCGCCGGACGGCGTTCGCGGTGCGGCGCTCGGAGGCCGACAGGGACGAGGTGTCCGCCCTGTTCAAGGACATCAGTGCCGCCGACGCCATTCCGGTGATCCGTGCGTTCTCACTGTTCGCCCTGCTTGCCAACGTGGCGGAGGACCTGCATCAGGAGCGCCGCAGGCGGATCCACCGGGCCGCGGGAGAGACGCCGCCCGACGGGGACCTGGAGGTCACGTGGACCCGGGTCGCGGACCTGCTGGAGGCGGACGACGACGAGCGACTGGCCGCCGTGCGCGCGACCGCCCGCGTGTCCCCGGTGCTCACCGCCCACCCCACGGAGACCCGTCGCCGGATGGTGTTCGAGGCCACCCGCAGGGTGCATCTCCTCATGGCCCGCCGGGACGGTCTGCGGTCGAGGGACCAGGACCCGGTGACGGAGGCGGAGATCGCGGAGATCGAACTCGAGCTGCGCCGCCTCGTGCTCGCGCTGTGGCAGACCGCCCTCATCCGCAACGAACGTCCCCACATCGAGGACGAGGTGATGGCCGGGCTGCAGTATTACGAGGCCACCCTGCTGGAGGTGATCCCCCCGCTCAACGCGCAGATCGACGAGCGCCTCGGGTGCGGGGGTCGTGCGGTCGTGCGGCCCGGTTCGTGGATCGGCGGCGACCGCGACGGCAATCCGTACGTCACGGGCGACGTGGTGCGGTTCGCCACCGACCGGGCGGCGGAGCTGCTCCACGGTCACTACGCCGAGCAGCTGCGCCTCCTCGAACGTGAGCTGTCGATGTCGGCCCGGATCGTCGAGGTCGACCCGGGGATAGCGGCACTGGCCGATTCCCTCGAGGACACCCGGGTCGAGGGGAGCCCGGCCCGGGAGGACGTTCCGTTCCGCCAGGCGGTCCGGGTGGTCCGTCGTCGGCTCGCCGCGCGTGCGCGCGCGACCGGGTCGTCGCTGCCCCGCTCGGTACTCCTGTCCGCCGGGCGTCTCATCGGCCTGGACGACGATCCTCCGTACGAGGATCCGGAGGAGATGGCGGCGGACCTCGAGATCATCGACGCGGGACTCTCCGCAGTGGGGTCAGACCTGCTGCGCGCCCCGCGACTACGGGACCTGCGGTGGGCGCTGAACTCGTTCGGGTTCCACCTGCAGTCCCTGGACATGCGCCAGAACTCGGAGTCGCACGAGGACCTGCTCACCGAGCTGTTCGCGCTCGCCGGGGTGTCCGAGGACTACTCGGCGCTCGACGAGGACGCCCGTGTCGAGCTCCTGCTCTCCGAGCTCTCCCACGATCGCCCGCTGCTGGGCGTCCGTGCGTCGCTCTCGGAGTTCGCGGACAAGGAGATGGGGGTGCTGCGTGCCGCCGCGGAGGCGGTCGCCGGGCTCGGACCGGACGTGGTGCCCCACTACATCGTGTCGATGTGCGGTTCGGTCTCCGACCTTCTCGAACCCGCCGTCCTCCTCAAGGAGGTCGGGTTGTTCTCCGGCAGCCCGGACGAGCCCCGGTCGACCGTGCGCCTCATCCCGTTGCTGGAGACCATCGACGATCTCGCCGGCGGGGCCAGGATGCTCGACGAGGTGCTCGCGCTCCCCCAGTTCCGGGCACTGGTGCGCTCCCAGGGAGACGTGCTGGAGGTCATGCTGGGCTACTCGGACTCCAACAAGGACGGCGGTTACCTGGCCGCCAACTGGTCGCTGTACGAGGCCGAGCTCGCTCTGGTCGACGCGGCCGCCCGTGCGGATGTCCACCTGCGCTTCTTCCACGGCCGCGGCGGCGCGGTGGGACGCGGGGGCGGGAACTCCTACGACGCGATCCTCGCGCAGCCCCCGGGCGCGGTGCAGGGCGCGCTGCGGATCACCGAACAGGGGGAGATCATCTCCGCCAAGTACTCGGAGCCCGTCCGCGCCCGCCGCAACCTCGAGGCGCTGGTGGCGGCCACGCTCGAGGTGTCACTGCTCGACGTCGAGGGGCTCGGGGACGACGCCGAGGAGGCGTACGCGGTGATGGCCGCGCTCGCCCGCCTCGGTCGTGAGGCCTACGCCGAGCTGGTCCACGAGGACCCGGGGTTCATCGAGTACTTCACCACCTCCACCCCGCTCAGCGAGATCGGGGAACTCAACATCGGCTCCCGCCCCACGTCCCGGAAGCAGACCTCCACGGTCGACGACCTCCGGGCGATCCCATGGGTGTTGTCGTGGTCGCAGTCCCGTGTGATGTTGCCCGGCTGGTTCGGCGTGGGCAGCGCCCTGAAGCGCTGGATCGACGGCGGCGGGGGCTCGAACGCTGGTGGCATAAACGCAGAGGAGCGGCTGGCCACGCTGCGCCGCCTCTACCGGGACTGGCCGTTCCTGCGCACCACGCTGTCCAACATGGCGCAGGTCATGGCCAAGGCCGACATGAGTCTGGCGGGCCGATACGCCGAGCTCGTCCCCGACGCCGAGGTGGGCAGGAGGATCCACGGGGTGATCTCCGACGAGTTCGAACTCACCCGCGAGATGCTGCTGGCCGTGACCGGGCAGGAGACCCTGTTGGACGACAACCCGGCCCTCGCCCGCTCCGTCCGGAACCGGTTCCCGTATCTCGAACCGCTCAACAGGCTCCAGGTGGAGTTGCTGCGGCGCTACCGCGCGGGCGACCACGACCCCGATGTGCGTACGGGCATCCAACTGACGATGAACGGCCTGGCCACAGCGCTGCGAAACTCGGGCTGAGCCCGGCCACCGCATCGAGAAGACCGTTCCGAACACGTTTCTCGAGTGCGGGTGCGCGGAACGCTCTTCTCGATGCGGGGCGGGGCGGGGCCGGGCGGGGCGGGGCGGGGGCGACCGGGCGGGGCCGGGCGGGAGCGACCGGGCCGCTACCGCAGTTGCCGCTGCGCGAGCGGGATGAGCAGCACGCACACCAGCGCCAGGGCCGCGATCCACGGCACCGGGCCGCCCACGTGGGAGAGCAGCGCGAGCACGTACGGGGTCGCCATGCCCAGGTAGGCCAGGACGTAGAACACGGCCACGAGCCCGGCGTGGTCGCGGGGGCCGGACTGCAGTTCCACCTCGACCAACCCGGCCACCAGCAGGGTCGCGTACCCCGCGCCCAGCAGGACCGCCACGGGCAGGAGCCACAGGGCCCGGCCGGGCAGGTCCGGCGAGGCGGCCAGGACCGCGCCCGCGGACATGCCCAGCGCGGCGGCGGTCAGGCCGATGACCGGGGGGCGGGACGGCGGGGAGGACGCGGCGAGCCGACGCACGGTGGGCTGGACCAGCACCCCGGCTCCGAGGGTGACGCCCACCACCACCCCGGCGTACGCGGTCGGCAGGCCCCCGGCGTCTCCGCCCAGCAGGTCCGCGAGCACCGCGAACGACATGCTGGCGCACCCGAACACCAGCGGCGCCCAGGGCGCGACCCCCAGCAGGAACCTCCTGGTGCCGGCGCTCGAGGGGATGAGCCCGGCGGGGTCGGCGCCCCCGTGCGGACGGTAGGGGTCGGCGGCGTTCCAGGCGGCCACCAGGGCGATCGTCCCGAGCACCAGGTGCGGTAGGTAGGCCGAGATCATGGGAGCGGGAGCGAACTGGCCCACCAGGCCGCCGACCAGTCCGCCCAGCCCGAATCCGCCGGTCAGGGCGATCGCGGCCCGCCGCGCGCCGGTCCCGGGTGTGGCACCCGCGGAGAGCTCGCGCACCCACGCGCTGCCCGCACCGAACGCGGCACCCGATGCGAGTCCGGCCAGGAAGCGGCCGAGGTAGAGCCACAGCGGGTCATGCGGGCCGAGCAGCATCAGCACCGTGGCGACCAGGGACAGGACGAGGACCGGCCGCATGAGCACACGTCGACCGTGGGCGTCCGACCACCGGCCCGCCACGAGGAGCGTCGGCAGGAGCCCGACGATGTACACGCTGAACATGGCTGCGACCTCGGTCTGACCGAGGCCCTGTTCCTCGCGGTAGAGCAACAGCAGCGGTGCGAACTGGTTGGCGCCCCATCCCACGGCGAACACCGCGAGGGCAGCTCGCCACCACGCGCGATCGGAAGGCGCACTTGTCATGTGGCAGAACCTATCGCCCGATCGTCAGGTCAGCGCCTCGATCACGAACGCCACCCCCACCGCCACGAACAGCGTGCTGACGACCACGTCCACCGTCGGCAGGACCCTCCCGACCCGCTCGTTGACGAGTCGGTGCGACGCCGCCACGGCGAGGGTGCAGAACCACACCAGCGCCACGGTGATCATCCCCGCGACGAGTGCGACGGCCTGGCCGGGCGGGACCTCGCCGCTCAGGAACGGGGTCAGGACGGCGCCGAAGAACACCAGCGCCTTGGGATTGGCCAGGTTGGTGGCCAGCCCGCGAACGAAGTCGGTTCCCGGCGGACGAGTGCCGAGTGAGGCCGGCGTGGGGGCCGCAGGGGTGGGTGCGGCCTGGGTGGGTGAGAGCGGGGTGGAGTCCGGTGATACCGGGTCGGCGGGATCGAGTTCAGCGAGTCCCGCCCTCGACCTCGAGCGCCACCACCCCCGCAGCCCGAGCACCCCCAGACTCGCCAGCAGCAGCCCGCCCGCCACCTGTAGCCCCGTCATGATCTGCGGATACACGCGCACCAGCGCGGCCAGTCCGGCGAACGCGGCCGCGAGCCAGATCGCGATCCCGGTGACCACCCCGACCGCGGTGGCGACACCGTGGCGGCGACCGACGAGCGACCGGTGGAGGACGACGACGAGGTCGGGCCCCGGCGAGATCACCGCGATCACCCAGACGCCGTAGAGCGCCGCGACCTGCGCTGCGGTCACGCAGCCGACTCCATCGCCAGGAGCCGCTTCTTGACCTCGAGCCCGCCCCGGTAGCCGCCGAGACCGCCATCCGAGCGCAGGATCCGATGGCATGGCCACACCAGGGGAAGCGGGTTGGTGGCGCACGCCGTGCCGACCGCGCGGACCGCTCCGGGCTTGTCGAGGGCGGTGGCGATCTCCCGGTAGGTGGCCGTGCGCCCGTAGCCGACCTCGGACAGTCGGCGCTGGACCAGGCCGCGGAACCCGGTGGCCAGGACGGTGTCCAGCGGCAGGGTGAACTCGCGGCGACGCCCGGCGAGGTAGTCGTGCAGCTGCGTGGTGGCGTCGTCGAGCACGCTCGCGATGTCCGCGTCGCCGGTGCCCCCGCTCGGCGTTCCCGGAGTGCTCGCGCTCACGACGCGAGGGCCGATCTTCGTCGCGAGCAACTGGAGGACCTCCTCCCGGGGCTCCCCCTCGAACGCCACATACGCCAGGCCGCGCGGGGTCGCCGCGAGGATCAGTTCTCCGATCGGCGACTCTACGGACCGGACCAGCACATCCACCAGCCCCCCTCGCTGCGCGTCGCGGGCCAGTCGGTCGCGCAGACGGTCCGTGTCCGCGGGGGCGCCGCGGAGTGTGTCGATGACGTCGTCCGCGGTCATGGCTGCTCCTGGGTTCGCGTCGTGTGCTCGGTCTGGTCGGGCACGGTCTGGTCGGGCACGGTCTGGTCGGGCACGGTCTGGTCGGGCAGGGTGGGTTCTCGGACCTCGCGGCCAGTTGCGGTCGCGCGGTCGACGGTGTGCCTCAGGGCCGCCACGCCGTCGGCCGCGGCGCGTCTCGCGGCCGCCTCGCTGCCCCCGGTGAGCGCGGCGATCGCGGCGTACGGCAACCCGCCCAGGTACCGGTAGGCCACACAGAGCCGCTGCCGCGTGGGCAGAGCGGCGACGGCATCCCAGATCGGGTGTCCGCCGAGGTCGTCGTCGTCGCCCTCACGGCCCCTCCACGCGGACCCGTTGCGCCCGTGGCTCCTGGCCGCCCACTCGTCGAGCACGGCGACATCGTCCGCGCCTCCCGCCGGAGCGGCCGACCGCACCGATCGGCGTACCACGTCCACCGACCGGCGGTGGGCGACCCGGACCAGCCACGCCTCCACGTTGGTCTCCTCCGGCAGGCCCGGCCAGGCCCGCAGCGCGGACAGGAACGTCTCGGACCAGGCGTCCTCGGCATCGGGGCCGGGTCCCAGGACCGCGCGGCACACGCGCAGGACGGTCGGCCCGTGCCGGACCACCGCACCGTCGAAGGCTGCCCTCATGAATTCGATCTTCCCCTCGTCCCCGCCACCTCGTTCACACGACCCTCCCTCCGACTTCAGCAGGTAGTCGTTCCGGGCCGCGAGAACGTGAGGTCCGTCCGGTAGGAGACGAGGGCGGGGCCTGAGCACGACTTCGAGGTCCGCGACTGGTGATATCTTGGGCCACCAACACCACTGGTCGAGTGGCTGTCTGCGGAGGTGAGTTGCATGGTCGTCGTCGAGACCACCGCTGCGCGCGGTGCCCGGATCGTCCTCACATCCCGGGCCTCGTCCTGACGGTTGCTCGGATTCCCCCGGCGTAAGAACAACGGGGCCAGCGTCTCCGCCCGGAAGGCCCATCATCACAGGTCCGGCACGGTGTCCCCCCACACCGCTCTCTGCCGGCCCGCTCCTGCCCACTCGGGCAGCTATCGCCCGCAAACGACAGGGCAGTACAGAAAGGAACGAGGTCGAGTTAATGGACCTTCCCCGCATCTTCACCATCCGCGAGAGCAGCCACCGGATCCACAACCCACTCACCGAGGACAAACTCGCCGCGCTGGGGAAAGCCCTCCGACTCACGCCAGGGACGCGAGTACTGGACCTGGCCAGCGGCTCGGGCGAGATGTTAACGACCTGGGCGCGTGATCACGGGATCACGGGCACCGGCGTGGACATCAGTACGGTCTTCACCGCGGAGGCCCGGGCCCGCGCCGCAGAACTAGGGGTCGCCGACCGTGTCGACTTCATCCACGGGGATGCCGCAGGCCATGTCGCGGACGAGTCGGTTGATCTGGCCGCATGCGTGGGTGCCACCTGGATCGGAAACGGTGTCGCCGGGACGATCGAGTTGCTCGAACGCAGCCTCCGCCCGGGAGGCGTGATGTTGATCGGCGAGCCGTACTGGCGGCGCACCCCGCCGGACGAGGAGACGGCCGTCGCCTGCCAGGCCACCGCCATCGCCGACTTCCTGGCGCTCCCCGACCTGATAGGGCGGTTTCAGAGTCTCGGTTACGACGTCGTGGAGATGATGCTCGCCGACCAGGACAGTTGGGACCGGTACACGGCGGCCCAATGGCTCAACTTGCGCCACTGGCTCGACCGGAACCCCGACGACGACCTCGCCACCGAGGTGAGGGAGGAACTCACCACCACTCCCGCCCGCTACGCGCGCTACACGCGTGAGTACCTCGGGTGGGGCGTCTTCGCCCTCATGAAGCGCTAGCCCGGGAACCCGACCCCACTGCGGCCACCACCGACGTCGCGGCCCTCGAGCCCCACCACCACCACGCCCGTCCAGTGCTGGGTATTGTCGGGTGTCGGACACTCCGGGCGAACGCTGCCTCGGACTTGCGTGTGGAGGACAGGGAATGGCATCGATCTTCATCTCGGGCGGAGCGGCCGGGATCGGCCTGGCAACGGCGGAACGATTCAGCCGCGAAGGCTGGACTGTCGGGGTGTACGACGTCGACAAGGACGCCCTCGCCGCGGTGCAGTCGAAGCATCCCGACTGGATCACCGGGGAACTCGATGTCCGTGACATGCAGCAGTGGGAGAGGGCGCTTGAGGAGTTCACCTCGCACACCGGAGGCACGCTCGACGTCCTGGACAACAACGCGGGCGTCCTCGTCGCCGGCGACCTGACGGAGATCTCGGCTGACGCGGTCAAGGCCCAGATAGACATCGATGTGCTGGGCGTGACGCTCGGCGCCAAAGCCGCGTTCCCGTACCTCAAGGCCACGCCGGGGTCGCACCTGGTCAACATCGCGTCCGCGTCGGCGATCTACGGTCAGCCCGGGATCGCCACGTACAGCGCCGCCAAGTTCTACGTCGCCGGGCTGACCGAGGCGTTGGAGCTCGAGTGGGCACCGCACGGCGTGCGCGTGGTGGGGATCTGGCCGCTGTGGGCCAAGACCGCTCTCGCGGACCCCAAGGCCAAGACGACCAGGACGCTCGGCATCAAGATCACCCCTGAGCAGGTCGCGGAGAAGGTCTGGCAGTCCGTCCACCCGACGACCCTCGACCGCCGCTTTCATCGCACGTCCTACAGCGTCGGCGAGCAGACGACCGTGCTCGCGAACATCTCCAAGTTCTCGCCCAACTTCGCGACGCGCCTGGTCAACAAGGTCCTGGCCCAGTAGAGCTGAGACGCAGGAGACACGGTCGCTCTCTCGTCGCGCGGGCCATAGGGCGTCACGGGTCTTCAGAGTGACGTTAGATGCGAGGGCGGTCACGAAGGTGAACGCGGCCATGACGGCGAACCCGGACAATGGCGTCAGCGGGCCGGTCGAGGTGGCCGCGTAAGAGCTCTGTCCGGCCGTGGTGGGCCAGTAGGTCCCGGCGATCTCGCCGAGGACGCCGGGCATGCCCGGCGCGAGGGCGGGCACGAGGAGGGCGACGGTGACGATGATCGCCAGCGCACCGGTGGAGCTGCGGGTGAGGGTGCCGAATGCGAGGCCCAGGACGGCGGCCAGGACGAGATAGGCCACGGCGCACAAGACCGCGCGAATGGTGTCGGGGGCGGTGAGGCTCGCGGTGGGAAGCCCGGCGGCGGCGAGTGCTGCCTGAGACGCAACGCCCAGACTGCGTTGCACGGGACGATGTGAACGGAGAGAGCGAGCCGGTGACGACGTACCGCATTCGGCCCGCCAGGGAGATCGACCTGATCGTCCTGCAGGACATCGAACGCTCGGCCGGAGCACCCTTTGCGGACATGGGGATGACCTCGGTGGCCGAGGACGACCCGCCGTCGATCGACTCACTCCGAGAGTTTGTGCAGAACGGGCGGGCGTGGGTCAGCACCGATGGATCCGACCGGCCGGTGGCGTACTTGTTGGCCGATGTGGTCGACGGCAACGCTCACCTGGGCCAGGTCTCGGTGCACAGCGAGGTCATGCGCCGCGGGATCGGGACGGCCCTGCTGAACCACATGATCGGATGGGCGCGGGAGCACCGGCTCCCCGCGGTCACGTTGACCACCTACACCCACGTCCCGTGGAACGGGCCGTACTACGAGCGTCATGGGTTCCGGTACCTCGCCGAGCACGAGGAGAGCCCCGGCCTCAGAGAGATCCGGGCTGCGGAGATCGCCCACGGCCTCGACCAGTGGCCGCGCGCCTGCATGCGCAGGGAACTCCCTCCCGCATCGCGCCGTCTCAGTCGGGAGCGAAACCCATCGTCGTCATACCGCTGAGACCGCCACGACGGGTGTCGAGCCTCGTCACCTGGACGAACACCGGCACATCCGACCGGATGACCACGCCGTACGGTTCACCCAGAAACACGGCCTGGGGGTCGATCAGATCGTTGACGCGCACGTGCCGCACCCGCTGGGCCGCGACCTGCACCGGGTAGGGGCCGACAGGGTCGCCGTCGGAGTGGTAGATCATCATCTCCAGGCTGGCGTCGGTCTCACACACGTTGAGGATGCAGAGCTCGTCCCGGCTGGTGTACTCGGGTTCCGGGCCGGTGCTGGTCGACGGGATGTTCCCGCCGGGGAACACCCACAGGGTCCGGCCGGTCTCCTGGTTCATGCCACATCTCCTTCGAACAGCGACCGCAGGTAGTCGTTCATGAAGACACCATTCGGGTCGAGCCGCCGTCTGACGTCCTGGAACGTCTCCCATTCCGGGTACAGGGCGCGTAGCTGGTCCGCGCGCATGGTGTGCTTCTTGCCCCAATGCGGTCGACCACCGAAATCCTGCAGGATCGGTTCGATGTCGTTGAAGTACTCCTCGTAGGGCAGCTCGTTATTCTGCAGTAGCGCGATGGTCATGGTGGGGCGCTGGTAGCAGTTGCTGATGAGCGCGTCGTCGGGCGCGATGGTCCGGACCAGGACGCGCCAGCCCACCTTCTGGCGGTGCCGCTCCTTGATCCGCTCCCGCAGGACCTTGAAGCATTCCAGGCCGTCGTCGAACGGCAGCATGTACTCCATCTCCTCGAACCTCAGGTCCCGTGAGTTCGGGATGATGTCGTAGTTCGCGCCGGTGGCGTCCTCGTGGACGTGGTCGCCCGGGGGGGTCAGGTCCGGCTCCTGCCCGGGGAGGTTCATCGTTCTGACCTGGGCCTCGTCACTGCGGGGATACCAGTAGAAGTCGAAGTGCCGATTGGACGTCGTGAGCTGGGCGAAGTTCTCCTGCACCCAGTCGATGTGGGTGCACCAGTTGAGGCGGTGCAGCTTGTACGCGGGCAGCAGGCGCAACGTCAGTGACGTCATGACCCCGAGCGAGCCCATCGAGACCTGCGCCGCGCGGAGGAGGTCCGCGTCGTACTCCGGCCCGGAGTCTTCCCCAAAGGGCACCACCTCTCCGTCCGCCGTCACCAGCCGGCCACCGACCACGGTCTGGGAGAGGTTGCCCAGCTCCCGGCCGGTCCCGTGCGTCCCCGTACCGATCGCCCCGGCGAGGGCCTGGTAGTCGACGTCGCCGAGGTTCTCCATCGCCAGGTCGTGCTCGGCGAGCAGTTCACCCGCCCGGGCGATGCCCGTCCCCGGTAGCAACGAGGCACGCCCGGCGTCGGTGTCGTGTGAGACCAACCCTGACATCTCGTCCAGTGTGAGTAGGACGTCCGAGGTCTGCATGAGCGGGACCGAGGAGTGCCCCGATCCCACCGGCCGGATGGTCCCGCCCTTCTCAGCGGTTCGCCGGACCACCTCCTGCACCGCGGCCTCGTCCGACGGCCGAGCGGTGTCCGACGGCGTGAAGCGCAGGCTTCCGGACCAGTTGACGAATTCCTTGGTCACCGGTGTTTCTCCTTGTCTCGGTCATGTCTCGATGACAGCGCACGGCGCGGGGTGATGGTCTACAGCGCGAAGCTGAGTGCGAAGACGGTCAGGAAGGAGGGCGGTCGACATGATCGTCTCCGAGGATCGGGAACGGGTCACCCGCATGGTGGCATCTATGCGATGCCCACGCATCCGGCCGCGGGCGTCCGTCGATGGCGTCCGGCCCCCCGGTCGCGCCTTGGATTACCGTCGTT
Organism: Dietzia natronolimnaea; assembly: GCF_002289575.1. Classification (GTDB taxonomy): domain Bacteria; phylum Actinomycetota; class Actinomycetes; order Mycobacteriales; family Mycobacteriaceae; genus Dietzia; species Dietzia natronolimnaea_A. Next base: position 102,274 of record NZ_NTGA01000012.1, read on the forward strand.
GACATGGTCTGGGTCTGGACGTTCGCCGTGGTCATCGTTCTGGTGGTCGGAGCTGCCGTACTGCCCCGACGAGCCTCCGAGCCTTCGCAGGGGTTCCCCTGGTTCTGGGTGGCCTTTCCGCTCTGTGTGCTCCTGGCGACCGGGTCGCTGACCATGTGGCTCCCGCTCATCGCTGCGACCGGAGGCGTGCCGATGTACATGCCTCTGGCCGACTCCCACGACGGCGTCCAGGTCCTGGGCAACGATCAGTTCTGGCAGCTCCACGCTTTCACTCCGGGGCGGTGGATCCTGCCGATCACCGCGCTGGTCCTGGGGGGACTGTCGGCGTGGGCATGGAGGCGCGGCCGAGTCTGACACGCTGGCCGGTCTATATTCTCGTCCTATATTCTCGTCGAGCCGGCAGTTCCCATGCGAGTATCGACCAGTGACTGGTATCGATGCCGCCCTTGCTGGGGGCCGTACCGCTTGTCTCGAACATATGGCCGCATGTGAGGCGGCCGGGCTCCAGTGGACGGAAGAACCTGTCACCGAGATCTTGCTGAGCCGGACGTCTCCGCGGGTCCGGTTCGCTACGTTCACCCGCAAGCAGGAGGCCAAGGTCGGCGCCGACTGGCTCTGGTGGTGGGTGGCACCGAGCGGCGAGAGCTTCGGGATGATCGTGCAGGCGAAGCGCTTGTACGTCGACAAAGCCAAATGGAGCTTCAAGTTCAATCACAACTCTGGCGAGCAACGTCGAGCTTACTCGTGCGATCACCACCTGACTACGTTGTGTCGATCATCGCCGGCGACACACTGGGCGAACCGCCAGCCGACAACATTGCAGGCGTAGTCATCGTCCGGAGTAGCTGACTGTGGAAAGCGAAAGGCTGGCGTTTGCACCACTTTAACCGGTCGGCTTCTGGCATGCGATCGTGGCTCACCTGACGATGCAGCAGGCCCTCCTCCGCAATTGGGCCTGTGATCGAGCAGAGGCCGCGCAGACACGGACAACCGCTACAGCTCCCTCCGGCGACAGATAGGCTGGTGCACCGTCGCTGAGATGACTGGCATCGGGCCCCAGATCGGCACACAGAAACGCCAGACGTGGGCGTAGTCGAACTCTCCTGGAACGGGGACTACGTCGATGTGTTTGTTGGTGGCCGCGGTCTCTAGGCGGGGGTTGGCCTCGCTGGCCCGGGGAGGGTCAACCGCCCCCGCTGCCGCGGCCCTCCACGGTCCGGCCGTCACCACTATGTCGCCGAACCAGCTCGACCGCATCCCGGAGCCCGAGACCCGGGTGCGCGACCCGGAGTCGGCGGACCGCGTCGACCTCACCGGACGAGGCCTGCACAGCCTCGGCGACCTCGCCCGCCCCGAGCTCGGAGGCGATGCGACGCGAGCGATCCTCGCCGCTGGCCCCGAACCACCACCGGCGGGCAGCCGCGGCGAGGAGCAACACCGCGAGAGCGCTCCACAGCAGGACGTCGAAGGTCCCCGCCTCCGGGGAGACCATTTCGACTGTCGCCACCACCACAGCACCGATCCCGCCGAGCGCGGTGACCGCAACGTATGCAACCGTCTGCGGACCACGCGGGGCGGGACCGTCTGCGCCGTGCAGGCCGGCGGAACCGGAGTCGTTCACGGAGTGATCCGAGGGGGTGCGGGAGGTCACGGGGCGACCACCTCGTCGTCGTCGCCCTTCTCCCCTCCCCCGGGATCCGTCGCCAGGCCGTGTTGCAGGCGGTGCTCCACCCGGTCCACCTTCCCGCGCAGCTCACCTGAGCGGCCGGGTCTCAGATCTGCCTTGAGGACCAGGCTCACCCGCGGGGACACCGCCAGCACCGCGTCGGTAGCGGCGCGGATGACGGGCATGACCTCGTCCCAGTCGCCCTCGATGGTGGTGAACATCGACGTGGTCTCGTGGGGCAGTCCGGACGCGCGGACCACCCGGACCGCCTCGGCGACGGCCTCACTCATGGACGCCGAGTCGTCCGCAGTCGTGGTGGGTGCGACGGAGAACGCGAAGAGCATGGCCCCACGGTAATACCCGGCCCGTCAGGCGCGGGACACCTGCTGCGGCACCCCGGGTTCGTATCCGGCCCCGGCCAGCAGCTCCCGGACGCGAGGGATGACTTTGCGCCCGTAGAGGTCGATCGAGGTCATGAGGTGCTCGTGCGGGGTCGGTCCGCTGGCGTACTTGAGGTCGAAGCGGTCCAGCCCCAGCGTGCGCACGGTCGCGGCGATCTTCTGCGCGACGGTCTCGGGCGAGCCGACGTACATCGCCCCGGACCGCACCTCGCGGTGGAAGTCGGCCTCGCTCGCGTCCCCCCATCCGCGCTCGCGCCCGATCTGGTTGCGGTTGACCAGCCAGTGCGGCAGCGCCAGGGCGGCGGCCTTCTCGTCGGTCTCCGCGACGAAACCGGGCGAGTGCACGGCGATCGGCAACCGCGGCGCGTCGGTGCCCGCCAGCTGCGCATTCGCCTGGCGGTACAGGTCGGCGAAAGGCGCGAACCGGCCGGCGGGCCCGCCGATGATCGCCAGCATCAGGGGCATGCGGTAGCGGGCCGCACGCACCACGGATTCGGGACTGCCGCCCACCGCGATCCATGCGGAGAGCCCGTGCTCGGTCTCCGGGTAGACGCGCTGGTCGACCAGGGGCCGCCGCAGCTCGCCGGACCACGTCACCGGCGTCTCGGGCAGCAGCGCGGAGAACAGGTCCAGCTTCTCGGAGAACAGCTGCTCGTACTGCTGGAGGTCGAGCCCGAACAGCGGGAACGACTCGGTGAACGACCCGCGCCCCAGCACCACCTCGGCGCGCCCGTTGGACAGGGCGTCGATGGTGGAGAAGCGCTGGAACACCCGGACCGGGTCGTCGCTGGACAGGACGGTGACCGCCGAGCCGAGGGTGATGCGCTGCGTGCGGGTGGCGATGCCGGCGAGCACGACGTCCGGGGCGGAGACGGCGAAGTCCGGGCGGTGGTGCTCGCCCACCCCGAAGGCGTCGACCCCCACCTCGTCGGCGAGGACGGCCTGTTCGACCACATCCCGGATGACCTGGGCGTGGTGGACGCGGGCGCCGCTGGAGTCGACCGTCGTGTCACCGAAGGTGTCGAGGCCCAGCGCGACGGACTGTGACGACGACGCGGGGGTGGAGGCGCTGTGCTGAGTCATGCCGCCATATTAGTTGACTTGTCAACCATAGCGTTCGCGGAGGCCCCTCACGCCCCGCCGGGCCGGTCTAGAGTTCCTCCATGACGTTCTCGGAGGCCGTGGAACTGGTGGGCAAGACGATCGATGCGGCGGGCGTGGCCGCCATCGTGGTGGGCGCGTTGGTGGCAGCCCTGTTCGCCCTGGACCCGCGCCGCCGGTCCGGCCCGGAGGGCGACGCCTACACCGCGTTCCGTCGCCGACTCGGACGCGCGATCCTCCTGGGCCTGGAGTTGCTCGTGGCCGCGGACATCATCCGGACCGTCGCGATCTCACCGAGCTACGACTCGGTGGGGTTGCTCGCACTCGTCGTGCTCATCAGGACCTTCCTCAGCTGGTCGCTCGAGCTCGAGATCTCGGGCCGGTGGCCGTGGCAGAAGGGAACCGGATCGCGCGGCGGGCGCGCCCGGCATGATGGAGACGACCGGGCGCGAGCCGACGTGCACGAGAGCGAGAGGACCACACCATGACCGCCAGTGATCACGGACCCCACCCCTACGTCGTCAACATCGAGGACGAGATCCTGTCCAACACCAACTACCGCACCACTCTGTGGACCGGGAAGCATATGCAGATGACGGTCATGGCGATCGCTCCCGGCGACGACATCGGCCTCGAGGTGCACGAGGATCACGACCAGTTCCTGCGCGTCGAGCAGGGCCGGGGTCGCGTCCAGATGGGGCCCGCCGAGGACCGGCTGGAGTTCGACGAGGAGGTCGGCGACGACTGGGTGATTCTGGTCCCCGCCGGGTCGTGGCACAACGTCACCAACATCGGTGACGAGCCGCTCAAGGTCTACTCCATCTACGCGCCGCCGGAGCACGAGCACGGCACCGTGCACGCGACCAAGGCCGAGTCGGACGCCGACGAGCACTGAGGAACGTCCCCGACGTCAGGCGCCGGTGGGGCCCACGTCCCGCCGGCGCCTCGTGGCGCGCACGTACCCGGTGAGCATCCGGTCCATCAGCGCCGGCGACAGGCGCTGCAGCCGCCACGTCGCCCGGGCCCGCGCGGGTTCGATCACGAGCGCCCGGTTCGCCAGGACACCTCGCAGGACGCTCTGGGCCAGCAGGTCCGGGTCCAGCGGCTCGCGGACACCCTGGCCCTCCAGGCAGAAGTGGCGGCCGTCGAAACCGTCGAGTTCGCCCTTGTCCAGGATCGCGGTGTCCACCGCGGCCGGGCACACCACGGTCACCCCCACGCCGTGGCCGGCGGCCTCCGCGCGCAGCGAGAGCCCGAGCCCCACCACGGCGTGCTTGGTCATGGCGTAGCTCGTGATCAGTCCCGCCGGGCACAACCCGCCCATCGACGCGGTGAGCACGAGCGACCCCGATCCCCGGCGGATCATCTCCGGGTACGCGGCGTGGACGCAGTGCACGACCCCGCGGATGTTCACGTCGATGATCGCGTCCCACTGCCCCAGGGTCAGCAGCTCGGTGTCCCCGCCCCAGGTGATGCCGGCGTTGGCGAACATGAGGTCCAGGCCACCGTGTTCGGCGACCACCTCGCCCACGAGATCGGACACCGCCGCCGCGTCGGTGACGTCGAGCGCGGCCGCCCGCGCGGTTCCGGGGCGCCCCTCCCCCGATGTGAGCTCCTCGGCCACCCGTCGCGCGGCCACCGCGTCGATGTCCGTCACCACCACGTGGGCGCCGGCCACCACCAGGGCCCGGGCCAGCGCGGCACCTATCCCCGAGCCGCCGCCGGTGACGATCGCGGATCGTCCGGAGAACCCCGGGGCGGTGCGGCCGCGGCCCGTCCTCACGAGAACGCCGTGGTGGCCAGGCCGAGCACGTCCGGATAGCGCCGCAACTGGGCACCGCCGTCGACGGCCAGGTCCTCCCCCGTCATCCAGGGCGAGTCGGCGAGGTAGAGCACGGCCCGGGCGACGTCCTCCGCGGTGCCGCGGTGCGGGACCGCCGAGTTCTCGGCGTACTCCTCGGCGAGACCGGGGATCTGCAGGACCGGTTCGGTGAGCGGGGTGACCAGAAATCCGGGCGAGACCGTGTTCACGCGGATCCCCCGCTCCCCGAGCTCGAGCGCGGCCACCTGCGCTAGCATCACCAGGCCCGCCTTGGCGGCGCAGTATGCGGCCATCCCCCGGCCCGGCTGCCGGGCGTTGAGCGAGGCGATGGCGACGATCGACCCGCCCTCCTCCACCACGCGCCCGGCGTGTTTGAACGCCAGGAACGCGCCGGTCAGGCACACGTCCACCACTCTCCGGAACTCCGCGGTGTCGTGGTCGGTGACCGACCCCAGCGTGCTCACCCCGGCCGTGGTGACGACCAGCTCGGGCGCGGTCCCGGCGAACAGCGCCTCGACCGACGACTCGTCCACCACGTCGACGACCCTGTACTCATGACCCCCGCCCGAAGCGTCGGTCAGGCCCGCCAACTCGGCCGCGCGGGCCTCGGCGAGTTCACCGTTGAGGTCGGCGACCGTCACCCGCCACCCGTCCGAGGCGAGTCGCCGGGCCGTGGCCCATCCGATCCCGGAGGCGCCACCGATCACCACCGCGTGTCGCCCACCTGCCGCATCTTCTGCCATGTCCGTCTCCGTCTGGGGTCGAGCCCGGGTCGGCGTGCCCCGTCAGAGCGCCATGGACGCTGTTGACGCCCGTCAACCCGTGGCCATAATCTAGGACGGCACTGTGATCCGCGCCATAGTTTTCCGGCGCGGCGTCTCCCGGCAGGAAGAGGTTTCCATGGCACCCGCCCCCACCGTCGCCGTGATCGGCGCGGGCATCAGCGGTCTCACCACCCTCAAGATGCTCGACGACTACGGCATCGAGGCGGTGGGATTCGAGGCCTCCGACCGCATCGGCGGGAACTGGGCGTTCGACAATCCCAACGGGAGTTCGAGCGCGTACCGGTCACTCCACATCGACACCTCCAAACACCAGCTGAGCTTCCGCGACTTCCCCATGCCCGAGGAGTTCCCGGACTTCCCGCACCACTCGCAGATCAAGCAGTACCTCGACGACTACGCGGAGGCCTTCGACCTGCTGCGTCTCATCGAGTTCGAGAACCGGGTCCTGCACGCCGAGCGGCTCGACGGCGGCGGATGGGAGCTGACCACCGAACGCACCGGCACCCGCCGCTTCGACGCACTCGTGGTGGGCAACGGGCACCACTGGGACCCGCGGTTCGGCGACTTCCCGGGCGAGTTCACCGGCGAGATGATCCATTCCCACGCCTACGTCGACCCGTGGGATCCGCTCGACCTGCAGGACAAGCGCATTCTCGTGGTGGGGTTGGGCAACAGCGCCGCCGACATCGCCGTGGAGCTGTCCTCCAAGGTGATGCGGAACGAGGTGGTGATCTCCACCCGGTCCGGCGCGTGGATCGTGCCGAAGTACATCGCCGGCAAGCCGGCCGACAAGTACTTCGCCACCTTCCCCTTTCTGCCCTACTCGTGGCAGCGCAAGGCAATTCAGGCCATGCAGCCGATGTCCGCGGGTCGGCCGGAGTCCTACGGGTTGCCCACGCCCAACCACAAGTTCTTCGAGGCCCACCCCACCCAGTCGGTCGAGTTGCCGCTGAGGCTCGGCTCGGGGGACATCACGGCCAAGGGGAACATCGCCCGGTTCGACGGGCGGACCGTGCACTTCGAGGACGGCACCGCGCAGGAGTTCGACGTCGTCATCCAGGCCACCGGCTACAACACCTCGTTCCCGTTCTTCGACCCGGACTTCCTCAGCGCCGACGCCCACAACCACGTGCCGCTCTACAAGCGGATGTTCTCCCCGGGCATCGACGACCTGGTGATGGTCGGCTTCGCGCAGTCCACGCCCACGTTGTTCCCGTTCGTCGAGGCCCAGGCCAGGCTGGCCGCCGCGTGGGCGGCCGGCCTGTACCGGACGCCAGGGCGGGCGGAGATGGAGCAGGTCATCGTGGCGGACGAGAAGAAGTACATCGGGCACATGCTCGACACCCCGCGGCACCAGCAGCAGGTGGACTACTTCCTGTACGAGCACGACCTGCGGACGCGCGAGATCCCGGCGGGACGGGAGCGGGCGGCACGCCTCGGCGGGATGATCCGGACGGCGGCGCACGCGTGAGCGGTAACGGTACCTCCGGCGAGGGCGCCGTCAGCTCGCCGCGGGGCGACCGACGCCGGGAAGCCCTGTTGGCGGAGCTGGACCGGCAGCTGCGCACCACCACACTCGACGCCATCTCGGTGGCCGACCTCACCGACGCGGCCGGCATCACCCGGTCGGCGTTCTACTTCTACTTCGACTCCAAGGCCGCGGCGGTGACCGTGCTGCTCTCCTCCATCCAGGAGGCCGCCGCCACGTCGAACGGAGTGCTCGTGAACTCCGACGGCCGCTTCCGGTCCCGCGTGACCTCGACGCTGAGCGGCCTCGCTGACCGCATGCTCGACAACGCTCACGTCTACCGGGCCCTGCTCACCGCGCGCACCACGCACGAGCCCATGCGCCGCCTGTGGAACGAGGGACGGGCGGAACTCGCGGCCCCCATCGCCGAGTACATCCGCTCCGAGCGGGCGGCCGGTCGCGCCCCCGACGGGGCCGACCCGATGGCGCTCGCCACGTCGCTGATCCAGGTCAACGAGTCGGTCCTCGAACATCTCGTCTACGACCCCGGGGCGGATCGCGAGCCGATGATCGCCACCGCCTCCGACCTGTGGGTCCGGGCCATCTACGGCCGCCCGGACCCCGCGGTCGACAACCCAGGAGACCCCTCGTGACCAGCCAGATCACCCCTCTCGACCTCGAGTTCCGCTCCGGCGGGGACACCTGCCGCGGCTGGTTCCTGCCCGCGGCACGGACGGGTCCCGCCCCGTGCGTCGTTCTCGCGCACGGACTGGGCGGCACGGCCGACTCGGGCCTGCTGCCGTTCGCCGAGGCCTTCGCCGCCGCGGGCTTCGCAGCGTTCGCCATGGACTACCGCGGGTTCGGCCGCTCCGGTGGCGGGCCCCGACAGGTCGTCTCGACAACCCGCCAGCAGGACGACATCCGGGCGGCGGTCGCGGCGGTGGCCGCGCGGCCGGACGTCGACGCCGACCGGGTGGTCCTGTGGGGCTGCTCCCTGGCCGGCGGACACGCGCTCGAGGTGGCCCGCGAGCCGGGCGGGGCCACGGGGATCGCCGCGGGGATCGCCGCGGTGATCGCGGTGGTCCCTCTGGTCGACGGACGCGCCGCGGCAGTGGCCGCGGCCCGTCAGCACCGGCCGGGCGCCCTGCTCCGTTCCACCGGCACGACCGTCGCCGCCAAGGCCGCGGCGGCGATGGGGCGTTCGGAGCCGCTGGTACCCCTGGTCGGACCACCGGGGTCGACCGCGGTGCTCTCCCTCGACGGGTACGACCAGGCCTACCGGTCGCTCGCGGGGCCGAGCTGGCGCAACGAGATCGGCGGCGGGGTCGGGGCGGTGCTGGGGTCCTTCCGCCCCGGCGCCAGAGCCGCGGAGCTCGCCGGGACTCCCGTGCTGTTCCAGATCGCCGATCTGGATCGGAGCGCGCCGGCGCACACCGCAGGGACCGCCGCGTTCGCCGCCCGCGCCGAGGTGCGCCACTACCCGGGCGATCACTTCGACCTCTTCCCAGGCCGGGCGTGCCACGACCTCGCGGTCGGCCACGCACTGCACTTTCTCCGCCGCTACGTGGGCTGACGGGCGGCGTGAGACCCCGCCGACTTTGTTGTTGACGCATCACCATCGAGGCGCTACTGTATGTGACACAACAACCACTTACCCCGGCATCCGGCCGGGCGCCACCGAAGGAGTCACCATGACCTCGACCCTCACCGATCTGACCGGGACCTGGGACATCGACCCCACCCACACCCGCCTCGGCTTCGTCACCCGCCACGCGATGGTCACCAAGGTCCGCGGGTCGTTCAACGACTACACGGGCACGGTCACCGTCCCCGCCGAGGGTATCGACGCCGCGACCGCCGAGGTCGTCATCACCGCCTCGTCGATCGACACCCGCAACGCCGACCGCGACGGCCACCTGAAGTCCAACGACTTCTTCGACATGGAGAACCACCCGGAGATCACCTTCCGGTCGACGACGATCGCAGCCAACGGCTCCGGCGGCGTGGACGTGACCGGCGACCTCACCATCAAGGGCACCACCAAGTCCGTGACGATCCCCTTCGAGTACGAGGGCACCGCCACCGACCCGTTCGGCAACCTCCGCGCCGGCTTCGAGGGCACCGCGGTCATCAACCGCAACGACTTCGGCCTGACCTGGAACGCCGCGCTCGAGACCGGTGGCGTGCTCGTCTCGGAGAAGATCACCCTCGAGATCGAGCTCTCGGCCGTCAAGCGGGCCTGAGCCCTACCGGACGACACCGCCCCACCGGACCGACGCCGCCCCCACCTCGTACGAGGTGGGGGCGGCGTTCTCAGGCGACGACGACGAAGACCGCGGAATGCGTGCCGTCGGCACTCTGCCAGGTGCCGCTGAGCGTGCCCGGCGAGCCGATCAGCGGACGGTCCGACTCGGCGTCGTTCTCCTCGGAGATGAGCCGGATGACCTCCGGCGCGGCGGCGGCCTCCGAGTCGCCGGACGCGCCGTCCCCACCGCCCCGGACGTTGACGGGCGACGGGGAGACGGTGCCGTCCGCCACCGCCAGGTGGTCGGCGGCGGTGTCGCGATGGCTTATCACCCGCAGCACCTCTGCCACGTACACAGGGTCCGCCGGTGCGTCGTACACCCAGCGCCGACCGAGAACGGAGTGCTCGAGAGTCCCGACCAGCGCGTCCTGCGCCCCCGGCAGCTCCGCCCCCCGGTAAGTCACGGGAACGTGGAACGTCCGGGCACCGTCCGAGACGAGGAAGGACTCCATGCCCACCTCGCCGTCGGGGTCGACGAACCGGTACGCGGTCACCTGCTCCAGCAGCTCCGGCTCGCCGTCGAACCAGGGTTGGTGTGCGATCCATCCCCGGAGCAGCTCCAGCTTGCCCGGACGGAGGACGGCGTCATAGATCTCGGCGGTTCCACTCATGGGGTAAGCATCCCCGCAGCGACGCGGCGCGGCGGCCACTCGGCGACATGAAGAAGAATTTGTCCTGGCGCCGTCCCTCCTGCGCACCCCCGGTTTCCCCCCACCGCAGCCGAGGAAAAAGTGAGCCAGCGCACAGCAGAAGTCGGCCGTCGCCGTTATGGTCTGCGCCGTGACTCCGGGAGAACCCGGCGCTCGATCGAAAGGTGACCACCATGAAGAAGACCATCGCCGTCATCGGTTCCGCTGCCGCCCTGTCCTTCTCCGGTGCAGGACTCGCCGCCGCCCAGAGCGACCTCCCCGGCCTCGACGGCCTCGACAGCGGGTCGGTGGGTGCCCCCACGGCCGGCGAGACCGACCTCGACGACGTCGAGACCCCCGCCGAGGTCTCGGAGATCGCGCAGCAGCTGTGCGGCACGATCTCGGCGTACGACTTCCTGGGCTCCGTCGGCGCCGTCGCCCCCGGCCTGTCGGGCGACGAGTGCGAGGCGAACGCCGACCTGGCCATCTCCACCGCGCTGACGGGCGACATCTCCGGGGCCGTCGACATCCTCCGTGGCATCGCCGCCGAGGTCCCCGGTGACGCCGACGGCGACGCCACCGACAGCGACGACACCACCACCGGCGACGACGTCCAGACGGGCGACGACGACGCGGTCGACGTGGACACGGTCGAGACCGACGCCTGACACGCCCCAAGCATCTGACCGACCTGGCGCCTGACGGCGCAGGCCCGGCCCCGGTTTCCGCAGAGGACGCCGGGGCCGGGTCGTGTCAGTGCGCGCCCGGCAGGTCAGCGGAACCTACGGGGTGTCGCCGCCGGTCGTCACGAGCTCACCAAGCAGCTGGTGGTCGATGTGACCGGGATCCGTCGACTCCATGAAGTCGACGAGGATCCGTTCGACCGCGGCGGGATCCTCGACGTGCGGGTAGTGCCCGGTGCCCTCCACGATCGCGAGCCGGCTACCGGGGATCGCCTCGTGGGTCGTGTGCCCGTGCGAAACGGGAATGATCGGGTCCCGGTCCCCCCAGATCAGCTGGAACGGCAACTGCGCCGCCAGGTAGAGCCGGTTGCTGGCGGAGACCGCCTGGCCCTTGTTGTCCACGACCGCCCGGAGGGTCTTGAAGAACGCGCGCCGGTGGCCGGGCCTGCCGAGCGACTCGTACGCCGCCCAGGGCTCCTCGAATGCGATCGCGCGGACGCCCTTTCCGGTGAAGAACCCGCGGGCCCTGTCCCCGGCGGACACCAGGAACGGCGCCGCGCCGGCGGTCAGCAGCAGTTCGGCACCCGGGACCGCGAGCAGCCGCAGGATCCAGTTGACCTCCTTGCCCAGGCCGCCGCTGCCGATCAGTGCGATGCGCTCGCAGAAGTCGGGGTACTGGTAGACGAACTGCAGGGCCACGCCGCCACCGAGAGACTGCCCGATCACCGTGCAGCGCCTGATGCCCTTGACCACCAGCAGGTCCCGCAGGGCGGAGGCCATCGCCCCGAGCGAGTAGTCGTCGAAATCCAGCGAACTCTCCCCGTGGCCGGGCAGGTCGGGGGCGATGATGTGGAACTTCGATTCCAGACGGGGGATCAGCTCGCGCCAGGTGACGGAGCTGCCCGCCATCCCGTGCAGGAGCAGCAGCGTGGGCTTTCCCTCGCCGGCTCCGGACTCGCTGTAGGCCAGTTCGCGGCCGTGAAGGACTGTTTTCTGCATTTCGGGTTTCCGCATGTCGCATTCCCCCTCGGGGACGGTCTCCGCGCCGTACCTCGTCGCCAGGAGTACCTGGGCCCATTGTGCGCCATCAGGGGCCCGGCGAGCAGTTCCCTTTATCACATCCGGCCCGGACGCTCATCCGAACTTCCGCACGAGGCGCCGGTGCCGGTGCGTGAACAGTGCCCCGACCAGCACTCGGACCACCGACCCGGGAACCGGGGCTCGGGGCACGGCCCGCAGTGTGTCGGTGACGCGGGTGGAGCCGTCGGCCAGCGATTCGAGCTCTCGGCGGTGCTCCCACACCCGGCACGACCCGAGCTCCGAGCGTTCCTGGAAGAACCGGGGAGCCTCCAGGTCGACCAAGACCAGGTCGTCGTACTCCAGCGGCACGACCCCGCCCAGGAGGATCCACGCGCGCCCGAGCGGCCGGCCGAGCGGCACGTCCGCGATCGAGGCCCCGGCCAGTCGCGCCGGGATCCGCATCCGCAGGAGGGGCCTGAACTCGTCGGAGATCCCCTCCGCGGTCACCACGTGTGCCCATACCTCGTCCCGCGGGGCGCGGACCACACTCGACCGCACCACCTCGACGGACGCCCGCGATCCCTCGGCGGTCACGGCAACCGCACCCCGGAGATCGCACGGGCGATCACCAGCTGCTGGATCTGCTCGGTCCCCTCGAAGATGTCGTAGATCTTGGCGTCGCGGTGCATCCGCTCGACCGGGTACTCGCGGGTGTACCCGACCCCGCCGAGGATCTGGATCGCGCGCTCGGTGGCCCAGACGGCCGTCCGGCCGGCCTTGAGCTTGGACATCGAGCCCTCGGCCCGGGCCATGGGCTGCCCGGTCGCGCCCATCCACGCCGCCCGGCGCACCAGCAGGCGGGAGGCGTCGATCTCCACCGCCATGTCCGCGAGCAGGAACGAGATGGCCTGGTTCTCGATGATGGGCCGGCCGAACACCACCCGACCCTTGGCGTATTCGAGCGCGTACTCGTGCGCCGCCCGCGCGATACCCACGGCCATGGCCCCCACGGTGGGGCGGGTCCGCTCGAACGTGGCCATGGCCGCCTGGCCGCCGGTCCGTTCGCCCTCCCTCGCGCGGGCCAGCTTCTCGTCGAGCTTCTCCTTACCGCCCAGCAGCGCCGAGCCCGGGACGCGGACGTCGTCGAAGAAGATGTCCGCGGTCGCCGAGGCACGCAGACCGTGCTTCTTGATCCTGGAGCCGGTCTGGATCCCGGCGGCCCCGGCTTCCACCACGAAGGCGGCCTGGCCGCGGGATCCGAGATCCGGGTCCACGACCGCCTGCACCACCAGCACGGAGGCCACGCCACCGTTGGTCACCCAGGCCTTCTGCCCGGAGATCACCCACTCGTCCGCGGCCTCGTCGTACCGGGCCCGGGTGCGCATGTTGCCCACGTCGCTCCCCGCCTCCGGCTCGGACGAGCAGAACGCGCCGACCGCCGGTTCGGCCTCACTGCCGTAGCAGCGGGGCACCCACTCGACGATCTGCTCGGTCGTCCCGGCCGAGGCGATCCCCGCGGCGGCCAGGCCGGTGCCCATGATGGACAGACCGATCCCCGCGTCTCCCCAGAACAGCTCCTCGCAGAGGATCGGGTAGGACTGACCGGTGGTGTCCTGCCGCAGGGTCGCCATGATCTCATAGCCGTACAGCCCGATCTTGGCGGCCTCCTGGATGATCGGCCAGGGCGTCTCCTCGCGCTCGTCCCACTCGTGGGCGGCCGGCCGGATGACCTCCTCGGCGAAGGCGTGGGCCCAGTTCTGCAGCTCGCGCTGCTCCTCGGTCAGTTCCATGCTGAAGGTCATCGGGTCCTCTCGGTCGGCGCTTCTGGTCAGCGGGTGGCAGAGCTGCGGGTATCGGGTCAGCGGGTGACGGGGCCGCCGCCGGGGGCAGTGGCCTCGCCGTCGTCCGGCCCGGACACCCTGGCGCGGTCGGGCACCGGCCCCGGCCCGTCGATCGGTGGCCCGGCCGGGTCGTCGTCGGCCGGGTCGTCGTCTCCCCCGGCCAGGTATCTCACCACCGTGTTGGCCATGGCGGTGACGGGGACGGCGAACAGCGCTCCCACGATGCCGAACAGGTACGTGCCCGCGGCCACCACCACGATCACGGCCAACGGATGCAGCGCCACCGCGTGACCCATGAGGAGGGGCTGCAACAGGTGCGACTCCATCAGGTGAACCACCAGGACGATCGCCAGCATGGCGATGGCGATCACCAGCCCCCGGTCCACCAGCGCCAGGACCGTGGGGATCACCCCCGCGACGAGGGTGCCCACGATGGGGACGAACGACGCGAGAAACACCACCACCACGATGGGGATCACGAAGGGCACGCGCAGCACCAACGCACCGAGCCCGACGCCGGTGGCGTTGATCGCCGCCACGGTCACCTGCGTGCGGGTGTAGGCGCCGAGACTGATCCATCCTTGCCGCAGTGCCCGATCGACCCTGAGGCGGCCCGCACGCGGGAACCACCTGACGAAGAACCTCCACAGCGTCTCCCCCTGGTAGAGGAAGAAGAACAGGGCCACCAGACAGATGAGCATGCCCGCCACCGCGTCGACGGCGGTGTGGCCGAACTGCACGGCGCCCGCGGCGACGGCCTCGGAGTGGGACTCGATCCAGCCGCGGACCTGGGTCACCGCCTCCTGCAGGCGGTCGGCGGTCAGGTGGAGCGGCCCCTCCTCCAGCCACTGCAGTGCGGTGTCGACGCCGCTTCCGATCTTGTCCCTCATCTCCGGAACCCCGGTCGCGAGCTGCGTGGTGACCACACCAAGCGCCCCGACGACCAGCACCAGGACGCCGAGGACGACGACGAGGGACGCCAGCGCCCGCGGGACCTGCCGGGGCACGCGGTCCACGAGCGGCCTGAGCATGGCCGCGAGCAACACCGCGATGGCGAGCGGTGCCAGGATGATCGCCAACCGGCCCATGGCCTGGCCGAGGATCCACCCGCCCCCGGCGATCAGCAGCAGGCACGCCGCCCAGGCCGCCGCCAGCACCACCGGATACGGGAGATGGGATCGGGGGATCACGGTCGTGCCGGTGTCCTCACCGCGGGTCGACATGAGAACACCATAGGCGCGCTGACCTCAGTCGACGTCGAGTTCGTGAGTCCCGGCCACACCGGCGGGAGGGCGCGGGGGGACCACGGGAGGCGACGCGGGTGCGGGCGACCGGGCGGTGCAGCGTACGGCACCCGGACCTCCCTCGCGACTGGTTGCGTGGTCCGCGCCGAGTGGGAGAGTCGGTGTGACATCCGTGCACTCACACGCAACCCATCGGAGGAGTCACATGTCTGACAAGAAATCCGCCGCATCGAAGACGGCCGAAGCGGCCGCCAAGAAGGTCGCCGACGCCGCCGGCAAGCTCGCCGACGAGGTCATCGGCGGCGCAGACGTCGTACCCGGTGTCCCGGCCCCCACGCCCCCGTCGCTCGAGGAGCCCACCGACCCCACCGGCCCGCTTCCCCCCAAGCCGGACCAGAAGGGCGCGACGCCGTACAGCCCCACCGGAGCGGAGTCCTCCGATACCGAGGACGCCGCCCGCCAACAAGGAGAGTTCCTCACCACCGCGCAGGGCGCGCGGCTCTCCGAGACCGATCACTCCCAGAAGGCCGGCCGCCGCGGCCCGGTCCTGCTGCAGGACCATCATCTGCGCGAGAAGATCATGCACTTCGACCACGAGCGGATCCCGGAGCGCGCGGTCCACGCCCGCGGCGCCGGTGCGCACGGTGTCTTCGAGGGCAACGGCGCCGCCGCGAGCGTGTGCAAGGCCGGCGTCTTCGCCGACGGTAAGCAGACCGAGGTCTTCGTCCGGTTCTCCACCGTGCTCGGGTCGCGCGGATCCGCCGACACCGTCCGCGACACGCGAGGTTTCGCGACCAAGTTCTACACCGACGAGGGCACGTGGGACCTGGTCGGGAACAACATCCCCGTGTTCTTCATCCAGGACGCCATCAAGTTCCCCGACGTGGTCCACGCCGCCAAGCCCCACCCGGACCGAGAGATCCCCCAGGCCCAGAGCGCGCACGACACCTTCTGGGACTTCGTCTCCCTCCACACCGAGGCGCAGCACCACACCATGTGGAACATGTCCGACCGCGGCATCCCCCGCTCCTACCGGACGATGGAGGGCTTCGGGGTCCACACCTTCCGGCTCATCAACGACGCGGGCGAGACCAGCCTGGTCAAGTTCCACTGGAAGCCCCACCTCGGCGTGCACTCGCTGGTGTGGGAGGAGGCACAGATCGCGGCCGGCATGGATCCCGATCTGCACCGCCGGGACCTGGCCGACGCCATCGAGGCCGGCGCGTTCCCGAAGTGGGATCTGGGGATCCAGGTGTTCCCCGACACCGTGGACTCCGACGGCGTCAGCGAGATGTTCCACGGGATCGACCTGCTCGACCCCACCAAGATCGTCCCCGAGGAGCTCGCGCCGGTGCAGGTGATCGGCACCATGACGCTCAACGCCAACCCCAAGAACTACTTCGCCGAGACCGAGCAGGTCGCGTTCCACCCGGGTCACCTGGCGCCGGGCATCGACGTGACCAGCGACCCGCTCCTGCAGGGCCGGCTGTTCTCCTACCTCGACACCCAGCTCACGCGCCTGGGCGGACCGAACTTCGGGCAGCTGCCGATCAACCGGCCGCACGCCCCGGTCAACGACATGCTGCGCGACGGGATGCACCAGACCGCCGATCACGTGGGGGTCGCACCGTACCAGCCGAACAGCCTCGACGGCGGATGCCCGTTCCTCGCGGGCGCCAGTGACGGTGCCCTCGTGGAGGTGGCCCAGCAGATCGCCGACGCCCAGGTGGTCCGCGACGCCCCGGCGACCTTCGACGACCACTTCTCGCAAGCGACCCTATTCTACGCCAGCATGACCGAGGTGGAGCAGGAGCACATCGCTGCCGCGTACACGTTCGAACTGGGTAAGTGCTACGAGGAGAACATCAAGATCCGGCAGGTCGAGCAGCTGGCCCGGATCGACCACGGCCTCGCCGTCACCGTCGCCACCGGTCTCGGTCTGCCAGCACCCGCCGAGGTGCCCACGGCCGAGGTCGTCACCAGCCCCGCGCTGTCCCAGATCGGGCGCGAGTGGCCCTCCGACGGGCGTCTCATCGGGATCCTCGTGACCGAGGGGTCCGATGTCGCCGCGGTCAAGGAGCTCGAACAGGCGGTCTTCGCCGACGATATGGTCCCGCTGGTCATCGCCCCGACCGGTGGCCGGCTGGGCGAGGGCGAGCCGGATGCGACCGTCGCCGTGTCACGGACGTACCAGACGCAGCGGTCGATCGAGTTCGACGCGCTCGTCGTGGTGGACCTCCCCGCCCACCCGAGGACCGATGTGCTGATCAGCGAGATGTACCGGCACAAGAAGGCGATCGCCTCGCTGGCTCCCCTCGACGGACTCGCGGACGTGGGGCTCACCACCGACTCCCCCGGAGTCGTGGTGGTGGACGAGGCGGCCGGGGTGCTGCCCGCGCTCAAGCCGCTGCTCGCCACCCACCGTGCATGGGACCGGCCGGACCCCGTACGGATCTGAGGCGACTCCCACCTCGCCACAGCGCCCGGCCGATACCCGGGGGTAGCGTCGACGGCATGACGGACAGCGAACCGACCAGCTCGTCCGGGGCCGACGCCGCCGCCCCCGGGACCCGCCTCGAGGCCACGCGGGTCATCGCGGCGCCGGCGGACCGGATCTTCGCCGTGCTCTGCGATCCGGACGGTCACGTGGCCATCGACTCCTCGGGGATGCTGCAGTCCGCCGAGGGGTCGGTGGTCACGGCCCCGGGCGACCGGTTCGTCGTCCACATGGACCGGGAGTCACTCGGCGACTACGACCTCGGCCGGTACGACGTGACCGTGATCATCACCCGGTACGTGCCGGGCGAGGAGATCGCCTGGACCATCGACGGCCAGATCAGGCCGCCCATCGGCCATACCTACGGGTACCGCCTGACGCCGCTCGGCGAGAGGACCGAGGTCGTGAGCTACTACGACTGGTCCGAGGCCCACCCGAAGTGGCGCGACTCCGGCATCCTGCCGGTGCTGGACGCGTCCGCGCTCAAAGCGACCCTGGGCATCCTTGAGCGGGCTGTCCGGAGAGGATACGTCCGTGGCTGAACCGACCTCCCCCGGCCCGACCCCGCCGCGACCCGAACCGGCGACGTCCCGGGAGATCACGTTCTCCCGGGGTCGCCTCACATTCCGGGCCATCGATTCCGGACCGGTCGACGGCGCGGTCGTGGTGCTCCTCCACGGCTTCCCTCAGCGCACGAGCAGCTGGAACGCGGTAATTCCCCACCTCCACGCGGCCGGGTTCCGCACCCTGGTCCTGGACCAGCGAGGCTACTGCTCCACCGCCCGCCCCTCGGGGCGGCGAGCGTACCGGCTCTCCGAGTTGGTGGGCGACGTCCTCGCCCTGCTCGACAGCGCGAACCTGCCCGCCGCGCACGTCGTCGGCCACGACTGGGGCGCGGCCGTGGCGTGGGCGGTGGCCGCCGGGCATCCCGACCGGGTCCTGTCACTGACGGCGGTATCGGTGCCCCACCTGGCGGCCTTCCGGCAGGCCATGTTCCTCTCCGACCAGCTGCTCCGGTCCTGGTACATCGGACTGTTCCAGCTCCCCTGGCTGCCGGAGCGGCTGCTCTGTTCGCGCGGCGGCCTGCCGGACCGGGCACTTGCCGGGATGGGTATGACGCCGGAGATGATCGCGCGCTACCACGGCGAGATGGTCGCCGACGGTGCCGTGCCCGGCGGACTCGGGTGGTACCGGGCGCTGCCGCTGGCCTCGCCCGGGAAGGCCACCGCCCGCGTCCGCGTGCCCACGACGTTCGTCTGGAGCGATCACGACCCGGCCCTCGGTCGCGGTGGCGCCGAGCGGACGGCCCGGTTCGTGGACGCGGACTACCGCTTCGTGGAGATGAGCGGCGCGAGCCACTGGATACCGGAGGAACGCCCCGAGGAGTTGGCCCGCGAGATCGCCGCGCGCGCCGGAAGCTGACCCGCCTCACCGACCGCGCCTCGCCCCGGGTGCGCGGCCCCGGGTGCGCGGCCCCGGGTGCGCGGCCCCTTTGGCCTATGCGGGCGGAATGTCAGGCTGAGACCCGGTTACGCGGCGGGATCGGTCCCGACACGCCTCGCAAGTCCGCGGGCGCCGCGTGAGTCCCGCGCGGCCCGCGGTGGTGCGGGCGCCGAGGCGATGGAGCGGCCGCGGGTCTCGCGGCGCTCGGCGGGTCAGTCCTCCCCCTCCCACGGCGGCGGGATCACGGCGGCGACCGCCGCAGCGGCCAGGGCGACGCCGCACCCAAGCAGCAGGCCCACACGGAAACCGGTCTCGGTGGGGACGAACAACCCCCCGAAGTCCACCGACATCTGCGTGAGGATCACGCCGAGGACCGCCGCGGCGGTGGTGGTGCCGATCGAGCGCATGAGCGTGTTGACGCTGTTGGCGGACCCCATCTCGGAGTGCGGCACCGACGACATGATGAGCGCGGGCATGGCGCCGTAGGCCAGACCCACCCCGGCGCTGGTGATGACGGCCGCGATCATGACGCCCCACGTCGACCCCATGAGGAACTGGGCGGAGGCGTAGCCGGTCGCGATGACCAGCGATCCCAGGATGAGCGTGGGCTTGGGGCCGCGGGTGGTGATGAGCCGTCCGCTGAGGGGGGACACGGCCATCATGGCCAGCCCGCCGGGCGCGATCCACAGTCCCATCGCGACCATCGACTGGCCGAGACCATGACCGGTGGCCACGGGGAGCTGGAGGATCTGCGGGATCACCAGCAGCTGCGCGTAGAGCCCCATGCCCACGAGGATCGAGGCGATGTTGGTCAACAGGACCGGTCGCCGGGCCGCCACCCGCAGGTCGATGAGCGGAGACGGGTGACGCAGGACCCACCAGCCCCACACGGGGAACGCGACGGCGGCCAGGACGAACAGTCCGAGGGTCAGAGGGGAGGCCCAGCCCCAGTCCGCGCCCTTGGACACCGCCAACAGGAGCGCGATCAGACCCACCGCGAGACCCAGGGCGCCGACGGGATCCAGGGTCCCGTCGGGCTTGGCCGCCGGCAGCGACCGGATGCGCAGGGCCATCATCGCGATGATCCCGAGGCCGAGCACGGCCGTGCCCCAGAACATCCACTGCCAGGAGCCGTACTGCGCGAGGGCGGCCGCCGCCGGGAGCCCGAGCGCACCACCGACCCCCAACGAGGAGCTCATCAATGCGATCGCCGGGCCGAGGCGCACGGCGGGCAGGACCTCACGCATCGTCGCGATGCCGATCGGGATGACCCCGATCCCCACGCCCTGGAGCGCCCTGCCGATGAGCATCGGCCACAACGAGGTGGCCAGGGCGCACAACACGGACCCGACGACCATCACCGCGGTGACGCCGATGAGGACGTTCTTCTTGGGGTAGAGATCGCCGAGACGCCCCATCACCGGGCCGGCCACCGCTCCGGCGAGCAGGGTGACGGTGACGACCCACGCTGCGTTGGTCGCCGACGTGCCGAGGATGGCGGGCAGCATGCCCAGCAGTGGGATGACCAGGGTCTGGGTGAGGGACATGACGATGCCGCCGAAGGCCAGAACGAGGACCAGCCCGTTCTGCTCCGCACGAACGGCGTCCCCGCCCCGAGTCCTACCGCCCATCGTCGTGTCCTTCCAGAGACCTGTAGTCGGACATTACAGACAGGTGTCGACCGCGTTCGCTCCCGACCCCGCGCTCTTGTGGTCCGCATCACCCGGTGCGAGCATGACCAGTGTGAACATCACCGGAACGTCCCGGCGGTCCGCCCGCCGTCTCCCCGTCACCGTCGTCGCGACTCTCGCTGCCACGGCCGTCGCCTCGTCGGCCGCCCTCGCGGCCCCGGCCACGGCGCACGCCCAGGGCTCCTCCGAGGCGGTCGTCCAGGTCCTGCCCGCCCCGAACCGTCTGGTCGCCTGGGGCGGGTCTCCCACCGGTGCGTGCGCCGGCGCCGTGTCCACCTCACTCCGGGGCGACGGGTATCCCGGTACGGCTAGTGTGAGCTGGGCCTTCGCGGTCGCGGGCGTGGGTCCGTGCGCCCTGACCGCCACGCTGTCGTGGCGCAACCTGGACACCGGCGCGAGCGGGGAGAAGGTCGCGCAGATCCCCCACCCCCGGTTCTCCCTCGGGGTCCCGGACCCCATCGCCCACCCCTACGACGCGATCATCTCCACCGGATCGGGTCGGGTCGAGTACCGCCTCACCACAACCGGGGGAGCCGTGGCGGGGCCGATCGTCGTCGACACCGCCGCGTACCAGGGCTGATCGGGGACCAGGAGCGATCAGACCAGGAGGCCCTCGGACGCGCGTCGCCAGTCCTCTACCGGCGGGGCCAGGACGTTCTCACCGAGCACCTGCACGAGCACCGTGGAGGCGCCCGCGTCCAGGTGCTCCTGCACCCGGACCCGCGTGGCCTCGATCCCCCGGGTCACCAAGGCCGCCTGCAGGCGGTCGCTGCCGCCGCGGATGTAGTCGGACTCGTCGAAGCCCTGGCGGGTCCACGAGTTCCGGTAATTCGGCAGTCCCGTGTAGATGTTCAGGTGGTCCCGGGCCCGCGACCGCCACAGCTCGTCGTCGTCCTCTACACCTGCGGCGAGCACCGCGGCGTGTTCCACCACCAGCGCCGGCCCGTCATCCCCGGACCCGCCGAGGATCTCGCGCGCCCGCGCGGTGTGCTCGGGCAGGGTCAGATACGGGTGCGCTCCGGAGGTCCGGTCCCGGGACAACTCGAGCATCTTGGGCCCGAGCGCGGCCAGCACCACCGGCGGCATGGTGTCCTCCCCCGCCGCCATGGGCTGGGAACGGTCGAGCGCGTCGAGGTACTCGCGCATCGCCGACAGCGGGCGACCGTAGTGGTGTCCGCGGTGCCGTTCCACCAGCGGGGCGTGGGAGACCCCGAGGCCGAGCACGAACCGACCGGGGTGCAGGGCCTCGATGGTGCGCGCGGCCGCGCCGGCGGCCGAGGCGTCCCGTCCGTAGATGTTCGCGATTCCCGTGCCGATGGCCATGCGGCTGGTGGCCGACAGATAGAGCTGCGCGGCGGTGAACGCCTCACGCCCGACGGCCTCCCCGAACCACAGCGACCCCCAGCCCTGGTCGTCGAGTTCGCCGAGCAGGTCCGGGATCCCCGCCGGCGGCACGCCCTCAAGCGAACCCGTCCACAGGCCGACCCTCCCCAGCTGGGCGCGACCGGCCCGGTTGTCGGCAGCCCTACTGTCGTCAGCCCGGTTGCCGCCGGCCCGCTCGTGGTCAACCCGGTCGTGGTCAGCCCGATCGGTCGCATCGTGGGGGGAATCGCTCATGCACCCGAGTGTGCCCGACTGTGCGAGCTGCTGTGCGCCCTGAGTGCTGCGAGGCGTTTCACGCCGAAACCACGCCCCGCCCGACGGGGGCGCGGCAGACTTCAGGCGGAACACGTTCCAGCGGCGCCCTGGGACACCGAGGAGATGAGACGTCGATGTTCGAGTGGTCCGAGACCGACCTGATGATCCGAGAGGCCGTACGGGGCTTCATCGACAAGGAGATCCGTCCGAACCTGGACGCCCTGGAGAGCGGGGAGATGACGCCGTACCCGATCATCCGCAGACTGTTCGCGGAGTTCGCGATCGACACCATGGCCGCCGACGCGGTGAGCAAGATGCTCGCCGGGCAGCGTGCGCGGGAGGCGGGCGCGTCGGAGACCTCGAGCGGAGCGATCGAGTCGAGCGGGTCGGGCGGGGCGTTCGAGGGCCAGGACTCGCTGATGGCGGTGGTGATCAGCGAGCTCGCGGGAGCGTGCATGGGCCTGGTCTCCGCGCTCGGGGTGAGCATCGGGCTGGGCGCCACGACGATCATGTCGCGCGGCACGTTGGCGCAGAAGGAACGCTGGCTGCCGGGCATCGTGACCATGGAGAAGGTCGCGTCGTGGGCGATCACGGAGCCGGACTCGGGGTCGGACGCGTTCGGCGGGATGCGGACCTACGTGCGGAGGGACGGCGACGACTACATCCTCAACGGCCGCAAGACGTTCATCACCAACGGCCCGCACGCCGACGTGATGATCGTCTACGCCAAGCTCGACGAGGGCGCGGCAGCCGGTGTCGACGACGGTGCCGCCGCGACCGCCAAGCGGGACCGCAGGGTCCTGACCTTCGTCCTGGACACGGGGATGGACGGCCTGACCCAGAGCGCCCCGTTCAAGAAGATGGGCCTGCACAGCTCCCCCACCGGCGAGTTGTTCTTCGACGACGTCCGTCTCGGCCGCGACCGCCTCCTCGGGGAGACCGAGGACCACCGGGGTGGCG
Source organism: Dietzia natronolimnaea (assembly GCF_002289575.1). Classification (GTDB taxonomy): domain Bacteria; phylum Actinomycetota; class Actinomycetes; order Mycobacteriales; family Mycobacteriaceae; genus Dietzia; species Dietzia natronolimnaea_A. The sequence goes on from NZ_NTGA01000012.1 coordinate 125,468, forward strand.
ACGGGCGGGAGTCCGCCAGGTCCAGCTTCACCGCCGAGCGCACCGGTGTGGCGATCATGGCGCTGGGGATCATTCAGGAATGCCACCGGCTCTGCGTGGCCTACTCCCGGGAGCGGACCCTGTGGGGCCAGGAGATCGGACGCTTCCAACTGATCCAGCTCAAACTGGCCCGGATGGAGGTGGCGCGGATCAACGTGCAGAACATGGTGTTCCAGTCCATCGAGCGCGCGCGGGCCGGGAAGCCACTCACCCTGGCCGAGGCGTCGGCCATGAAGCTCTATTCCTCCGAGGCGGCGACCGAGGTCGCGATGGACGCGGTTCAGCTCTTCGGAGGCAACGGGTACATGGCCGAGTACCGGGTCGAACAACTCGCCAGGGATGCCAAATCGCTCATGATCTACGCCGGTAGTAACGAGATCCAGGTGACCCACATCGCCAAGGGGCTGCTCTCGCGCTGATCATCCGGATGACGTCCCCGCGGCCCGCCCGTACCGTGGACTCACGCCGGTAGCCGGAGGTGGTGTCGCATCGAGTCGGAGAGTTCCGCCCACTGGTCCCGGCTGGTCGGGGGCGCGCGCCGACGCGGGTCCGAGTCCTGGGCGAGGGTCGTCCGGTACTCGCCCACCCTGCTTCTCGCCGCGACGGCCGCCGGCCTCGCCTTTCTCCTCGCCGAGCTGGTGTTCGGCCCCCAGAACGCGGTCTTCGCGCCGATCGCCGCCGTGGTCGCGACCGGGCTCTCGGCAGGGCAGCGGCGGGTCCGGGCGCTCGAGATCTCCACGGGCGTGCTCCTGGGGATCGTGGCCGCCGAACTCCTGGCCCGGTGGTTCGGTGTCGGCGCGTGGCAGCTCACGGTGGCGGTCCTCGCGGCGACCACCGCTGCGGTGGCGTTCCGTGCGAGTGGCCTGCTGAGCAATCAGGCGGCGGTCGCGGCAGTCGTCGTCATGGTCCTCGTCCCCGTCCTGGAGACCGGCCCGTGGATCAGGCTCGGTGACGCGGTGATCGGCGGCGCGGTGGCGGTCGCGCTGACCTCGGTGGTCCCCCACCATTCCCGCCACAGGGTCACCGCGGTCGCCGCCCGGCACCTGGATCGATTCGCCTCCGTGCTCACCGCCCTGCGAGACGACCTCGCCGCCGGGTCGCTGATCGGCACCGAGCGGCGGCTCGAGGAGATGGACGACCTCGCCGCCGCCCGCCAGGAACTCCTCGACGCCGCATCCGCCACGCGGGAACGTCTCCCCGCGGGTCCCGGTCGCGCACGTGCCGAACGCCGGCGGGCGCTGCGGGCCTCGGGGAGACTCGGCGACCGGGTGGTGCTGCTGGTCACCTCCGGGCGGGCGCTGTGCCGGGCGGGAGCGAACCTGGTCCGCCACGGCGACCCCGTCGACCCGGTCGTCGTGGACGCGCTCGACCACCTGGTGTCCGCCGTGGAGGAGCTCCGCCGATGGACCACCGGCTCCGGGGACGCCGAACTGGTCCGCCGCCTGGCGCTGGACTCGGCGATCTCGGCCTCCTCCACCTATGCCACACCGAGCTCGCCGGCCGTCAGCGTGGCGGTGGGGCAGATCCGGTCGGCCGTGATCGACCTCCTCCGGATCACCGGGATGTCTCAGGTCGAGGCCGTGGCGGCGCTGGAGGCGGCCGCCGGCCGGGCCACCCGGCCGCCCGTCGGCCCGGCTGTCCCCGTCCATGCCCATCCGCGTGCCGACTCGCATCCCGACCCGCGTGCCGGTGGCGGATACGAGAGCGTTACGTACGTTGGAAATATGAGCACCACACGCGATATCACACGACGTGCCGAGGAGATGACCAACGAGAGCGGCGGGTTCCCAGCCCAGGAACAGCAGCCCCCCGGGCTCAGCTCCGAGATGACCCCGGTCCCCGACCACGGGGAACACACCTATCGCGGATCGGACAAGCTCCGGGGCATGAAGGCCCTCATCACCGGCGGCGAGTCGGGGATCGGGCGAGCCGCGGCCATCGCCTACGCCCGCGAGGGCGCCGACGTGGCGATCTCCTACCTTCCGGAGGAGGAATCCGACGCCCAGGACACCCGGGGCTGGATCGAGGACGCGGGGCGACGGGCGGTCCTGCTGCCCTGCGACCTGCGCGACGAGACCCAGTGTCGGCAGATGGTCCGGGACGCGGCGCAGCAGCTCGGCGGACTGGACATCCTCGTCAACAACGCCGGCTACCAGCACGCGCGCGGCGAGGGTCTGGAGACCATGGACAGCGAGAACATGGACCGGGTCTTCAAGACCAATCTCTACGCCACCATCTGGGCGAGCCAGGAGGCATTGGAGCACCTCGGCCCCGGGTCGTCGATCATCACCACCACGTCGATCCAGGCCTACCAACCGGCCCCGCCGCTGCTCGACTACGCGGCCACCAAGTCGGCCCTGAACAACCTCACCGTCAACCTCGCCTCCGAACTCGGGTCCCGGGGCATCCGGGTGAACGCGGTCGCCCCCGGCCCCATCTGGACGCCGTTGCAACCGGCCACGCAGCCCGGCGAGAAGCTGGAGGAGTTCGGGTCGGACACCCCCCTCGGCCGCGCGGGACAGCCCGCGGAGTGCGCTGGCGCGTTCGTCTTCCTCGCCTCGCCCTCGGACGCCGGCTACGTCTCGGGCACCGTGCTCGGCGTGACCGGCGGCAAGCCCGTTTTCTAGAGATGGCGAGCCCGACACGCAGTACACCCCTGGAGGACTACGCGCTGCTGTCCGACCTGCGAACCGGAGCGCTCGTGTCGCGGGACGGGAGCATCGACTGGCTCTGCCTGCCCAGATTCGACTCCCCCGCCGTGTTCTCGGCCCTGCTCGACGGACCGGAGGCCGGCCGGTGGCGCCTGTCGGTGGTCGACGGTGAGGTGCTCGACCGCCGCTACATCCCGGAGACCTTCGTGCTCGAGACGACCTGGCGGTCCCCGTCCGGCACCGCCCGGGTGACCGACTGCCTCCTGCGGAGCGAGTCGCAGGGGGATCTGATCCGCCGGGTCGAATGCCTCGACGGCGAGGTGACCGTCGAGCACGACCTGCGCCTGCGGTTCGACTACGCACGGGCCACGCCGTGGACCCGGGAGATCGCCAGAGACGGGGAGCACCGAGCGCTGCTGGCACTGGCGGGGCCCGACGGCATCCTGGTGACCGGGCCGATGCTGCGGTGGCCCGACGAGGACGACGACGACTCGTCGCCCACCGACGACACCCACGCCGACGTGCGAGACGACGAACGATCTCAGGAGGGTGGGCGCGCCCGCCGACTCGAGGGGACGTTCGACGTCCGCGCCGGGGAGCGGCTGGACTGGGACCTGACGTGGTTCCCGTCCCACGCAGACGTGCCCGACCCGCCCGAGGCCGACGAGACCATCGCGGCGACCATCAGCGCCTGGACCGAGTGGTCGTCACAGCTGGAGGTCGACTGCGATCCCCGGCCTGAGGTGACCCGGTCGCTGCTCGTCCTGCGAGCGCTCACCAACCTGGACACGGGGGCCATCGTGGCCGCGCCGACCACCTCACTTCCCGAGTACTTCGGCGGCGAGAGGAACTGGGACTACCGCTACACCTGGCTCCGCGACGCGGCGTTCACCATCGAGGTCGTGGTGGCACACGGGCTCACAGAGGGCGCCGAACTGTGGCGGGACTGGCTCCTGCGTGCGGTCGCCGGTGACGTCGACGACGTCAAGATCATGTACGGCCTGGGCGGGGAGCGCCAGCTGATCGAGATGGAGCTCGACCACCTCGACGGCTACGAGGACTCCCGTCCGGTGCGCATCGGCAACGGAGCCGCCGACCAGTACCAGGCCGACGTCGTGGGGGAGGTGATGATCGCGCTGCACGACCTGCGCGAGGCCGGGGCCCACGAGGACGAGTACACCTGGGGGTTGCAGAAGGGTCTCCTGCGCTACGCGGAGAAGCACTTCGACCGGGAGGACCACGGCATCTGGGAGATGCGCGGGTCCACCCACCACTTCACCCACGGCAGGGCCATGATGTGGGCCGCCTTCGACCGTGGCGTCCGCGCGGTCGAGGAGCACGGGCTCGACGGCCCCGTCGAGCGGTGGCGTGAGTTGCGGTCCCGCCTGGCCGAGGAGATCGACGAGCACGGATACGACTCCGAGCTGGGCAGCTTCACCCAGACCTATGACAACTCCGAGGTGGACGCCTCCCTGCTCCAGCTCCCCCACACCGGGTTCCTGGACTACGACGACCCCCGGATGCTCGGGACGGTGGCGTGCATCGAACGGGACCTCGTCACCGAGGAGGGCTTCGTCCACCGGTACCGGGTCGACAGCGGGATCGACGGCCTGGAGGGCGGCGAGTACCCGTTCGTCCTGTGCACCTTCTGGCTGGTCGAGCAGTACGCCGGGAGCGGCCGCATCGATGATGCCCAGAACCTCATGGACACCATGGTGTCCCGGGGCAGCGACCTGGGGCTGTTCTCCGAGGAGTTCGACCCCGAATCCGGCCGCCTGGCGGGGAACTTCCCCCAGGCGTTCAGCCACATCGGGTTGATCCGGGCGGCCGACGCCCTGCAGGCGGCCCGGAAGGGACGAGAGGAAGGCGAACGATGACCACGTACGGATTCCACGCCTCGCACGAACAGATCTCCCCGGGCAGGTTGCTGCGGGACGTCCAGCAGGCCGAACGGGCGGGCTTCCGCATCGCGATGTGCTCCGACCACTTCTCCCCCTGGTCCACCCGCCAGGGCCATTCGGGCTTCGCCTGGTCGTGGTTGGGTGCGGCACTGGCCACCACCGACATGACGTTCGGTACCGTCTGTGCGCCCGGCCAGCGCTACCACCCCGCCGTGGTCGCCCAGTCGTCGGCGACGCTGGCGGAGATGTTCCCCGATCGCTTCTGGGTGGCCCTCGGCAGCGGCCAGAACATGAACGAGCACATCACCGGCGACAAATGGCCCGACAAGGCCACCCGGCAGGCCCGCCTGGAGGAGAGCGTCGACGTCATCCGCCGCCTGCACCGCGGCGAGGAGGTCACGCACCACGGTCTCGTCGACGTCGAGAAGGCGCGGGTGTACTCACTACCCGAGACGCCACCCCGGATCATGGGCCCGGCGCTCACCCCGGAGACCGCCGCGCGGGCGGCGAACTGGGCCGATGGACTCATCACGATCAACGACGACCCGGAATCGGTCCGGCAGATCATCCAGTCGTACCGCACGGCGGGGGGCCGGGGCCCTCTCGCCCTCCAGGTCCACGTGGCCATCGAGGACACCATGAGCCGCGCCCGCGAGGTCGCCCGCGACCAGTGGCAGAACCACGCCGTGGACCCACCGGTCGCCTACGACCTGCCCACCCCCGAGGAGTTCGACCTGGTCGCCCGGTACATCCCCGACGAGAAGATCGAGGAGACCGTGATCGTCACCGACTCCGTCGACCACCTCGTCGCCCGGCTCCGCGAGTTCGAGGACCTGGGATTCGACGAGATCTACCTGCACCACGTCTCCCAGGACCAACTCGGGTTCCTGGAATTGGCGGAGCAGGAGCTGCTCCCGGCGCTCGCTCGCGGTTGACCTGAGGACCAGACGACGTAACGTCGCGGACATGGCCACTGAGATGTTGCACACGTACATGCAGGACCACCACGCCGGGGCCGCCGCCGGGGTGGATCTGTTCCGGCGTGTGGCGCAGGACCACGAGGACCCGGAGATCCGTGAGGTCGTCGCCCGGATCGGCGACGAGACCGAGGACGACCTCCACAGCCTCGAGGAACTCATGACCCTGGCCGGAACGTCTCCGTCGGCACTCAAGGACCTGCCGGCGCGGGCGGCGGAGAAGCTCGGTCAGCTCAAGCCCAACCAGCGGTTCGCCCAACGATCCCCGCTCAGCGATCTGCTCGAACTGGAGGCGCTCACGATCGCGGTCCGGGGCAAGGAGTTGGGGTTCCGGGCCCTGCTGGACATAGGCGACCCGCGGCTGCCCCAGCCGACCCTGGAGGCGCTGGTGGAGCGCGCGGTCGAGCACGGCGCGCAGCTGGAGAAGCTTCGGCTGAAGTCCACGGGAGCGCTCCGCGAGAGCTGAGCTGGGCCCCGGGAGTACCGTCTCGGGAATGAGGTTCTCGCAGGTCGACGTCTTCTCCCCCGTCCCGTTCCGGGGCAACCCCCTCGCCGTGGTCCACGACGCGGACGGACTGTCCGGCACGCAGATGGCGACCATCGCCAGGTGGACCAACCTGTCCGAGACCGCCTTTCTACTAGCGCCCACCACCGAGGCCGCCGACTACCGGGTCCGCATCTTCACCCCGGCCGGGGAGCTGCCGTTCGCGGGCCACCCCACCCTCGGTTCGTGCGCGGCGTGGCACGAGGCAGGGGGCCGGCCCCGGATGCCGGGCAGGGCCGTGCAGGAATGCGGGATCGGATTGATCACCGTCCGCGACGAGGGGGCCGGAGACTGGTCGTTCGCCGCGCCGGAGTTGATCAGGTCCGGACCCCTCGGCGAATCGCAGGTGGAGCGGCTGGTGTCGGGCCTGGGCCTGAGCCGCGACGACGTGGTGGACCACTCCTGGGTGGACAACGGCCCCGGCTCGTGCGCGCTGCTCCTGCGGGATGCCGAGACCGTTCTCGCCGTCAGGCCCGACATGCAGGCCCTGGCAGGGGACCGGGTGGGAGTCCTCGGCCGCTACCCCACGGACCCGGCGGACCCGGCCGAGGTCGATGTCGAGGTCCGCTTCTTCCCGTTCTCGGCCGGGATCCCGGAGGACCCCGTGACGGGGAGTTTCCAGGCGGGGTTGGCCGTGTGGCTCACCGGCAACGGCACGCTGCCGCAGCGCTACACCGCCCGGCAGGGCACCGTGCTCGGCCGCGAGGGACGCGTGGCGATATCGGCCGGGTGCGACGACGCTCCCGGCACCGGCATCTGGGTGACCGGTCATGTGGCGCACCTCGTCACCGGGGAGATCCGGGCGGTTTGACCGGCTCTCGGCATCCCGCCGGGCGACGCCGGCGGGCGCGGCTCAGCGCATCTCGCCGGCGCCCACATAGGGGTTGAGGCTGATCGTGGGCCTGCCCTCGGCGAATCGGGAGAGTCGGCAGTCCGCCGGGTCGACCCCCGACATCGTCGTCGTCCCGTCGAGGAGCAACTCCGCGACCAGTCGACCGACCGCGGGCGACATCTTGAACCCGTGCCCCGAGAAGCCGACCGCCAGGAACAATCCGTCGAGGGGTGACGGGCCGATCACGGGGTTGTAGTCGGGAGTGGTGTCGTACGCCCCCACGTAACTGCCGGTGATCGCCGGATCCGGCATGTCGGGAAGGCGGTGCATGAGCCGCTCCACGACCTTCTCGACCGTCGTGTCGTCGGCTCGGTTGGAGTAGGAGTCGGGATCGATGTACTGCGGCGAGTGGTGGTCGGAGTTGCCGGCGAGGATCTCCCCGTTGGGCTCGCGGCACAGGTACTGCAGGCCCACCAGGTCCGACAGCGTGGGCACCTGCTCCAGCGGTTCGCCCTGATCCACCAACACCAGTTGCGCGCGCTGGGCCCGGACGGGCAGGTCCAGACCGACGGTGGCGCCGAGCTGCGGCGCCCACACCCCGGTCGCGAGGATCACCTGCTCGGCATGCACCGTGCTGCCGTCCGCGAACTCGGCTCCCACCACCCGGTCGCCCCGCCCCCGCAGCAGCGACGTGACCCGGGTGCTCTGGCGGACCCGGACCCCGTGTCGGCGGGCGGCGGCCGCGAACGCCATCCCCGTCATGTACGCCTCCCCGCGACCGCCACGTGGCTCCCACGCCGCCGCGGCCACGTCGTCGACGTTCAGACCGGGCCACAACTCCGCCATCCGGTCCGGCGGGATGAGTTCGGTCTCGATGCCCAAGCTCTGCTGCATGGCCACGTTCGCGCGCAGCGGGATCACGTTCTCCTCGCCGACGATCACCGCGTACCCGCACTGGCGGAACGCCATGTCGTCGCCCAGCAACCCGGTCGCATTCTCGAACACCGGGATGCTGTGCCAACTCAGGGCCGCCATGGTGGGCGAGCCGTAGTGGCAGCGGACGATGCCGCTGGACTTGCCGGTCATGCCGGAGCACAGGGTGTCCTTCTCGACGACGAGGACGTCGGTCTCGCCGCGCTCGGCCAGGTTCCAGGCGATCGACAACCCTTCGAGTCCCCCGCCGATCACGAGGAACTTCACTGTGTCGGCCGGGTGCGCTGTGTCGGTCATGGGGATCACTTTCTCGTGGTGTGCGGGTCAGGCGGCGTCGGGAGCCGGGAGGTCATCGCAGGTGAGCAGGTCGGCGAGAACGTCGGCCAACGCCTCGGCGCCCAGTTCGGCGTCGGCGTCCTCCACGTGCTCCTCCGGGGAGTGCGACACCCCGGAGGGGTTGCGGACGAACAGCATCGCGGTGGGGACGTGCGCGGCCAGGACCCCGGCGTCGTGACCCGCCCCCGTGGCCAGGACGGGGACCCCGGGCAGGTCGTTGAGCAGTCGGTCACGGAACACCGGGTCGAAGGTCACCGAACCGCTGAGCGACTCCTGCACGATCGAGCTCCCGCAGCCCTCGCGCGCGGCCGCCATCGACGCCGCCTCCGCGATCTCGTGGACCATCCGGGCGGTCACGGCGTCGTCGGGGTGGCGCACGTCCAGCCACAGGTCGACCCGGGAGGCGATGACGTTGGTGCCGCCGGGGGTGGGCACGATCCGTCCCACGGTCGCCCGGGCCCCCCGGTGTGCGCGGGCGATGCGCCGGACGTCGAGAACGGTGCGGGAGGCCGGGATCATCGGGTCGCGGCGGTCCGCCAGCAGCGTGGTCCCGGCGTGGTTGCCCTGGCCGGTGAAGCTGATCCGCCAGCGCCCGTGGCCGATGATGGACGAGGCCACCGCGACCGGATTGTCCAGGTCGATCAGACCCCGACCCTGTTCGACGTGAAGCTCCACGAATCGGCCGATCCGTCGAAGCGCCTCCTCATCGCGGCCCAGTCGCGACGGGTCCAGCCCGTTGGCGGTGCACAGCTCGGCGTAGGTGGTGCCGTCGTCGTCGGTCAGGCGCGCGGCGGTGGCCGGGTCCATGGCGCCGGTGAGGAGCAGCGAACCCAGGCACGCCCGCCCGAACCGGGACCCCTCCTCCTCGGGGAAGACGGTCAGGGCCAGGGCCCGCCGAGGTTGCACGCCCCGGGCCTCCAGCAGGTCGACCGCGACCAGCGCCGAGGCGACGCCGAGCGGGCCGTCGAAGGCTCCTCCCCCGGGTACGGAGTCCAGGTGGCTGCCGGTGACGACGGCGTCCTCCAGCAGATGGCCGCCCGGATTCCACCAGGCCCAGATGATCCCGTTGCGGTCGGTCTCGGTGTCCAGACCACGCGCGGCCGCCTCGGCCAGGAACCACTCGCGCAGGTCCAGTTCCGCGCGGGAGTAGACGGGGCGGCTGTACCCGCCCCGCGTCGGGTCGGTCCCGACGTCCGCGATCGCGGACATCAGCGAGGTGACGGTGGTGGCGACCGGGATGGTCATGACGGGCTCCTCGGTGGTCCGGACGGCCCGGACGGTGCGGAAGGTACGGGAGTGCCACGGCCGCCGGAGGGGGCGGCGCGGCGTGGGCGGCGTGGGTGAAGCGGAGCGGGCTGGACGGGCTGGCCTGGGCGGATCAGCCGTCGACGCCGTCGGGGTAGGCGGTCACCGAGAGGAAGCGGATGGGCAGTTCCAGCATCGCCACCGGCCCGTGGACGCCCTCGCCGTCGATGAGCAGGGAGTCCCCCGGACGGAGTCGGTATTCGGACTCGGCATGGTGGTAGATCATGTCCCCGGAGAGCATGTACAGCAGCTCGGTGCCGGGATGCTGGAAGCGGGGATGCGTCTCCGACTCGGCGGTCAACGTCACCAGGACGGGTTCGATCCGCTTGTTGGGTCCCCGCAGCGCGCCGAGCAACTCGTAGTCGTGGCCCACCGAGGTGCCGCGGCCCACGATCGTCGCCCCCTGCCCGTCCGGGGTGAACACGGCGTCGCGTCGAGTGTCCGCGCCGCGCAGCAGCGAGGTCACCGGCACGTCGAGCCCGGTGGCGAGCTTGGCGAGCATGTTCAGCGAGCAGGACGTCTGCGCGTTCTCGATCTTGGACAGCATCGCCTTGGAGATGCCGATCCGCTGTGCCATCTCCGCGACCCCCAGGTTCTCCGCCAGACGCAGTCTGCGGACGTGGAACCCGATGATGCGCTCGAGATCGTTGCCGGTGGGCACGTCCACGGGGAGCTCACGGGGCGCCGCCTGGTGGACGACCCTCCGCTCGTCATCCCGCCCGGCTGCCATGTCCTCGACGGTAGTCATCGTCGCCGCCCGGCGGAAGTCGCCACCCGCAACCGGCGCGGGTCCGGCACCGGTCCGGTCGTCCGGCACGACGGTCATCTACAGCTCCCGTCCCGCGCGGCCGGGGATCCAGTCGGTCCCCGCCAACGGCACGCGCGCCATCGCGGCGGCCTCCATCGTCAACGCCACCAGGTCGTCCGGCTCCAGGTGGGTCAGGTGGGACTTACCACAGGCCCGGGCGATCGTCTGCGCCTCCATCGTCAGCACGTGCAGGTAGTTGGCCAGGCGCCGGCCGGCGGCCTCCGGATCGAGTCGTCTCGCCAGGTCGGGGTCCTGGGTGGAGATCCCGGCCGGGTCACGCCCGTCCTGGAAGTCGTCGTAGAACCCCGGCGCCGAGCCGAGTGCGCGGTACTCCTGCTCGTACCGGGGGTCGTTGTCCCCCAGCGCGATCAGTGCGGCCGTCCCGATCGCGACGGCGTCGGCGCCCAGGGCCATGGCCTTGGCCACGTCCGCCCCCGAGCGGATCCCTCCGGAGACGATCAGCTGCACCTTCCGGTGCAGGTCCATCTCCTGCAGTGCCTGCACCGCCTGCGGGATCGCGGCGAGGGTGGGGATGCCCACGTGCTCGATAAAGACGTCCTGCGTGGCGGCGGTGCCACCCTGCATCCCGTCCACGACCACCACGTCCGCGCCGGCCTTCACCGCCAGCTTGACGTCGTAGTAGGTGCGGGTCGCGCCGACCTTGACGTAGACCGGCTTCTCCCACCCGGTGATCTCCCGCAACTCGAGGATCTTGATCGCGAGGTCGTCGGGGCCGGTCCAGTCCGGGTGCCGGCAGGCCGAACGCTGGTCGATCCCCCGGGGCAGGGTCCGCATCTGTGCGACCCGGTCGGAGATCTTCTGGCCCAGGAGCATGCCTCCCCCACCTGGTTTGGCTCCCTGCCCCAGGACCACCTCGATGGCATCGGCCTTGCGGAGGTCGACGGGGTTCATCCCGTAGCGCGAGGGCAGGTACTGGTAGACGAGCTTCGAACTCTGGCCGCGCTCCTCCGCCGTCATCCCACCGTCACCCGTGGTCGTGGAGGTGCCCGCGGCACTGGCCCCGCGTCCGAGGGCCTCCTTGGCCTGCGCCGACAGGGCACCGAAGCTCATTCCCGCGATGGTCACGGGGATGTCCAGGTGGAGGGGCTTGGTGGCGTGTCGGGTGCCCAGGGTGATGTCGGTGTCACAGCGTTCGCGGTATCCCTCGAGCGGGTATCGCGACATTGAGGCGCCCAGGAAGAGCAGGTCATCGAAGTGCGGCACCTTCCGCTTGGCACCCCAGCCGCGGATGTCGTAGATCCCGGTCGCGGCCGCGCGCTGGATCTCGTGGATCACCGAACGCGGGAAGGTGGCGGATTCGCGCAGGGTCGGGTCCACCGTCGCGGTCGGGATCTGCGGTGGGGTGGCCTGGTCGGATCGGGTGTGTCCGTCGAAGGGCATGTCGGGCTCCTGTGGTCAGAGTCGGCGAGCGGTCAGTAGGCGGAGGCGTTGTCCACGTCGAAGGTGTAGAGCGTGCGGGCGGAGCCGTAGCGCCGGAACTCCTCGGTCGAGACCCCGGTGACGGCAGCACGGTCGAGCAGCTCCCGGAGCTCGGTGTGGTGTTCGGGCCGCATCTCCTTCTCGACGCAGTCGGCGCCGAGGGACTCGACGCGACCCCGCACGTAGATATGGACCTCGTAGAGCGAGTCGCCGAGGGCGTCGCCGGCATCGCCCAGGACGACCAGACGCCCGGCCTGGCCCATGAAGCAGCTCATGTGACCGATCGAGCCGCCGACGACGATGTCCACGCCCTTCATCGAGATGCCGCACCGGGCGCCGGCGTCTCCCTCGATCACCAGCAGCCCACCATGGGCCGTCGCCCCGGCCGACTGCGAGGCCGACCCGGCGACCCGCACCGTCCCCGACATCATGTTCTCGGCCACCCCGACCCCCACGTTCCCGTTGACCGTGACGTGGGCACCGTCGTTCATCCCGGCGGTGTAGTACCCGGTGGGCCCGTCGATCACGACCTCGTCCGGCTCCGTCAGGCCCACAGCGAGCGCGTGCGCCCCCCGGGGAGCGGTGAGGAGGTATCTGCCGGTGCCGTCGGACTCCTGGAGGATCCGATTGGTCTCGCGCAGCCCGGCCTCCCGGACGTCGATCACCTGCGGGGCGGCGGGCGGCGCGTCGCCGACGGGGCCGAGGTCCCTCGGCGCGAAGGCCTGTTCCGGCGTCACGGTCATCGTTCTTCCTTTCGGGTGGGGACTCCACCGCGTGCTGGTGGATGGGATGCGCAGGGGACGGGCTCAGCGCCGCCAGTGGTACACGCGGCCCGGTTCGGGTTCGAAGAGACGGGCGTTGTCGATGCCCGGGAGGTGCGCCATCGCCCGGTACTCCGAGGCCATGGCGACGTAGCGGTCGGTCTCGGCGATCACAGCCGGCTTGCAGGCGATCGGGTCCCGCACCACCGCGAACTCCTCGGCGGTCGACACCAGCAGCGTGTAGAAGCCGTCCAGGACGCCGGCCATCTCGGCCAGTGCCTGGTCGATGCCCGCCCCGAGGGCGATCTGGGCGGCCACGAACCGCGCCGCGACCTCGGTGTCGTTGAGGGTGTCGCAGTGGATGTCGCGTCGGGCGAGTTCGCGCCGGACCGAGGCGTGGTTGGAGAAGGACCCGTTGTGGACGATGCACTGGTCCGGACCCACCGAGAAGGGATGTGACCCGGCGGGGGTGACCGCCGATTCGGTGGCCATCCGGGTGTGCCCCACGCCCTGCCATCCCGAGGCCCCCGGTAGGCCGAAGCCCGAGGCCAGGTCCAGTGGCAGTCCCACGCCCTTGAGGACGGCGAGCTCGGTGCCCAGGCCCACCAGGACGGCCTCCGGGAAGGCCGTGCGGACGGCGGAGGCCAGGGTCTGCGGGTCGGTCCCGGCGGTCAGGAGGACGGTGGCACCCAGCTCGCGGCCCGATACCTCGCACCCCAGGTGCCCACCGACACGCGAGGCCAGGGTCCGGGCGTCGACGCCGTCGGTGAGGTCGGCGAGCACGGTGACGGTGGCCGATCCGGCCGGGGTCCAGTCGGGGTTGCCGTAGACCGCGACGCCGGCCGAATCCGATCCGCGGTCGGTCATCTCGCCGAGCATGGTGGTGAGCAGGTCGCCGAGCCGGGGTTCGAGATCCGGGTCGCGCAGGTGGAGTCCGACGATGCCGCACATGGGGGGTTCTCCTGGTGTCGTGGGGTCTGGGGGTGGTGTCGGGTCGAGCGATACGGCCGCGCGGCGGGGGCCGCGGTGCGTCACAACGCGGTCAGGTACTCGTCGATCTCCCACTGGGTGACCGTGTTGTGCCAGGAGATGAACTCCTCGCGTTTGAGATCCGCGTAGTAGTCGGCGACGCCGTCCCCGCCGATGTCCAGTGCGGCGCGGACGACCTCGTCCCGGCCCAACTCCTCCACCGCGTGCAGCAGGGTCGGAGGAAGGGTGTGGGTGGCCTCGCTGACCGTGGCGGGGACGCCGGGGTCGAGATCCCTCCGCACCCCGTCGAGGCCGGCGGCCAACTGCACCGCGACGGCGAGATAGGGGTTGGCGGAGCCGTCGCCGCCGCGGAGTTCCACCCGGTTGCCGTCGGGCACACGCAGGTAGTGGGTGCGGTCGTTGCCGCCGTAGGTGGCGTCCGTGGGCGACCACGTGGCCCCCGACGCCGTCGTGCGTGCACCGATACGTTTGTAGGAGTTGATGGTGGGGCACAGGATCGCGTGCATGCCGGCGGCATGGGTGAGCACGCCGGCGATGAACGAGTACGCCATGGGTGAGAGCCCGAGCCCGTAGGAGTCCTCGCCGACCGCGGGGAACACCGGGTGCCCGTCGCGCCACAGGGACATGTGCAGGTGCATTCCCGATCCGGTGCGGTCAGAGAACGGCTTGGGCATGAAGGTCGCGATCATGTCCCGCTGTTCGGCCAGCATGGAGATGATGTAGCGCAGCGTCATGACCCGGTCGGCGGTGACCATCGCCTCGTCGTAGGCGAAGTTCTGCTCGAACTGCCCGTTGCCGTCCTCGTGGTCGTTGGCGTAATTGGCCCAGCCGAGGACGTTCATCGCGTCCGAGACCCCCGCGAGGTGCTCGAACATGCGGGTCACGCCCCGGGCGTCGTAACACGGGTGCGACTCGTCGTCCTTGGGGTCGGCGGTGTGCAGCGACCCGTCATCGCTCCTGCGGACCAGGAAGTACTCGACCTCGGCCCCGACCTTGAGTTCGAGGCCGTCGGTCGCCGCGTCGGCGAGCATCCGTCCCAGGATGACGCGCGGGGCGAAGCGCCACGGCTCCCCGTTCACCCAGGGATCGCAGTGCACGAGCGCCAGCCCGGGTTTGATGAAGTCCAGGGGGGTGAAGGAGCGGGGGTCGGGGACGACGAGGAGGTCGGGGTCCCTGGGCTGTTGGCCGATCGCGTCTGCCGCGTATCCGGCGAACCCGAGCTCCCCGGCCTCGAGCTGGTCGACCGCGGAGGCCGGCACGAGCTTGGCGCACGGCTTGCCCCTGAGGTTGGTGAACACGGCCAGCACGAACCGCGTCCCGGTGTCCGCGACCATCCGGGCGAGGGTGCCGGGGGCGCTCAGGTGGTCACGGTCGGAGTCGAGCGCCGGGAACGACGACTGCCTGGTCGCGCCGTTCGCGCGGTCGGCGACCCCGGCGGAGGGGTCTGCGGTGACTGTCATGACGTCTCCTGATCCACTGTTTCTGCTTGGTGGTCAAAATATACTGCGACTAAACGGAAGGTTGGTTACCTCGGTGTTACGGATTACCGGCCGCCCGGGGAGTTGTTGAACTGGCCTGATCACGCAAACTCGAACCCGAGGCCAGGTGCGCCCACCGCGCGGTAACCGAATGGCAACGAGCGCGGTACCTGACAGAAAGCAACAAAGGTTCACACTGTGAAACGCACGGTCCCCACGTCTCCCCGCCCGGGAGTGGCCTCAGAGGAAAGAGACAGACATGGACGTAGCCATTGCGGCGGCAGACACCGCCTGGGTGCTCGCGGCCATGGTCGCGGTGGCCTTCATGGTCCCCGGCCTGGCCCTGTTCTACGGCGGCATGGTCAGCATCCGCAGCACGCTCAACATGATGATGATGACGATCGGCGCGGTCGCCGTGATGGCCGTGCTGTGGGTCCTGATCGGCTACTCGCTGACCTTCGGAGACTCGGTCGGGGGCGCGGGCCTGCTCGGCGACCCGCTCGAGTACCTGGGACTCCGGGGCATCATGGCCGAACCCGCGACCCCGGGCCTACCACCCGCCCTGTTCGCCGGGTTCCTGCTCCTGTTCGCGGGGATCACCGTCGCCCTGGTAGCCGGCGGCGTGGCGGACAGGATGCGCTTCTCCACCTGGCTCGTCTTTGCCGTCGTGTGGCCGGTGCTGGTGTTCTTCCCCGTGGCCCACTGGGTGTTCGCGTTCGATTCCGACGACGGTTCGGTCACGGGCGGGTGGATCGCCAACAATCTGGGGGCCATCGACCTGGCGGGCGGCACCGCGATCCACATCAACGCGGGGGTCGCGACCCTCGCCCTGGTGCTCGTGCTCGGCCGACGAGCCGGCTTCCCCGCGATCAGCAGGCCACACAGCGTCCCCCTGACGTTCCTCGGCGCCGGAATGCTCTTCGCCGGGTGGATCGGTTTCAACGCCGGCTCCGCCGTCGCCGCGGGCAACACGGCCGCGGTGGCCGCGCTCAACACCGTGGTCGCCGGACTGTGTGGCGCACTGGCCTGGATGATCACCGAGCAGGTCCGCGCCAAGCACCCCACCACCCTCGGCGTGGCGTCCGGGCTCGTCGCCGGACTGGTGGGCATCACCCCGGCCGCCGCCGCGGTCAGCCCGCTCGGCGCCATCGCGATCGGCCTGATCTGCGGCGTGGTCTGCCACTACGCGGTGGGCCTGAAGTACCGCCTCGGGTACGACGACTCCCTCGACGTGGCCGGACTCCACATGGTCGCGGGCATCATCGGCACCCTGCTCATCGGTGTGATCGCCGATCCCGCCTCCCCGGCCGGTGAGGCGGGCCTGCTCTACGGTGGCGGGTTCGGGCAGCTCGGCGCCCAGACCCTGGCCACCGCGGCCGTCCTCGCCTACTCCTTCACCGTCACCCTGCTCATCGCCTTTGTCCTGGGCAAGACGATGGGCCTGCGGGTCACCGAGGAGGACGAACGGGAGGGCCTGGACAAGGCCTACCACCGCGAGATGGCGTACTTCCAGGACGTGCTCGAGAGCGACGGGCTCGAGGGCGGCGCACTCGAACCCGACGGGCTCGGGACCGACGCCGTGCCGGTCGGCGAGGCCGGGGAGACGGAGGCGGCCACGGCGTCGCCGTCCAGATCCTCGTCGTCCAGGTCCTCGTAGTACAGGATCCTGCGACCGGCTCTACCCGCCCGCCCCGACAGGCTGCTCCTTGAGCGCGCCCAGGATGTCGTCGACACGGTCCTTGGCGTCGCCGAACAACATCTGGGTGTTGTCGCGGAAGAACAGGGGGTTCTGCACACCGGCGTACCCGGCGGCCATGGATCGCTTGAAGACGATCACGTCCGTCGCCTCCCATACGTGGAGCACGGGCATGCCCGCGATCGGGCTGCCGGGGTCCTCGGCGGCGTCCGGGTTGACGGTGTCGTTGGCACCGATCACCAGGACCACGTCGGTGTCCGAGAAGTCGTCGTTGATCTCGTCGAGCTCAAAGACGATGTCGTACGGCACCTTCGCCTCGGCGAGCAGCACGTTCATGTGACCGGGCAGGCGGCCCGCGACCGGGTGCACGGCGAAGCGCACATCCACGCCCCGCTCGCGCAGGGTGCGGGTGAGGTCGGCGACGGGGTACTGCGCCTGCGCGACGGCCATGCCGTAGCCCGGGGCGATGATCACCTTCGAGGCGCCCGCCAGCAACTCGGCGGCGCCGGCGACGTCGATCTCGGTGTGTTCTCCGTGGTCCCTGCCCTCGCCCGAGGCGGCCTCGATACCGAAGCCTCCCAGGATGACCGAGATGAACGACCGGTTCATCGCCTTGCACATGATGTAGGACAGGTAGGCACCCGAGGATCCGACCAGTGCGCCGACGACGATGAGCAGGTCGTTGCCGAGCAGGAAGCCCGTCGCGGCCGCGGCCCACCCGGAGTACGAGTTGAGCATCGAGACCACGACCGGCATGTCGCCGCCACCGATGCTCGCCACGAGGTGCCAGCCCAGGGCCAGCGCAAGGGCCGTGACCAGCGCGAGCATCCACAGCGCCGGCGTGACGACGAACGCGACGGTGAGGGCGACGAACGCCACCAGGATCCCGGCGTTGATGAGGTTCTTGCCCGGCAGCACCAGCGGCGCGGACTTCATCTTCGCCGACAGTTTGAGGTAGGCCACGATCGATCCGGTGAAGGTGATGGCGCCGATGAAGACGCCGATGAACACCTCGGCGTGGTGGATGTCCAGCAGCGCGCCGGAGAGGTCACCGTGCAGCTCGGGTTCGAGGTAACCGTTCCACCCCACGAGCACCGCGGCCAGGCCCACGAAGGAGTGCAGCAGGGCGATCAACTCGGGCATCTCGGTCATCTGCACGCGCCGGGCACGCAGCAGCCCCAGCGTCGCGCCGATGAGCACCGCGACCACCATGAGGACGATCCCGGTGGTGGCGGGATGATGGTCGATCACCAGCGCGACGGTGGCCACGAGCGCCAGGGCCATGCCGGCGATGCCGAAGCTCAGGCCCCGGCGGGCGGTCTCGTGCTTGGACAGGCCGGCCAGGGACATGATGAACAGCAGCGCGGCGACGAGGTAGGCCGCGTTGGCGGCGGTCACGAGTGACATCTCCTCAGGCTCCCTTCGAGAACATGCCGAGCATGCGGCGCGTCACGGCGAATCCGCCGAAGACGTTGATGGACGCGACGAGGATCGCGATGGTGGCCAGGACCTGACCGACGGTGTTGTCGATCCCGATCTGGAGCAGTGCGCCCACGACGATCACCCCGGAGATCGCGTTGGTCACCGACATGAGCGGGGTGTGCAGCGCGTGATGGACGTTGCCGATCACGTAGTACCCGATCACGATCGCCAGGACGAACACCGTGATGTGGCGCGGGATGTCTCCGGGCGCGACTGCGGTGAGCAGAAGCAGCAGCGCCATCCCGGTGGCGATCAGGCCGAGCCTGGCCCGGGGGGAGAGCTTCTTCTTCTCCGCGGGCGGCTCGAGCGGTTCGGCGGCCGCCGCGGCGGGTGCCGCACTGACCTGCACCGGCGGCGGTGGCCACAGGACCTCACCGTCCCTGGCCACGGTCACCCCACGCTGGACGACGTCGTCCAGATCCAGCGCCCACCGCCCGTCCTTGTCCGGGGTGACCAGCTTGGTGAGGTTCACCAGGTTGGTGCCGTACAGCTGCGAGGCCTGTGCGGGCAGGCGTCCGGCCAGGTCGGTGTACCCGATGATCGTCACGCCGTTCTCGGTCACCACCACCTCGTCCGCCACGCTGCCCTCGACGTTGCCGCCCTGGGCCGCGGCCATGTCCACGATGACCGATCCGCGCTTCATCGACGCCACGTCCGCGGCGGTGAGGAGCCGCGGCGCCGCCCGGCCCGGGATCAGCGCGGTGGTGATGACGATGTCCACGTCGGCCGCCTGGGCCGAGTACAGGGCCGCCGCCGCGCGGTCGTAGGCCTCGCTGGTCGCCTTGGCGTACCCGTCCGTGGAGACGACCTTCTCCTCGTCGGGGACCT
This sequence comes from Dietzia natronolimnaea, assembly GCF_002289575.1. GTDB lineage: Bacteria > Actinomycetota > Actinomycetes > Mycobacteriales > Mycobacteriaceae > Dietzia > Dietzia natronolimnaea_A. The sequence goes on from NZ_NTGA01000012.1 coordinate 144,469, forward strand.
CGACGGGCAGGTACTCGCCACCGATCGACTTGACCTGGTCGGCCACCTCGGGGCGCGGATCGGTGGCGCGGACGATCGCGCCGAGGCTGCTGGCCGCACCGATCGCGGCCAGACCGGCCACGCCCGCACCGGCCACCAGCACTTTCGCCGGCGGGACCTTGCCCGCCGCGGTGACCTGTCCGGTGAAGAACCGACCGAAGTGGTGGGCGGCCTCGATCACCGCGCGGTAGCCGGCGATGTTGGCCATCGAGGACAGAACGTCCATCGACTGCGCGCGGGAGATCCGCGGGACCGCGTCCATCGCCAGGGCGGTGACCCCGCGCTCGGCCAGAACGGACAGCAGCCGCTCGTTCTGGGCCGGCGCCAGGAGGCCGACGAGGGTGGCGCCCGGCCGCAGTCGCGCCACTTCGGTCTCGGTGGGGACGGCGACCTTCATCACGACGTCGCTCGACCAGGCGGTGTCGCCGTCGACCAGGTCGGCGCCGGCGTCGGCGTAGGCCGCGTCGGAGAACTCGGCGCGGGTTCCCGCCCCGCTCTCCACCACGACCCGGTATCCCAGGCCGATCAGCTTCCCGACGGTCGCCGGCGTGGCGGCCACCCGCCGCTCCGAGGGACCGGACTCGGCGACCACGCCGATCACCGAGGGGGCGGCGACGGGATCCGGCACCTCGGTCTGCGGGGACATATCGGGGATCTCTTCGAGGCTCGAGGCCATGGGGGTTCCTTCGACAGGATTGTGGAAGACAGCGGTGTGACGAAGCGACGCAGGTGGACCGACACGACCGACCACGGACGATGTCCGATCCTTACACGGTGTCCGGCCTCGGCGTGGGGCCATCCGGGATCGGGCCGGAAACCGGTCTCAAGCCTTCCATCACGGGCGAACTGCTCGATGCGAGCCGGGGTACGAGCTCGCGGGCAGGGCGGGCGAGAGGGTGCTCTCTGCTCCGTCCACCCGGATGGCGATCCTCTCCGGGGCTCGGCATGGTGGTGCCGCTCTCCGGGAGAACGTCTGGGTGAGCTTACGACACGACGAAAATTGAACTTGATTCAGGTGGGGTGGGCACGGTCTGCCCACTGCCCCGCCGGAGCTCTTTCGCACCCGGAAATGCACGAAGCCGGCCTCTCGGCCGGCTCCCGGGCAACCGCGGCTGCACTCGATGTGTGGGCGAAGGGGGACTTGAACCCCCACGTCCCGAAGGACACTGGCACCTGAAGCCAGCGCGTCTGCCATTCCGCCACTCGCCCGAGTAACGCCCGGATACGTTAACACGGGCCACACCGGCCGAACTAATCCGCTGGTGGAGCACGGTCACCCGGCCCCCGCGGTTCTCGGAGGCGTGCTTCGGGCCGCTCCCGCCTCTATGATCGACCGGATGCCGCCCACTCCAGTGGCGGGGCAGAGGAACCAGACGCACACCGCGTACCCGGGCACACACCACAGAAGAGGAGGCACTCATGGGCATCGTCGGCAAGTTCGAACGCACACTCCAGGGTGCGGTGGGGGACGCCTTCGCCCGACTCTTCGGTGGCAAGGTGGTCGCGGCCGAGGTGGAGTCACAGCTGCGCAGGCAGGCGGAGGCCTCGCTCAAGGTGGTCGACGGTCACCTGCTGGTATCCAACAGCTACACCATCACCCTCGCCCGGTCGGACTACGCGTCCTTCACGGAGGACGAGGCCCTGGCCGTCAAGACCTTCTCCCGCCACCTCTCGGATCACATCGCGGAGCAGGGATGGGAGACCTACGGCCCGGTCACGGTCACGTTCGTCGAGCGCGACGACCTCCATACCGGGCAGCTGCGCATCAACGGGGTCGTGGACCCCGACGCCGTCCCCTTCCACATCTCGGCCGCCGCGCCGGCACCGGCACCGGGCCATCCGGCCCCGTCGTCACCGGTCCCCGCGCCGCCGGACGCCAGTCAGGAGAGACAACCCATGCAGGCACCCGCCTCGAACTATCCCGTCGCCACCCGCTCCGGGTCCGCAGGCCAGAGCACCGGGTGGGGCGGTCCGTCCGACGCCCCCACGCAGATCACCCAGGGACGCGCCTCGCTCTCGGTGACACTGCACCTCGAGGACGGATCCGGTCGGACGTTCCGCCTCCAGCGCGGCTCCAACCTGCTAGGACGCGGCCAGGACGCCGCCTTCCGCCTGCCGGACACCGGGGTGTCCCGGCAACACGCGGACATCCACTTCGACGGCCGCGAGGCGGTTCTGTCCGACCTGGGCTCCACCAACGGGACCACGGTCAACGAGGGCCCCGTGCAGGACTGGCAGCTGGCGGACGGCGACGTGATCCGGGTAGGACACTCGGAGATCACCGTCCGGTTCGACTAGCCTCGACAGGCATGGACCCCCGGGAACCGCCGGGGGCGATCACACGTTGCCCGAGGTGACCTGACCGGAGAGGGAGGACCGAACTCGTGCAGGGACTCGTTCTGCAACTCTCGCGTGGCCTCCTCCTGGCGATGCTGTGGCTGTTCATCTACCTCGTCCTTCGGGCCCTGAAGACCGATGTCTTCGGCAACGTCGGGATGAGATCGGGTGGCCAGGGTGAGCGTCGTGGTGGATTCCTCGGCCGCGGCACCAAAGCGATACGCCACCTCGTCGTCACCCAGGGCGCCCTGGCCGGGACCCGCATCACCCTGTCCGAGCAGCCGGTCCTGCTCGGCCGCGCCGACTCGTGCACGTTGGTGATCGACGACGACTACGCGTCCAACCAGCACGCCAGACTGTCCCCCCACGGGCCGGACTGGTTCCTCGAGGACCTGGGTTCGACCAACGGCACCTATCTGGACAGATCGCGGGTGACCACGCCGGTCAAGGTGGCCGCGGGCACGCCGATCCGGATCGGCAAGACCGTGATCGAGCTGCGCGCGTGACCCCGTCGCTCAGCTACGCCGCCCGCTCCCACACGGGGATGGTGCGCGAGAACAACGAGGACTCCGCCTACGCCGCTCCCCGCGTCCTCGTATTGGCCGACGGGATGGGAGGCCACGCCGCGGGCGAGCTGGCCAGTCAGATCATGGTCGCGACCCTGGCCAGGCTCGACGAGGACCAACCCGGTTCCGACCTCGCCGGCGCGCTCAGCCGCGCGATGAACGAGGGCAACCGGGCGATCGCCGCGCACGTCGAGGCGCATCCGGAGGCCGACGGCATGGGCTGCACGCTGACCGCCCTGCTCTTCGACGGGCGACGCATGGGGCTGCTCCACGTGGGCGACTCACGCGCGTACCTGCTCCGCGACGGCGTCCTCACTCAGATCACCAAGGACGACACCTTCGTCCAGTCGCTCGTGGACCGCGGCGAGCTCACCGCCGAGGAAGCCCACGTGCACCCGCGACGCTCGCTCATCCTCAAGGCCCTCACCGGCGAGCCCGTCGAGCCCACCACCGCCGTCCGGGAAGCCCGGGTGGGAGATCGCTACCTCCTCTGCTCGGACGGCCTGTCCGACCCGGTGAGCACCGAGACCATCGCCGAGACCCTCGCCACCGGATCCGCCGACGCCGCCGCCGAGCGACTGGTCCAGCTCGCGCTGCGCTCCGGAGGGCCCGACAACGTGACGGTCGTCGTGGCCGACGTGGTCGACTCCCCCCGCGGCGGCTCGATCGTGCCCGTGGTCGTGGGCGCGGCCTCGACGGACGAGCCCGGCGAGATCGCCGTCAACGCCGACACCGCCGCCGGCCGGGCCGCGGCCTTCTCCCGTGCCCAGGTCGCCTCTCAGAACGGCACGGGAGGCGCCGAGGACAAGGCCGACGAGGGGACGCCGGCCGGGAGCACGGAGCAGCGAGCCGCAGACGAGTCGGACCCCGCCGCCCCCCGCGGCACCCGCTGGCGTTTCGCGGTGAGCGTCGTCGGGGTGATCGTGCTGATCGCGGGACTCGTCGGGGTCTCTGCGCTGCTCGTGCGGAGCAACTACTTCGTCGCCGAGGAGGACAGCCAGGTGGTGGTGAAGCGCGGCATCTCGGGCGAGGTCTTCGGCATCTCCCTCGCCTCCGTCAGTCAGAAGGCCTGTCTGACCGACGACGACGAGCTCACCCTTCACGACGCCGGGACGCTCCCGTCGCCCTGCAACGTCTTCACCATCGGCGATCTGAGCGAGCCGGCCCGCGAATCGGTGCGGGCGGGAATGCCGTCGGGCAGCCTCGCGGACGCCAGGGCCCAGATCTTCCGACTCGCCCAGGACAACCTGCTGCCGCCGTGTGCGCCCCGGCGCGACGGGGGCAGGACCACGGACCCGGCGGAGACCATCACCTCGCCGTCGCCCACCACCACGTCGCCCACCACGTCTCCCGGCTCCGCCCCGGAACAGTCCCCCGAGCGCTCTCCCGAACCCACTCCACGCCCCTCCCCGGCCCCCGTGCCGGGAGTCGACTGCCGGGCGGTGAGCTGACCTGTGACCACCCCCGCATCCGGAACGCCCGCGGTCACCGTCCCGCCCCGCCGTGGCAAGGAACTCGTCCTCCTCGTCGCCGCGTCGGTGATCGTCGGATTCTCCCTGTTCCTCGTCCAACTGGCCCAGGAGCAGGAACTGAGCCTGACCCTGATCTGGCTGACCCTGGCCTACCTCGGCCTGTGCGGGGTGGCGCATCTGCTGATCCGGTGGTTGGCGCCGTACTCGGACCCCGTGCTTCTCCCGGCCGTCGCCCTCCTCAACGGCCTCGGTCTGGTGCTCATCTACCGCCTCGACCTGGCCTACGCGGCGCGCGCCGTGGCCAACGGCAACGACCCGCCGGGGATGGACGTCACCAGGCAGTTGCTCTGGACGCTGATCGGCCTGGCCTTCATGGCGGCCGTGTTGTACTTCCTCCGCGACCACCGGGTGCTGTCCCGGTACGGCTACACCATGGGCTTCTCCGGCCTGGTGTTGTTGGCGATCCCGGCAGTCCTCCCCGCCCGGTTCTCCGAGATCAACGGCGCCAAGAACTGGATCATCCTGCCCGGCTTCACGATCCAGCCCGGCGAGTTCGCCAAGATCCTGCTCATCATCTTCTTCGCCTCGATCCTGGTCGAGAAGCGTGAGTTGTTCACCAGCGCCGGGCGTCGCATCCTCGGCGTGGACCTGCCCCGCGGGCGGGACCTCGGGCCGATCATCGTGGCGTGGTTCCTCTCCCTGGGCGTGCTGGTGTTCAACACGGACCTGGGAATGGCGCTGCTGCTCTTCGCCACCGTGCTGACCATGCTGTACGTGGCCACCGAGCGGGTCAGCTGGCTGCTCATCGGCGTCGTCCTCGTGGGCATCGGGGGCGTGTTGGCCTACGCCCTGTTCGGCCACGTGCGGGTGCGGTTCCAGATCTGGCAGGACCCCTTCGCCTACTTCGACACCGGCGGTTACCAGAGCTCACAGGCCCTGTTCGGGCTCGCCTCGGGGGGCATGGGCGGCACCGGGCTCGGCAACGGGCGGCCGGACCAGGTGCCGTTCGCGGGCACCGACTTCATCACCTCCACGATCGGTGAGGAGCTGGGCCTGATCGGCCTCGCGGCCGTGCTGATGATCTACGCGATCGTCGTCCTGCGAGGGATCCGGGTGGGCCTGACCATCAGGGACAGCTTCGGCAAGCTGGTCGCAGTCGGCCTGGCGTTCACCGTCGCCATCCAGGTCTTCGTGGTGGTCGGCGGGGTCTCCACCCTCATCCCGCTCACCGGGCTCACCCTGCCGTTCATGGCCTACGGCGGGTCGAGCCTCCTCGCCAACTACGCCCTGTTGGCCATCCTGCTCCGGCTGTCGCATGACGCCCGTCGGCCGATGCCCACCCCGCGTCAGACACCCGCCCTCGCCGAGGCGGCCACCGGCATGATGCGGACCCCGCTGCTGGCCCGCGTCCGGAAGGCCGGGTGAGTGCCGGGTGAACGCCGCCATCCGCAGGGTCGCGGTCGCCGCCATCGTCATGGTGGTGGCGCTGCTCCTCCAGCTCACCTGGGTCCAGGTCTTCCGCGCCGACGAACTGCGGGCCGATCCACGCAACACCCGGATGCTGCTCGACGAGTACTCCCGCCAGCGCGGGCAGATCACCGCCGGGGGCCGGGTACTGGCCATGTCGGTGCCCTCAGACGGTAGGTACGAGTTCGAGCGCACGTATCCCACCAGCCCGGTCGCGTTCGGTCCGACCGTGGGGTACTACTCCCTGCAGTTCGCCACCTCCGGGATCGAGCAGTCCCAGGACGCCTTCCTCAACGGGTCGGACCCCAGGCTGCTCTCCCAGCGCATCTCCGGGCTCATCTCCGGCCGGACCCCCCAGGGCGGGTCGGTGGAGCTGACCCTCGACCCCGCCGCGCAGGAGGCGGCCTTCGGGGCACTGCAACGGGGCGCCGGCCAGGGGCCCTTCGTCGGCTCGGTGGCCGCCGTCCGGCCCTCGACCGGGGAGGTGCTGGCCCTGGCCTCCAGCCCGGCGTTCGACCCGAACGCGCTGTCCAGCCAGGAGCAGACCGTCCGCACCCAGGAGATGGAGCGGATCGAACAGAGCCCGGACCGGCCGCTGCTCAACCACGCCACGCAGCAGTCCCTGCCGCCCGGGTCCACCATGAAGGTCATCACGACGGCCGCCGCACTCGAATCCGGGATGGGACCGGAGACCCCGGTGTCCGGCGCGGACCGCACGCTGTTGCCCGGCACCTCCACGTTCCTGCAGAACTACGCCGGCCAGACCTGTGGGGGCGGCACCGTCACCCTCCGCACGGCGTTCGAACTCTCCTGCAACGTGCCGTTCGTGGAGCTCAGCCAGGAGATCGGCACCGACGCGTTCACCGAGATGGCCGAGCGATTCGGTCTGGACGGCGGGGAACCGGACGAACTCGGGATCCCCGCGGCACCGTCCGGACTCGGCCAGATGGAGGACGCGGCGCAGCTCGCCATGAGCTCGATCGGTCAGAGCGACGTCCGCATGACCACCCTGCAGAACGCCATGGTGGCGGCCACCGTCTCCAACGGCGGGGTACGCATGCAGCCCCAGTTGATCCGCTCCCTCACGGCGCCCGACCTCTCCGTGGTCCAGGGGTTCACCCCCGAGGACGCGGGGCGCGCCCTGACCGACGAGCAGGCCGCCACCCTCACCGAACTCATGGAGGGAGCGGAGCGCAACGCCGGCGGCGGGCTGCCCGGGGTGACCATCGCCTCCAAGACCGGTACCGCCGAGCACGGCGTGGACGCCGCGACGACCGTCCCCTACACCTGGTACATCGCCTTCGTCCCCGGCCAGGACGTGGCCGTGGCCGTGGCGCTCGAGTCGGGTCCCGGCATCACCAGGGACACCGTGGGCTCCACCTATGCCGCCCCCATCGGCCGCGAGGTCCTGGGGGCACTCCTCGGGGGCGCGGGATGAGCCTGAACTCCGGAGCGGTGCTCTCCGGCCGGTACCGACTGCTGCGCCTGATCGCCACGGGCGGGATGGGGCAGGTCTGGGAGGCCGCCGACGCGGTGCTGGACCGACACGTCGCGGTCAAGGTCCTCAAGGCCGAGTTCTCCTCCGACCAGGAATTCGTGGAGAGGTTCCGGTCCGAGGCCAAGGTGACGGCGCGGATCTCCCACCCGGGTATCGCGACGGTCTACGACTACGGGCAGATCGACGACCCGGCCTCGGGGAACCCGCTGTCCTACCTGGTCATGGAGTTGGTGGTGGGCGAGCCGCTCTCCGACGTCCTGTCGCGCGAGGGGTCGCTCCCGCTGCGCCACACCCTGGACATGCTCGAGCAGACCGGTCGCGCGCTCAACGCCGCGCACGCCATCGGGCTGGTCCACCGGGACGTCAAGCCGGGCAACATCCTCATCACGCCCTCCGGGCAGGTCAAGCTCACCGACTTCGGCATCGCCAAATCGATGGGGTCCGCGGCGGTCACACAGGCCGGGATGGTCGTGGGCACGGCCCAGTACATCGCGCCCGAGCAGGCCATGGGCCACGAGACCACCCCTGCCGGTGACGTCTACTCCCTCGGGGTCGTGGGATACGAGTGCCTGTCCGGGCGTAGGCCGTTCGTGGCCGACTCCCCGGTGAGCGTGGCGATGATGCACGTCCGCGAGACGCCGCCCCCGCTCCCCGACTCGGTACCGCCGCCGGTGCGCAGGCTCCTGTCCGACGCCATGATCAAGGATCCGAACCGGCGGTACCCCGACGGGGAGGCCTTCGCCGAGGCGGTCGCGGACGTGCGCGCGGGCCGTGACCCCCGGCCCCCGCAGGCGTTCGCCGCGGCCGCCGGGGGGGTCCTCGGTGCAGCCGCCGGCGCGGGCGCGGCCACCGCCGCCACCACGGTGCTGCCCGACGAGACCCCCGGGCCGGGCACCGGGGCGCGTCCGGATCCCACCCGGGCGTACACGGGACTCCATCCCGGGTCGGCCGCGCAGGCCGGGTCACGACCGCCGTACCGGACGCAGCGGGCACCCGCCCAGTCCCCCGCACAGGCGCCTGCGCGCCGCCACCCCGCCCCGCCGGTCACCTCACGGCCCCCCCGACGACGCGGCGGTGCGGGGTGCGCCGGCTGGTTCCTCGTCGTGGTGATCGTGCTCGCGGCCCTCGCCGTCGCGGCCGCGATCGCGCTGTCCAACGCCGGCGTGTTCGGGCCCGGAGGCCTGTTCGGCGGGACCACACCCACGACCCCGCCCGCGACCACGGTTCCGCAGACCCTGACCCAGACCCAGACCACCCAGGTTCCGGCCCCCGCCCCGGAGCCCGTCCCCGAACCCACTCCCCCTCCCGAGCCGACGCCGACCGAGACACCCCCGCCGCCCGACCTGCAGGACATGCTCGATTCACTGACCTCCGAGTTCAACTCCTTCGTCCCGCAGGCCCAGGCCGGTGGCGGCAACCCGGGCGGCAACGGTGGCGGCAGCCCGGGCGGCAACACCGGGCCCGACGCGGCGGCCCCCGGCCCCGGCAGGGCAGGTGACCGCGGATGACCACGCCCCATCTGCTCGCAGGCCGGTACGAGATCGGCGAGGTCCTGGGATTCGGCGGGATGTCCGAGGTCCACCGGGGACGGGACACCGTGCTCGGCCGCGACGTGGCGGTCAAGATCATGCGGCCCGAACTGGCCCGCGACGAGACCTTCTACCAGCGCTTCCGCCGGGAGGCCCAGAACTCCGCGTCGCTCAACCACCCCTCCATTGTCGCGATCTACGACACGGGCGAGGAGCGCACCGACGACGGTGCACTCCCGTACATCGTCATGGAACTGGTCGAGGGCGACACCATCCGGGACATCGTCAAGATGGACGGCCCCATGGAGATGGAACGCGCTCTCGGGGTGATGGCCGACGTCTGCGGTGCTCTCGACTTCTCCCACAAGAAGGGGATCATCCACCGGGACGTCAAGCCGGCGAACATCATGATCTCGCGCGACGGGGCCGTCAAGGTGATGGACTTCGGCATCGCGCGCGCGGTCAGCGACTCGACCTCGACGCTCACCACCACCTCGTCCGTGCTCGGCACCGCCCAGTACCTCAGTCCCGAACAGGCCCGCGGCGAGACGGTCGACGCCCGATCGGACCTGTACTCGGCCGGCTGCGTGTTGTACGAGATGGTCACCGGAACCCCCCCGTTCAGCGGCGAGTCCCCTGTCGCGGTGGCGTACCAGCACGTCCGGGAGTCCCCGCAGCCTCCGTCGGCGATCAACCCCGAGGTCGGCCGGTACGTCGATGCCGTGGTCATGCAGGCGATGGCGAAGAACCCCGAGAACCGGTACGAGACCGCCGGGGACATGCGCACCGACCTGCTCACCGTCCTGAGCGGGGGTCGTCCCGCCGCGCCGCTGGTGCTCTCCGACGACGAACTCGACGACGGCCAGCGGCCCGACGCCCCCCACGGGTTCGCCGGGGCGGGCTTCGGCTCGGGCCGGCCCGACCGGATCCCGCCGTCCGAGGCGCCCACCGAGGCGCACGCACTGCCCGGGCTCACCGCCGGTGCCGCCACCGGTGTCGGGGCCTCGCGGGCTGCGGGCCCCGGCGACGGTGACGGCGGCCGGAGACGCCCCCGCGCGGCGACGATCGCGATCGCGGCCCTGCTCGTCCTCGCCGTCGTGGCGGGTCTGTCGATCTGGGCGACGTCCGACCGCAACGGCGCGGTCGTCCAGGTCCAGGAGGTGACCGTCCCGGAGGTCGCCCAGCGGCCCGTGCAGGAGGTGGTCGACGAACTGACCGCCCTCGGCCTGGAGCCGGTCCAGAACCCGCAACCGGATCAGAGGGTCCCCGCGGGCCTGGTGGTCGCCTCCGACCCGATCGCCGGCAAGCGCCTCCCCGTCGGCTCGGAGATCATTCTCCTGGTATCCACCGGCCGGCCCATCCTCACGGTTCCCAACGTCATGGGGATGTCACCCGTGGACGCGCGGGTGGCCCTCGAGGAAGCAGGGTTCGAGGTGGTCCCGGAGAACGAGGCCCGCCCCTCGACAACCGAGGACCAGGACAAGGTCGTGGACACCGATCCGCCCCCGGGCGCCCAGGTGCCCTCAGACCGTCCCGTCAGGTTGACGGTGGGGTCCGGCCCCGAGGAACTGCAGGTGCCGGGGGTGGTGGGGCAGTCCATCGACTCGGCCCGGGCGACCCTCGAGGGCCTGGGATTCCGGGTCGACACCCGCAGGGTCGACGGCACCGCGCCGGAGGGTCAGGTGGTGGACCAGTCCACCCCGGCCGGGCAGACGCAGCTCAAGGGAGCCACGATCACGCTGCAGGTCTCGGCGGGGAACCGGTTCCTCATGCCCAACCTCGTGGGAGACACCGTGCCCGAGGCGCTGGCCGAGCTCGAGCGCGCCGGGTGGCGGGGAGGCCGCGGTCAGCTGGTCGAGCTGCCGCAGAACGACCCGGATCTCACCCGGGTGGGGCAGATCTATTCGCAACAGCCGCCTGTCGGCGAGGCCGGGGTGAACGACCAGGTCGTGGTGCGCGTGATCCGCTTCGGGCTGGTACCCGGCCCCGGCTGAGCCCCGCCCCTCCGTCGAGAAGACTGTTCCGCGCACATCGGCCGAGTGGATCTGTGCGGAACGCTCTTATCGATGAAAGCGCAGGGCCGCCGGGTGGGGGCGGGCGCGGGCGGGCGGGCGCGGGTGGGCGCGGCCGGGGCGGCGCGGCGGCTCAGGCGAGCGCGGCGCCCCGGGCCCGGTCGAGCTCCTGCTCCAGACCCGCCACCAGGGCCTCCTCCGGCTGCTCGCCACACATCCCCAACCAGTTGGCGAGCATGCGGTGGCCTCCGTCGCTCATCACCGACTCGGGGTGGAACTGCACCCCGTGCACCTGCATCTCGCGGTGCCGCATCGCCATGACCAGACCGGACGCGGTCCATGCGGTGGGCACGAGGTCCTCCGGGATGGTCTCCGGCAGCACCGTCAGCGAGTGGTAGCGGGTCGCCGTGAAGGGACTGGGGATCCCGGCGAGGACGCCGGAGTCGTCGTGGGTGACGCGGCTCGTCTTGCCGTGCATGAGTTCGGCGGCCCGGTCGACCGTGGCCCCGAACGCCTCCCCGATCGCCTGGTGTCCCAGGCACACGCCCAGCACCGGGACTCCGGCGCGCCCGCAGACCCCGATGAGCGGGATCGTGGCCCCCGCCCGGTCCGGCGTACCCGGGCCGGGGCTGAGCAGGACGCCGTCGAACTCCGCGACCACGCTCGCCAGCGACGCCGGGTCGTAGCCACCGTCGGGTCCGGCGAGCCTCTCGTCGTCGTTCCTCCACACCTCGCACGTGGCTCCCAACTGGCCCAGGTACTGGACCAGGTTGTAGACGAAGCTGTCGTAGTTGTCGACGACGAGGATGCGCATAGATGCAGCGTACTGCCGTCGGTGGGATGAACGTCCGGGGTGGGGCTTGGTAGACTGCCCTGGATCAGCCCCACCAGTGCAGCCCCACCAGCGCGAGGACGTCATGCCCAAGTCAAAGGTCCGGTCGAAGACCGAGTACACAGACGCGGCCGTCAGCCGCACCCCCGTCAAGGTCAAGGGGACGCCCACGTCGCAGTGGTACATCATCGTGATGTTCGGTCTCATGATCCTGGGGCTCGCGTGGTTGGTGACCTACTACATCGCCGGTGAGCGGATCCCGTTCATGCAGTCCCTCGAGACGTGGCAGAACTTCGCCATCGGGTTCGGTCTGGCTGTCGTCGGGCTCCTCATGACGATGAACTGGCGCTGACACCCGTTCTCACGGAGCCCCGTTCCGGGTAATCCACAGTCTTATACACAGGTCACCCCCCGCATCACGCGGGGGGTGACCTGCATTTTCTTATCGAATTGACATCAACGCAGGTCAACGTGGTGCATACGGCGAAGTGACCGCTGTTACCGCTGACCCGACCCGCCCACACAGGCTGTGGACAACTCCCTCCACACTGGGGAAAAACCGCCGACGACGACGACGAAGACGACTCCGCAGGTCGGGGTGCCGGGCTCTCGAACGCGGATCGAACTCCACCCGTGTGATTCATCCACACTGTGGATGCCGCCTGTGGATGAGGGAGGATGGGGGGATGAGTGAGCCAGCGGCGTCTCCCGGCGGGCACGGTTCGGGTTCGGGGGGTCCGGATTCGGCGAGTGCGGATTCGTGGGATGCGGATTCGTGGGGTCCGGGGGTGCTGTGGCCGAGCGCGCAGATCGCCCTCGGTGTCGGTGCCGTGGCGGTGGGGTCGGCGAACGGGGACCCGCTCGGGCTCATCCTCACCGGACTCCTGGCGCTGTTCGTGATCCCCGCGGGGGTGATGCAGCTGATACGGCGTCCCCGCATCGAGGTGGTGGACGGGCAGCTCGCGATCAGGAAGCTCAGGGGCGTGGTGTTCGTCCCGCCCGCCCGGGTCGTCGAGGCGCGGGCACTGGGGGTCGCGCGATGGGGCGTGCGGCAGCACCTCATGCGGCTGGAGTACGTGGACGACCGGGGTCGGGAGGTACTCGAGGTGTTCACGCGAGGCGACCTGGGGACCGATCCGCGTGAGGTGACCGACCGGTTGGTGGAACTGGGGTTCGGGGGCTCTACCCTCTGAGGACGAACCCCGGCGACATGGTGTCGGCCGCGTACCAGGCGGCCGCCGCGACGATCGCCACCAGCACCAGGTAGCCGAGCCACGACACGGCCTCCCGTCCGCCACGGCCCACCCGCCTCGGTAACCGACGGGGCAACGCCACCAGGACCAGCGCGCCGAGCGCACCCACCAGCAGACCGCCCAGATGCGCTGCCAGCGAGACGCCCGGGACCAGGAAACTCACGCCGATGTTCAGGATCAGCAGTATCCCGATCCCCTTGACGTCCACGCGCATCGACATCGCGACGATGGCATAGGCACCCATGAGCCCGAAGATCGCGCCGGACGCCCCGGCCGTGAGCGCGTTCTGGCCGTAGAACATCACGGCGGCGGACCCGCCGAGGGCCGAGACCAGGTAGAGCGCGAGAAACCGCGCGTGGCCGATGCTGCGCTCGACACCCAGACCGAGGATCCACAGCATGTACATGTTGAGCAGCAGATGCATGGGGCCGAAGTGCTGGAACGCCGATGTCATCAGACGCCACCACTCGTCCCGGGCGGCGACCACCGGCGGATACAGCGCCGTGGCCTGGAACAGCGCGGCGGAATGGTTGGCGAGCAGACTCCGCGACTGGGCGACCGTCGCGGCGTAGACCGCGAGGTTGGCGGTGATGAGCCACGCGGTCACCGGCTGGAGGCGGAAGAAGCGGGAGACTGCGCCGCCGCTGTGGGTCTGAGTGGTCATGGCGTGGTGGGGTGTCACCGTTTCTGCATCGTCATGGAGACAGCGACGGCGCGGGACCGGGGTACCGGTGCCCGCGCCGCTGGCCGGGTCGTGTCGCCACGACCCCGGGGATCAACTGTCAGGAGATCTCGATGGACTCGATCACGATGTCCTCGACCGGACGATCCATGGCCCCGGTCTTGGTGGTGGCGATGGCGTCGATGACCTTCTGCGAGTCGGCGTCGGCGACCTTCCCGAAGATGGTGTGCCGGTTGTTCAGGTGCGGCGTGGGGCCCACGGTGACGAAGAACTGCGAACCGTTGGTCCCCGGGCCCGCGTTGGCCATGGCCAGCAGGTAGGGCTCACTGAACTGGAGCTCCGGGTGGAACTCGTCCTTGAACTGGTAACCCGGACCGCCACGACCGGTGCCCGTGGGGTCGCCGCCCTGGATCATGAACCCGGAGATGACGCGGTGGAAGATCGAACCGTCATAGAACGGGCCGCTCTTCTCGCCCTTGGCGTTGGCCTGCGAGTAGTCCTTCGAACCGTCGGCCAGGCCGACGAAGTTCGCGACCGTCTCCGGGGCGTGGTTGCCGAACAGCTCGACGACGATGTCGCCCTTGGTGGTGTGGATGGTTGCCTTCTGCGTTGCGATGCTCACGGCGACCATCCTGCCACGCGGTACCGGTGGATGTCGGTGAGGTGGTGGTCGGGGTCCGGGCCCTGTGCCACCATCTACCCATGAGCACACGAAGTGATCGAGCCGCTGAACGTAAGGCCATCAAGTCCGCCGAGAAGGACCTGGAGAAGGCCGGCACCGCCGCCCGGAAGGCATTCGACCTCAAGGATCCCCGCTTCCTGGGTGAAGCGGCGGTGGCCGCCACCCGCGGGCCCGCGGGTCTGGCCCTGTTCGGCGCCAGCCGCGGCATCCAGGTGCTGCGCGAACGGCGCGCGGAGCAGGCGGAGATCCTGGGCAACCTCGCCGCGGACGCCAAGGAACACGCCGAGTCCCTCCGGGAGCAGACCTCCGTTCTCACCGCCCCCCAGGACACGCCGAAGAAGCGGCGGCGCCTCGCGCCCCTGTGGATCGTCGGACTCGCCGGCGGCGCCGCGGTCGCGGGTGCTGCCGCGTACTTCCTGCGTGGCCAGGAGTACTCCGGGGCCGCGCCCACGACGACCCCCAGGACCACGGCCTCCACCGAACCGGCGGGCACCGCCGGTGAATCCGAGGCCGGCGAGGACCTCACCATCGAGTCCCCCGACCCCGAGGGTCCCGCAGATCAGCCCGACGGCACGGCGCCCGCGGCCGGAAGCGCCGCGCCCGGCCCGGCCGCCGGCTCCGCGCCGCAGCCGTCGGACGACGACCCGGCCGCTGGTTCCCCGGCCGACAAGCCCTGACCTGCAGTTGATGGGTGAGCACGACCCTCCGTGGAGAGTCGTCGCCTCTCCGCTGGCCGGGCTGGGGCCGTTGGACGTCCACGCGCTGTACAAGCTGCGCGTGGACGTCTTCGTCGCCGAGCAGGACTGCCCGTACGCGGAGATCGACGAGGTCGATGCCGACCCCGGCACCACGCACCTGTTGGCCTGGGCTCCGGCCACCGAGTCCGGCCCGGAGGAGTTGGTGGCGACCCTGCGCGTGTTCGGGTCGGGGGTCCACGGTGGGGTCATGCACCTCGGCCGGGTGTGTACGGCGCCCGGGTGGCGAGGGCGGGGGATCGCCGGTGTCCTGATCCGTCACGGCCTCGGGCTCTGCGGCGCGATGCCCGTCGAGATAGGCGCCCAGTCCCACCTCGAGGGGTGGTACGAGCAGTTCGGGTTCCTCCGCTGCGGACCGGAGTATCTGGATGAGCGGATCCCACACCTCCCCATGCGGCGCGACCTCGTAAGATGAGGTGTGGCTCACCCCTCCCGACATCTCCCGAGGACACCACATGACGTCTGACGCTGCACCGCCGGTCACGGCCCCTCTGGTCAAGGCACTGCTCCCCGAGAGCGAGATGCCGACCCATTGGTACAACATCCAGGCCGACCTGCCCGAGCCGATGGCGCCGCACCTGCACCCCGGCACCAAGGAGCCGCTCGGCCCGGAAGACCTCGCCCCGCTCTTCCCCATGGCGCTCATCGAGCAGGAGGTCACCGCTGAGAGGTACGTCGAGATCCCGGAGGAGGTGCGGGAGATCTACCGCCTGTGGCGGCCCTCGCCCCTCATCCGTGCGCGCCGACTGGAGAAGGCGCTCGGTACGTCGGCGAGGATCTTCTACAAGTACGAGGGCACCAGCCCGGTCGGCTCGCACAAGCCCAATACGGCCGTGGCCCAGGCGTACTACAACGCCGCGGAGGGCATCACCAAGCTCACCACCGAGACGGGCGCCGGGCAGTGGGGTGCCTCGCTGGCATTCGCAGGCCAGGCCTTCGGCATCGAGGTGGAGGTCTGGCAGGTCAAGGCGTCGTTCGAGTCCAAGCCGTACCGCCGCATGCTCATGGAGACCTTCGGCGCGTCCGTTCACCCCAGCCCCTCCGACCTGACCGAGGCCGGACGGTCCTTCCTCGCCAAGGACCCCCGGACCCCCGGTTCGCTGGGCATGGCGGTGTCGGAGGCGGTCGAGGTGGCGGCGGGTGATCCCGAGGCCCGCTACTCCCTGGGTTCCGTCCTCAACCACGTGTGCCTGCACCAGACGATCATCGGCGAGGAGGCCCTCAAGCAGTTGGAGATGTTCGGCGAGACGGCCCCCGACTACGTGTTCGGGTGCGCCGGAGGCGGCTCCAACCTCGCCGGTCTGGCGTTCCCGTTCATCCGCGAGAACCTGGCCGGCGCGCGGACGAGGATCGTCGCGGTCGAGCCGTCCGCGTGCCCGTCCATGACCGAGGGCGAGTTCCGCTACGACCACGGGGACGTCGCGGGGCTGACCCCGCTCATGAAGATGTACACGTTGGGCCAGGACTTCGTTCCGGACCCGATCCACTCGGGCGGTCTGCGGTACCACGGGATGGCACCCCTGGTCAGCCACGTCAAGCACCTCGGGCTGCTCGACTCGATCGCGGTGGAGCAGAACGTCGCCTTCGCGGCCGGTGTGGAGTTCGCCAAGGCCGAGGGAATCGTGCCCGCGCCCGAGTCCACCCATGCCCTCGCCGGAGCGCTCGACGAGGCCCGCCGGCACACCGGGGAAGCGGGCACGGGCCCGTCCATCGTGATCGGACTGTCCGGTCACGGGTTCCTCGATCTCCCGGCCTACGAGTCGTACGTCCGCGGCGAGCTGGGCTGAGCCCGGAGCCGGCGGGGACCTCGCGCGGTCACGGCCTCGTCGCCGCACAGCCACCCACCAACTGAACCGACCCCCTCTCGACATCAGGAGTCACCCATGGTCAATCCCATCGATTTCACCGACCGCGTCGCGATCATCACCGGCGCCGGAGGCGGCCTCGGCCGCGCCTACGCCCTCGCCCTGGCCGAGCGCGGCGCCAAGGTCGTCGTCAACGACCTCGGCGGCGACGTCCACGGCGAGGGTGGCACGTCCTCACCCGCCCAGCGAGTCGTCGACGAGATCGTCGCCACCGGCGGCGAGGCCATGGTCGACGGCAACGACATCACCGACGAGGCCGCGGTCGACGCGCTGGTCTCCTCGGTCATCGACAAGTGGGGCCGCATCGACATCCTCATGAACAACGCGGGCATCCTGCGCGACAAGTCGTTCGCCAAGATGGACAACGACGACTTCCGCAAGGTCCTCGAGGTCCACCTCATGGGTTCGGTCAACTGCACCAAGGCCGTCTGGCCCCACATGGCCGAGGCCGGATACGGCCGCATCCTCATGACCACCTCGTCCTCGGGCATCTACGGCAACTTCGGCCAGAGCAACTACGCCGCCGCCAAGTCCGGCCTCGTCGGTCTCATGAACGTGCTCGCCATCGAGGGCGCCAAGAAGAACATCAAGGTCAACTCCATCGCGCCCACGGCCGCCACCCGCATGACCGAGGACCTCCTGCCGCAGCGGGTGCTGGACATCATGGGCCCGGAGACCATCGCGCCCGGCGCGCTGTTCATGGTCAGCGAGGACGCGCCCACCAAGACCATCCTCGGTGCCGGCGCCGGCGTGTTCGCCGTCTCCCAGATGGTCGAGAGCCGCGGGGTCTACCTCCCGGACAACGCCCGCACCCCGGAGGTCGTGGCCGAGAGGTGGAACGAGATCGCCGACCTCACCGACGCCCAGAGCCTGGAGAGCGCATTCGAACAGACCTCCAAGTACGCCGCGCTCGCGGCGCGCGAACTGGGGCTCCACCTGGAGAGCTGACCACGCCCTCCCCCGCGCCGCCGCGCGGGGGTCGTCACTCCTGGTCGGCGAACTGTGTCTCGTACAACTCGGTGTACCGCCCGCCCGCTGCCAGCAGTTCGGCGTGGGTGCCCGACTCCGCCACGCTGCCGTCCTCCAGCACGAGGATGAGGTCGGCGGCGCGGACGGTGGACAACCGGTGCGCGATCACCAGCGACGTCCGGTGGGACATGGCCTCGGTCAGGGCCTCCTGGACCGCGGACTCGTTGGTGGAGTCCAGCGCGCTGGTGGCCTCGTCGAGGACCACGACGGACGGCTCCGCGATGAGCAGTCTCGCGATGGTCAGCCGCTGGCGCTCGCCGCCGGACAGGCGGTACCCGCGGTCTCCGATGACGGTGTCCAGCCCGTCGGGCAGCGACCGGACCAGGTCCTCCAGCCGCGCCCGGCGCAGGGCGTCCCACACGAGTTCGTCGGTGACCTCCGGGCGGGCGAAGGTCAGGTTCGCGCGGATCGTGTCGTGGAAGAGATGACCGTCCTGGGTGACCATGCCCACCGTCCGGCGCAGTGACGACGAGGTGACCCCACGCACGTCGAGGCCCGCGACCCGCACCGCTCCCGAGTCCACGTCGTAGAGGCGCGGAAGCAGCGACGCGATGGTGGACTTGCCCGCGCCGGAGGACCCGACCAGGGCGATCGTCTGACCTGGTTCGGCACGGAAGCTGACCCCGTGCAGGACCTCCTGACCACCGCGGGTGTCGAGCACGGCGACCTCCTCGAGCGAGGCCAGGGACACCTTGTCGGCCGAGGGGTAGGAGAACCGGACGTCGTCGAACTCGATGGCGGCCGGTCCCTCCGGCACGTCGACCGCGTCGGGGGCGTCCTTGAGCAGCGGGTCCAGATCCAGGACCTCGAAGACCCGCTCGAAACTCACGACGGCGGTCACCACGTCCATCGGCGCGTTGGCCAGAGAGGTCAGGGGTCCGTAGAGGCGGGTCAGCAGGAGCGCGAGTGCCACGACGGACCCGGCGTCCATCCCGCCGGAGAGGGCGAACCAGCCACCGACGCCGTAGACCAGCGCCAGTGCCAGGGTGGAGACCAGTGTCAGCGAGTTCATGAACACGCTCATCAGCAGCGCGGTCCGGACCCCGATGTCCCGCACCCGGCCGGCGCGGGAGGCGAATTCCGCTGATTCGGCGGCGGGGCGGCCGAAGAGCTTGACCAGGGTCGCGCCACCCGCGTTGAAGCGTTCCGTCATCTGGTCGTTCATCGACGCGTTGAGGTCGGAGGCCTCGCGACGCAGCCTGGCCAGCCGCCTGCCCACGTAGCGCGCGGGGAACAGGAACACCGGCAGCAACAGCACTGACATGAGTGTGAGTTGCCAGTTGATCCCGGCCATCACGACGAGGGTCAGGATGAGCTGGACGAGGTTGGACACGACCCCGGAGAGGGTGTCCGAGAACGCACGCTGGGCGCCCATGACGTCGTTGTTGAGTCGACTGACCAGCGCACCCGTCCGGGTTCGCATGAAGAAGGCGACGGGCATGGTCTGGACGTGGTCGAATACCGCACGGCGCAGGTCGAGGATCAGGCCCTCGCCGATGCGGGCCGACCAGAATCGGGTCACCACGGCGTTGACCGCCTCGACGACGCCGATCACCGCGATGGCGGCGGCGAGGAGGAACACCACTCGTACGGCGGTGCCGTCCACGATCGCCGTGACGACGCGGCCGGCGAGCAGCGGGGTCACCACCGCGAGGGAGGCGCCGAACACGGACAGGATCAGGAACAGGACGATCCGCCTGGTGTGCGGTCTCGCGAACTGTCCGATCCGCCGGAAGTTCTCGCGGGTGAACACGCTGCGGTCGAGGGTGATGTTGTTGTTCTCGGCCCGCATCAGGGTGCGCATGGCGGCCTGCTGCATCGTCACGTCCGCCACTCCTCCTGCGTCGGAGAGGGGTTTCCGACGACCTGACGGTACAACCGGGCGTGTGGTGCCCTTATTCCGCGGTGGCTGAGCTGACCGGGCCACCGGGCCGACGACGCGGAGGGGCCACGGAAGGGTCACGTTTGGACAAAGCGGGAGATCGTGTCTAGACAAGCCACTGGATTTTGTCTAATCTCGACTTCATGCAGTGGCGTATGCCACATCCCGAGTGAACTTCGGAGGTCGTGACGATGTCCAGCACCGAATACATCCGCCCCCGCGGCGGAGCCCAGAATCCCGACCGGGACCACCTGACGTCTCCCGCGGGGCGGGCCGACTCCCCCGTGGGCGACGCCGCCGAGGGAGCCACCGAGGGCGCCGTCGAGCCCTACGCCTGGACCGACGCCAAGCGGTACCTGTGGCTTCTCGGGTTGATCCCGGCGATGGGCCTGTTCCTGTCGATGCCGTTCGTCGCCGGGTTCAACTCCCTGGGTCTGGGCTGGGCCGCCTCCGCCGCGTGGTTCCTGCTCCCCGTCCTGGTGTACATCGTGATCCCCCTCGGTGACCTGGCGATCGGCGCCGACGGCGAGAACCCGCCGGACGAGGTGATGGACAAGCTCGAGGCCGACCCGTTCTACCGGTGGTGCACCTACCTGTACATCCCCTTCCAGTACGCGTCGCTCATCGTCGCCTGCTACCTCTGGACCGCCCAGGACCTGTCGTGGCTCGGGTACGACGGGGGTCTCGGTATCGCGGCGTCGATCGGCGTGGCCTGGACCGTGGCCATCACCGGAGGGATCGGGATCAACACCGCCCACGAGCTGGGGCACAAGATCGCCGGGAGCGAGAAGTGGCTGTCCAAGGTCGCCCTGGCCACCACGGGGTACGGGCACTTCTTCATCGAGCACAACCGCGGTCACCACGCCCGTGTCGCCACCCCCGAGGACCCGGCCAGCTCGCGCTTCGGTGAGTCGTTCTGGGCGTTCCTCCCGCGCAGCGTCGTCGGTTCCGCACGATCGGCCTGGCACCTCGAGGTCGAGCGCCTCGGTCGTCTGGGCAAGGGGCCGTGGACCATCCGCAACGACAACCTCAACGCCTGGCTCATGACGGTCGTCCTGTTCGGCGGACTCATCGCGGTGTTCGGCTGGGAGGTCGCGCCGTGGCTCCTCGTGCAGGCGGTCTTCGGCTTCTCGCTACTGGAGGTCGTCAACTACCTCGAGCACTACGGTCTGAAGCGACAGAAGACCTCGGCCGGCCGCTACCAGCGCTGCCGCCCGGAGCACTCGTGGAACTCCGATCATCTGGTGACGAACATCTTCCTCTACCACCTGCAGCGTCATTCCGATCACCACGCCAACCCGATGCGCCGCTACCAGGTGCTGCGCAGCTTCGACCAGGCCCCACAGCTTCCGTCCGGCTACGCGACCATGATGGTTCTGGCCTACGTGCCGCCGCTGTGGCGCAAGGTCATGGACAAGCGGGTCCTGGCCCACTACGAGGGCGACATCACGCGGGCCAACATCCAGCCGTCCAAGCGCGAGAAGATCCTCGCCCGCTACGGCGTCGACGCGACCGGTGACGGCACCACCGCGGTGGCGGAGAAGGTCGTCGTCGACACCGACATCGCCGCCGACCAGTCCTCACCGACCGGCGAGTACGTGTGCCCGAACTGCGGGCACCACTACTCCGAGGCGGCCGGTGAGCCCCGCGAGGGCTTCCCTCCCGGTACCCCGTGGTCGGCGATCCCCTCCACCTGGCGGTGCTCGGACTGCGGCGTCCGCGACAAGGTCGACTTCCTGCCCGTGAAGTAGCCCACCACTCCGCGCGGACATCAGATCAGGAACAATGGACCTCATGCCGCGCCGCCCGTCGACACGTGACCAACGCTCCTCCGGGGACTCCCAGGGGGGGCGTTGGTCGCCCCGCCTCACCGTCTTCGACGCCATGCACCAGCTACTGGAGTCCCGCGACTGGTCGGCCGTGACCATGTCGGACGTGGCCCAGGCCGCGGGACTGAGTCGGCAGACGCTCTACAGCACCTTCGGCAACCGTCAGGGGCTGGCGCAGGCGTACGCGCTCCAGCTGTCGGAGAAGTTCGCCGGCGAGATCCGGGACTCGATCATCAGGCACCCAGGGCAGATCGAGCTCGCCCTGAGCGAGGGGATCAACGGGTTCCTGCGGTCCAGTAGCCGCGATCCGCTGATCCGGGCGCTCGTGACCGGGGACATCAAGCCGGACCTGCTGCGTCTGATCACCACCGAGGCCGGGCCGCTCATCGAGCGTGCCACGGAAGTTCTCATGCCGGCCTTGTCGGAGAGCTGGATGCGGATCGAGGCCAGCCAGGCCCGGTTGGCCGCGTCGATCATCGCCCGGATCGGCATCAGTTTCATCTCGCTCCCGCCCGAGGACCCGGACCAGTTGGCCTCGGGCCTGACCGAGGTGATCGCCCCCTACCTACAGAAGGTCGTGCAGGTCGACGTCCAGCAGTGACGGTGCGGCCCAGGATGCGACGGACCGGTCAGGCTCCGTCCCCCACCGTCGACCGCTGATCCGGTCGACCCGGGACCGCGACACTGGCCTCGAGGAAGAGACCACGGGCCTCCACGCACAACCGCTCCCCCGCGTGGATGGTCGCCTTGGTCCAGGTCTTGCGCCCGTCCACCTCGTCCACCCACGAGCGGAACGTCAGGGGCTTCAGGAGCGGGGTTGGTGAGCGGTAGTCGATCTCGTAGTGGGCGGTCATTCCGTACCGGCCTCCCCAGTGGTTAGCGAAACCCATCATGTGGTCGATGATGAGCGCGCTGATCCCGCCGTGAACGCATCCCGGGGGGCCCTGATAGGCCAGTCCGAGCGTGACCTCGGCCGTCACCGAACCGTCATCACACGCGGAGAACCGCACCGGTGGGGCGATCGGGTTCTCCGGCCCGCCGACGGGATTCGCCCTGCGGGAACCGGCGCCCGTCCACATCGTCTCCAGCCGGCGGACGGGCTCCGGGACGCGCGACTCGAGGAGGTCCGCGACCTCGGCCAACCGGTCGGCGACGTCGTCCAACCGGACTTCCGAGTGGGCCAGTCCGGAGACCGCCTCGCGCAGTCTGCGCAGCTCCGCCACCGTGCGATCCAGATCGGGATCCGGTGTGGGGAGGTCGGGGACGGGGAT
Source organism: Dietzia natronolimnaea (assembly GCF_002289575.1). Classification (GTDB taxonomy): domain Bacteria; phylum Actinomycetota; class Actinomycetes; order Mycobacteriales; family Mycobacteriaceae; genus Dietzia; species Dietzia natronolimnaea_A. Next base: position 167,469 of record NZ_NTGA01000012.1, read on the forward strand.
GGGATCGAAGGTCTCCCCCAGCCGCGCCCGCATGCTGCTGAGCTGGAAATCGTCCACACCCTCGATCCTCGGGAGGGGACCGCGACCGACTTCAGGGCTGTTGTTGTTCTGGGCCATACTCTGAAGACTATGTCGACACCCGTCAGAAAGAGACAGTTCGACCCTTCCACGTACGGACCCTGGGCTCTGGTCGTGGGCGGCAGCGAGGGGGTGGGGGCCGAGATCGCCCTCCTCCTGGCCGAGGCCGGGGTCTGCACCGTGCTGGTCGCCCGTCGGACCGGACCCCTGGAGGAGACCGCCGGCGAGGTCCGCGCCAGGGGCGTGGAGTGCCGTGTGCTCTCGGTCGACCTCACCGAACCGGGTGCCGCCGACGGGATCGCCGCCGCCTGCGACGGCCTCGACGTGGGGCTGGTGGTTCTCAACGCCGGGGCCAACACCTACGGGTCGGAGTTCGCCGAGTCGGACATGGACCGCGTCCAACAGGTGATCGACCTCAACATCACCGCGCCGCTGCAGATCATCCGTCACTTCGCCCCCACGCTCCGGGACCGCGGCCGGGGCGGCATCGTGGTCATGGGGTCGATGGCCGGCTACCTCGGGCACGCCGACATGAGCATCTACTCGGCCGCCAAGGCGTTCAGCCGGGTCTTCGTGGAGGGCCTCTGGCTGGAGATGCGCGACCACGGTGTGGACGTTGTCGAGGTGATCCTCGGCGTGACCCGCACCCCGGCCATGATCCGCGCCGGTCTGGACATGGATCTGCCGGGCATGACCGTGAGCGAGCCCGCCGAGGTCGCCGAGGAGGTGCTCGAGTCGATCGGGCGGGGACCCGTCCACGTCTGCGGAGGGGAGGGCAATCGCGCGGGTGTCGAGTTCAGCTCCGGGGTGGATCGCGGCCGGATCGTGGCCGGGGCGCACAGGCGCATGAAGGCCCTGCGCGGGAAGAGCTGACCCCCCGCCCGCCGGCTCAGCCCTCGACCGGCCGGTCCCGCTGCGCGTCCGAGATACCCCTGGGTTCGATGAACAACGCCTCGGCACGCGCGCACAGCGTCTCGCCGGTGTGCAGGGTGGCGCTGGCCCAGATCTTGCGGCCCTCCACCCGGTCCTGGCGCGCCTCGAACCTCAGCGGGGCGTACAGCGGTGTCGGCGAGGTGTAGATCACCCGGAGGTCGGCGGTCATCCCCACGCTCTTGGCGGCGGCGTTGGCCAGGCCCAGCATCTCGTCGAAGATCAGCGCGACGATCCCGCCGTGCACGCAGCCGGGAGGGCCCTGGTACTCGATGCCCAGTCGCAGATCCGCCCGCACGGTGGCGTCGGGGAACACCACCGGCTCCAACGGCGGGGAGACCGGGTTGCGGCTGCCGATGGCGGGGTTCGAGGCCAGATGCTCGGGAACCCCCCAGGTCGCATAGTCCGACGGCCGCACCATGGTGCCGACGGCCTCGAGGTGGTCGGCGAGCTCCCGCACCGTCGTGACGGCGTCGTGGACGTCGTCGAAGCGCGACCCCGCCACCAGTCCCCGCACCCGGCGAAGCTCGCGGGCCAGGTCGGTGGCGCCGGTGGCGTCGTCATCCCAGGGCAGGAAGGGGACACCCGTCTCGTCGCCCGGAGCGGTGCCGGTGGTTCCGGGGAGGGGATCGGTGGCGGAGGCATCGGAGGTCACGAAAACCGAATCTACTCCGCGTTCACCCGCGCGCCGGGCTCACCCTTCCGCTCACCCTTCCGCCAGCCGACGCATGTTCTCCAGGAGCAGCCCGCCGGGATCGACGAACATGCCCTCGGCGGTCGCGCACACGCGGTCCCCCGCGTGGATGGCGCCCTGGGCCCAGATCTTGCGACCCTCCACCCTCACCTGGCGACCGGTCACCACGATCGGCTCGAGGACAGGGGTGGGGCTGCGGTAGTCCACGTCGAGGTAGACGGTCATCCCGGTGACCCCGGTGTGAAAGTTCGCCCTGCCCAGGACCACGTCGAACAGCAGCGAGACCACTCCGCCGTGCACGCACCCGGGCGGTCCCTGGTACTCCAGACCCAGTGTCGCCTCGCCGCGGAGGGTGCCGTCCTCCAGGATGTCGAAGTCCACCGGCGGGGCGAGGACGTTCGAGCGGCCCACCACCGGGCAGTTGGTGACGTAGTCACCCGACGACCACGTGACCGCCTGCCTGCGCTCCGTACTCGCCGAGGCGGCCTCCAGCCGGTCGGCCACCTCGCGCACCCGGTCGGTCAGCGGGGCGAGGTCGGTGTCGAACAACCCCCCGGTGGTCAGCGCGCGGATCCGACGCACCTGCTCCACCAGGGCGTAGAGGCCGGCCTCGTCGTCGTCGACCTCGTCGATCCGCGCCCCGCCACCTGGGGACGGGTCCAGAGGACCCGTGTCCACCACGGGTCGCGCCCGCCGCGGGACAACCGGCTGCTCCACGCCCCCGCCCGGCGGTCGATCGGCCACTATGCGGTTCCCTGCGCCGCCCCGCGCCCGGCGCGGCGACCGAAGAAGGACCCGTCGCCCAGGGAGGTGCCGGAGATGTACCCCTCGCCGTGCAGGCCGTGGGTGCACCGGCCGGCGGCGAACAGACCGGGGATCGCCTCACCCGCCCGGTCCAGGACCCTGGACTGCAGATCCGTGTGGAGCCCGCCCAGGGTGAATCCCTGCGCCTTGAGGGGGAGTCCGTTGAAGGAATCCGGCCCACCGGCCCCGGTGGGATAGGCGCCGAACGGCGGCTCGAGCGGGCGGACCCAGCGCGCGCTCTTCCCGAACTGGGGATCCTCGCCGTTCCGGGCGCCGGCGTTGTATCTGCGCAGGGTGTCGGCCAGTGCCTCCGCGGGCAGCCCGCAGTCCGCGGCGAGCTCCTCGATGGACTCGGCGGCGTGCATGGGCTGCATCCCCCACAGCTCGCTCTCCGGGACGTCCTCGATGCCCTTCTCGTCGATGATCACCCAGACCGGCGGCCGACGGTGGTGCACGGCGGCGTGGCAGTACAGGCCCGGATAGACCTCCTCGTTGATGAAGCGCTGGCCGTCGCCGTCGACGAGCATCGCCCCCACCGCCAGGCGGGGGATGATGAGCATCGCCGTCTCGGTCTGGTGCATGCGGCGCACGGCAGCGCCCACGTCCATCCCCATCTCGATCCCGGACCCGTCATCGCGGCCGTCGGACACCTTGTCCTTGCCGACCTGCTGCGGCGCCCACTGTTCGAGCATGCGGTCGTTGTCCACGAACCCCCCGGTCGCCAGGACCACCCCGCCGGCCGCGCGGTACTCGCGGTCCTCCCCGAACTCGGTCGCCCGGACGCCCACCACCCGACCGTCGTCCGTGATCAACGACCGAGCCCTCACATCGCAGTGCAGTGTCACCCCGGCCTTCTGCGCGGTGGCCACCAGGGCGTCCATCAGGACGTTCCCGGCGAAGTTCGGGGCGGGCGGGCGGTGACCACGGGCCGCGGGGCGCGCGATCGAGGCGTAGGGCTCGGCACGCTCACCCATCCACATCAGGCCCGAGTCGTCACCCGGCATCCAGGTGGGGGTGTCCCACAGTTTGTGGTTGAAGACCGCACCGTGGGCGACCAGCCAGTCGTGGTGCTCGACCGCACCCGCGCAGTAGTCGGCGATCTTGGCCTCGTCCGCGTTCGGACCGAGTGCCGCGGTGAGGAAGGCGCGCATGTCCTCCTCGGAATCCTCGACGCCGAGCGCCCGCTGCGTGGCGGTGCCCCCGCCCAGATAGACCTCGCCGCCCGACTGGGAGGACGATCCCCCCGGGCCGGAGGCGCCCTCCAGCACGATGACCGACGACCCCGTCTCCGCGGCCTCGATCGCAGCACACGCGCCCGCGATGCCCATCCCCACCACCACCACGTCCGCCGAGTGCACGGTCGGACGGGTGTCTGAACTCTTGTCCGTCATGCGCCACACTCTACGTGTAACGTGTTTCAGTTCGTGCATTACTGTCGGGTTCATGACTCCGGCTCCCGACACCGATCGTCTGGACGCGCTCGAGGCGAGGCTCGAGTCGACCGAGCTCGCTCTCGCCTCGATCCGGGACCAGTTGCTCCGGGCCACGGATGAACTCGCGATCCTCAGACTCGTCGCCGCCTACTGCCCCCGGGTCGACTCCGGGGACGCCGAGGGAGTCGCCGAGCTCTGGGCCGCCGACGGGGTCTACGACGTGGACACCGGCGTCCTTGAGGGCCACGCGGACCTCGCGGGGATGGTGCGCGGTGACGCCCACCAGGGACTCATCGCCCACGGGTGTGGTCACGTGCCCGGCCTACCGGTGGTCCTCCTCGTCGGCGACCGGGCGGTGGCGACCGGGTACACCCAGTTGGTGGTCCGGTCCTCCCGGCCGGGGCGCTACACGGTGACGCGGGTGACGGCGAACAGGTGGGAACTCGAACGTCTCGGTCCGGTGGACGCGCCGGACCGTGGCTGGAGGGTGGTGATGCGGACCGCCCGGGCGGTCACCGACGACGGAGAGGGCAGACGCCTGCTCGGCAGGTCCCGCGAGGGGTAGCGTGGGGCCCATGACCCGCCGACGACCCGCGGTCCCCGACCCCACCCTCCGCGCGGGACGGCTCGCCCTGCTCACCACGTGCGCGGCCCATCTGGGTTTCCAGTCGATGGTCACCTCGGTCGTCTACCCGACGCTCTTCGAGGGACCGACGCTGGGGATCGGCGAACGCCAGGCCGACCACGCCCGCCGGATCGCCCCGGTGGCCCTGACCCTCTACGCCTCGGGGTTGGGTGCCGCCGCCTGGGCCGCCTACGGATCAGTCCGCTCGCCCGGCCGCGACGGGCTGACCGCCACCGTCGTCGCATGCCTCACCACCGTCGCCGTGCCGGCCCTCACCGCCGGGGTCGTCCCGCTCCACATGGGGATCGCCCAGGAGCAGGTCACCCGGCACCGCATCCAGACCTTGCTGGCCTCGGACCGGATCCGCACCGGACTGGCCGCGATCGGGGTGGTCGCGGCCGCGCAGTCACTCAGCTGACGGTCCGACCCGGTGGTCTGATCCGCATCACCGCGAGCAGTGCGCCGACCGCGATCACCGAGACCACCACGGACATCACATGGAACGCCGTGGTGAGACCGACGACCTCGGACAGGAGTGCCGCGACGACGGCGGGCACCCCCAGCGACAGGTAGGCGATGACGAACAGGGCGGAGAAGACCTCTCCCCGTGAACTGCCGGGAGCGTTCTGCGCGACGAGCGACGTGCCCATGAGGAACAGCAGTCCCATGCCCACCCCGGTGACGGCCGAGCCCACCACGAGAGCCGGCACCGACGCCGCCTCGAGTGCCAGTGAGGCCGACGCCAACCCCACGACGAGCATCGCGCCGCCGATGACCACTCCACTGCGCCACCGTTCCTGACCCGCACGAAGGTTCCACACCAACTGGGCCAGTGCGGCGGCGCCCTGCAGGCAGGCGACCACCAGACCGGTCACCAGGTAGTCCGAGCGACCGACGAGGTCCTTGGCGATCGCCCCGCCGAGCCCGAGGAAGACCCCGCCCACCGACCACGAGGCGATCACGCACAGGGCGGCGAGGGCGAACGCGGACCTGGCCCCCGCGGGCACCGCGACGCGTTGGAGTCGCACGGCGTCCCGGAGGGTCTGGGGCCCGGCTCCCGAGGTCTCCGGCACCAGGAAGACCACCCCGGCGAGCAGGGCGGCCAGTGCGGCGCCCATCACCACGTACGGGTGGACGAGAGGCGACGACGACGACGTGGCCACCACGCCCGACAGGAGCACACCGGCCGCGATCCCGAAGTTGGTCGTGGAGCTACTGGTGAGCGCACCGACGCGGGCGTTCCTGGCCGGATGCAGTTCGATGATCGCCGCCGCAGCCGATCCGGTGACCAGTCCGACGCCCAGGCCCTGCACCACCCGCGCGGCGATCAGCCAGGCCACCGAGGGTGCCGCGGCGAGCCCGGCCATACTCAGCACCAGCAGCACCAGTCCGGTGATCACCACCGGCCGCCGACCGATCGCGTCGGACAGGCGCCCCAACAACAGTAGTGGGACCAGGACCGCCACCGCATAGACCGCGTAGACGACCGTGATCATCGTGCCGCTGGTCCCCCACGCCTGCTGGTAGTCGACGTACAGGGGCGACGGTGTCGCGCTCGACATCAGAGCCGCGGTCACGACGAGCGCCATCAGGACGAAGGGTGTCCACGAGCGGGGTGTGCTGTCCACGGGCGGTCCTGGGGTCGGGTCCACCACGACCGGTGTCCACACCGGTGGCCACCGAGCGTGGAGGGGAGAGGCGGGAGGGGAGTGAGTGGAGCCTAGGGGATTCGAACCCCTGACATCTGCCTTGCAAAGGCAGCGCTCTACCAACTGAGCTAAGGCCCCGATCCGCAAAGCGTGAACGCCGGACCGCGGCGGGCGATCCGGCGTCTGCCGTGCGGGGGTGGGCCTAGGAGGACTTGAACCTCCGACCTCCAAATTATCAGTTTGGCGCTCTAACCACCTGAGCTATAGGCCCTCGTACCGAAGCGTTAATCTACCCGACGCCCTCGCCCCCGCCCAAATCGGCGGGCTCGGTGCAGCGGCAGGAGCTCACGCCGGACGGCGTCTCAGTTCCGACGGTCCCCCAGTGTCACCTGGACCCCGCCGCCGGTCAGCCCGGCGGCGAGGTTGTAGATGAACACGGCGAGGGTGGCGAGGATCGACAGCAGCAGGACGTTGAGCAGCCCCACGCCTCCGCTGTAGAGGAAGATCGTCGACGGCCCGATGGCGGCAGCCGATTCGTCGCCCGCGACCCCGGAGAGCAGTCCACCGAGCCGGTCCCACACGCCCATGCCGGAGAGCAGCAGGTAGGTGACCCCGATCGCCACCATCCACACCAGGTACAGCGCGAACATCAGCCCGAGCACGGTGGTGAACGCCGACCACGGGTCGATGCGCCGCAACACGAGCACCGATTCCATCGGTCCGCGTCGTTCCGTCGGCGGCACCATGGGGGCGGCGCGGCCGGCCGCGCCGCCCGAGTGGGCGGTCGACACGCCACCGGGCAGCCCCTCCGCGCGGTGGTGGGTCGCGGCGGGGAACGACGCGGTCGCGCCCGCATCGTCGGGGGTGTTCTGGCCGGCGGGCGCCTCCGGCCCGGTCGGGTATCCGGCCGACCCGCCGAATCCCGGAGCAGGGGTGGAACCCTTGGGTGCCGGGCCGCTCGCGGGCCCGTCGCTCGGCTCGGTCATAGCCCTCTACTCCTTCTCGGACGCGGCGTCGCGCCGGTCGTCGTCGTCGGGCTCGTCGGCGTTGCGGGCGATCGCCAGCAGCGCATCGTTCTCGGCCAGGTTCATCAGACGCACGCCCTTGGTCTGACGGCCCGCCTTGCGGACCTGCTTGGCGAACGTGCGGATCACGCCACCACTGGAGGTGATGGCGTAGAGCTCGTCCTGCAGCTCCACGATCGTCGCACCCACGAGCTTGCCGCGCTTGGGATCGAACATGAGCGTGAGCACGCCCTTGCCGCCCCGGCCCTGGGCCGCGTACTCGGCGAGCGCGGTGCGCTTGGAGTACCCGCGCTCGGTGGCCACCAGGAGGAAGAGCTGGTTCTCGTCCATCTCCGAGCGGACGACCGACATGCTCAGCAGCGCGTCGCCGTCGTTGAACCGCATCCCCATGACGCCGGACGTGGCCCGCCCCATGGGACGGAGCGTGTCGTCGTTGGCGTGGAAGCGGATCGACTGCCCCTTCTCGGAGACCAGCAGGAGGTCGTCCTCGGGTCCGGCGAGCGCTGCGCCCACGAGTTCGTCACCGTCCCGGAGGTTGACGGCGATGAGACCGCCCGACCGCGGGGAGTCGTAGTCCTCGAGGCGGGACTTCTTGACCAGTCCGTTGCGGGTGGCCAGCACGAGGTACGGAGCGTCCTGGTAGCCCTTGATCCGGATGACCCCGGCGATCCGCTCCTCCGGCTGGAACGCCAGGAGATTGGCCACGTGCTGTCCCCGGGCGGTGCGGCTGGCCTCCGGGAGCTCGTAGGCCTTGACCCGGTAGACCCGGCCCTTGGTGGTGAAGAACAGCAGCCAGTCGTGGGTGGAGGAGACGAAGAAGTGCCGGACGATGTCGTCCTGCTTGAGCTCCGCGCCGCGCACACCCTTGCCGCCGCGCTTCTGGGCACGGTAGAGGTCCGTGCGGGTCCGCTTGGCGTAGCCGGTCTCGGTGATGGTGACGACGACGTCCTCGCGGGCGATCAGGTCCTCGTCGGTGACGTCGCCGTCGGCCGGGATGATCACCGTGCGCCGGTCGTCGCCGTACTTCTCGACGATCTCACGCAGCTCGTCGCCGACGATCGCGCGCTGACGCTCGGGCCGGGCCAGGATGTCCTTGTAGTCGGCGATCTCCAACTCGATGGCGGCGAGCTGGTCGACGATCTTCTGCCTCTCCAGAGCCGCGAGACGACGCAGCTGCATGTCGAGGATGGCCTGGGCCTGGTCGTCGTCGATGTCGAGGAGGTCCTTGAGGCCCTCCCGCGCGATGTCGACGGTCTGCGACCGACGGATCAGCGCGATGACCTCGTCGAGCGCGTCGAGTGCCTTGACCAGTCCACGCAGGATGTGGGCGCGTCGCTCGGCCTCGTCCAACAGGTACTGGGTGCGCCGGACGATGACCTCGATCTGGTGCGCGACGTACAGGCGCACCAGCTGGTGGATCGGGAGCGTCCGCGGCACGCCGTCGACGATCGACAGCATGTTGGCGCCGAACGAGGTCTGCAGCTGCGAGTGCTTGTAGAGGTTGTTCAGCACGACCTTGGCGACGGCGTCACGCTTGAGCGTGATGACGATCCGCAGACCCACACGGTCGGACGACTCGTCGTCGATCTTGGAGATGCCGGCGATCTTGCCGTCGCGCAGCTGCTCGGCGATCGACAGGATCATGTTGTCCGGGTTGACCTCGTAGGGCAGCTCGGTGATCACGATGACGGTGCGGTTGCCGTCCTCCTCGATGGAGGTCTTGCCGCGCATCCGGATCGACCCACGCCCGGTGGTGTAGGCGTCCTTGATGCCCTGGTCGCCGACGATGAACCCGTGGGTCGGGAAGTCCGGTCCCTTGATGAATCCCATGCAGGCGTCGAGCGCCTCCTCGTCCCCGGCGTCCGGGTTCTCCAGAACCCAGTAGACGGCCTCGGCGACCTCACGGAGGTTGTGCGGCGGGATCTTGGTGGCCATCCCCACCGCGATGCCACTGGACCCGTTGATCAGCAGGTTCGGGACCCTGGACGGCAGGACCGCCGGCTCCGTGGTCTTGCCGTCGTAGTTGGGCTGGAAGTCGACCGTGTTCTTGTCGATGTCCCGCACCATCTCCATGGCGAGCGGGGTCATCTTGCACTCGGTGTAGCGCATCGCGGCCGCGCCGTCGTTGCCGCGCGAACCGAAGTTGCCCTGGCCGTCGACCATCGGGTAGCGCATCGCCCAGGGCTGGGCGAGCCGGACCAGGGTGTCGTAGATCGCCGAGTCACCGTGGGGGTGGTAGTTGCCCATGGTGTCGGCGACGGGCTTCGCGGACTTGACGTAGCTGCGGTCGGGCCGGTAGCCGTTGTCCCACATCGCGTAGAGAATGCGACGGTGGACGGGTTTGAGGCCGTCCCGGACGTCCGGGAGAGCCCGTCCGACGATGACGCTCATCGAGTAGTCGATGTAGCTTCTCTGCATCTCCGCCTGGATGTCGACCGGCTCGATGCGGTCGTGTCCCCCGGCGTCGGGCGGCAACGTCGTGTCCGTCATGGGCTCCTCTTCGGTTCCTCGTCGCGCTGGCTTCTCTCGCAGACGATGTCGCGGGCACACGCGTGCTCAGACGGCGGCCGTAGGACCCGCCCAGTCTATAGGTCCTGCGGAAACGGGCTCGAGGGCACGCCTCGGCCACCCGATTATCTCCTCGTCGTCGTACCCACGGCCTGGGTCGTCCTGGTTGTCCGTGTGGTCCCGGTGACCGTGTCGTCTCGACGGATTTCCGTTCCCGGACGATGTGCCGCACGTAACATTTCCATCATGTCGCCACTCCGCAGTGAACCCGGCCTCCGTACTCGTTGTCTCGTGGCGCTGGCAGGAGCCGCGGTCTTCGCGCTCGTCAGCGGCGTTCCCGCGACCGCCGGCGCACAACCGTCGACGGCGGTGAGCGCGAACCGGGACAGCGTCCAGTTCGACCAGCCGGGCGGCTTCTACGACACCCGGGGCCTCCCCATCGGCGCTCCGGGGGAGGTCCTGCGAGCCGAGTACTCCGAACTCCCCCTGGCCGTGACCCTCCCAGGGCTCCCCCACGTGCCCTCGCCGCTACCCGCTCGCGCCCAACGAATCGTGTACCAGTCCGCAGACGTCGACGGACGACCGGTCGCCACCTCGGGTGCACTGTACGACTCGACCGCACCGTGGAACGGTCCCGGCCCACGGCCCACCATCGTGATCGGGCCCGGCACGCAGGGTCAGGGCGATGCGTGTGCTCCGTCCCGGCATCTCGAGACCGCGCTCGGCGTGAACCCGCAGACCGGGGGCGCGGTGCCCTCGTATGAGCAGGCGTTCGCGCTGGTCCTGGCCGCCCAGGGCTTCCGGGTGATGGTGATCGACTACATCGGCCTCGGTACGCCAGGCGTCCACACCTATTCCGACCGGGTGGAACAGGCCCACGCCATGCTGGACGGCGCCCGGGCCGCACGTGCTCTGAGCGGGGACGCCCCGGTGGTGTTCTGGGGTCACTCCCAGGGTGGAGGTGCCTCGGCGGCCGCTACCGAACTCGCCCCCGTGTACGCCCCGGATGTCGACCTGCGGGCCGCCTACGCCTCCGCTCCCCCGGCGGATCTGCTGGCTGTGCTCGACCATATCGACGGATCCACGCTCACCGGCGCGATCGGGTACGCCATCAACGGGATGTCCCAGCGCTTTCCCGCCGTCCGGGACGTGGTCGACCGCCAGGTGAACGACGCCGGGCGAGCCGCGCTCGCAGACATCGCGGGCCTGTGCACCCTCGACCTGCGCTCCGCGTACGGCATGCGCACCACTCACGAATGGACCCACTCGGGCCGCAGCCTCGGAGAGCTGATCCGTTCCGAACCCGAGGCACTGCGGGTCCTCGATCATCAGCGGATCGGCCGCCTCCGACCGGACGTCCCGGTGATGGTGGCCGGGGGGGTCCACGACGACATCATCCCGCTCGGTCAGGTCGAGCAGCTCGGCCGGGACTGGTGCGAACAGGGGGCGGCCGTGCACTTCCGCTATGAGCCGACCCCGCCCGTCGCCGGCGTCACGCACGCGGCGGCGGCCGCGACCAACTTCCCGGCAGCCTTGGACTTCGTCACCCGCCGGCTGGCCGGTGAGCCCGCCCCGAACGACTGCGGGACCCTGTAACACACGGGTCGGCGGGCATCCCGCGGGAAGGTCTGTGCCTCACCCGCGGGATGCCCGCCGATCGGGGCCGAGGGTCAGACGTCGAGGAAGCGGACGTCGCGGGCGTTGCGCGTGATGAAGTTGCGGCGCGCGTCGACATCCTCGCCCATGAGGATCGAGAACAGCTCGTCAGCGGCGGCGGCGTCCTCCAGGGTGACCAGCCGGAGCGTGCGCACCGTCGGATCCATGGTCGTCTCCCACAGTTCCTTGGGGTTCATCTCGCCGAGACCCTTGTAGCGCTGGATCCCGTCCTCGACGTTGATCTTGCGCTTCTTCTCGAGCCCGATCTTGAGGAGCTCGTCGCGCTCCCGGTCCGAGTAGGCGAAGTCGGGCTCGCCCTTGCCCCACTTGAGCTTGTACAGGGGCGGCTGCGCCAGGTAGACGTTCCCGTTCTCGACCAGCGGCTTCATGAACCGGAACAGTAGGGTGAGCAGGAGTGTGGAGATGTGCTGACCGTCGACGTCGGCGTCGGCCATGAGCACGATCTTGTGATAGCGGAGTTTGTCGAGATCGAACTCCTCGTGGATGCCCGTGCCGAGGGCGGTGATGATGGCCTGGACCTCGGTGTTCTTGAGAACCTTGTCGATCCGGGACTTCTCGACGTTGATGATCTTCCCGCGCAGCGGAAGGATCGCCTGGAACATGGAGTCTCGGCCGGACTTGGCCGAGCCCCCGGCGGAGTCGCCCTCCACGATGTACAACTCGGACTTGGCCGGGTCCTTGGAGCGGCAGTCGGCCAGCTTTCCGGGGAGCCCACCGATATCGGTCGCCGACTTCCGGCGGACCATCTCGCGGGCCTTGCGCGCGGCGACGCGGGCCTGGCTCGAGGCGATGCCCTTGTTGACGATAACCCTGGCCTCGGCCGGGTTCGCCTCAAACCAGTGACCGACATGTTCTGCGACCTGTCGCTGGACGAACCCCTTGACCTCGGTGTTGCCCAGCTTCGTCTTGGTCTGCCCCTCGAACTGGGGATCGGAGATCTTGGCCGAGATCACCGCGGCCAGGCCCTCGCGGATGTCGTCCCCCGTGAGATTGGGGTCCTTCTCCTTGAGCAGCTTCTTATCCCGCGCGTACTTGTTGACCAGCGAGGTCAACGCAGCGCGGAAGCCCTCCTCGTGGGTTCCGCCCTCGTGGGTGTTGATCGTATTGGCGAAGGTGTGGACTGATTCCGAGTACCCGGAGTTCCACTGCATCGCGACCTCGACCTCATGTCCCGTGCCCTTGCCCTCGAAGTAGAGGATCGTCGGGTGGATCGCGGTCTTGGACTTGTTGATCGCGGTGACGTAGTCCTTGAGGCCCTCGGGGTAGTGGAAGGTGCGCTTGCGCTCGCGGACCTTGGGGGTCTCGGTGGTCTGGGCCTCGGACTGCTCGACCGCCTCGGCGGTCTGGGCTGTCTCGGTGGCGCCCTCGGCGAACGCCTTCTCCGCGTCCACCGCGTGCTCGATGTCCGAGCCCTCGTCGGACCCGGGAGCGGAGTCGGATCCACGACCCTCGCTGTCCGCGATCGCGTCGAGCTCGGCGGCCTGTTCCGCGCGGGACCGTCGATCGGTCAACGTGATGGTCAGGCCCCTGTTGAGGAACGCCATCTCCTGGAGGCGTCGGGCGACCACGTCGAAGTCGTACTCGGTGGTCTCGAAGATCGACGCGTCCGCCCAGAAGCGCACGCGGGTTCCGGTCCCCTCCGCGGGGCCGGCGTCCACGAGTTCCTCGGGCTCCGCCATGTTGAAGTTCTGTTGCCACAGGCGTCCGTCACGCTTGATCTGCACCTCGACCCGGGTGGACAGAGCGTTGACCACCGAGATGCCCACACCATGGAGACCACCGGAGACCGCGTAGGAGTCGGAGTCGAACTTGCCGCCCGCGTGCAGCTGGGTCATCACGACCTGCACGGTGGGCATGCCCTGTTCGTGCATCTCGACAGGGATGCCGCGACCGTCGTCGATCACCTCGACGCCGCCGTCCTCGAGCAAGGTGACCTTGACGCCGGTCGCGTGGCCGGCCATGGCCTCGTCGATCGAGTTGTCGACCACCTCCCAGATCAGGTGGTGCAGACCGCGGGGCCCGGTGGAACCGATGTACATGCCCGGACGCAGCCGGACGGCCTCGAGTCCTTCGAGAACGGTGATCGACGACGCACCGTAGTCGTTCGCACCCTGCGTGCTGGCCTTGCTCTTGGCGTCCGCCACGTGCGAACTCCTCGCGTCTCGGGGGTCTGGGACCGGCCCAGTCTACCTGCGACAACCCTCGTGGGGTCCCCGGGCTCGCCAACACGACCCCGATGGACGCCCACCGGGTCGCGCCCGTCAGCCGTAGGTGTCCCGGGGTCCGCGACCGGACACGTGCAACGGGCCCTTCCGCCAACTCGGCTTATCGGGCCCCTGGATCCTCAGGCGCCGGACGTGACCCGGCCCCATGGCCGCGGCGATCTTGCGGAGGATGTCAGCCGCCACGAGCCGGAGCTGGGTCGCCCACGCGGTGCTCGACGCACGGACGTACAGCACACCCTCCTCCAGTCGCTCCGGGGTCGCGTGCGCGGACACGTCCTCCCCGACGATGCGGTCCCACTCCGCGAACAACCTGCCGGTGGTCACCTTGTCGTCCCAGCCTCGCTTCTTGGCGACCTGGCCGACGAGCCGCCCGAGTGGCTGGGGATCCCAGGGGTCGGCGCCCGAACCGGTCCAGCCACGTCGGCGCAGTCGCTTCGCACCCCCCACCGGCCCGGTTCGGCCGCGCCCGATCTGCTTGCCGTCCGCCCGGGCACGACTCCGGGCCTCCTCGAGGGCCTGTCGGGCGATGTCATAACCACGTTGCGGCCCGTCAGACGGTGTTATCGGCCGCCCACCGTGTTCGTCGGTCACGAGTGCACCTCACTGTCCGTTGCCGTGATAACCGAATGACGACCGGCTCCCTCCCCCGTCATCACCACGTCATGACGGGTCCCCCTCAGACCGTCCGGGACGTCCTCACCGACCGCCGCAGTCACCAGGACCTGCTCCACCCCGGTCGCGGCCTCGGCGAGAGCAGCTCGGCGATGGCGGTCGAGTTCGGCGAACACGTCGTCCAGGAGCAACACGGGCTCGACCCCGTCCGCGCGGAACAGCTCGAGCGACCCGAGGCGCAGTGCCAGAGCGAACGACCACGTCTCGCCGTGGCTCGCGAACCCCTTCGCGGGTTCCTCGCCGAGAGACAGGACCAGGTCGTCCCGGTGCGGCCCGACGAGCGACATACCCCTGTCGATCTCGTCCTGACGCCGGCGGCCCAACTCGGCCAGCAGGACCGCTTCGACGAGTTCCGGATCGGCGAGCTCGGACTCGTCCGGTGGGGTGGCCACGCGAAACCGGTAGGCCAGGTCCGCCGGCCGGGACTCCGGAGCCAGCCCCCGATAGGCGTCGGCGACCAGCGGCCGTAGTTCGTCGAGCAGGGCGATCCGCCCCGCGACGATCCCCGCGCCGAGGTGAGCGAGGCGGCCGTCCCACACGTCGAGCGTCTCCAGCGCCGCGTCCGCGCCCTCTCCCCTCCCACGGCGAAGCACGCCGGAGGCGGATTTGAGCAGGGCGGAGCGCTGTCTGAGCACCGACGAGTACTCGGTGAGGACACCCCCGTGAGCGGGCCGTCGCTGGACCTGGAGCTCATCGAGCAGTTTTCGCCGCTCGGCGGGCTCGCCCCGGATCAGTGCCAGGTCCTCGGGCGCGAACAGGACGGACTGCACCACCCCGAGGATGTCCCCGAGTCGGCGGCACGGAGAGGTGTTGAGCCGCGCGCGGTTCGCCCGTCCCGAGTTGAGTGCCAGCTCCACGGTGAGTTCACGCCCGGCGTTGTGCGCGAGCGCGGCGATCATGGCCGTCTCCGCACCGGTGCGGATCATCGGTGCCTCGGAGGCCACCCGGTGGGATCTCAGGGTCGAGAGCACACCCACGGCTTCGAGGACGTTGGTCTTCCCGTGCCCGTTGCGTCCCACCAGGGTGGTGACCCCCGGTTGTAACTCCAGCTCGAGCAGCGGCCAGGAGCGGAAGTCCAGAAGCCTCAGGTGACGCAGGTGCATACCGGGCGGTGTCGCGTCAGCGCGGTCAGCCCGGCAGGCGGACCGGCATGAGCAGATACGTGTGGTCCGACTCGACGGGCGCGATCGCACCGTCCGCCTCCGGGGAAGGCAGGGCCTCGGGCGCCGGACGCAGGACCGCGGGCCGGCTGGCCTGGGTGAATCCGAACGCCACCCGGGACGAATGCATACTGCCGAGCCCGTCGAGGAGATAACCGGGGTTGAACGCGATGGTCAGGGGCTCACCGAGGAAGTCGACCGGGAGGGTCTCGGACGCCTGAGCCGCGTCGTCACCGCCCGCGGAGAGCGCGACCTCCCCGTCCGAGAACGCCATCCGGACCTGTACTCCCCGGTCCGCCACCAGGGCGACCCGCTTGATGGCCTGGACCAGGGTGTCCACCTGGACGAGGGCCATCGAGGTGTGTTGGGTGGGCAGGAGTTGGCGGACCTTGGGGAACTCGGCGTCGAGCAACCGGGTCGTCGTGCGCTGACCGGACACCAACACGCCCATGATGCCGTCGGCGCCCACCTCGGAACCCGCGCCCAGACTCAGATCGACTCGCCCTCCCTGACCCGCTGACCGGGTCACGTCGGACAGGGTCTTGGCCGGGATCAGCACCTCGACCGAGACGTCCTCGCGAGCGGGCTCCCACTCGAGGTCCCGGATCGCGAGGCGGAACCGGTCGGTGGCGATGAGGGTGACACGCGACCCCTCGATCTCCATCCGGATCCCGGTGAGCATCGGGAGCGTGTCGTCCTTGCCGGCCGCCACCGCGACCTGGGCCACCGCCTCGGAGAACGCGTCGACCGCGGCCGAACCGGTGACCCCGGGCATAGCCGGGAGCTGCGGGTAGTCCTCGACGGGCATCGTCGGCAGAGTGAATTTGGCGGACCCGCAGTTGATGTACATCTTCTGCGCACTCACGGTCACCTCGACGGGACGGTCGGGAAGTGCCCGCGCGATGTCGGCCAGCAACCGGCCGGACACGAGAGTGCTCCCCGGTTCGGAGACCTCTGCCGGGACGGACACCTGAGCGGAGGTCTCGTAGTCGAATCCGGAGATCGTCAGACCGGAGTCCGCCTCGAGGAGGACACCACCGAGAATCGGCACGGACGGTCGGGACGGGAGGGTCCGTGCGACCCAGGCCACCGAATCGGCGAAGTCCTCGCGGGTGACGCGGAACGTCGGATCCGTGATCTCCATCGGTGACCTCTTTCTGGGCGGGGTGCACACCGCCGGCATCTGGACGGTGGGCCTGTTCGCGGCGGTGGCAACTGCGTTCGCTGGTGTCGTTCACTGGCGTCCGACGGGGTCCGGCGGATCATCTCCATGAGAGTAACCGCTCGCACCGACAGTGAACACACGGACTCCTGTAACCCGGTCAAGCAGGCTCGCCGTTCCACATCCCTACTTCTTACAAGAACTCTAGAGAGAGACAAGAAGTAGTAGTAGGTCCTGTGAATTTGTGAGCCGACCGCTGTCCATGCAGGTCAAAGCGTGATTAGCCTTGTGGACCGATTCTGCTGATCTTGTGACTTGTCCGCGAGCGCAGTGGAATCACAAGTCTCGGTCCACCGTCTGTCCACCGTCGGTCCACAGAAAACCACAGGGTTGTCCACAGCTGTGAAGGGTGATACCAGTGGTGTGAGGGGGGTCACATTTGCGTAGTGCGTGGGTCGTCGACTCCGCTGAGCGGGTGGGGTTCTCGTCCCGGAGGGTCTTCCCCAGGGGCGGTCGGCTGCTGCGTCGTACCGGAGAGGGAGGTCGATCAGGGCACCGGTCGGCGGGCGCCGGACGGCGGCCAAGGGCCCGAGACGTCCAACGGAGGGGTGTAAGACGCGCAGGGAAGTCGGAAGACGGTCAGAGGGACCGCGAGCGTTCCTTGATCCGGGCGGTCAGCTCCTGGATCTGGTCGTACATCCGGCGGTCGTCCTTGATCTCCTTGAGGATCTTGCGCTGGGCGTACATGACCGTGGTGTGGTCCTTGCCGCCGAAGGTCACGCCGATCTTGGGGAGCGAGAGGTCGGTGAGCTCTCGGCAGAGGTACATGGCGATCTGCCGGGCGCGGGAGAGGGACCGGGTCTTGGAGGTGCCGCAGAGCTCGTCGATGCTGGTCGAGAAGAATTCAGCCGTCACCGCCATGATCGTCGCGGCGGAGATCTGCAGGGAGTCGTCGTCTGAGACGACGTCCCGGAGGACGACTTCCGCCAACGGGACATCGATGTCGTGACCGTTCAGGGAGGCGAACGCGACGACTCTGATCAACGCCCCCTCGAGCTCGCGGATGTTGCGTTGGACCCGGGTGGCGATGAGCTCCAGGACATCCCGCGGGACGACGTAGTTCTCCGATTTGGCCTTCTTGTCGATGATCGCGATGCGCGTCTCGAGTTCCGGGGGCTGGATGTCGGTGATCAGTCCCCACTCGAAGCGGGTACGCAGCCTGTCCTCGAGCGGCTGGAGCTGCTTGGGGGGGCGATCGGAGGAGATCACGATCTGCTTCTGCGCGTTATGGATCGTGTTGAAGGTGTGGAAGAACTCCTCCTGCACCTGCTCCTTGCCGATGAGGAACTGGATGTCGTCCACCAGGAGGATGTCCGCCTCGCGGTACCGCTTCTTGAACATGTTCTGGCGGCCGTCGCGAACGGAGTTGATGAAGTCGTTGGTGAACTCCTCCGTCGAGACGTACTTGACCTTCTGCTCGGAGTACATCCGCAGGGAGTAGTGCCCGATCGCGTGGAGAAGGTGCGTCTTCCCGAGCCCCGACTCTCCCCAGATGAACAGCGGGTTGTACGCCCGTGCGGGGGCCTCGGCCACCGCGAGAGCCGCGGCGCGGGCGAACCGGTTCGAGTTGCCCTGGACGAACGCGCTGAACGTGTATCGCTCGTTGAGACCGGGCGCGGTCGCCGCGGACAGGGCCTCGTCGCGATCGCTGCCGTGCAGCAGGCGTTCTGCAGCGATCTGCTCTTCGGTCATCCGCGTGGGGCGAGGTGTGGAGTCGGTCTGGGCCTGCTCCGGCACCGGCCGGTGGATGTCGTCGACGTCGATCGGTGGAGCGTCCACGTCGACGTGGTTGCGTTGGCCGGCGAGCGAGGTGTCGACCTTGACCGCCAGATCGACCGGTTCTCCGAGTTGGGAGCTCAGGGCCCGGGTGATCGGTCCGCGGAGGATCGATTCGATGTTGTCCCTCGCGAATGCCGACGGGGCGGCGAGCATCGCGAATCCGTTGACCACGGCGATGGGTTGGACCAGGCGTAGCCAGGCCTGTTGCTGGCGGGACAGAGCCGGGTTGTCATCGCTCGCCAGAGAGGGGTCGGTCAGCTTGTCGAGTACCGCACTCCACACGTGTTCGAGATCGGGAGACACGGTGGGCGGTCTCCTCTCGTCGATGGGTAGCGGTTCCGGGCCACCGGGCGATCTGACCCGACCGGGGACCACACTCTATCCACAGGCTCCGACCCAGGTCTACTGAGGTATCCACACGGTTGTCCACAGATGTGGAAGACAGACCACCCCGGGATGACGGGTTCGGCCTGGGTTCTGCGACGGTGGGTTCCGCCGCATGGGTGTTCTATGTGGATTCGGCGTGGTTGTTGTGCGTTGTGGTGACGTTAGGCGGCCCGCGTGGGGCTCGATGATGAATGACGGTAACAACTCCGTGAACTAGTGGGCAACCCTCAAGATCAACTGGAGGGCGGATGTCAAGCATCGACGGTTCCGGCGTGTTGCGGTGGCCTGCGGGATGGTACGGATGGTGCCTGTGGTTTCGCGCGGTTTGGTGGGCGCGGCGTCATGCGCGTAATCTTGAACGGTCTGTCGCGCGCCTGAGGGGCGCGCGTCGCGTCGCGGTACCGCCTGTCGGTTGTGTCTCGACGTCATCAGGAACCGGATCAGGCGCACACGAGGCGCCTACTTCACGTGAGGAGCCAACCATGGCCAAGGGCAAGCGGACTTTCCAGCCGAACAATCGTCGTCGTGCCAAGGTGCACGGCTTCCGGCTCCGGATGCGCACCCGCGCCGGCCGCGGCATCGTCGGCGCCCGTCGCCGCAAGGGCCGCGCCTCGTTGACGGCCTGATCCGGGCCGGGGTGGCGCGTGCTTCCCAGGACCCATCGTCTCCACCGATCCGCTGACTTCGCGACGGTGGTGCGAAAGGGTGCCAGGAAGGGCCGCCGGACCATGGTCGTACACGCCCACGTGGACTCTTCCGATGTCCGCGTGGGCGGACCTCGTTTCGGCCTGGTCGTCAGCAAAGCCGTCGGTGACTCGGTGACCCGCCACCGTGTCAGCCGGCGGCTTCGTCACATCGCATCGGAAGTCCTCCCCGGGCTCGAGTCCGATCTCCTGGTGGTGGTCCGCGCGAATCCGGCTGCGGTCTCGGCCTCCCATGCGGATCTGCTTCACGACATGCGGACCGGTCTGACCTCCGCCGTGTCCCGGGCGCGGGAGGCACGGCGATGACCGAGAGTCGACATGGCCCCGGCGCCCGGGTGCTGCTGTGGTTGCTCGACTTCTATCAGAAGGGCATCTCGCCGCTGACCCCGCCGAGCTGCAGGTTCGAACCCACCTGCAGCAATTACGCGGTCGAGGCGGTTCGAGTGCACGGCGCCTGGTACGGGACGTGGCTCGCGGTGTGGCGTCTACTGCGGTGCGGGCCATGGACCCCCGGCGGTTGGGATCCGGTCCCCGAACCCCGCGCCCCTGACCATTGCGGGGACCACCAGCATCCCGACAATTCCGAACGAAGCTAGGACTCCACCACCGATGTCGTTCATCACCGACCCTCTGGTCTATTACCCGATCTCCGGGATCCTCTGGTTCTGGCACAAGATCTTCGCGTTCCTCGGGGGGTTCCTCCCCTGGGTGGAGGCGCCGGATTCCAACGGCGCCATCTGGGCACTCTCCGTGATCTTCCTGGTGGTGACCCTCCGCATCCTGCTGTTCTGGCCGGCGGCCAAGCAGATCCGTTTCTCGCGGAAGATGCAGGAGATGCAGCCGCGGATGAAGGAACTGCAGAAGCGGTACAAGAACGACCGGGAGAAGCTGGCGACCGAAACACGGAAGCTGCAGAAGGCCGAGGGGTTCAACCCCGTTCTCGGATGCCTACCGATGTTCATCCAGATCCCGGTGTTCCTCGGCCTGTTCCACGTCCTCCGGTCCTTCAACCGGATGGGGAACAACTTCGGCGCTCTGGGGATGACCGCCGAGGAGACGCGGAACACGGGCAACTACGTCTTCAATGCGGACGAGGTCCAGAGCTTCCTCGATGCGCGGTTGTTCGGCTCTCCCCTGTCCGCGTTCATCTCCCAGCCCATCGAGCAGTTCCAGGCGTTCGTCGATCCCGGCGCGGCGCTGGACTTCCAGCGGTGGAACATCATCGTCGTCGCCATCCCGCTGATGATCATCTCGGCGGTCACGACCCACCTCAACGCGAGGATCTCGCTCTCACGCCAGTCCCCTGAGGCCGCCGCGAACCCGCAGGCGAAGATCATGAACCAGTTGATGCTGTGGGCTTTCCCCATCGGCATTCTGGTGACCGGCGCGTTCTGGCCGCTGGCCATCCTCGTCTACATGGTCACCAACAACCTGTGGACCCTCGGACAGCAGTACTACCTGTTCGAGAAGATGGCCAAGGAGGATGACGCGGCCGCGCTCAAGCGCCGTGAGGAGCAGAAGTCCCTCGCTCCCCGGGTCGGTGTGAAGCCCGTGAATCCGAAGAGGGGCCGGCCAGCCGTGGCGGGTACCGCGGTGGCGCCCCAGGCGACGGCCGCTGGCGTCGCGTCGCCGGACGACGACGGTACGACGGCGGCCCCGGCGGTCGTCGGGCATGCTGACGGATCTGCTCCCGGGTCAGCCCCGAGGCCGGGTCAGAAGCCTCAACGACCCGGCGGCCAACGCACCCGGCCCGCCCAAAAGGGTGGCGGCGGAAGCGGCAAGGGTAAGAAGAAGAAACGGAAGCGCTGACGTCAGGTCAATCAGAAGGCCGACAAGGTCCCCGATGCTCCGCGATTGGGGACCTTGTCCCATACTTGGGAGAGTTACTCGCCGGCCAGGACGGGCCCGGCGATCGGCGGTGATGACGGAGGCGGATCCATGTCGAAGAAGAATATCGAGGTATCGGAGGAGCGTCTTGTCGAGGAGGGCGAGGTAGCCGGCGATTACCTCGAGCAGCTCCTGGACATCTTGGATTTTGACGGGGACATCGATCTGGATGTCGAGGGTGACCGCGCGATCGTGAGTATCGACGGCGGTGAGGACCTCGACCGCCTCGTGGGCTCGGATGGCTCGGTTCTGGACGCTGTCCAGGAGCTGACCAGGCTGGCCGTTCAGCAGGAGTTGGGCGATCGAAGTCGGTTGATGCTGGACATCTCGGGATGGCGGGCCGCCAAGCGCGAGGCACTGACGGAGGCCGGCCGCGTGGCGGCGCAGCGAGTGCTCGAGACGGGGGACTCGGAGGAACTCGAACCGATGACTCCGTTCGAGCGGAAGATCATCCACGATGCGATCGCGGAGATCGCAGGAGTGTCGTCGGACTCGACGGGTGCCGAACCGAATCGGAGGGTCGTCGTGTTGCCGGAGTGACTTCTAGGTTGGGTCCATGGGTTGGCGGAAGCCAGGTCGGGCGGGAGGTGTCTCGGCGGGAGGTTCAGGGGCGCGGGCGCGGAGCCCGCGCCCCTGTGTTGTGTCCGGCCGCCAACGCTGGACCTCGGCGACTTACAGGTATGTCATTCCGGCGCGGTTTCACGTGAAACCGGTCGGTAAATCGATCGATTGTGAACGTAGGGAAGATGAATAAGGACACCACCGGAGAAACGACACGTGACGGCGAAAGCGACGACCGTTCTCTAAAGCCTGCGCCCGAGGCCCCGGCGAGGACATCGCCATCGCACGGAGTGGAGGATTCCATCGACGGGGAGGGCTCCACCGGAGTCCCGGCAGGGGCGCGGTCGGTGTTCGGCGACCGTCTGGTCCTCGCCGAGAAGTACGTCCAATTCCTGGCGACCGCAGGCCTGGAGCGAGGGCTGATGGGGCCTCGCGAGCGCCCACGTCTGTGGAATCGCCACGTCCTCAACAGCGCGGCCGCCGCTGCGGCGCTCGCCGACGGTGAGACAGTGGTGGACATCGGAAGCGGTGCCGGGCTCCCGGGCATACCCTTGGCTCTCGCACGTCCCGATCTCCGGGTCACCCTGGTCGAGCCGTTGTTGCGCCGTTCCACGTTTCTCCAAGAGGTGGTGGACGATCTCGGGATAGACGTGCGGGTCGTCCGTGGTCGAGCAGAGGAGAGGTCTGTCGTCGCCGAGGTGGGGGGAGCAGACGTGGTGACGTCCCGTGCCGTCGCCCCGTTGGCCAAGCTCGCCGGGTGGTCTGCACCCTTGCTCCGATCGGGTGGACGGATGGTGGCGCTGAAGGGGGCGTCCGCTGCCGACGAGGTGGAGCGCGACAGGCGTGCCCTCCGGAAGCTCGGGTTCGAGGACATGGGGGTCGATGTGGTCTCCGCGCCGGATGCTGAGGAGACGAGGCTGGTGATTGCGACCCTCGCGACTAGAGTGGGTACTCGTGGCGGTCGCTCCCGCGCCCGTGGTTCTCGCGGTGGGCGATGACCGCCCGGCTCGCAGGAGTGGATGTCGGTTTCACGTGAAACACTGATGGCGCGCCCATACGCCGTGATGACCTCTGGGCCCGACATGCCCTGACACGTAGTTGAAAGGTGACGGATGTCCGAACACGACACACCGATCTTCGCCGCCGCGCGGCAGGCGAACGAGCTTCTGCACGGGGAGGCTCGCCCGCTGTCCAGGCCGTCCCATCCCCGGATCATCACCATCGCCAACCAGAAGGGTGGCGTGGGAAAGACCACCTCGACGGTCAATCTTGCGGCCTCCCTCGCGCTCGGGGGACTCGGGGTCCTGGTGATCGACATGGACCCGCAGGGTAATGCCAGCACCGCACTCGGGGTCGACCACCGCGAGGGAACGCCGTCGAGCTATGAGCTTCTCATGTGGGAGAGTGCGATCGAGGATCTCATGCAGCGCAGCCCACACGCCGAACGACTGTTCTGCATCCCGGCGACGATCGACCTTGCGGGTTCGGAGATCGAGTTGGTCGGGCTGGAGCATCGGGAACGCCGGCTCGCCGAGGTTCTCAACATCGACGATCTCGTGTCCTTGGGAATCGACTACGTCTTCCTCGACTGCCCGCCCTCACTGGGCCTTCTCACCGTGAACGCGATGGTGGCCGCCAGTGAGGTCCTCATCCCGATCCAGTGCGAGTACTACGCCCTTGAAGGCGTAGGCCAGCTGTTGCGCAACGTGGAGCTGATCCAACAGCACCTCAACCGGGAACTCCAGATTTCCACCATCATGCTGACAATGTATGACGGACGCACCAAGCTCGCCGAGCAGGTGGCGGGAGAGGTCAGGAACCACTTCGGCGACGCCGTTCTCCGCACGGTGATCCCTCGTAGCGTGAAGGTGTCCGAGGCGCCTGGATACGGTATGACGATTCTCCAGTATGACGCGGGATCTCGAGGAGCTCTCGCATACCTGGATGCGGCAAAAGAACTGAACGATCGCAGTGATCGCCTGGTGTCACACAGCGAGGGGACCCGGGATTCGGCCGGTACGGAAGGCAGTCGATGAGTCAGCAACGTAGGGGTGGGCTCGGCCGCGGGCTCGCGGCGTTGATCCCCACCGGACCGGACGAGGGTCCGCGGTTGGGCAGCGACGCGGCAGATGTGATCCTCGGACCGAGAGGAAGTGGTCCCAGGACCACTCCCCCCACACCACGGTCGGGCAGATCAGGCCCGGCCGCGCCCGGCACCGACTCCACCGTGGGGTCGGGTCAGCGACCGGCCGCCGAGGATGCGAACGACACCACCGTTTCACGTGAAACCAAAGAGTTGGTGGATCCGGGGGCTGTCTACCGTGAAATCGCTCCCTCTGCGATCGTGCCGAACCCGAAACAGCCGCGGACTCACTTCGACGAGGAGGCACTGGCCGAGCTTGCGCACTCCGTCAAGGAGTTCGGACTTCTCCAGCCGATCGTGGTCCGCGAGATCGCGGCCGGTCGCTATCAGCTCATCATGGGTGAGAGGCGGTGGCGAGCGAGCCAGCGGGCCGAACTCCAGACCGTTCCAGCGATCGTCCGGCAGACTGAGGACGAAGACCTGCTCCGGGACGCTCTGCTCGAGAACATCCATCGGGTCCAGCTCAATCCCCTCGAAGAGGCTGCGGCCTATCAGCAACTGCTCGAGGAGTTCGACGTCACCCAGGCCGAACTCGCGAACCGGATTGGTCGATCACGACCGGCCATCACCAACAGTATTCGTCTCCTTCAGTTGCCGACCGCTGTCCAACGCAGAGTGGCCGCGGGCGTCCTGTCAGCGGGACATGCGCGGGCATTGCTCGGATTGGAAGCCGGCGTGCCGGCGCAGGACGAACTCGCGGCGCGGATCGTGGCGGAGGGTCTGTCGGTCCGGGCGACAGAGGAGATCGTCACGCTGCTGAACCGAGAAGGCAACGGCTCCGCGCCGACCTCCTCCCCCGCCCCAAAGGGCCGCCGCCGAAACCCCGAGCTGGAGGCGGTCGCGGGCAGACTGTCCGACCGATTCGACACCTCGGTGTCGGTCACGATGGGCCGACGTAAGGGGCGAATCACCATAGACGTGGGGGACGCCGACGATCTTCAGCGGGTCCTGTCGCTACTCGAGGGCGGGTCGCCCGGTCCGTCACGATGAACTCGATCCGACCACTCGACCTCTCGGCCGTGGACCAGCTCGGACCGCGTGCTCGCAAGTGTGTGTACTGGCAGACCGATGGGCAGCACGGCGATCAGCCGGGAGATCCGGAGTTCGAGAAGGAGGCCTGGATCTCCCACGTCTCCCTGGAGTGGGGCGTGTGCGGTCAGATCGCGAGTGAGGGTGACCGCGCGAACGGCGCAGCCTTCTACGCGCCGCCGGCGATGGTTCCGCGTGCAGCGTGCTTCCCGACGTCACCGGTGGGCTCGGACGCCATCCTGCTGGCGGGCATGAGCATCGAGCACGGTGCGCCGGGAGGTGCGCCGACCTCGTTGCTGGACGCGGTCGTGACCGACCTCCGCAGGCGCGGAATCAAGGCGATCGAGGCTTTCGGGGTCACGACGTCGGACACCGGGGACGTAATGTCACGTGACATGTGCGGAGCAGAGTCGTGCATCGCGCCGACTGGCTTCCTCGTCGAGCACGGATTCACCGTGGTGGCCGAGCACGAGACCCACCCGCGGCTCCGTCTCGACATCGAGAGCGAGCACCTCTGGAAGGCCGACGTGGAGAGAGCTCTCGATCAGCTCTTCGCAGAGCGGGGTTTCGCCACCAGAACCCTGGGGGTGTTGTCCGGGGCGACAGCGCGGCACGGCTGAGACGGCACGGTCGGCGCGGGCCCTATCTCGGTCCCGCTACCTCAGTCCCGCTGACGCTGCTCGTAGTCGATCAGTTCGTTCACGGACATTGATCCCGTGGGGTGATCGTCCTCGTCGAGAAGATAGAGACGCTTCACGCCGACCAGGATCGAGTCGACGATGGTGTCCTGGGCGGCCCGGTCCCCGAGGATGGACAGATCACGCGGGTTGTAGGCGTACCCCAGGACGATCTGGATGGAGGGCATCCGCGTCATCCGGAGAAGCGGCCAACTCCGACCGTGGGTGCGACAGTCCCGCAGGTCGGTGCGGCTGACGATCTCCCGCTGGATGAAGCCGGACAGGGCTTCCCCGAGCATCGACTCCGCTCCCAGGGAGTTGCCGAAGTAGAACGTGGCGATCCCGTTGCCGACCGGGTTGGGATGGCGGTCCAGGCGGAGAGAGATCATGAGATCGGCGTTGAAGGCGTTGGCGATCTCGGCCCGTTCCGGGTCCGTCGGGATCATGGCCTCGGGCCGCGAGAGGAAGACCTCCACGCCGGCCTGGTTCATCCGCTCGGAGAGCCGGCGGGTGATGTCCCACAACAGTTCGGCATCCGTGATGGTTCCGAGCGGCGTGTCGATGCGGATCGGGTTCTCCGAACCGCTGGGTCCGGGATCCAGCACGATCCGCTTGCCGGCGAGCATCGGGCCGGAGGTCCGCGCGCGCTCCCGCTCGACCAGTGACGAGACATCACCACCCTTGAACAAGGTCGAGAACTTGCTCAGGGTGTCCAGGGTCTCCGCTCCCACGACGCCGTCGGCGTGCAGACCGCAGTCCCTTTGGAAATCGGTCGCGGCGGCGTGGGTGAGAGGGCCGAAGGTCCCGTCGACCAGCCCCGCGTAGAAGCCGAGCTCACCCAGCCGTCGCTGGAACTGCGCGACGTCGTCCCCGGCCATGGGTTTGGAGACGATGTAGCTGAGGTCGCGGGTCCCCAGGACGTAGGTGGCGTCTCGGAGCGCCGCCTGGGTCGACGGGCCCACGATTCCGTCAGAGATCAGTCCACGGGCCTGCTGGAACGCCAGCACGGCGGTCTCCAGGTCCGCGTCGAAGACGGCGTCGGTCCGGGCGAGGACCGAACCCGTCTCCGGCTCGGTGAGCCCGACGGAGTCGATGTTGTGCAGCAGGCCCATGCCCGCGAGGGTCGCCCGGATCGAGGCCACCTCGGGCCCACGGTCACCGCGTCGCCACGCCATGGTTCTCCTCCGCTCGACTCGACTGGGTACCCGGATGAACTTACCGCCTTCGGCGCGGACGTGCCCGGCACGCACCCGAGTGGGTCGGGGGCTAGGAGACTGCTGAACAAAGTGGGTGTCC
>NZ_NTGA01000120.1 GCF_002289575.1 Dietzia natronolimnaea
GCTGCTGGGTGATGGCTCGCTTGCTGAACATGAAATCGCGGGGGCGGTTGATGCAGTCTGCAGCAAGGAGCTCGCCACCACGGAGGTAGAAGCAGCTGAAGTCGCGGTCCCGGGTGGGGTCACCGCTGAGGACGACTTCGTCGTAACCGGTGTTGAGACCGGCGATCTGCAGCTTGAGATCGTATTGATCTGACCAGAACCAGGGAAGCGCCTCGATCTTCCTAGATTTTCCGCAGACGGTCGAGGCGGCGACCTTGGCCTGCTCCCCCGCACTCGACACGGACTCCATGCGTATACGGCAGCCGTAACGGGCGATGTCATGGCTTGTGCAATCTCCGGCGGCCACGATGTCGGGGTCCTCGGTCCGGGCATGGTCGTCGATCACGATGCCGTTGTCGACCACGAGACCCGCAGCGTCGGCGAGTTCTGTTCTCGGTTCAACACCGATGCCCACGATGACCAGATCAGCCGGGATCGACTCGCCAGT
>NZ_NTGA01000121.1 GCF_002289575.1 Dietzia natronolimnaea
CGTATCGACTTCTGGCTACTACAAGTGGCGCGGCAAGTCGCGCTCAGCTCGAGACCTCCGAGACGACGAGTTAACAGCGCTGATCGAGTACCACTACGAGCACCTCAACGGCCGTCCCGGCGTTCGGCGCATGCGTGCGGAACTCGCCGCCGGCGGCCACCGGGTCTCGCACAAGCGGGTGTGGCGGCTCATGAAGGTCGCAGGTCTGGAAGGCCGCCACCCGAAGGCGTGGAAACGCACCACCGTCGCCGGAGACAGCCCCGTTGGGGCACCTGACCTCATCGGCCGCGACTTCACGGCGGCCGAGGCGAACACCAAATGGTGCGGCGAT
>NZ_NTGA01000122.1 GCF_002289575.1 Dietzia natronolimnaea
GGCCGGCCCATTCACTTTCGTCACCGCCGACGCCCTGACGATTAAGGTCCGGGAGAACAACCAGGTCGTCAAGGCCGCCGTCCTGCTGGCCACCGGGGTCAACGGCGACGGCCACCGCGAGGTCCTGGGCATGCAGGTCGCCACCAGCGAGACCAGGGCCTCGTGGAACACCTTCTTCGCCGACCTGGTGGCCCGCGGCCTGGGCGGGGTCCGCCTGGTGACCTC
>NZ_NTGA01000123.1 GCF_002289575.1 Dietzia natronolimnaea
GGCCCGCGGCCTGGGCGGGGTCCGCCTGGTGACCTCCGATGCCCACGCGGGGCTCGTGGACGCGATTGCGGCGAACCTGCCCGGTGCGGCGTGGCAGCGCTGCCGCACCCACTACGCCGCGAACCTGATGGCCGTGTGCCCCAAGTCGATGTGGCCGGCCGTGAAGGCGATGCTGCACAGCGTGTACGACCAGCCCACCGCTACCGCGGTGCACGAACAGT
>NZ_NTGA01000124.1 GCF_002289575.1 Dietzia natronolimnaea
GGTACTCGCAGTACTGCGCCCTGTTCGCCGAGCACGCCCGCATCAAGGACGTGGTGGCCACGCTGCATCACGAACCGGGTCGGACGATGCTGGTCGACTGGGCCGGTGACACCCTCGAGGTCCTCGACGCCGTCACCGGAGAGGTCACCAAGCTGTACTTGTTCGTGGCCGTCCTGCCGTACTCCGGTGCGGTGTTCTGCCGCGGCTTCACGGATATGAAATCGCCGTCCTGGATTGACGCTCACGTCGCCGCATTCGCGTTCTTCGGCGGGACACCGCAGATGGTGGTGCCC
>NZ_NTGA01000125.1 GCF_002289575.1 Dietzia natronolimnaea
GGTGCAGACCGGTGGCAGCACCAAGCAATCTACGACTGTAGAGGTCGATCACAGTGGCCAGATATAGCTTCTCACCGGGCCGACCGTTGGCGTCGACGGTGGGGATCTCGGTCATGTCGCCGACCCACCGGGCGTTCGGCCTGTCGGCGGTGAAGTCCCGCTTGAGCAGGTCGGGGAACTTCGGGGCCGTCTTGTCCTGCCTGGTCAGACCGTTGCGGCGTCTGATGCGGCGTGCGACGAGGCCCTGGCGGCGC
>NZ_NTGA01000126.1 GCF_002289575.1 Dietzia natronolimnaea
TGCCCGCGACGCCGAAAGCCGAGGGTGGATCGACGAAGCCGACCGCCACCACAAGCTCCTGAACCGCCTCGATGCGCTCATCGCCGACACGGAAGCGGCCGCAGGATGACCGCCCGCGGCAAGATCAACCTCGTCGAACGCGCCTGCACAGACCTGGCCCGCGAAGGCCAACCGATCACGGTCGTCGCCATCGCAGCCGCCACCGGACTGAGCCGCTCGACGATCTATCGCAGCACTGAACTGCGCACCATCGTCGAGCACCACAAGCACCCCGAAACTCCGATGGCCTCGCTCACAGATGAACTCGCGACCCTGCGAACCGCGGTCAACTGCCTCGCAGAGCAAGTGCGCCGCCACGACGAGCAACTCCGCCGCATGCGCCGCTGACCGCGTTATCCGGCCAACGGCCCATCAGGCCCCCG
>NZ_NTGA01000127.1 GCF_002289575.1 Dietzia natronolimnaea
GGGGGCGGTGGGCGCCGGGTGGGTTGGTGAGGTGGCCGTCGTCGGTGATGAGGCGGTCGAGGTGGTGGCGCCATCGGTGGTCGAGGATCCGGTCGCGGGCCTGTGCCAGGGGGCCGTGTGGGGTGGTGCGGTGTTCGTGTCCGGTTTCGGTGATGATGGTCAGTTCGCCCAGGGGTCCGGGCCGGTAGGCGCAGTGGCCGAAGGTCTTCTCGCGGTGGTGCGTGCGGCACAGGCAGAACAGGTTCCACTCGGCGGTGGGTCCGCCGAGTTCGGGACGCTGGTGGTCGAAGGCGATGGCGTGGTCGATGTCGCAGTCGTGGGCGTCGACCGTGCATCCGGGGTGGCGGCAGGTGCCGTCGCGTAGCCGGATCCGTTCGGCCAGGGCGGGGGTGATGAAGTACTTGAGCAC
>NZ_NTGA01000128.1 GCF_002289575.1 Dietzia natronolimnaea
TCGGCGGCGTTCGGGGCGCTGCGCGCCGTGCCGGAGGCTCTGGACACGCTGGGCGCCGAGGCGCTCAGTGAGGTGGCGCGGTCGGCGACGCTGGCGCAGAATCTCGCGGCGGCGACC
The DNA here is from genome assembly GCF_002289575.1 of Dietzia natronolimnaea. Taxonomy (GTDB): domain Bacteria; phylum Actinomycetota; class Actinomycetes; order Mycobacteriales; family Mycobacteriaceae; genus Dietzia; species Dietzia natronolimnaea_A. The sequence goes on from NZ_NTGA01000128.1 coordinate 118, forward strand.
CGGTTGCGGGCCGCGCATCATCTCGTCGAGGCGTTGGCGCGTCTGGATGAGGCGGCGCACGATGACGGGGCGAGCCCGCGGCCGGCGTTCGCCCGCCTGGACCCGACCGACCGGGCCCGTGACCACCTGGCCGCGGCCATGTCCCTGACCTGCTGGCACGCCGCACGCCTGGTCACCGCCGGCACCCAGATCCACACCCGCCTGCCCCTGCTGCGCAAGGCCGTCGACCGGGGCCTGCTGCCAGAACAACTGGCCATCGACACCGCCTGCCGACTGGCCGA
>NZ_NTGA01000129.1 GCF_002289575.1 Dietzia natronolimnaea
TCCCTCTTAACCGGCTAATTCGATAATCATTGCTGGTCAGCGACACGCCACGAAGTAGCTAATCATCTGTGATGTGAGTCACAAGTGCTACACCTGTTTCCATGAACAGCAGACTCGGCCTTCGGATTGAACGAGATGACCACGGTTGGGTGCTGGCTGGGTCGGAGGCCTCCCGGTTCCAGCTCGTGAATGAGTATCTGCTCTATCTGCTGGATCGGAACTACTCGCCGGCGACGGTTCGAGCGTATGGGTATGACCTGCTGGCCTTTTGCCGGTGGTTGCTCGATCAGGACCTCGACCTCGCGTCGGTGATAACCAATGACCTGCTCGACTATCTCAGGGTCTGCCGGGAGGCGACGGTCCCGGGCCGGGTGGGGACG
>NZ_NTGA01000013.1 GCF_002289575.1 Dietzia natronolimnaea
GGACACCCACTTTGTTCAGCAGTCTCCTAGGAGAGGAACCCCACCGGGCGGCGCGCCGACTCGCCGATCTCGACGTAGGCGACCCTGTCGGTCGACACGAGATAGCGGCGGCCCTTCTCGTCGTCCAGCTCCAGGACCGCCTTGCTCTCCGCGGTGAGAGCGGCCTCCACGCGGGCGTGCACGTCCTCCGGGTTCATCCCGGTCTTGAACACGAGCTCGCGATTGCTGTCGGCGATGCCGATCTTGACCTCCACGGTGCCTGCCCTTCTCATCGTCGGCGCATGCCACGCCGTCGTCGCTGATACGTGGGACCCAGGCTAACCCGGACCCGGTGTCCCGCGGCGTCACGGGATAGGGTGGACCCACGTGGATCACACCCGCGCCCGGTCGATAGTCCGGGCCCCGCACCAAAGGATCCCCGTGGAAATGTGCGCGCGCCCCGCTCGCCGAGGCCGTCCATCGGAAGGCCCGTCCTCCCGCGCGCGAGACGAGAAAGGCACCGCCCTGTCCACCACAGATGTGACCACCAGCGAAGTCGACGGCATGGCCACGACGACCGCGGTCGTCGACGCCCCGTCCTCCGACGCCTCCCCCAGCTTCGCCGAACTCGGGGTCCGTCCCGAGATCGTCACCGCGCTCGGTGAGCGAGGCATCACCCACACCTTCGCCATCCAGGAACTGACCCTGCCGCTGGCCCTCGCCGGTTCGGACCTGATCGGTCAGGCCCGCACGGGGATGGGCAAGACCTACGGGTTCGGGGTGCCGCTCCTACACCGCATCTCCACGGGCGAGGTGACCCGGGAACTCGACGGCACGCCCCGAGCCCTGATCATCGTGCCCACCCGCGAGCTGTGCGTCCAGGTCACCCAGGACCTCAAGATCGCCGCCACCGGGCTCACCGCCCCGGGCCGATCGGGGACCCGCCCCCTCAAAGTGCTGTCCATCTACGGCGGCACCCCCTACGAGCAGCAGACCGACGCTCTCGAGAAGGGCGTCGACGTGGTGGTGGGGACCCCCGGGCGACTGCTCGACCTGGCCAACCAGTCGAAGCTGGTGCTCGGCAAGGTCGAGGTGCTGGTCCTCGACGAAGCCGACGAGATGCTTGACCTGGGCTTCCTGCCGGACATCGAGAAACTGCTCCGGATGGTGCCGGACCAGCGTCAGACCATGCTCTTCTCGGCCACTATGCCCGGACCGATCATCACCCTGGCCCGAACGTTCCTCACCAAGCCCACGCACATCCGGGCGGAGGCCGCCGACTCCGGCGCCACACACGAGAACACCACCCAGTTCGTCTACCGCGCGCACTCCATGGACAAGCCCGAGGTGGTCTCGCGGATCCTCCAGGCCGAGGGACGTGGCGCCACGATGATCTTCTGTCGCACCAAGCGCACGGCGCAGAAGTTGGCCGACGACCTGGCCGAGCGGGGATTCCGGGTGGGGGCGATCCACGGTGACCTGGGCCAGGGCGCGCGCGAGAAGTCACTGAAGGCCTTCAGGTCCGGGGACGTCGACGTCCTCGTGGCGACCGACGTGGCGGCGCGCGGCATCGACGTCGACGACGTCACCCACGTCATCAACTACCAGTGCCCCGAGGACGAGAAGACCTACGTCCACCGGATCGGCCGTACCGGACGAGCCGGACGCAAGGGCGTCGCTGTCACCCTCGTCGACTGGGACGACCTGCCCCGCTGGGGCCTCATCGACAAGGCTCTCGGCCTGGGCCACGGCGAGCCCGCCGAGACCTACTCGACGTCCCCCCACCTCCGCACCGACCTCGGCATCCCGGAGGGCGCGGGGGGCCGGGTCGGGGCCGCGACCGGGACCGGCTCCGGCCGGCGACCGGCCGATCGCGACGCCCGGGGATCCGGGCGCGGATCCGGCACCCCTCGTCGGCGCACGCGATCCGGGCAGTCAGGGCAGTCGGGGCAGCCCGGGTCCGGCGATGCGGGCACAGCCTCCAACACCAACACCGCCTCCGACTCCAGCCCCGCCTCCGACTCCGGCCCGGCCGGTGGCGACGCCGCGGGCGGCGGTGACGGCACCCCGAGGCGTCGTCGGCGTCGTCGGCGGAATCCCTCGTCGTCCTCCGAGTCCACCGGCCGGGACTAGAACCGACCTCCACCCCTGGAAGGCACGTGCGCACACTCAGGAGAGGGCCCGGCCGCCGGCTGCCGTTCGCCGGAGTCGCCCCCGAACGCCGGACGCGACGAGACCTCGTCACCGCCGGGGTGATCGCCGTCGTCATGGTGGTGACGGCGGCCGCGGTGCTGCTGTCCGGCAGCGCGGCCGGGTCACAGCTGCGTGCGGCGGGGTCAGAACAGCCCGAGTACGGTCCGGCCACCGAGCCCCCGACCTCGCTCCAACCGCTCTGGTCGCACGAGTCCGCCGACCCCGGTCCCCCGCTCACCACCAAGGGCACTCTCGTCACCGTCTCCCCGGACGGGGTACTCGTCGGTCGGGACGCGGGATCCGGCGAGGAGCGCTGGTCCTACACGCATGCGGGGCGGTTCTGTGCCGGGGCGTTCTACGCCGATCGACTCGTGGCCGCGTTCGACGGCGCCTCCGGGTGCAGTGACGTGACGTCCCTCGACCCGACCAGGCAGGAATACGCGAGCACCAGGCAGAGCGCGTTCGCGGACTCCATGGAACTCACCGCGTCCTGGAGACACGTCCTCGCGTTCAGTCCGGACCGACTCGAGATCTGGCGCGACGACCTGGTCCGGACCGTCGAGTACGGGGCGGTGAGCGCACCACAGGAGGCCGGGATGCAGCCCCGGGCGGGGTGCACGCTCGTGACGGCCGACCTCACCGACGAGCGCTTCGCGGTGTCCGAGCGCTGCCCCGGCGAGGAGTCCGTCAGGCTGACCATCTCCGAGACCGTCCCCGAGGACAACCGTGCCCCCGAGGAGATCGCCTCGGAGCCGACCGGTGCCGATGGCCTGTGGATCATCGAGGTGACCGAGCAGGGGGTCCTGGCGCTCCGGAACCAGGGCCCCGATTGGACCGTCGAGTGGTTCACCTCCCCCACTGAACACTCGACCGTCCTCGTCCTGGAGGGTGAGCCGGGTGTGCTGCCCTCACCCCTGTCCGTCTCGGGCGACAGTGCTCAGGTCCGGTGGTTCGACGGGCGCTCCACGCACGCCTTCGACGGGCCGTCCGGGAGGCACTCCTGGACGCTAGGGGCGTCGACCGGCCCCGGATTGACCGGTGGGTGGTCCCCGGACCCGGAGGCCCATGCGAACGACGAGTGGGTACTCGTCCCCGTCGACGACGCCTTCGCGCTCCTCGACCACGACACCGGGCGCGAGGTCCGCCGTCTCCCCGGGGCCCCCGCGACAGGGGGCGAGGTGACAGGGGGCGATGTGACTGCGGACGGGGTGACGGGACTCGCCCAGATCGGCGACATCCTCTACGAGAGCCGGGCGGGCCTGGTCCACGCGTACAAGTTCCTCGACTGATCCTGCCGCCGGGTACCCGGGTTTCCGGTCGATCAGGTCACGCGGCGTACCACTCGATCGCGTCCCTGCGGAACAACGAGACCAACGCGACCGCGCAGATCACGGCCAGGAGCAGGCCTGCGAGGTACTGGTCCGAGCCCACGCCGACGTACCAGGCCACGAACAGCAACAACAGTTCGGCGATCACCACCAGACCCCGGCCCCACCGGCGCCCCCGCAACAGTCCGACGCCGGCCGCGAGAAGACCTCCACCGAGGATCGCGAACCAGACCGCGGTCCCGTAGCCACTGATGACGACGGTCTCCTCGCGATGGCCACCGGCCGCACGGATGGCGAGCGCCACAGCCACCCCCACACCGATGAGCCCCTGCACCGAGGAGATCCACCCGGCCACCCGGACGGGCGTGGGGATGGCCGCTCGGGGATCACGCCCATCCAGCGGCGGACGGTGGTCGTCAGGTCGGGTCACGTTCACCTCCACAGACTATGTCGCGGCTGCGACCGAACCCGCACCACCCTTGCGGACTGGACTCCGTTTAACCCATTACAGCGCCTGGCGTGGGCTTTCAGCTCGATTTGACAACCGGGGTGACCTTTGCCACATCGCATCACGAGAGGGTTGACTTGTCATGGAATCGTGGCACGATCGTTCGTAACAGCGCAGACGCACAAAGTTTGCATTGCCTTAACCGAGAGCTCTTCCGTCAGGAGCGAGCCCGAGGAGAGGGTACACCCCCCACCACATCGCCGGATGTGAAAGTACGTGTACGTCCGCGCGCCGATCTTCGCACATCGGCGCGTCGACGTCGTCTTCTCGTGTCCGGTTGACCCGATAACGGTCTCGTAACCGTAAGGAGTTCCCATGGACTGGCGCCACAAGGCCATCTGCCGCGACGAGGATCCCGAGCTGTTCTTCCCCGTCGGCAATTCCGGACCCGCCCTCGCCCAGATCGCCGAGGCGAAGATCGTCTGCAACCGTTGCCCCGTCACCGCCGAGTGCCTGGCCTGGGCCCTCGAGTCCGGCCAGGACGCGGGCGTCTGGGGCGGCATGAGCGAGGACGAGCGTCGCGCTCTGAAGCGTCGTCGCGCCCGCACCCGCACCTCGGTCTGATCAGCACCGTCTGATCAGCACCGCCTGATCGACACGAAGGCCGGTTCCTCTCCCCCGTGGGAGCGGAACCGGCCTTCGTCGTTCCGGGCGGACGTCAGCCGATCACGGCGATGAGATCACCGGCCTGGATGACATCCCCGGGGGCCACGGCCACCTCGGTGACGGTGCCGGCCGTCTCGCACAACACCGGGATCTCCATCTTCATGGACTCGAGGAGCACGATGGTGTCGCCCTCGGCGACCTCGGTGCCGACGGCTGCGACGACCTCCATGACGTTCGCGACCATTTCGGCACGGACCTGTTCAGTCATTCGGATGTTCCTCTGCTTTCCTCACGCGGCGGCCCCCGGACTCCCTAATGCAACCACACAGGGGTTCTCGTGGGAGACTTGTACACCGACGAAAGGAGGCGACCATGGGCAAGCGTGGCCGCAAGAGGCGGGATCGCCGCAAGAACAAGGCCAACCACGGCAAGCGTCCGAACAGCTGAGTCCGGACCACCAGAACCGAGTGGAGGGGCGGGCACCGACACGGTGCCCGCCCCTTCACTCGTCCACCGGGGGGTCACTCGGTTCGGTGATGTCCCTCCGCATTGCGCCGGTGGACGGTCGTGGTCCGGTGCACCACCGTCGTGCCGTCGGCGTCGGTGGTGGTGACCGTGGTGCGCCGGATCTCCACCATGAGCCGTTCCCGCAGCCCGGACGGCGCCTTCTCGCAACACGAGCTGGACAGCTTCGCCTTGAGCCGACGCTCGGACAAGAAGAGCTCCCGGCAGTGGGGGCACCCGGCGAGGTGGTGCTCGAGCCTCGAGCGGCACGCGTCGTCGCATTCGAGGTCCACGAGCAGGGACAGGTCGCGCCGGGCGGCCTCGCAATCGATCCGATCCAACCGCGGGTCGTGCTCCCTCATCACGACGCACCCCCCGCCCTGTCGCGACCGAAGCCACGCTCGGTCGCCACGTCGCGGAGCAACTCACGGAGCTGCTTCCGGCCCCTGTGCAGGCGCGACATCACGGTTCCCAACGGGGTGTCCATGATCTCGGCGATCTCCTTATAGGGAAGATCCTGGACATCCGCGTAGTAGACCGCCATCCGGAACTCCTCCGGCAACTGCGCCAATGCGGCCCGGATCTCGTCGTCCGGCAGCAGCTCCATCGCCTCGACCTCCGCCGAGCGCAGTCCGGTGGAGGTGTGTTCCGCGGCGGCCGCCAGCTGCCAGTCCGTGATCTCCTCGGTCGGATACTGGGCGGGTTGGCGCTGCCGCTTGCGGTAGTGGTTGATGTACGCGTTGGTCAGGATGCGGTGCATCCAGGCGCGGAAGTTCGTCCCGGGCTTGAACGAGTGGAAGCCCGCGTACGCCTTCGCGTACGCCTCCTGCACGAGGTCCTCCGCGTCTGCCGGGTTGCGGGTCATCCGCAGAGCGGCACCGTACAACTGGTCGAGAAGCGGCATGGCCAACTCCTCGAACTGCTCGGCACGTTGGTCGGACTCGTCGGGCTGCAACTCTGTCGGCAACCGGTACTCCTCACCTGTCGGTGACCCGGAGTCTATCCGCACGCCGGGGGCGTCGAGGACCGCGGTCCGCATCGCACCCTCCTTCCCTCGCCCCGGAACCGTCCCGGGTACCTGCTCTCACCAACACCCGCCTCTCGCGCGCTATTCCACCGCGCCCCGTCACTACGCTGGTGTGGGTGACACGCAAACGCGCGGGACAGCGCACACCCGCCACCGCGGCGACCCCTGCCGTCGCCGCCCTGCTCTCCGCGGGCGTCGACCACGTGGTGCACACCTACAGCGCAGGCGCCGGTGCCTTCGGCGAGGAGGCCGCACGCGTCATGGGCGAACGCCTGGGGATCGACGGCGACAGGGTGTTCAAGACGCTCGTGCTGGCGACGGCCCGCCCACCGGCGGGGACCCGGACCCCGCTGGCGGTCGCGGTCCTACCGGTCACGGCCATGCTCGACCTCAAGGCCGCCGCCGCCGCACTGTCCTGCGGAAAGGCCTCACTCGCGCCCGTGGAGGTGGTGGAGAAGACCACCGGGTACGTGGTCGGCGGGGTCTCGCCCCTCGGGCAGAAGAGGGCCCTGGCGACGGTCGTGGACCGGTCCGCGTCGGACCACCCCACCATCCTGTGCAGCGCCGGCCGGCGGGGATGGGAGATCGAGCTCGCACCCGCGGATCTCGTCGCCCTCACCGGAGCCACCACGGCGGCGATCACCGCACGGTGACGCGCCGGGGCGGTCCGGTCGGATCTGTCCGGTCAGAACAGCATCCCGGCGGTCGGATCCACCGGGCGCACCAGGTCCGGACCCTCGTTCCGGACGTTGGAAACCGCGCGCGAGACCGGCCGGATCTCCACCCGGTCGGCCCACCGACCCAGGTCACCGCCCGCCCCGTCGACCAGCGCCCGGGGGTCGCCGATCACGGACGGGTCGAGCCAGTCGGAGACCACGGACGGGTCCACCACGAGCGGCATCCGGTCGTGGACGCGGCGCAGCGGACCGAGCGCCTCGGTGGTGAGGATGGCGCACGAGAGCTGGGTGACGCTCTGGTCGGTGGGATCACGCCGGGCTTCCCACAGCCCCGCCATGAGCAAGCCCTCGGTCCCGGGCAGACTCATGTGGAACGGCTGCTTGGGCCCCGCCCGGCCCCCTGACGTCGCCGGCTGGCCGGGGACCCACTCGTACCACCCGTCCATCGGCACCACACAGTGGCGCCGGGCGACGGCGGTGCGGAACGACGGCTTCTCGAAGGCGGTCTCGACCCGGGCGTTGAACAGGGTCGGCAACCTCGCCGGGTCCCTGGCCCAGGACGGCACCAGGCCCCAGCGCATCGAGCGCAGGACCCGCCGGGGGGTCCCGCTCGGGTCGAAACGCTCGCGCGGGGCGTCCAGGACGAGCGCCGCGATGGTCGTGGTGGGTGCGATGTTGAACCGCGGCGAGACCGGACCCCGGTCGGGCCACAGCCCCGGTGGGGGCGACGAGGCCTCGTCCACGGCGTCGAGTTCCACCGCGAGCCGCGCCGGATCCGAGGAGAGCGAGAACCGTCCACACATGCGGCCCATCCTCCCACCCGGGCCGGGCGGGATCGGAGAGGATGCGCGACAATGACCAGGTGAGTCATTGGAACGCACCCGTCGCCGACACGCCCGTGCACGCCGTGGTCCCGGTGCCCGGGTCCAAGTCGCTGACCAACCGCGCCCTCGTGCTGGCCGCACTGGCCGACTCCCCCGCGCGGGTGAGCGGGACGTTGCGAAGCCGGGACACGGACCTGATGATCGGGGCGCTCCGTGCGCTCGGAACCCGCATCGAGGGTCCCGCGGGACCGCTCGGCCCGGACGACACCGACCTGCTCGTCACACCCGGGCCGTTGCACGGGGCGGACATCGAGTGCGGCCTGGCGGGGACGGTCATGCGATTCGTGCCACCTCTGGCCGCGCTCGCCACCGGCACGTCGACGTTCGACGGTGACGCCGCCGCGCGGGTGCGTCCCCAGGCCACGGTCCTCGACGCGCTCCGCTCTCTCGGGGCCGACGTCACCGGGGACAGGCTCCCGTTCTCGGTGTCCGGGACCGGTTCCCTCCGGGGCGGACGGGTGGAGATGGACGCCTCGGCCTCCTCGCAGTTCGTCTCCGGACTGCTGCTCTCCGCCGCCCGTTTCGACGACGGGGTGGACCTGGTCCACGTGGGTGCCTCCGCCGTCCCGTCCGGTCCGCACATCGAGATGACGTTGGCGATGCTCAGGGACGCCGGGGTGGTCGTCGAGCAGCCCACCGCGTCGTCCTGGCGCGTGGCGCCGGGGCCGATCTCCGCCGTCGACCGGGTGGTGGAGCCCGACCTGTCCAACGCCACCCCGTTCCTCGCCGCGGCCGCCGTCACCGGCGGGTCCGTGCGCGTGCCCCGCTGGCCGGTCTCCACCACGCAACCGGGGGACGCCATCCGCGGGATCCTCGAGGAGATGGGCGCGTCGGTGACACTCGAGACCGCGGACGGGGCGGATCACGGGACCCTCGTCGTCGTCGGACCCGACCACCTGTCACCCCTGGTCGCGGATCTGTCCGCCATCGGTGAGCTCACCCCGACGATCGCCGCGCTGTGCGCGCTCGCCGACGGACCGTCCACGCTCACCGGGATCGCGCACCTTCGTGGGCACGAGACCGATCGGCTCGCCGCTCTCGCCGCCGAACTCGGCGCGGTGGGGTGCGAGGTCACGGAGCGAGCCGACGGCCTCGAGATCGTCCCGGGGCCCCTGCACGGCGCCCCGTGGCGGGCCTACGCCGATCACCGGATGGCCACCGCCGGTGCCATCATCGGCCTCGGTGTACCCGGAATCGAGGTGGACGACATCGACTCCACCGCCAAGACCATGCCGGGGTTCACCTCGATGTGGACCGCCATGCTCGCCGGCGGGACGACGTAGCGTCGTGGCCACCAGGCGGGGCGGGAGCGGCGCGCGCGGCTGGGACGAGTCCGACATCCGGATCCGGCCGGGCAAGGGATCGAGGCCCCGCACCAAACGCAGGCCCAGCCACGCCGACGCGGCGTCCGCGATGGTCGTGAGCGTCGATCGGGGACGCTGGGGATGCGTGCTGCTGGACGACGGACCCGACCACGTCGCCGGCACCCGGATCGTCACCATGCGGGCCCGCGAGCTGGGTCGCACGCCCATCGTCGTGGGCGACCACGTCGGCGTTGTCGGTGACCTCACCGGCACCCGGGACACCCTGTCGAGGATCGTCAGGGTCGCCGAACGCAGCACGGTACTGCGCCGGACCGCCGACGACTCCGACCCGTACGAGCGGGTGGTGGTGGCCAACGCCGAACTACTCCTCATCGTCGTCGCGGTCGCGGACCCCCCGCCTCGCGCCGGCTTCGTCGCCCGCGCGCTCGTGGCGGCCTACACGGGCGGGCTGGACCCCGTCCTGTGCCTGACCAAGGGCGACCTGGACGACCCGTCGGTGTTCGCCGCCGAGTTCGAGGCACTCGACGTCCCCGTCCTGCGGACCGGGATCGACGACGACCTCGGGGCCCTGCACGATCGGATCGACGGCCGGATCTCCGCCATGATCGGCCACTCCGGGGTCGGCAAGTCCACCCTCGTCAACCGTCTGATCCCCGACGCCCGCCGGGCGACCGGCGTGGTCTCGGGCGTGGGTAAGGGCCGGCACACCTCGACCCAGTCGGTCGCCCTCGAACTGGGGTCCGGGGGCTGGGTGGTGGACACCCCGGGGATCCGGAGCTTCGGACTGGCGCACGTCTCACCCGACGACGTGGTGGCGGCGTTCTCCGATCTGGACGAGATCGCTCAGGACTGCCCGCGGGGCTGCACCCACCAGGGCCCGCCCGCCGATCCGGAGTGCAGGTTCGACACCGTCACCGACCCCGCAGTCCACCGACGTGCGCTGGCCGTCCGAGAACTCCTCGGCGCCCTGCAGTCCAACGACGCGTGGGCACTCGGTTCGGATCAGGACTGAGCACGGATCGGGGGCGAGCAGGGGCCGGGGGCGGCGCGCCGACGCGGTCAGAGCTTGAGTTCGACGTCCCCCAACGCCACCGAGACGCAGGTCTGGATCCGCTCACCGGGCCCGTGGTCGGTGCCATTGCGCAGGTCGCGGACGTGCCCCTCGTCGAGTCCCACGACACACGTCTGGCAGATGCCCATCCGGCAGCCGAAGGGCATCTGCACGCCCACCTTCTCCCCGCCCTCGAGGATGGTGGTGGCACCGTCGAGCTCGACGGTCTTGCCGGTCGACCCGAACGTCACGGTGCCGCCCGAGGCTCCGGCGTCCCGGTTGACGGTGAAGCGCTCCACGTGGAGGTCGTCCCGGTCGGTGGCGTCGAAGTGCTCGTCGAGCTCGTCGAGCATCGCGTTGGGGCCGCACGCCCAGGTCGGTCGCTCCGACCAGTCGGGGACGAGGGCGGACATCTGGCGCGAGTCGATGCGGCCCTCCTCGCTGGTCACCCGGAGATGCAGGACGTAACCGGGCTGGGTCTTCTCGAGGGCGCGCAGCTCGTCGTAGAAGAGCGCGTCGTCCCTCTCACGCACCGAGTGCACGTGGACGACGTCCGGGAACGGCTCGGTGACCGAACGGCGGTCCAGGGACCGGAGCATCCCCATGACCGGGGTGATCCCGGAACCGGCGGTCACGAACATCAGCTTGGGAGGGGTCGGCGTCGGCAGGTGGAAGTCGCCCGCCGGCGCCGCGAGGCGGACGATGGTCCCGGGTTCGACGGTGCCGACGATGTGGTTGCTGAGAAGTCCCTCCGGCAGCGCCTTGACGGTCACCGAGTACTCGCCGCGGCCGGTGGTGGGGGCCGAGGTCAGGGAGTAGGAGCGCCAGGTCCAGCGGCCGTCGAGGAGGACGCCGATTCCCAGGTACTGGCCGGGCTGGTAGTGCGGGGTCGCGCCCCAGCCGGGCTTGATCACCAGCGTGACGGTGTCCTCCGCCTCGCGGCGCACCGTGACCACCTCGCCTCGCAGTTCGCGGGAGGACCACAGCGGATAGATGAGCGACGAGTAGTCGTCCATCCGGAGCGGGTGCGTGAGGCGGTTGAGGAATCGGTGCGCGGCCCGTGGTTCCGGAACCCTCGCAGCCGCTGCGCGCAGTACACGGTTGAGCCCGCTGGTCGACTCGGTCACTGGTGCCTCCTTGAGACCGGGGACCGCACGACCCGAGGACCGGGCCGACGGTGCCGGAGATGAGAACCTACGGTAGCGAAGGGTAGCGCCTGGCGGGCACCCCACGGGCATGATCCCGCCCAACGGGCGCAGACTCTCCGACCCTCTTCAGAGCAGACTCAACAGGAACGGCAGTTCACCCGCGTCGTACCAGGCGAGGTCGATGTCGAGTGCGTCGCCCACGGTGAGCTCCGCGTCCTCGTCGCCCAGATCAGCACGGTCCACGGCCTCGACCGCGGCCTCGACGGCATCGGCGGCGCCGGCCAGGTCCACGTGGACGGCGGCGATCTCCTCCATCGCCACGGTCCCCCTGGACAAGCGCACCACGGCGGTGTCCAGATCCGGTCGCGGCTGGGCGTCGGCGTCGAGGACGTCCACACTCACCACCACCCGGCGGTAGGGGTGCGTGTCGTGCACCGCACCGGAGTCGATCTCTCCACCCAGCAACCGCAGCGAGGCACGGGCCGCCTCGAGGTACGCCACGTGCTCGATCTCCTCCGTGTCCCCCTCGGCGTAGGACTCCACGAGCGCGGGGGTCGCCGCGAAAGCGGTCCCGCTGCGGACGGGCATCTCCCCGCTGTCGAGCAGTGTCTCCAGCATCGCGAGCGTGGCGGGGACGAACAGACGCATGATGGTGCCTTCCTCGGGTGGGCGGTGCGGGTCAGCGGGAGGTGCCGGTGAGCTCGTCCAGCGCCGAGGAGATGAGCTCCCCGATCTCCTCCACGTCCGGCACCGCCTGACGGTCCGCGGTGAACCCGCAGTAGACGACCCCCGAATAGCTGCTCATCGACACGGCCAGCGCCTGACCGTCGAGCAGCGCCGGGACGGGATAGACCTCCGCGAGCTCACCGTCACCCCAGAACATCTTGTGCTGCGGGCCGGGCGCGTTGGTGACGACCAGGTCGTAGCTGTCCGACGGCAACATGATCGCGGCGCGGGAGCCCAGCGCGTGCAGGGTGGGCGGGGCGAAACCCGAGAGTCGGGCCAACGACTTGGCGCCCACCGCCTGTCTGGGATGCCGCTGGGTGGCCGTCTCCCTGGAGATCTGCGCGAGCCGCATCCTGGGGTTGGGCTCCCCCACCGGCATCCCGATGAGCGCGGAGGCGATCTCCGCGGAAGTCGCCTCCGCGGAGGCCTCGGGACCATCGGAACCCTCGGCCGGGCCCGACTCCGAGGACACGGCCATCGGGACGATCGCGCGGAGCGTGTCCGCAGTGGACAGGGGGTGACCGCAGGACAGGATCCACGACCGCAGTGCCCCGCAGAGGACTGCCAGGACCACGTCGTTGACCTTGCAGCCGTGCTCCCGGGCGATCTCGCGTGCACGGTCCAGGGGGAACGACGCCAGCCCGACACGGCTGCCTCGGGGTCGGGAGGTCCGGAACATCTCCGCGAGTCCCCCGGCCGGGCGCAGAACGGTCAGGCTCGCGGCGCCGACCAGACCCCGGCTCGCCCTCTCCACCGCGTTCACCAGACGGGCGGAGCGCCGGACCAGCTCCAGGGGGTCCGTGGCGATGGTGATCAAGGCGTCCAGCACGAGCACCCCGTCGCCCGGAGACGGGACGGGGGTCCAGGTGGCCACCTCGTGTACGTCCGCCGACGCCTTCTCGTCGGTCATGAGGACCTGCGCGAGGTCCACGGCGTTGGGGCCGCCGAGCAGGACGTGATGGGTCTTGGTGAGCACCGCCAGCCGCCCGTCGGCGAGGCCCTCGATGAGGTAGAGCTCCCACAGTGGCCGGCCGGGTTCGAGCGGACGGTCGACCAACCGGGCCACCAGATCGGCGAGCTGCCGTATCCCGCCGGGAGCCGGCAGGGCGGACCGCCGGACGTGGAAACTCAGGTCGAAGTCCGGATCGTCGACCCAGACCGCCCGCGCGAGACCGAAGGGGACGTACCGGATGCGCTGCCGGAACCGGGGCGCGTCGGCGAGCCGGGCGTCGACGAACTCCATCACCCGGTCGATGTCCCAGGGATCGTCCCGGGAGACGAGCGCCAGGGAGCAGGAGTGCCGACTCCGTGATCGGGTGGCGTCCCCGAGGAGCAGATCCGCGTCCGCCGTCGCCAGCCTGGCCGCCACCGGTCAGACCGCCTCGTCGAGTCCGAGCAGCCCGCGGATCTCCACGGCCGCGCGGTCGAACACCTGATAGAACACTCCGATCATCCCCGTCTGGACCGCGCCCAGGACGTTCTCGATCGCGTCGTCGACCATCACGCACTCGCGCGGCTCCAGCTCCAGGCGGCTGGCCGCCTCGAGGAACGCCTCGGGATCGGGTTTCTCCACTCCGGTCCGGCCGCTGAGCACCACGTGATCGATCCCGTAGGCACGGGCGTCCTCATGCACCCGGTCGGCACCCGGACCCTCGGGCTCGTTGCTGAGGACCGCCAGGCGTACGTCGTTGGCACGTGCGCCGATGAAGATCTCCCGCCAGCTCTCGCGGTCCTCTTCCGTGCCGTCCAGCACCCCGAAGTAGTCGACAATCAGTCCTCGCATGGCACCAGCCTAGGCAACGCCCGTCGACGGTGCAGAGGTGGAGCCGGAACCGTCCTCTTTGCCCCGCGCGTCACACCATATAGAGGGATGCGAGACCGGCCCGGTTCTCGTCGTAGGGAGCAGGAGTGCACATGACCCCGACACCAGTGACATCGACCCCCGTGTCGTCACCGTCGACAGGCCGGTACGCGACCTCCCGGGAGTGTGGGTCGGACGAATGCATGGTCAGGCCGCTGCTCTCGACGGAGCCCGGCTCCGACTCCCGTCGGCACGACCGCGCGAACGGCCCGGTCACCGACACCGTCCCGGTGGCGGTCCCGGTGCCGGATCCCGAGGACGCGGTGCCGGTGCCGGCGCGGCGGGCAGCGCACGCGCTGGTGATCATGGCACTCGAGGTGGTCGACCGAAAGCGGACACCACGCAACACCCGGGGAGCGTTCCCGCCCCACCTCATCGAGATGCTCGGGACGGTGGCCCGCGGCGGCGTCCCCGGCCGCGCCCTCGGTGTGGCGCGGATCTACCGCCTCCACATCCACCCCGCCGATCCGGGAGGCGCGGACTCCTCGGGAGCCCCCGGGTCCCCGGGTGGCGGTGGCCGGGACTACGAGGTCTGCGCCACATACGCCCGCGGGCCGCGACTGTTCGCCGTCGCGGCCCGCATCCGGGTCACCGATACCGGGGCGACCTGCACGGCCCTCCGGTTGGTCTAGGGACCGTCAGCCCTTGCGCCCTCGGGACGCGGCCTTGGCCGCACGCTCACGGCGATCGAGCCGGTCCTGCCGTTCCTGGGAACGGCGCTCGGCACGGTTCGCCGGGGCGCTCTCGTCGACGAGCTGCGCCTCACCCGTCTCCGACGGGCCCGAGAACTGCATCTGGTCGTCGCTCACGTCGCGGCCCGTGCCCGCGGCCTGCAGGATCGGATTGGCACCCGCGAGAGACGCGGCCTGCGCCGCCGAGGGCGCCGCCACCGACTTCTGCTGCTGACCGGCCTCGACCTTGACGTTGAACAGGAACGCGACGGTCTCCTCGCGCACACCGTCCATCATCGCCGAGAACATGTCGTAGCCCTCGCGCTGGTACTCGACCAGGGGGTCGCGCTGGGCCATGGCGCGCAGCCCGATGCCCTCCTTGAGATAGTCCATCTCGTAGAGGTGCTCGCGCCACTTCCGGTCCAGGACCTGGAGCATGATCGACCGCTCGAGCTGGCGCATCGCGCCCTCGCCGCCGATGCCCTCGATCTCGGCTTCACGCTCGTCGTACCGGGCGAAGACGTCGTCGAGGATCGCGTCCTTGAGGTTCTTGGCCGACAGGTCGCCCGACGCACCGTACTCGTCGCCGTCGATGATCGACTGCGCGGTGATCGAGACAGGGTAGAGCTGCCCGAGGGCGTCCCACAGCTTGTCCAGATCCCAGTCCTCGACGTACCCCTCGGCGGCGGCGCCGTCGACGTACGCACTGATCACCTGGTAGATCATCGACTCGACCTGGTCGGTGATGTCCTCGCCCTCGAGGATCCGCTTGCGCTCGCCGTAGATGACGGTGCGCTGCTGGTTCATCACCTCGTCGTACTTGAGCACGTCCTTGCGGATCTCGAAGTTCTGCGATTCGACCTGCGTCTGGGCGTTCTTCACCGCCCGCGAGACCATGCCCGCCTCGATCGGCACGTCGTCGGGCAGGCTCAGCCGGTTCATGATCGCCTCGACGGCCGCGCCGTTGAACCGGCGCATGAGCTCGTCACCCAGGGACAGGTAGAACCGGGACTCACCCGGGTCGCCCTGGCGACCCGAGCGGCCGCGCAGCTGGTTGTCGATCCGCCGGGAGTCGTGTCGCTCGGTGCCCAGGACGTAGAGACCGCCGGCCTCGCGGACCCGCTCGGCCTCCTCCTTGCTGAGCTTGCGCATGCGCTCGATCTCGGCGTCCCACGCCTCCTCGTACTCCTCCGGGGTGTCGACGGGGTTGAGTCCGCGCTCACGGAGGTTGAGGTCGGCGATGATGTCCGGGTTGCCACCGAGCACGATGTCGGTACCACGACCGGCCATATTGGTCGCCACGGTGACCGCACCCGGGCGACCGGCCTGGGCGATGATCTGGGCCTCGGACGCATGGAACTTCGCGTTGAGGACGTGGTGCTTGATGCCCTTGCGGTTGAGCTGCCTCGACAGGTGCTCACTGCGCTCGACGGACGCGGTGCCCACGAGGACCGGCTGCTTCTTCTCGACGCGCTCGGCGATGTCCTCCACCACGGCGGCGAACTTCGACTCCTCGGTCTTGTAGATGAGGTCGGCCAGGTCCTCGCGCGCCATCGGCCGGTTGGTCGGAATCGGCATGACCTCGAGCTTGTAGATGGAGTAGAGCTCGGCGGCCTCGGTCTCGGCCGTACCGGTCATCCCGGCCAACTTCTCGTAGAGACGGAAGTAGTTCTGCAGGGTGATGGTGGCCAGGGTCTGGTTCTCGGCCTTGATCTCCACCCGTTCCTTGGCCTCGATGGCCTGGTGCATGCCCTCGTTGTAGCGGCGCCCGTCGAGGACCCGCCCCGTGAACTCGTCCACGATGATCACGTCGCCGTCGCGGACGATGTAGTCCTTGTCCTTGGTGAACAGCTCCTTGGCCTTGATGGAGTTGTTCAGGTAGCTCACGAGCGGCGAGTTCGCCGCCTCGTAGAGGTTGTCGATGCCGAGCTGGTCCTCGACGAACTCGACGCCCTGCTCGGTCACACCGATCGTGCGCTTCTTCCGGTCGACCTCGTAGTGCGTTCCCTCCTCGAGCAGGGGGGCGATACGGGCGAACTCCCCGTACCACTTGCTCGACCCGTCGGCGGGGCCCGAGATGATCAGCGGGGTCCGCGCCTCGTCGATGAGGATCGAGTCGACCTCGTCGACGATCGCGTAGTTGTGGCCACGTTGGACCAGCTCCGCGGTGTCGTGCGCCATGTTGTCGCGGAGGTAGTCGAAGCCGAACTCGTTGTTGGTGCCGTAGGTGATGTCGGCCGAGTAGGACTCCCGCCGCTGCGCGGGGGTCATGCCGCCGAGGATGGCTCCGACAGACAGTCCGAGGAACCGGTGGACGCGACCCATCCACTCGGCGTCGCGCTTGGCCAGGTAGTCGTTGACCGTGACCACGTGGACGCCCTGGCCGGACAGGGCGTTGAGGTAGGCGGGGAGCACACAGGTCAGGGTCTTGCCCTCACCGGTCTTCATCTCCGCCACGGCGCCGGTGTGCAGGACGATGGCGCCGATGATCTGCACCTTGTACGGCCGCTGCCCGAGCACCCGGTAGGCGGCCTCGCGGGCCACCGCGAACGCCTCGGGGAGCAGGTCGTCGAGCGTCTCACCCTTCGCCAGCCGAGCCCTGAACTCGTCGGTCTTGTCGCGGAGCTCGTCGTCGGTCAGCTTCTCCGTCGCCTCGGACAGGGTGTCCACGTAATCGGCGAGAGCGCTGTACCGCTTGAGCTTTCGACCTTCGCCGGCTCGGAGCAGCTTGGAAAGGATGGACACAGTCTCGAACGTCCTCGTGGTCGGGTTGATCGGAATTCTGGCTACCTGCGCGGGGTCCACGCGGGCCCTCGGTTCATCCTAGGTGCTGTGGGCCTCGGATACACGCCGCGGGCGGCCCGGTCCATTCGGACCGGACCGCCCGCGGGGCGTGCGAGCCGTGACCGTCAGGCCTCGTCGCTCAGCGTGATGAGCCCGTAATCGAACGCGTGCCGCCGGTAGACGACGGTGGCGCGCCCGGACTCGGCATCGCGGAAGAGGTAGAAGTCGTGTCCCACGAGCTCCATCTTCTCGAGCGCGTCGTCGACCGACATCGGGGTCCCGTCGTGCTCCTTGCGGCGCACGATCTGGCCTGGCAGCTGATCGTCGTGCCCGTCGGCGTACTCGTCCATCACGTCCGCCGGCGCGGCCTCGGACGCGAGTTCCGCGGTGGCCTCGGCGACGGACTGCGGTCGACGGTGACCGGAGTGGCTGATCTTCCGCCGGGTGCGGGCCTTGCGCATCTGCCGCTCGAGCTTGGCCACCGCCGACTCCAGGGCGGCGTAGAAGGTGTCCTCGGCGGCCTCCGCGCGGGCGACGCCCGGCTTGCCCTTGAGGGTGATCTCGATCCGCTGGCTGGCCTTGGCCAGTCGTGGGTTCTTCTCGTGCAACAGGACCACGTCGAACCGGGTGATCGCCGGCGAGATCTTCTCGATCTTCGCGAGCTTGGTGTGGATCCGGGTCGCGAAGTGGTCGGGGACCTCGACGTTCCGGCCCTTGATTGTCACCTGCGCTTCAGGGGCACCGGGGTCGTCGGTCGACGGACCGTCGAAGGTGGCGGGGTCGAGCAGGACTGCGGGGGTCTTCGCCATCGAAGCTCCTCCTCATCGGGCCTGCGGCGGGCCCCGGAGACCGGCCCGGTTACCGCCCGGGACACCGGTCGAGGGACCAACCCACATGGCTGAGTGGACACTCTCCGGACGCGGAACACCATCGGCAAAATTCTCGTGAACGCGCTGGTGAACCCCGTCCGACGCCCACATTACCCGGTCGCCAGCGCACCGGACCGCAGTGGGCGCAAGTCGTCCAGAAGTCACCCTCGCCCTCAGGCGGCGGTGACCCCGAGGACGCCGTCGACGCGCAGACCGCCCTCGCCCAGCACACCGACGCACGCGGCGGCCGTGGCCCCCGTGGTGACCACGTCGTCCACCAGCAGGACGGTCGCCGGCGTCTCCAGCACCTCGGTGACCGTCGACGGCGCCCCGGGCGTGGCCCGGATCAGGGTGTCCGGTGATCGCCTCCTGATCCGGCCGGAGAGATTGCCGGACCTCGCCCGCGCGTCCAATCCGGCGGCGTCGCGGACCCTGCCCCGGATCTCGAGCAGCGGGGCCACGGCCACGGGTCCACCCGGGACCGACCCCGCCAGTTCGGCCGCGAGGACGTCCACGAGCCCCCGGACGTGGTCGAACCCGCGTCGACGGCGCGCCCGCCCGGACGCCGGGGCGGGCACGAGGACAGTCGGACGTTCCGACGCCTCCGCGATCTCGCCCTCCGCCCTGAGCGCGTCGATCCCTGCCGCGAGCGCGACACCGAGGGGGGCGGCGAGGTCGGGGCGGCCCCGGTCCTTGTACGCCGACACGGCCCGGGCGGCGGGCCCGACGTGCCGGGCGAGCGCCCACACGGGCACCGGGAGGTCCGCGCGTGTCCGCACGTGCAGCGGACTCCCACCGAGGCTCAGGGCGCACTGCGGACACCATCGCTCCCGCGCGCGCCCGCACCCGGCACACTCGAGCGGGACCAGCAGATCCGCCAGCGCCGCGGACCACGCGGTGCCCGACGGGCGCCCCCGTCTCCCGTCGGCCCCCGTCGGCACTCGTCAGCCCGCGACGACCGGATCCGCCCGGATGGCGGCCAGTCCGTTGATCTCCCGCCAGTAGCGATCCCCGGTCTCGGCCACCGTGTCGAGCCGCAGCAGGGACCGCTGGTCCACCACGTACACCTCCCGGCCCGCGGCGGCGATCGCCGTGACGGGTCCGGCGATGTTGCGCTGCGAGAGCGGCGTGGTCATCGCGCCGTCGACGGTGATCGTGGTGACGGGTACCTCCGTGGTGTTCTGGCCGATCACGACAGTCGACCGGTCGCGCCACGCCACGACGGCGGCCGTCTCTCCCAACGCCCTCCCGATCTGCCGGAACGTTCCGGCGAGCGGCTGCCCGGTCTCCGCGGAGAGGGCGCCGATGAACACCTTGCCGTCGACCACCACCGCCAACTGTGCCCCGGACGGATCGATCCTCAGGCCGGTGAACCGGGAGCCGAGGGCGCGGAGCGGGGCGCCGTCCATCTCCTGGACGGACGGGGCCTGCACCCCGATGCCGACCCGCACCAGCCTCGTGTCGTCGACCATCACCCAGGCGCGCCCGTCCACGGGGTGGAAGGTGGGCCCGGTGAGGGTCTGGGCGACGAGGGCGTCGTCCGGCTCGCCGTCGACCGCGCCGATCAGCAGCCGTTGGGGCGCCGCGCGGTCTTCGCCGGCGATGACCGCCAGCGCTTCACCGTCGTGCGAGAGGGTCGCACTCCGACCCCCGCGGACCTGTGACCACGGGCCCCCCGCCGGTCTGGCCCCGGAGGCGTCCAACCTCACCAGGCCGTCGGCGGCGGTGAGCGCGTTGCGCATCGGTTCGACCGGCGGATACGGGTCGAACGTCCGGACGTCCTCCGTCGTCCACCCGTCCGCGAAGCGTTCGTCGAGCGGCGCGCCGTCCCGCTCGAGCCGGTACGGTCCGGGAACGTCCGCACGGGCCAGGGTCCACACGACCTGGGCGGCGAACTGCGTGGTGGCCTGGCTGCTCAGCACCGGCAGGCCCGTGAAGTCGATGGCGGTCCCGGCTCCCTGTTGCCCCTCGGCGGAATCGTCGGGACGAACCGAGACCGACGCCGGGATCCGGGACAGGACGGCGGACTCGAGCCCCGGTCGGGGCCCGGTGGCGAGCAGGTTGACCAGCGAGAACTCCAGGTCGGTCCGGTCCGCGGCCGTCCACCGCGTGTCGGGGACCAGCGAGTCGCCGGATCCGGAGAGGAAGAACAGGTCGCGCTGGGCGTAGGTGGAGACGAACTCGGTCCGCTCGAGCACGACACCCGGGGGAAGCTCGTCGATCCGCCACTGGCCGTCCCGCCGGGCCAGGCCGATCGTCACCTCGAGTTGCCCGACGTCCTCCCTGAAAATGCCACCGGGATCGAGCGACCCGACCTTCTCGGCGCGCAGGGTGTACTCCGCGCGGTCGGCGCCCCGTCCGCCCTCGGCGCTGAGATCGGCCCGCAGGACGATGGTGGTCTGAGCCGAATCGTCCCAGGAGTCGGCCGCCTCCGGGGTGAGGAACTGCCGGGCCGCGGCGTGGCGCTGGTCCGCGATCGCCGCGGCCTTGAGGAAGTCGCGGACCAGCAGGTCCGGTTCCTGGTCGGGAACCGGGGTGGGGACGGCCAGTCCGGCACCGGACGGCGAGAACGTGTCGATGACCTGGGGGGACGACGACGAGGGCAGGGTCGCACAGCCGGACGCGGCCAGCACGGTCGCGCAGATCGTCGCGATCGCGACGAGGAGTGCCCGGCCGCGGCTCACGAACGGACCTCCTCGGAGCCGGGGACACGCGTCAGGGGCGTTGGGGACCCCGTGCGCACCAGCCGCGCCTCGTCCTCCGGTGTCAGCGGCAGCGGGCTCGAGGTGAGGGTTCCGCCGTGGCGACGGGGGATGGTCAGGCGGAAGCACGACCCCTCCCCCGGGCTCCCCCAGCAGTCCAGACGACCGCCGTGGAGCTTGGCGTCCTCGAGCGCGATCGCCAGACCGAGCCCGGTCCCGCCCGACCGACGGACCCGGGAGGGATCGGCGCGCCAGAAGCGGTTGAACACCAGCGACTCCTCGCCGGGCTTGAGCCCCACGCCGTGGTCGCGGACCGAGACCGCGAGGGCCGCCTCCGACCCCCGGAGGGTCACGCGCACGGGCTTGGACTCCGAGTGGTCGAGGGCGTTGGCGATGAGGTTGCGCAGGATGCGCTCGACCCGACGGGAATCCACCTCGGCCATCACCGGTTCGGACGGCATGTCCAACTCCACCTGGACTCCCGCGGACTCCGCGATGTGCGACACGGTGGACACCGCGTCCTCGACCGCCCCCCGCACGTCCAACGCGGCCACCGACAACTCCGCCATCCCGGCGTCGTGGCGGGAGACCTCGAGGAGGTCGGTGAGCAGGCTCTCGAACCGGTCGAGCTCGGACTCCAACAGTTCCACCGCGCGCTTGGTCGGGGGATCCAGGTCCCCGGCCGAGTCCGAGATGATGTCGGCCGCCATCCGGACCGTGGTCAGCGGGGTACGCAGCTCGTGGGAGACGTCCGAGGTGAACCGCTTCTGCAGGTCCCCGAACTCCTCCAACTGGGTGATCTGGTCCGACAGGCTCTGCGCCATGTCGTTGAACGCCATGGCCAGTCGGGCGACATCGTCCTCTCCCCGGATCACCATCCGTTCCTTGAGGTGGCCGTTGGCGAACCGCTGCGCGATCGACGCCGCCTGGCGGACCGGGAGCACCACCTGTCGTGCGACCATCCACGCGATCGCTGCGCTGAGCACGATGATCGCCAGGCCCGCTGTCGCGACGATCCCGCGCATGATCCCGAGGGTCTGCTCCTCGGCGATGAGCGGGTAGACCAGGTAGAGCTCGAGACCGGGGATCGAGGAATCCGTGGGGGTGCCGATGATGAGCGCCGACGTCTCCTCGTCGCGGAACACGACCGGCTCGATCTTCTGCGCCACGAGGCCCCGCTGCACCAGCGCCTGGAGGTCCGCCGGCACCTGCGCGTCGGCAGGGCTGACGACCTGCCCGCGGCCGGTCTGGTCGGGGACCACGAGGATCGGCTCGAAGGTTCCCGCGTGGACGGATTCACCCTCCGCGGCGACACCCCGCTCCCCGAGTGCGCTGCGCGCCTGGTCGAGCCGTGACTGTTCGCTCGTGCCCTCGTCGGTCGCGGCGATCTGCGCCTCGACGGTGACCCGCAGCCTGCCCGTCTGCTCGACCGCGGCGTCGAGCTTGGTCGAGAGCAACTGTGTGGCCATCTGGCTCTGCAACATGAACGCGATCGTGAGGATCACCCCCATCGACAGCGCCAGGGTGGAGGTGACCACGCGGAGCTGGAGGGAACGTCGCCACATCCTGGCGATCCGCATCCCCATAACGGTGAGATCCAGGTCCCGGAGCCGCTCCCTGAGCGTCGGCGACGAGTCGGCCACGTCCCTGGTGTCGCGCTCGTCGCCGGAGGACGCCGACGCGTCGTCCGTGCGACGGTCGGTCACGAGACCGGACCGGCCTTGTACCCGACGCCGCGCACGGTGAGGACGACCTCGGGGTTCTCCGGGTCCTTCTCGATCTTCGCCCGCAAGCGCTGGACGTGGACGTTGACCAGCCGGGTGTCGGCCGAGTGACGGTAGCCCCAGACGTGCTCGAGGAGCACCTCGCGGGTGAAGACCTGGCGGGGCTTTCGCGCGAGTTCCACGAGCAGGTCGAACTCCAGCGGGGTGAGCGGAATCGGGGTCCCCTCCCGCGTCACCGTGTGGGCGGGCACGTCGATGCTCACATCCCCGATGTGCAGGAGTTCGCTCGGCTCGTCCTCACCACGCCGCAGCCGCGCCCGGATCCGGGCCACCAGCTCCTTGGGCTTGAACGGCTTCATGATGTAGTCGTCGGCCCCGGACTCGAGTCCCAGCACCACGTCCACGGTGTCGGTCTTGGCGGTGAGCATGACGATCGGCACCCGCGACTCCCCGCGGATGTCCCGACACACGTCGATTCCGCTCCGGCCCGGGAGCATGAGGTCCAGCAGGACCAGATCGGGTTGGACCGCGCGGAAGGTCTCGATGGCCTGGACACCGTCGCCCACGACCTCGGTCTCGAACCCCTCGCCCCGCAGGACGATGGTGAGCATCTCTGCCAGGGCGGCGTCGTCGTCGACGACGAGGATCTTCGGGGTCATTGTCACCACTTGTGTCGGCGTGTGTGTCGGCATGTGTTCATGAAGACCTTACCCGTCCCGCACGCGCGGGACGGGGCCGCGCCTCGGCTCGGTGTCCGGTCTCCGACCGCTCAGTGTCCCGCCACGAGGTCGGCCAACCGTCGCACGTCGGGGTCGACGCCCAGCACCTGCCAGGGCGAGCGCCACCCGGTGGCGGCGAGTCGGCGGTAGATCTCCCCGGTCGCGGCCTGGAGGGCGGCGTCCCTCTCGTAGCGGTCCCGGGTCCGACCCGGGTCCGCCGTCTCGCGGGATCCCGCCCTCTCGGCCGCCAGCGCGACAGGGGTGTCGAGCAGGATCTGCAGGTCCGGGGTCGGCAACCCGAGGCGGTCGAACTCGAGCTCACCGATCCAGCGGAGAACCTCGTCCTGGCGGCCCGGGCCGAGCCGGGCCGCCGTGTACGCGGCGTTGGACGCTACGTAACGGTCGAGCAGGACCACGTCGTGGGAGCTGATCAGGTCGCCCAGCTCGCCCAGCGCCGCGTGCCGGTCCAGAGCGAACAGCAACGCCATCGCGTGCGGCGAGTCGGCGGCGCCGGCCTGACCGCCGTGCAGGGCGTCCGCGGCGAGGTCGGCGTGCAGGGTCCCGTACCGGGGAAAGGCGAGCCGACCGACCGACACGCCCCGGTCGGTGAGCTCACCGACCAGGGCGGTCGTCAGGGTGTTCTTGCCCGCGCCGTCGAGCCCCTCGACGACGACAAGTCGCGCGACCACCGGAAAACGGGTCAGTACCGGTAGTGGTCGGGCTTGTACGGGCCCTCGACGTCCACCCCGATGTACTCGGCCTGGTCCTTGGCGAGCGTGGTGAGGGAACCGCCCAGCGCCTCGACGTGCAGGCGTGCGACCTTCTCGTCCAGGATCTTGGGCAGCAGATGGACCCCGACGGGGTACTGGTCGGCGTTGCTGAACAGCTCGATCTGGGCGATCACCTGGTCGGAGAAGCTGTTGGACATCACGAACGAGGGGTGGCCGGTGGCGTTACCGAGGTTGAGCAGACGCCCCTCGGACAGCACGATGATCGAGCGGCCGTCGTCGTCGAAGACGAACTCGTCGACCTGGGGCTTGATGGTGATGCGGGAGACGCCCTCGGCGGACTCGAGGCCCGCCATGTCGATCTCGTTGTCGAAGTGACCGATGTTGCCCAGGATCGCCTTGTTCTTCATCCGCGTCATGTGGTCGAAGGTGATGATGTCCTTGTTGCCGGTGGCCGTGATGATGATGTCGGCCGACTCGATGGCCTCGTCGACCGTCACCACGTCGAAGCCGTCCATGAGGGCCTGCAGCGCGTTGATCGGGTCGATCTCGGTGACCTGGACACGCGCGCCCTGACCGGCCAGGGCCTCGGCGCAGCCCTTGCCCACGTCGCCGTACCCGCAGACCAGGGCCTTCTTGCCGCCGATGAGGGCGTCGGTGCCGCGGTTGATCCCGTCCAGCAGCGAGTGGCGGGTGCCGTACTTGTTGTCGAACTTGCTCTTGGTCACCGCGTCGTTGACGTTGATCGCGGGGAACGGCAACACGCCCTCGGAGTGGAAGTGGTACAGGCGGTGCACGCCGGTGGTGGTCTCCTCGGTGACGCCCTGGACCGACTCGGCGATGGCCGTGTACTTGCCCGGGTGGGCCGGCACGGACTCGCGCAGCAGCGCGTGGAAGACCTTCTCCTCGGCGGACCAGGCGGGGTCGTCCGACGGCACGGCTCCGGCCTGCTCGAACTCCTTGCCCTTGATCACGAGCATGGTGGCGTCGCCGCCGTCGTCGAGGATCATGTTGGGATCGGCGCCCGGCCAGGTCATGATCTGCTCGGTGCACCACCAGTACTCGGTGAGCGTCTCGCCCTTCCACGCGAACACCGGCACACCCGACGGGGCCTCGGGGGTGCCCTCCGGGCCCACGACGACGGCGGCGGCCGCCTCGTCCTGGGTGGAGAAGATGTTGCACGAGGCCCACCGGACCTCCGCGCCGAGCGCCGTCAGGGTCTCGATCAGCACCGCCGTCTGCACCGTCATGTGGATCGACCCGGCGATCCGTGCGCCGGCCAGCGGCTGCTGCTCCCCGTACTCCTCCCGCAGCGCCATCAGACCGGGCATCTCGTGTTCGGCCAGACGGATCTGCTTGCGGCCCGCCTCCGCCAGCGACAGATCCGCCACCTTGAACTCGACACCGTTGACGGACTGCACGTGCAGATCAGCGGACATGTGTGCGACCAGCTCCTCGTGATTCGTGGAAAGACTCCCGCACCACAGTAGCGGGGTGTTCTACCGGTGCGGCGTCCCCGTCGCCGGACCGCCGACACGGGTGCGGAAGACGGTCGCCCCGTCCACGGCCTCCAGCTCGACCTCCGGAGTCGAGGCGGGCACCCACACCGCGTGGCCGGGCCCCAGTGTCTCCGTGGTCCCGTTCTCCGTCACGCGCACCAACCCGGAGGTACACAGCAGGACCTCCGGGCCGTCCGTGGGATAGCCGACGGGACCGGAGGCGGCGGGGAGCTCGATGCGCGAGAGCGCGAAGTCCGGCTCCGGCGTGGGGTAGTCCATCTCCCCCGGTATCCCACGGTCGGCCCGGACCGGCCGGAC
This sequence comes from Dietzia natronolimnaea, assembly GCF_002289575.1. Lineage (GTDB taxonomy): Bacteria > Actinomycetota > Actinomycetes > Mycobacteriales > Mycobacteriaceae > Dietzia > Dietzia natronolimnaea_A. Next base: position 25,832 of record NZ_NTGA01000013.1, read on the forward strand.
CGTGGGGTCCAGCAGGGGGTCGAACGCGAGTACGCGCATCAGCTCCGGGACGTCGACGTGCTTGGGCGTCAGTCCCCCGCGCAGGACGTTGTCCGAGTTGGCCATCACCTCCACCCCCACGCCGCGGAGATAGGCGTGGAGCTGACCCGGTCCCAGGTACACGGCCTCCCCCGGGAGGAGCACCACCCTGTTCAGCAACAGGGCGCCCAGGACCCCCGGGTCCGTGGGGTAGCGCTCGGCCAACTCCACCACGGTCGTGGCCTCGTGCGACCACCGCCCGGCGACGCCTTCCACCGTGAGGTAGTCGACGGCCCCGGCGACGAGGTCCGCCACCACCGTCGCCAGCGCGGTGTGCGGCATTGTCACGAAGGTGGTGAACACTGCACGCAGGCCCTCGGCGTCCGGTTGCCCGTCCAGCATCTCGCGGTAGGGACGAAGCGCGGGGACGTCCAACGCGTCCAACAACTCCACGGTCCGGGCAACGGGCCGGAACCCCACCAGCGCGTGGAACTCCGTCAGCGCCACCAGGATCTCGGGCTTGTGGTTGGTGTCGCGGTAGTTACGATCCGGTGCGTGCAGGGCGATCCCCCGCGCATCCTCCGCGGCGAACCCTTCTCTCGCCCGCTCCGGGGACGGGTGGGCCTGCAGGGAGAGCGCCTGCTCGGCGGACAGGAGCTTGACGAGGAACGGCAACCCTCCGCCGTGCTGCGCGGCCACCCGGGCACCGAGTTCCCCCTCGGGGTCGGCGGCGATCCGTGCGTCCAACCCCCGCCCGTCCGCGCAGAGCGACGAGCCGGAGTCGTGGGCACCGAACCAGTGCTCGGCGACCGGGTGCGGTGCCGGGGAGTGCGTCCCGCACAACTCGGGGAGCGCGGTCCGGGAGCCCCAGGCGTACGCCTGGACGACCGGGCTGAGTGCCACCACGGGTCTAGAGCCCCCCCACCAGGTAATACGCCGCGGAGAGCTCGGTCCGTGCCATGAGCGCGGCCACCCTTCCGCTCAACGGGTCCGGTGCGGCGCCGAGAGTGTCCCGACCGCGATCGGAGATCCACTCGACGTCCACGAGCGGACCCGCGGTCAGGCGGACGAACTCCTCGTCCGCGCTCAACACCATACCGAGGTGCCGGATCGTCCTGTGTTCGCGCTCACCGTCCAACTCGTCATCGTGGAACAGACTCGCGAGTGGGTCTTCGGCGGGCAGGCCTCGCGCGCGCTCGGCCTGGGACCGGACCGCGTCCGAGACGGAGGAGGCCGCCGTGACCCTGCCGGCGTCGCAGAACGCCGCGACCGCGCGGTCGCAGTACGCGGCCGAGACCGGATCGGCGTGGATCCACACGAGCGGGTCCGTGCCGGAGACGGCGGTGGCCAGGAGCTTGGCCGGGTTGACAGGGGTCGCGAGATCGGGTCCCAGACCCTCGAGTTCGACGTCGACGACGTCCGCGGCCACGCCGACGTCCAGTCCCGGCACGCCGAGGGCGGTGAGGACCGCCATCCCCGCGGCCAGGTGGTGCAGGACCCCCCGGTGCGGCGGGAGGTACGGGAGCGGGGAGAGCCAGACGGCACGGCCCCCTCCCGACTCGCCCACGGGTCCTTCCTTCGGCACGTCCACCACGACGACGGCGCCCCTGTGGGCGGCGGAGTCGACGGCCGATGCGAGGTCACGGTCCCCGGCGTCGTCGCCCGATACCAGGACGACGTCCAGGGCCCCGACCCATGTGGGAAGGGTGTGGGCGTGGACGAGCGGCGGGACCGCGGCCCCGCCGACGGTCTCGCAGAGAGCGGCGACCACCCGGGCGGCCTGGCGGGCCCGGTCCGACCGCCCGGTGACCCAGACGAGTGACCGCGGCCGGAACCCCACCAGGCCGTCCAGGGTCCCGGCGTCCACGGCGGTCGCGACCGACCGGAGCTGGGCACCCGCCATCGACGCGTGGAGCAGTGCGCCGGTGGCGTCGGACGAGCGGAGGGCCTCGGCGTCGTCCAGATCGACCCGGCCGGCCCCCGTGTCGCTGGTGAGGTCAGGCACGGACGATCGCGAGGACCTCGTCGACGACCGCGGCGACGCCCTCCCCGGTGGGCGCCTCCGCGTTCAGACGCAGCAGCGGTTCGGTGTTCGAGGCCCGCAGGTTGAACCACGCGCCGTCCCCGAGGTCCACCGTGACGCCGTCGAGCCGGTCGACGGACACGGCGCGGCCGGCGAACGCGTCGATGACCTCCTCCATCCGGGCTACCTGCGCCTCCGCGGAGTCCAGGGTCGAGTTGATCTCCCCCGACGCGGCGTACCGGGTGTACTCCGCCATCACCTCCGAGAGCGGGGCGTCCTGCTCCCCGAGGGCGGCGAGGGTGTGCATGGCCGCGAGCATCCCCGAGTCGGCGCCCCAGAAGTCGCGGAAGTAGTAGTGCGCCGAGTGTTCGCCGCCGAAGACCGCACCGGTGTCCGCCATCTGCGCCTTGATGAAGCTGTGCCCGACCCGGGTCCGGACCGCGACGCCGCCCTTCTCCTCGACCAGTTCGGGGACGGCCCGGGAGGTGATGAGGTTGTAGATGATGGACGCGCCGGGCTCCTTGTCGAGTTCGCGGCCGGCCACCAGCGCGGTGATGGCCGACGGCGCGACGGGCTCACCCCGCTCGTCCACCACGAAGCAGCGGTCGGCGTCGCCGTCGAACGCGAGCCCGATGTCCGCTCCGCTCTCACGGACCAACGACTGGAGGTCGACCAGGTTGGCCGGTTCGAGGGGGTTGGCCTCGTGATTGGGGAAGTTGCCGTCGAGCTCGAAGTACAGGGGCACGATCTCCAGCGGCAGGCCGCTGAGGACCGCGGGCACCGTGTGACCACCCATCCCGTTCCCGGCGTCGACCGCCACCTTGAGCGGGCGGATTGCCGAGAGATCGACCAGTTCACGGAGGTAGGAGCCGTAACCGTCGAGGACGTCACGCTCGGAGACCGTGCCGGCCTCACCGTCGTAGGCGGGCACACCTTCGACGAGCTCGTCGGCGATCGTGCGGAGGCCGGACTCCTGACCGACCGGCTTGGCGCCCGCACGGCAGAGTTTGATCCCGTTGTACCGGGCCGGGTTGTGGCTGGCGGTGAACATGGCGCCCGGGCAGTCGATCATCCCGGAGGCGTAGTAGAGCTGGTCGGTCGAGGCGAGGCCGATCGTCACCACGTCGAGCCCCTGGGAGGTGACGCCGTCGCCGAACGCCCTGGACAGCGCCGGAGAGGAGTCACGCATGTCATGACCCACCACGACGGTGTCAGAACCCTCGGAGCGCATCAGCCGGGCGAACGACGCGCCGACCTCGCGAACGAAATCCTCGTCGATCTGCTCCCCCACGACGCCGCGGACGTCGTAGGCCTTGATGACTGCTCGGATGGACTCGGCGGTGCGTGGCACGTGCTGCTCCAGGGATGAGAGGCGGTCGGACGGTGTCATCAGACGACCCTACCCGCCGGGTTCCCACCCGGCCCGCGCCTCGCGGTCGGGGGCGGCCGGCGGCCGGTCAACCGAGCTCCGGACCCGGCTCCCGGTCCCCGTCGGCGGGCTCCGCGGACGACGTGTCGACACGGTCGGTCGCGTTCGGGACGACCCGCAGGTGGGGGCGGGAGCCGGAGGGCTCGACCGACTCCTCTGCGAGCACCGGGGCGGGGTCCGAGACCCCCAGTCGCCGCAGGCGGTCGGCGTCCACGAGCGCGGCCCCCGCCCGCCGACCGCCGACGGGGCCTCCGGCGACGGCGTCCAGCAGCGCCGTGAGGTCGGAATCCTCCGCCGAGACGTCGATGTCGGGATGGCGGACCAGATCCCAGCCCCGGGGGGCGGTGATGCGCAGGGCGTGCGCCGCGCACAGGTCCCACGAGTGGGGCTCCGAGATCGCCGGGAGCGGTCCGACGACGGCCGTCGAGTCGGCGTAGACATAGGTGAGCGTGGCGACCGCGCGGTTGGGACATCCCGGGCGGCAGCAACGACGGTTCTCACTCACGAGACCCCAGCGTAGTCCCGTCGGGCCGCCTCGTGCGCCGCGACCCGCCGCCACGGTGCCGCGGGCTGTCGGGGGCGGCGGCTACCCTCGCCTCATGACCCCACACGGACCGACCCCCGGTCGGCCGCCCACAGGGAACGCGATCCCGGGCGCCGGACAGAACGACGTGTGCTCGGGCAGCCGGATCTCCGTACGGGACTTCCCGGGAGACCCCGGCCGTCGTGGCCCGCGGGTGGTGACCTCCCGACGTGCCGCGCGACGCGGGCACGGCCCGCGCGGCCCGATCCTGCCGCCGGAGGTCCCCCGGTGGCGGAGCCGCGCCGCCGAGTTCGACGCCGCCGCGCTCGAGGCGTTCGCGGAGATCGACCAGCACTGGCATTCCCGCCTGGTGCACCTGGATCTCGCCGTGGACATGGTGCCGCGGATGCGGCTGAAGCCGGGCGAGACGTGGCCCGAAGAGGTGGTGGCGGACGGCCTGGTGCCGCTCGCCCGCCTGGTCCCGGCGGGCGTCGACCGGGCCGGCCAGCCCACGCGGGCCCGGTTGGTCCTGTTCCGCAGGCCGCTCACCCGCCGCGCGCCGGGCGGGGACGACCTGCGCGACCTCATCTACTCCGTGCTGGTGGAACTGGTCTCACAGCACCTGGAGATCTCCCCCGACGACGTCGAGGCCGGCCCCGGCGAGGACTGATCCGCACGAGCGGACTCGAGTCAGTGGGTGACGCTCACATCAGTGGGGGCACCCTCACATCACGGCGTCACGCTTGATCCGTCGACGTTCGCGCTCCGACAGTCCACCCCAGATGCCGAATCGCTCGTCGTTGGCCAAGGCGTACTCCAGGCACTCCGCCTTGACCTCACATCCCGTGCAGATCTTCTTGGCCTCGCGGGTGGAGCCGCCCTTCTCCGGGAAGAAGGCCTCAGGATCGGTCTGCGAACACAGTGCCCGCTCCTGCCAGCTCTCCTCCTCGTCCTCCACGAAGAGCGCGCCGGTGCCGAGGTCGACCAGGGCCAGTTCGGGTCCCGCTGCGGTGCGTGACTGTCGATCCACGGTCATCCCCTCGTGTTACGTTGCTCGTCGCTCGTGCGTCTGCCCGGCCCCGCGTGCCGCTCAGATACGAATGACACACCTGTGATTACACACATGCGAGTCGTTCAGGTCAAGCGAAATCGGGGATACCTAGCATTTCCGTCCACCGTCAGCCGCAATGACACGCCGGATCCAGTGTGGCGTGGAACACCCTCGCATCGGAGAGGGCGGCCGGAACGCCCGGCCGCCCTGTCCGCGCCGCGACCCCGTCACTACTCTTGGTCGACGTGAGGATCTGTGTAGTGGCCGGTGGCGTCGGTGGCGCCCGTTTCCTGCTCGGCGCACGTCGCCTTCTCGGACTGGACCCTGCTCCCGCGGGTGGGGGAACCCCGCTGCCCGGAGTAGATCCCACACACCGCCTCGACGCGGTGGTCAACGTCGGCGACGACGCGTGGATGCACGGTGTCCGGATCTGCCCCGACCTCGACACCTGCATGTACACCCTCGGCGGGGGCATCGATCCCGACCGCGGGTGGGGTCACGCGGGCGAGACGTGGAACTGCCGCGACGAACTCGCCGCCTACGGCGTCCAGCCCGACTGGTTCGGTCTCGGGGACAAGGACCTGGCCACGCACCTGGTCCGTACGCAGATGCTGGGTGCCGGATACCGGTTGACCGACATCACCGAGGCGCTGTGCACCCGGTGGTCGCCCGGCGTCCGGCTGCTGCCGGTGACCGACGACCGCTGTGAGACGCACGTCGTGGTCCCCGACGGTCCCGACGACGAGCAGGGATCCGGCGAGCGGGCGATCCACTTCCAGGAGTGGTGGGTCCGCCACCGGGCGCAGCTGCCGGCCTCGGCGTTCGTGCAGATCGGCGCCGACGCGGCCCGGCCCACCCCGGAGACCCTCGAGGCCATCGCGGAGGCCGACCTCGTCGTCGTCGCCCCCTCCAACCCCGTGGTCTCCGTCGGCGCGATCCTCGCCGTCCCCGGGATCCGGGCCGCGCTGCGGTCCACCTCGGCGCCGGTCGTGGGGGTCAGCCCCGTGATCGGCGGCGCGGTGCTGCGCGGGATGGCCGACGCGTGCCTCACCGCGATCGGGGTCGAGACCTCCGCCCTTGCCGTGGCCCGCCACTTCGGGGCCCGGTCCGGTACGGGGCTGCTCGACGGGTGGCTGGTGGCCCCCGGCGACGGTCCGGCCGGTGGTGCCGGGGGCGGGGACGGCGAGGTGGACGGTATCGCCGTCCGCGAGGCGCCGCTGCTCATGACCGATCCGGACGCCACCGCTCGGATGGTGGCCGCCGCCATCGACCTGGCCGGACTCGAGGTCCCCGCGCGGGCGGGGCGATGACCGACGACGCCGTCCCCGAGATCCGGCGGTGGGCGGGCGAGCACGCCGCCCCGTCCGACATCCGACTGTGGGCACCGGACGGACTACCGGAGTTCCGACCGGGCGACGACCTCGCCCGGATCCTCGCCGGCGCGCTCACCGACGACCCGAACGGTCTGATTGACGGCGACGTCGTGGTGCTCACCTCCAAGGTGCTGTCCAAGACGGAGGGGCGGATCGTGCCCGCGCCCACCGACCCCGACGAGCGGGACGCCCTGCGCCGCCGACTCGTCGACGAGGAGTCGGTGCGGGTGGTGGCACGGGTCAACCGGACCCTGATCACGGAGAACCGACTGGGCATCGTCCAGGCCGCCGCCGGGGTCGACGGCTCCAACGTGGAGTCCCGCGAGCTCGCCCTGCTCCCTGAGGACCCCGACGGCTCCGCCGCCGCCCTCGCCCGGGACCTGCGCCGACTGACCGGAGTGCGCGTGGGAGTGGTGGTGACCGACACCATGGGCCGCGCCTGGCGCACCGGCCAGACCGACGTGGCGATCGGTGCCGCCGGCCTGCGCGTGTCCGTCGGCTACGACGGAGCCGTGGACCGGCAGGGTAACGAGCTGTTCGTCACCGACGTCGCCGTGGCCGACGAGATCGCCGCGGCGGCCGACCTGGTCAAGGGGAAGCTGGGCGCCCGTCCCGTCGCGGTGGTGCGAGGGGTGGGGCACCTGCTGGTGGATGACGACGACGACCGGACCGATACCCCGAGGCGGGCCCGCGACCTCATCCGGGACAGCGGATCGGACCTGTTCAGGCTGGGCACCGCGGAGGCGCTGGCGCAGGGTCGGGAACAGGGCCGTCGCGAGGCCGTGCCCGGCCGTCGCTCGGTCCGGCGGTTCTCCGACGAGCCCGTCCCCGCGGAGGTGCTCGCCGACGCGGTGGCCGACGCGCTCACCGCGCCCGCCCCACACCACAGCACGCCCGTGAGGTTCGTCCGCGTCTCCGGCGCCGCGCGTCACCGGCTGCTCGACGCACTCCGCGCGGACTGGGAGGCGGACCTGCGGGCGGACGGCCACTCGGGCGACATCCTGGCCCGCCGCCTCGCCCGCGGCGATCTCCTCCGCACCTGCCCCGAGCTCATCGTGCCGTTCGTCGACGACTCGGCCGGCGCCCACGACTACCCGGACCCACGGCGCAACGCCTGCGAGGAGACCATGTTCACCGTGGCCGGTGGCGCTGCCGTCCAGTCGCTACTGATCTCCCTCGCCGCACGCGGACTGGGATCCTGCTGGGTGGGATCGACCATCTTCGCCGCCGACACCACCCGCCGCGAGCTCGCCCTGCCCGCGTCCTGGCGACCCCTCGGGGCGGTGGCCGTGGGAGTCCCGGCCGATCCGGTCGCACCCCGGGCCCCGCGCCCGGCCGGGGACGATTACCTGTCCGTCGAGTAGCGGAGCTACATGTCCGTGGAGTAGCGGATCCCGCCGTCGGGGATCACGACCCCGGGCCACACCCGGGCCCCGCGCAGCAGCTCGCAACGCGCACCGATGTCCGCGCCGTCGCCGATCACCCCGTCGCGAATCAGCGCCCGGTGCCCGATGCGCGCGCCGAAGCCGATGATCGACCGTTCGACCGTCGCCCCGGCCTCGATACGGGCGCCGTCGAAGACCACGGCGCCGTCCAGCCGGGCTCCGGCCCCGATCTCGGCGCCGCGACCGACCACGGTCCCCCCGATGAGGACCGCCCCGGCGCCGACCCCCGCACCCTCATGGACGAGCGCCTCGCTGTGATGACTCTCGAGTGCAGGCGACGGCGCGATGCCGCGGACGAGGTCCGAGGACCCGCGGACGAAGTCCTCGGGCGTGCCCATGTCCCGCCAGTACGCCGAGTCCACGAAACCGTAGACCCGCTTGCCTTCGGCGAGCAGCTGCGGGAAGGTCTCGCGCTCCACCGAGACGGGGACGCCCTCGGGGATCTGCGCGATCAACTCGCGCCGGAAGACGTAACAGCCGGCGTTGATCTGATCGGTCGGCGGGTCCTGCGTCTTCTCCAGGAACTCCAGGACCCGGCCGTCGTCACCGGTCGGCACACAGCCGAAGGCCCGGGGATCGGAGACCCGGACCAAATGCATCGTCAGGTCGGCGTTCCTGGCGTGGTGCAGGTCGAGGATCCGGGTGAGATCGGTACCGCCCAGCACGTCCCCGTTGAACACCATGATCGTCGAGGCGGTGAGCTCGTCCAGAACGTTGCGGATGCCGCCGCCCGTCCCCAGCGGCTCGGTCTCCACCACGTACGTCAGTTCCAGGTCGAGATCGGACCCGTCACCGAAATGCTCCTCGAACACCTCGGCTTTGAACGACGTACCCAACACCACCCGCCGGATGCCCGCCGCCCGGATCCTCGAGAGCAGATGGGTGAGGAAGGGCACACCGGCCGTGGGCAGCATGGGCTTGGGCGCCGAGATCGTCAGCGGGCGCAGGCGGGTCCCCTTCCCGCCCACCAGGACCACCGCCTCGGTGTCTGTGATCGGATCGCGCGGCGCGGCGCCGGTGGGGGTCGTCGAGGTCACTGTCCTGCTCCCGGTGTCGTGGCCCCCGGGCCGCGCGCTGGCGCGGCCCGTCCGGGCCGGTGGTTGGTCTCGTCGTCCGCGTCAGCGAAGGCCACGTCGGGCGGATCGGATCGCGAGTCGGCACCGTAGCGCCAGACCCGCGCGGAGGGCCCAGCGTAACGGGGCCTGCCAGGCATGCGGATGCCTGTCCGCCTGGAACAGGTACGCGCTGCGGTGATGCGCCCGGAGGGTGAACTCCGGCACGGTCCTGGCCGCGTGGCCCTGGTCGTGGTGGATCACCGATGACGGCACGTAGACGTTGTGCCAGCCGGCGCGGCCCAGCCGGTCCCCCAGGTCCACGTCCTCCAGGTACATGAAGTAGCGCTCGTCGAACCCTCCCACCGCGTCGAACGCCTCACGCCGCAGCAGCAGGCACGACCCGGACAACCACCCTGCGGTCCGCTCGGAATCCATGTCGGCGTCATCGAGATAGCGGGCGGTCCACGGGTTGCCGGGCCACACCGGGCCCAGCAGCGCGTGACCGATCCCGGCGCCGAGGCTCGGCACGGCGCGGGCCGAGGGATACACGGACCCGTCCGTCTCGGCGATCATGGGGCCGAACGCCGCCGCCCGGGGCCACCGCTCGGCGGCGTCCAGCAACGCGTCCACCGATCCCGGCTCGAACCACACGTCCGGATTGACGACCACCACGAACTCCTGGTCGAAATCGGCCGGTCGCCGGGAGATCTCGGTCACGGCGCGGTTGATCGCGGTCCCGTACCCCAGGTTCCCTCCCGTCGGGAGGAACTCGGCGAAGTCGTGCGCGGCCGCCGCGGCCTCGGGCGCGCCGTCGGTGGAGCCGTTGTCCGCCATCACCAGCGCCACCGGCCGCGTCGTGGACCCGGGCAGGGTCTCGACGAATCGGCTCAGATGGTCGCCGGGCGAATAGGTCACCGTCACGACGGGCAGTCGGGTCGTCACCCGCAACACCCTACGACGCCGCACGCCGATTCCGACGCCCGGCGCGCGGCGCGGTACCGTGGGGGAATCTTCGGCGGCCTCGCGCGGCCCCCGATTCGACGACAAGGACGGTGGATGAGCGCCGAGGTACCAGCGACGCCCCGGCGCGCACCCGCCCCGGGGCGGGGCCGGCGCCACGCGACCCCCTCGCGTCCGGTGGGATCGCGGATCGCCCGCGCCCTCGCCGCCCTCGTCTCCGTCTTCTGCCTCCTAGTCACCGGTGTGGGCTGGTCGCTGTTCAACGGTCTGAGCTCCGACCTGTCCTCGGCGGGCGGCCTCGAGATGGGGGACGGCGGGCTCGACGGCGCCGTCGACATCCTCCTGGTCGGCACGGACAACCGGACCGACGCCCAGGGCAACGCGCTGAGCCAGGAGGAGCTCGCGACCATCCGGACCGGCGAGGACGAGGGTGAGAACACCGACACCATCCTGCTCATCCGAATCCCGGAGGACGGGAGCTCGGCGACCGCCATCTCCATTCCGCGGGATGTCTACGTGGAGACCCGGGAGATCGGGGGCAGCAAGATCAACGGGGTCTACGCCGGGTACAAGCAGACCTACCTGGACCGCGCCGCGGCCGAGGCCCCCGACGGCGCGCCCACCGAGCAGGACCAGCGGGACGCCGTCCAGGCCGGCCGCAACGGGCTGATCAACACCATCCGGGATCTCACCGGCGTGCAGGCCGACCACTACGCGGAGATAGGCCTGCTGGGATTCGTGCTGCTCACCGATGCCGTCGGCGGCGTCCCGGTGTGCCTGAACGAGGACGTCGACGAACCGCTCTCCGGGGCGAACTTCCGGGCCGGGGTCCAGACGGTGTCCGGCTCCGACGCCCTGAGCTTCGTGCGGCAGCGGCACGACCTGCCCGCAGGCGACCTCGACCGGATCGTCCGCCAGCAGGCGTTCATGTCCCAGCTGGTCAAGAAGACCCTGTCCGCGGGCACCCTCGCCGACCCGACGAAGCTCGGAGCGCTCGTCGACGCGGCCCGACGCTCGTTCGTCATCGACGAGAACTGGGACTTCGTCGACTTCGCGATGAAACTGCAGGACATCAGCGGCGGTAACGTCCGTTTCGAGACCATTCCGGTGACCAGTATCGACTCCTTCACCGAGTGGGGCGAGTCCATCGTCACCGTCGACCCCGACCAGGTCGCCGAGTTCGTCGGCGGATTCGCCAGTGCCGATGACGCGGAAGAGGACCAGGACCAGACCCCGACCGGCACGCCCGGCGTCGACCCCGCGGCCCTCACGGTGTCGGTGGTCAACACGACGGCGATCGACGGGCTCGCCGCCCGGGTCTCCGGTTCACTGTCCGAACTCGGGTACGGCGTCGGGGACCTGCTCACCGATCCCGCCGCCGCCTACACCTCGCACGTCGCGGCGGGATCGGCTGACGACCCCGCCGCGTTCGCGGTCTCCGATGCACTCGGCGGACTGCCGGTCCAGGTGGATCCCGCGGTGCCGCCCGGAGCGGTCCGCGTGGTGCTGGCCGAGGACTACAGCGGTCCCACGGGGGATGCCACCGCGACCGAGTCCTACTCCCCCGAGACCACCGACTACGCACCTCTGCCACCCTCGATCGCACAGCGTCCGACCTTCGACGCCGGCGGCTCGGACGTTCCCTGTGTGAATTAACCGCCGTGTGAATTAGCCGCTGTGTGAATTAGCCGCTGTGTGAGTTGACCGAACCTCGCCCGAACGACCAGCCGGAGGACGCCCCGTGACCACCGCCGCAGACACCGTGCTCCAGCCACTACTCGCGGCGGACCCTGGTGCGCCCCTGGTCACCCACTACGACCTCGCGGCACCGTCGCGGATCGAGCTGTCCGTGGTCTCCACGGCCAACTGGGCCGCCAAGATCGCCGGTCTGCTGCGGGACGAGGTCGCCGTGGCGCCCGGGGACGTGGTGGTGTGCGACCTGCCTGCCCACTGGCTCACCGCCGGGGTCCTCCTCGGCGCCTGGTGGGCCGGGGCCGAGGTGCGGACCGGGCCGGCCGAGGACGCCGTGGCGGTGATCACGACCGCCGACCGCCTGGACCGCCAGCCCGCCGACGTCGAGACACTGCTCATGACCACCGACCCGATGGGCCGGCCGTTGGGCGCGGCGGGCGTGGCCGTCCCCCCGGGGGTCATCGACCTGGCCGAGTCGTGCCGGATACACCCGGACGCGTTCGTCCCCTCCGGGCGTGGGCAGTTCGCGCTCGACGGCCGGATGGTGGAGGACCTGGCGGACCCGACGCTGGCCGGCCGGGCGCTCGTCGCCGGCCGCGAGCGAGACGACGCCCTCACCGTGCTCGCCCGGGTCTTCGCCTCCGGCGGCTCCGCCGTCCTCGTCACCGGTTCAGACGCGGATGCGCCGGGCGTCGCCGACGTGGCCACGACGGAGCGGACCACTCTCACCCTCTGACCGGGTCGCCCCCCGGACGAGAAGATCCGCCACCCACGCGCCGGATCCGCTCCCTGCGAGGGGTAGCGGATCCGAACTCGCGAGCGGCGGATCGGCGGGGTTCGGTGCTCAGGCCCGCCCGGCTCAGGCCAGCCCAGCTCAGGCCAGCAGCTGCCGCGCCATGACCATGCGGTTGATCTGGTTGGTGCCCTCGTAGATCTGGGTGATCTTGGCATCGCGCATCATGCGCTCGACCGGGAAGTCACGGGTGTACCCGGCGCCACCGAAGAGCTGCACCGCGTTGGTGGTGACCTCCATCGCGACATCCGAGGCGAACGTCTTGGACGCCGCGGCCATAAAGCCCAGTTTCTGTCCGCCCGGTGCACTGCCGCGCTCGGCGTTGGCGGCGGCGGTGTACACCATCAGGCGCGAGGCCTGGACCTTCATCGCCATGTCGGCAAGCATGAACTGCGTGTTCTGGAAGTCCGAGATCGCCTTGCCGAACTGCTTGCGTTCCTTGGTGTAGGCGATCGCCGCGTCGAGGGCGCCCTGCGCCAGACCCACGGCCTGGGCACCGATGGTGGGGCGGGTGTGATCCAGCGTCTGCAACGCCGTCTTGAATCCCGTGCCCGGCTCGCCGATGATCCGGTCACCGGGGATCCGGACGTTCTCGAAGTACAGCTCCGCGGTAGGTGAGCCCTTGATCCCGAGCTTCTTCTCGGTCTTGGACACACCGAAGCCCTCGTCGTCCGCGTGCACCATGAACGCGGAGATCCCGCCGGCGCCCTTCTCCGGGTCCGTGACCGCCATGACGGTGTACCAGGTGGACTTGCCACCGTTGGTGATCCACGCCTTGCCGCCGTTGAGGATCCAGTCGTCACCGTCCTGGCGGGCGCGCGTGCGCATGGCGGCGGCGTCGGACCCCGCCTCGCGCTCGGACAGCGCGTAGGAGGCCATGGCGCCCTCGGCGATCCCGGGCAGGACCTTCTGCTTGAGGTCCTCGTTCCCGGCGAGGATCAGGCCCATGGTGCCGAGCTTGTTGACGGCGGGGATCAGCGACGAGGAACCGCACACGCGCGCGACCTCTTCGATGACGATGCAGGCGGCGACGGAGTCCGCGCCCTGTCCGCCGTACTCCTCCGGCACGTGGACGGCGTTGAACCCCGAGGCGTTGAGGGCGTCGAGCGCCTCCTGCGGGAACCGCTCGTTCTCGTCGACGTCCGCGGCGTGCGGCTCGATCTCCTTCTCCGAGAGCGCGCGGATCGCGGCGCGGAGCTCCTCGTGCTCCTCCGCGGGCTGATACAGGTCGAAGTCGGGGTTACCGGACATCTGCGGTCCTCCAAGAGGGAATCGTCGGTATTGATCGCGCGGCGGACACCGTCCGGGGGCCCTCCCGGCGATCCCGACGGCGCGCCTTCTCCGTCGTTCTCGCCGCGGGGTCTGACGTGCCGCGCCCGACCACCCAAGTTACCAGTCGGACACCGCCCCCTTGCCCGGGCGGCGGGGGCTCAGCCGAGCAGGCTCCCGGACTCAGCCGAGCAGCCTCTGGCGGAGCGCGGCGTCCTTGCGCTCGACCATCGCCTCCAGATCGGCCTGGAAGTGCTCCATCCGCGACCGGAGCTCCGCGTCGGAGGCGGCGAGGATCCGGACCGCCAGGAGCCCGGCGTTGCGCGCACCGCCTATCGACACGGTGGCCACGGGCACCCCGGCCGGCATCTGCACTATGGACAGCAGCGAGTCCATCCCGTCGAGGTGCTTCAGGGGCACCGGCACACCGATGACCGGCAGCGGAGTGGCGGAGGCGACCATTCCGGGCAGGTGCGCCGCACCCCCGGCGCCCGCGATCACCACCCGGATGCCCCGCCCCGCCGCCGAGCGGGCGTAGTCCAGCATCTTCTGCGGGGTCCGGTGCGCCGAGACCACCCCCACCTCGAAGGGGATCCCGAACTCGGCCAACGCTTCCGCGGCGGCCTCCATCGTGGGCCAGTCCGAGTCGCTGCCCATGATCAGACCGACCTGCGGTCCACCGGAGGGTGTGGTCATTGCGATGCCTTTTCGTCGAGTAGAGATGCCGAGGAGAGATGGGGTCAGCGGTCGAAGTCCCCGACCGGCGGCCCCGTGTGGGGGTCCCAGCCGTCAGCCCATTCCCCGTGGGAGAGCCAGTGGGCGGCGTGTTCGGCCACCGCGCGCACCGTGGCCACCTGGTCGGGGTCATCCGGGTCGATACCGGGGTCGGCGAGCACGTTGACGTGTCCGATCTTGCGTCCCGGCCGCTCGGACTTGCCGTAGAGGTGGACCTTGGCGTGGGGGAACCTGGCCCCGAGGTGGTGGACCCGCTCGTCCATGCTCATCGCGGGCGTCTCCGCCGCGCCGAGGACGTTGGCCATCACGGTCACGGGGGCGGTCGGGACGGTGGATCCGAGCGGATAGTCGAGAACGGCCCGCAGATGCTGCTCGAACTGACTGGTGGTGGCTCCGTCCATGGTCCAGTGCCCGGAGTTGTGCGGGCGCATGGCCAGTTCGTTCACCAGCACTCCCGGGCGACCGTCGGCGCCGATGACCTCGAAGAGCTCGACCGCCATCACCCCGGTCACGTCGAGGTGCTCCGCCAGGCGTAGAGCGGTGGCCTGGACCGCGGACCGGAGATCGTCGGGCAATCCCGTGGCGGGTGCCACCACGACAGCGCAGATGCCGTCCCTCTGCACCGTCTCCACGACGGGCCACACCGCCCCCTGGCCGAACGGCGAGCGGGCGACGAGCGCGGAGAGCTCCCGGGTCCACGGCACCCGCGCCTCGGCCATCATCGGCACTCCGGCGTCGAGCTGCTCCTGCGCGATCCGCTCGGCCTGCTCGACCGACTCCGGCATCCACACGCCACGGCCGTCGTAGCCGCCGCGCGCGGACTTGAGGACGATCCGCCCCTGCTGCTCGTCATGGAAGCGCCGCACGTCCTCGACCGAGTCCACGGCCGTGAACGGCGGGACGGGTGCGCCGATCTCGGCGAGCGCCCGTCGCATGACCAGCTTGTCCTGGGCGTGGATGAGCGCCGAGGCCCGGGGCCGGACCGCGACCCCGGCGGACTCGAGCTCCACCAGGATCTCCGGGGGGACGTGTCCGTGGTCGAAGGTCATCACGTCGGCGCCGGCCGCGACACCGCGGACCGCGTCGGGGTCGTCGTGGGCGCCGATGACGACGTCGGGCGTGACCTGTGCCGCCGGGTCCTGCGGGTCGGCGGCGAGCACGCGGAGGGTCTGGCCGAGCGCCACCGCCGACTGGTGTGTCATGCGGGCGAGCTGTCCACCCCCGATCATCGCCACGACGGGCGAACCGAGTGGATTGCGGCGGATGCGCGAGTCGTCGTTCACGGGGTCCATGTTCTCACGTGCGGGCGCCGGGTCACCGACGCCCCGGCAGGCCCCAGCGGAAGCGCGGCGGGGCGACGGACGGCCCGGGCGGGGGGACGGGAGGCAGCCGGAGCAGTTCGTCGTAGACCGCGGCGTGGACGCCCGCCACACCGGGGACGTGGTCGATCTCCACCGGCGGCAGGTGCCCGCACTCGAGGATGAGGCACCCCGTGCCCAGAGCCCGGTCGGTGAGCGTGTGCCGGAACCGCACCGCACTGATCCGACGCAGTGGCACGTCGACACACCGTCGGGTCGACCCCGCCGGCCGGTAGAGCACCCGCTCGTCGGTCACCACCAGATCGGTGCGCGCCCACCGCAGCGCGGGCCACAGGCCGAAACGCAGGACCACGAGGAGGTAGACCCCGGCGACCATCGCCCAGGTGGCGGCGCGGTCGCCGGCGTGGACGACCTGCGTCTCGATGAAGCCCCCGGCGATCCCGGCGAGACCGGCGCCGATCACCGTCACCAACCCGGGACGCACGAGCGCCCGCCAGTGCGGGTGACTGTGGACGATCAGCGTCTCCCCCGGCGCGAGAACCGAACGGACGAACCCCACGGGTCAGCCGCCCCACCGGTCGTCGGCGGGGCGGACGTGGGTGACGTCCCCGGCGGCCACGGCCACCTCTCCCTCCGGGGTGACGACGACGAGGCGGCCTTCCCTGTCGACACGATCGGCCCGACCGGTCCGGACGACGTCCCCCGGAAGCAGGACGCGGACCTCTGCTCCGAGCGTCGAGCAGGCGCCCGAGTACTCGGCCAGGAGCTCATCCGAGATGGACGATCCGCTCCCCCTCTCGCATCCGCGCCACTGTTCGTGCCGGCGTGCCAGGGCCTCGAGGACCGCCCGCGCGACGGCGTCGCGGTCGGTGGTGCCACCCGCGAGGGCGAGCGAGGTGGCGTGCGGGATGGGCAGCTGTTCCCGGGTGAGCGTCACGTTGATCCCCAGACCGACCACCAGCGCCGGGAGCCGCAGGTTGAAGTCTCCCTCCGTGGGCACGGTCGTCATCTCCGAGAGGATCCCCGCGATCTTGCACCCGTCGACGAGGACGTCGTTCGGCCATTTCAGGGTGGCGTCCACCCCGCCCGCGGCCAGCAGACCATCGCGGACCGCCAACCCCGTGACCAGTGGAAGCCAGCCGAACAGGGCGGGGGAGACCGCGCCGGGACGCAGCAGGACGCTGAGCGCCACCTGCGTCCGCGGCGGCGCCGTCCACGTCCGTCCGAGTCGCCCCCGACCAGCGGCCTGGTACTCGGCCAGGAGCACACTGCGGTCCGGGGCACCCTGGACCGCCCGCTCGATCGACTCGGCGTTGGTGGACCCGGTCTCCTCGAGCACCTCGAGCGAGGTGTAGGGCGCGTCCGGCGTCCCGACCAGCGCACGCCGCAGGGCGTCGGCGTCGAGTGGGCGCGGGGATCCGGGTCGGGTGTCTGCGTGCACGAGGACCAGAGTAGGTCCGAACCCCGCCCGACGGCGGCGCCGGTGCGGGGCAGTATGCCGGGTCACGTCGTCACGCATCCGGCCGAGTCGTTAGAGTCTTACAACATGACGACTGCCTCAGAACCGGACGTGAGTGACGACGTCCCGACCGACGCTGCGACGCCCGACATCCACACGACCGCCGGGAAACTGTCCGAACTGCGTCGGCGCCTCGACGAAGCCCGCGCCCCGATGGGACAGGCCGCGATCGACAAGATGCACGACAAGGGCCTGATGACGGCCCGCGAGAGGATCGAGAACCTTCTCGACCCGGGTTCGTTCGTCGAGATCGACGCCCTCGCCCGCCACCGCGCCACGACCTTCGGCCTGGCCGAGCGTCGGCCGCTGGGGGACGGTGTCATCACCGGTTACGGCACCATCGACGGCCGCAGCGTCTGCGTGTTCTCGCAGGACGCCACCGTCTTCGGCGGCTCGCTCGGAGAGGTCTACGGCGAGAAGATCGTCAAGGTCATGGACCTGGCGCTCAAGACCGGACGCCCGATGATCGGCATCAACCACGGCGCCGGTGCCCGCATCCAGGAGGGTGTGGTCTCCCTCGGTCTCTACGGCGAGATCTTCCACCGCAACGTCCAGGCGTCCGGGGTGATCCCCCAGGTGTCCCTGATCATGGGCCCCTCCGCCGGCGGGCATGTCTACTCCCCCGCCCTCACCGACTTCACCGTGATGGTCGACAAGACCTCGCAGATGTTCGTCACCGGCCCGGACGTCATCAAGACGGTCACCGGGGAAGAGGTCACCCAGGAGGAACTGGGGGGTGCCACCACCCACATGACCAAGTCCGGTGTCTCCCATTACACCGCGAGCGACGAGCAGGACGCCCTCGACTACGTCAAGGACCTGCTGTCCTACCTCCCCAGCAACAATCGTGCCGAGGCCCCCCGGTTCCCGGTCCCGCCGACCGAGGGAGCGATCGAGGACAACCTCACCCTGGAGGACCACGAGCTGGACACGATCATCCCGGACTCCTCCAACAGCCCGTACGACATGCACGAGGTCATCTCGCACATCGTCGACGACGGCGAGTTCCTCGAGACCCAGGCGCAGTTCGCCATGAACGTGATCGTGGGCTTCGGCCGGGTCGAGGGCCGCAGCGTCGGCGTGGTGGCCAACCAGCCCACCCAGTTCGCCGGCTGCCTGGACATCAAGGCGTCCGAGAAGGCCGCGCGCTTCGTCCGCACGTGCGACGCCTTCAACATCCCCATCCTCACCCTCGTCGACGTCCCCGGCTTCCTCCCGGGAACCGGGCAGGAGTTCGACGGGATCATCCGCCGCGGGGCCAAGCTGCTGTACGCCTACGGTGAGGCCACCGTCGGCAAGGTCACGGTGATCACCCGCAAGGCCTACGGCGGGGCCTACGACGTCATGGGCTCCAAGCACATGGGCGCGGACATCAACCTGGCGTGGCCGACGGCCGAGATCGCCGTGATGGGCGCGTCGGGGGCCGTGGGGTTCGTCTACCGTGACCAGCTCAAGCAGGCCGCGGCCAACGGCGAGGACGTCGACGCGCTGCGCCTGAAGCTCCAGGCCGAGTACGAGGACACCCTCGTCAACCCGTACGTCGCCGCCGAACGCGGGTATGTCGACGCCGTGATCCCGCCGTCGCACACCCGCCTGCAGGTGGCCCAGGCACTCCGCCTCCTCGACCGTAAGGTCGTCGAGGTTCCCGCCAAGAAGCACGGGAACATCCCGCTGTGACCGCGGAGAAGAAGCCCGCCGCCCCGTTCTTCGAGGTCGTGCGCGGCAACCCCACCGCGGTCGAGGTCGGCATCCTGTCCGCCGTCCTGGCGACCGCGCAGGGCAACGCCGTCCACGAGGGGGAGTTCCCCACGGGCATCAAGGACGACTGGGGTTCCTACGAGGAGCGACTGCGGCCGCCGTTCGGGTACAACCCGACGTCGTTCCTCAACCGCCGGCAGTACTGAGTCCGACCCACCCTGGCGCCACCACACAGCCGCCCCTGGCCCTGCACGCCCGCGCGCACCGGAGCGCCGGCACGAGTGCATCGACGGGGGCGGCTGCGGTATCTGCGCCTCCTCACCACCGCCCACACTCCGGGGCCGTGGCTACGCTGGGCCCATGATCAGAGTCGTCCTCGCCTCCGCCTCCCCGTCCCGCCTGCGGATCCTCCAGCAGGCCGGCGTCGACCCGCTCATCCGCCACCCTCGGGTCGACGAGGACGCGCTCCAGGCCGCTCTCCCCGAGGGGACCCCGCACGTACGTGTGGTGGAGGAACTGGCCCGGGCCAAGGCGCAGGACGTCCTCGACCGTGAGGGGGAGGCGCTCGCGGACGAGGCCCGGGCGTCCGGCGCCGACACCCTCGTCGTCGTGGGCTGCGATTCGATGCTCCTGGTCGACGGCCGACTCGAGGGCAAGCCACACACCTACGAACGGGCGATGGCGCGGTGGCAGAAGATGCGCGGGCGTCACGGGGTCCTCATCACCGGACACGCCGTCGTGCTCGCCGACCTCACCGGGGACGGACCCCTCGTCGTCACCGGGCGAGAGACCGACACCTCCGACACCACCGTCCACTTCGGCGCCCCGTCGGACGCCGACCTCGACGTGTACCTCCGCACGGGCGAGCCCCTCGAGTGCGCGGGCGCCTTCACCATCGAATCGCTCGGCGGGTGGTTCATCGACCGGATCGACGGCGACCCGTCGAGTGTCATCGGACTCAGTCTTCCGCTGTTGCGCCGCCTCCTCGAAGACGGCGGGATCCACGCGCACCAGGTGTGGCGGCCTGAGCTTCGCACCTGAACAGCAGGTCAGAGAGGCCGAGTCCCGAAGCACCCGGCCCCACGGGGCAGCTCACGGACCCCCAATCCCACACATGAGGGGGGCCTCTCATTAGACTGCTGAAGAATATCGGTCCCCCACCGGGCGCACCGGTCTAAGAGACGTCCATCACCAGGAGGCCCTGAGTGCCCAGTCATGCCAGCTCTCACATCACCAAGGTCCTCGTCGCCAACCGCGGCGAGATCGCCGTCCGTGTGATCCGCGCGGCGAAGGACGCCGGCCTGGCCAGCGTGGCCGTGTACGCCGAGCCCGACGCCGACGCCCTCTTCGTCAAGCTGGCGGACGAGGCCTTCGCCCTGGGAGGCACCACCTCCGCGGAGTCCTACCTGGTCTTCGACAAGATCCTCGACGCCGCCGCCAAGTCCGGCGCCGACGCCATCCACCCCGGGTACGGCTTCCTCTCCGAGAACGCCGACTTCGCGCAGGCCGTCATCGACGCCGGCCTGATCTGGATCGGCCCCCCGCCGAGCGCCATCCGCGACCTCGGCGACAAGGTCACCGCGCGGCACATCGCCGAGCGGGCCAATGCGCCGATGGCGGCCGGAACCAAGGACCCCGTCGCCAATGCCGACGAGGTCGTGAAGTTCGCGGAGCAGTACGGCCTGCCCATCGCCATCAAGGCCGCCTTCGGCGGTGGCGGGCGCGGGATGAAGGTCGCCCACGAGATGTCGGAGGTCGCCGAGCTCTTCGACTCGGCCACTCGTGAGGCCACCGCCGCCTTCGGCCGCGGCGAGTGCTTTGTCGAGCAGTACCTCGACAAGGCCCGCCACGTCGAGGCGCAGGTGCTCGCCGACCAGCACGGCAACGTCGTCGTGGCCGGTACCCGCGACTGCTCCCTCCAGCGCCGCTTCCAGAAGCTCGTCGAGGAGGCCCCCGCCCCGTTCCTCACCGACGAGCAGCGCAAGCGGATCCACGACTCCGCCAAGGCCATCTGCAAGGAGGCCGGCTACTACGGCGCCGGCACCGTGGAATACATGGTCCAGGGCGACACCATCTCCTTCCTCGAGGTCAACACCCGGCTCCAGGTGGAGCACCCGGTGACCGAGGAGACGGCGGGCATCGACCTGGTCCTCCAGCAGTTCAAGATCGCCGAGGGCGAGGTCCTCGAGTTCACCGAGGACCCGACCCCGCGCGGCCACGCGTTCGAGTTCCGCATCAACGGTGAGGACGCCGGCCGTGGCTTCCTGCCCGCCCCCGGCACCATCACGACCTACCACGAGCCCAGTGGGCCGGGCGTCCGCGTCGACTCTGGCGTCGAGCAGGGCGACACCATCGGCGGAAAGTTCGACTCGATGCTCGCGAAGCTCATCGTCTGGGGCGAGGACCGCGACCAGGCGCTGGCACGGTCGGCCCGCGCGCTCGCCGAGTACACGGTCGAGGGCATGGCCACCGTCATCCCGTTCCACTCCCACGTCGTCGCCAACCCCGCTTTCGTGGGTGACGGAAAGGGCTTCGACGTCTACACCAAGTGGATCGAGGAGGAGTGGGACAACCCGATCGAGCCGTGGAGCGCCACCGGCGCCCCCGCCGACGATGACGAGCCGGTCGAGCGGAAGAAGGTCGTCGTCGAGGTGGACGGCCGCCGCGTCGAGGTCTCGCTACCCGGCGACCTCGCCTTCGGCGGATCCCACAACGGGGGCACCGTCCGCCGCAAGGCCAAGGCACGGACCCGTGGTGGCGCCGCCGGTGCCGCCGCCTCCGGGGACGCCGTCTCCGCACCGATGCAGGGCACCGTGGTCAAGGTGGCCGTCGAGGAGGGCCAGGAGGTCAAGACCGGCGAGCTCATCGCCGTCCTCGAGGCCATGAAGATGGAGAACCCGGTCACCGCGCACAAGGACGGCGTCGTCACCGACCTGTCCGTGGACGCCGGTGCCGCGGTCACCCAGGGCACGGTGCTCTGCGAGATCAAGTGATCCGCTGACCCCACACAACTGAGACGACGGCGCCGCCCATCCGGGCGGCGCCGTCGTCTCATGTTGGGGGGCGCCGTCACGGCCCGCCCCTCCTCCCCGCCCCTCCCCCGTAGGGTTCGTGCCCCGGTCAGCCCGGGTGGTCGACCACCGGTTCGGCGACGGCGGGATCGACGGCCGCCTCCACGAGGAACTCGCGGATCTCGGGGACGCCGCGAAGGAAGTGATCCGCCTCGTCGTCGGACTCCGTCACCTGGCTGGCCCGCTCGGCCTCGACCCGCTGCTCGAACATCCGTACCTCCCGCTCGACGCGGTCGGCATCCCAGTCCAGCACTCCCGCCATGAGTTGGGCGACCTCGCGGGCGCACGCCACGCCTCCGTGCTGGTACTCCATCGAGATCCGGGTCCGGCGGACCAGGACGTCCTCCAGGTGCAGCGCGGCCTCCGCGAGCGCGGCGTAGACCACCTCCACCCGCAGGTAGCGCTCGGCGCCGCCGAGGGTCTCCAACAGGTCCGGGCGGTCCGCGGCCAGGTCGAGCACGTCCTCGAGGCGCGAACCGTACCGGCCGAGCAGGTGCTGGACCTGTTCCTCCCTGATCTCGTAGTGGTCCGCTATCCGGTCCGCGCGGTTGACCATCGCCGGGTAGCCGTCGGCACCGAGGAGCGGGATGTGATCGGTGGTCGAGGCCGGAACGGTCTCCGCGCGCTCGGGCCCCAACTCGGCCACTGCGGCGTCGACCGCATCCGCCGCCATGACCCGGTAGGTGGTGTACTTGCCGCCCGCCACCACCACGGCCCCGGGCGCGGCGCGCATCACCGCGTGTTCGCGTGAGAGCTTGGCGGTCGAGTCGGCCCCGCCCGACAGCAGGGGACGCAGTCCCGCGTACACGCCGCGGACGTCGTCCCGACCGATCGGGGTGGTGAGAACGGCGTTGACGTGTCCGAGGATGTAGTCGATGTCCGCCCCCGTCGCCGCCGGGTGGGCCAGGTCGAGTTGCCAGTCGGTGTCGGTCGTGCCGATGATCCAGTACTCACCCCAGGGGATCACGAAGAGCACGGATTTCTCGGTCCGCAGGATCAGGGCCGCCTCGGAGTCGACCTTGTCGCGGTCCACCACGATGTGGACCCCCTTCGAGGCACGGACCGTGAAGCCGCCCACCTCCCCCAGCATCTTCTGCAGATGGTCCGTCCACACCCCGGCCGCGTTGAGCACGACCTCGGCGCGGACATCGGTCTCCGCTCCGGTCTCGGCGTCCCGGACCCGGACCCCGGTCACCCGGTCGCCGTCCCGCAGGTACCCGATCACCTGCGTGGAGTTGGCGACCACCGCTCCGTGGAGCGCCGCGGTCCGGGCGAGGGTGAGGGTGTGACGGGCGTCGTCGACCAGGGTGTCCCAGTACCGGATGCCACCCACCACGATGTCCTCGCGCAGGCCGGGGGCCACCCGGTGCGCACCCGCACGGCTGTAGTGCTTCTGCGGCGGGACGCTCTTGGCGCCGCCCATGAGGTCATAGAGGACGAATCCCGCGGCCATGTAGGGCCGTTCCCAGAACCGGCGGGTGAGCGGGAAGAGGAACTTCAGGGGCTTGACCAGGTGCGGGGCGAGCCGGGTCATGCTCAGCTCGCGTTCGTGGAGGGCCTCCGCGACGAGCCCGAAGTCGAGTTGCTCCAGGTACCGGAGCCCCCCGTGGAACATCTTGGAGCTGCGCGAGGAGGTACCGGCGGCGAAGTCGCGCGCCTCCACCACCGCCACGCTCAGGCCGCGGGTCGCCGCGTCGACGGCGCTGCCGGTGCCCACCACGCCACCGCCCACGATCACGAGGTCGAAGGACTCCTCAGAGAGCTTCCGCCACGCCTCGGCCCGGCGTTCCGGGCCGAGTACGGACCGAGATCTGTTCGTGGGCATCGTGCTCCCTCCGGGGCCGGGTATCGGATTCCGGCCGGTCGCGCCCGACTCTACGCCCGGCCGGACGTAGTCTGGCGACGTGACGCGTAACACCTTCATCCTCGCGATCGACCAGGGGACCACGTCCTCGCGGGCCATTCTCTTCGACCAGGACGGTCTCCCGGTGCCCGCGGCGACCGCCCAGGTCGAGCACCGGCAGATCCTGCCCCGGGCCGGATGGGTGGAACACGACCCGCTGGAGATCTGGGAGAACGTGCGCACCACCATGGCCCAGGTGGCCGGCCACGCCGATCTCGAGCCGGCGCTGGTGAGCGCGATCGGGATCACCAACCAGCGGGAGACCGTGGTGGTGTGGGAGCGGGAGACCGGCGAACCGGTCTACAACGCGATCGTCTGGCAGGACACCCGTACCTCCGGGATCTGTTCCCGGCTGGCCGCGGCACACCCGGACGGGGACGACCGGTTCCGGGCCGCCACCGGCCTGCCCCTGTCCACGTACTTCGCGGGTCCGAAGATCCGGTGGATCCTCGATCACCTCGATTCCGAGGGCCGGCGGGGCACGGAGCGGGCCGAGGCCGGAGAGCTGCTGGCCGGGACCATCGACTCGTGGCTGGTGTGGAACCTGACCGGCGGCCGCCGCGGCGGCACCGACGGCGAACCGGCTCTGCACGTCACCGACGTCACCAACGCCTCGCGGACCCTGCTCATGGACCTGCGGACCCTGGAGTGGTGTGACGAGCTCTGCCGCGAGATCGGGGTGCCGCGGGCGATGCTGCCCGACATCGTGCCGTCCTCGGGGGTGATCGGTCAGGTGACCGAGCGGCGCATGTTCGGCGGCACCCCCATCGCGGGGATCCTCGGTGATCAGCAGGCCGCCATGTTCGGCCAGACCTGCTTCGACCCCGGTGATGCCAAGAACACCTACGGGACCGGCGCTTTCCTGCTCCTCAACACCGGCACCACCCCGCAGTTCAGCGACAACGGGCTGCTCACCACCGTCTGTTACCAACTCGGGGACGCCGACCCCGTGTACGCCCTGGAGGGCTCCGTGGCGGTGGCGGGCTCGCTGGTGCAGTGGCTACGGGACAACCTCGGGGTGATCTCGAGTGCCGAGGAGACCGAGGATCTCGCCAGATCCCTCGACGACAACGGCGACTGCTACCTCGTGCCGGCGTTCTCCGGGCTCCTCGCCCCGCGGTGGCGTCCGGACGCACGCGGGACGCTGGTGGGACTGACCCGGTTCCACACGCGGGCGCACCTGGCGCGGGCCGCGCTCGAGGCCACGGCGTTCCAGTCCCGCGAGATGACCGATGCGATGGCCGCCGATGCCGGTGAGACCGCCGACGCGCTGCGCGTCGACGGCGGGATGGTGGTCAACGACTACCTGATGCAGTTCCAGGCCGACATCCTGGGCATCGACGTGATCCGGCCCGAGGTCACCGAGACCACCGCGCTGGGCGCCGCGTTCGCCGCGGGTCTCGCGGTGGGTCAGTGGGACTCCCCCGACCGGCTCCGCGAGTTGTGGCGGGAGGACCGGCGATGGGAACCGCGGATGGCCGAGGACGAGCGCGCGCGCCTGTGGGGCCGGTGGAACGACGCCGTCGAACGGACCCTGGGATGGGCGGCCACGGAGAGCTGATCACACACAGAGCTGATCAGCCGGGGGTCGGCGGCCCGGCGTGGAAGACGGCGGGCCGCGAGGGCGTCACCTCCACCCGGTCACCCACCTCGACGATCCCGCCACCCGAGACCGGGACCGCGAAGCTCTGCCCGGTCCCGTCGAAGCGCATCCGGACGAGGGTCGACGCGCCGACGAACTCCACGCCCGTACACACTCCGTGGCCCTCTGATCCGACCCGTCGGACCGATAGGCTCTCGGGGCGCCACAGGACGGTTCCGTCGCCGTTCGCGGGCGAATCGAGCGGGACGGTGCCGATGATGGTCTGCGCGACCTCGCCGCCCGCGGTAGCCGGGAGCAGGACGACCTCGCCCGCCAACTGGGCGACCTCACGGCTCACCGGGTGATGGTAGAGCCGCTCGGGCGTGTCGACCTGCGCGAGGCGACCGTCGATGAGCACCGCCACCCGGTCAGCCGTGGCCAGCGCCTCGGCGCGGTCGTGGGTGACGAGGACGGACGTCGCGCCGGACTCCGCGAGCAGGGCCGAGACCTCCGCACGGACACGCCCCCGCAGAGCGGCGTCGAGAGCGCTGAACGGTTCGTCCAGGAGGATCAGCCCCGAGCCCGGGGCGAGCGCACGTGCCAGTGCGACCCGTTGTTGCTGACCGCCGGACAGCTGGGAGGGACGGGCATCGGCACGGTCCGCCAGTCCGACGAGGTCGAGGACCTCGCGGACCCGGCCGGCGCGCTCGGCGCGGCTACGCCACCGTGCCACCGGATCGACCGGTACGAGTCCGAAACCGACGTTCCGGGCCACCGACAGGTGCGGGAACAGGGCGCCCTGCTGGGGGACGAGACCGATCCCGCGGTGTTGCGCGGGCAGGTGGTCGACCCTGCGACCGTCGACGAGGACGCGTCCCGCCGAGATCGGGTGCAGCCCGGCGATCATGCGCAGGACGGTCGTCTTGCCCGAACCGGACGCGCCGAGAACGGCCAACGCCTCACCCGAGCCCACGATCAGGTCGAGGTCCCGGACGACGGTGGCGCCGCCGTACCCGCCCGCGACCCCCGAGAGCTCGAGCACGCCGCCTGGACGCCTGCTGCCCGTCATGCGGCACTCACCTGTGTCTCCCTCGCTTGTGTCTCCTCCGCCTGTGTCTCCTCCGCCTGTGTCTCCTCAGACCGAGCCGAGAGTGCGGTCCGTACCGGGACGCCCCGCCCGGAACCGCCCGCGCCCCACCCGAAGGACCTGCCGAGCACCACGGCGGGGATCACGGCCACGGCCACCAGCATCGCGGCGTACGGGGCGGCCTGCGAGTAGGCCGCCACCTCGGTGTGAGCCCACATCGCGGAGGCCAGTGTCTCGGTTCCGGTGGGGCGCAGCAGGAGGGTGGCGGGCAGTTCCTTGGCCACGCTGAGGAACACCAGGCTCGCCCCGGCGAGAACGCCCGGCAGCGACAGCGGTGCGACCACGCGGAGGAAGGTCCGGAACCGACCGGACCCCAGCGCCCCCGAGGCGTCCTCGAGAGCGGTCGGTATCGCGCCGATCGCGGACCGGACCACACCCACGGCGAGAGGGAGGAACAGCACCACGTACCCGAACACCAGCAGGGGGAGCTGTTGGTACAGGCCGGGAACCAACCGGATCCCCACGAAGACCACCGCCAGTCCGACCGTGATCCCGGGCAGGGCGAAGCCGATCTGGGCGACGGCCTCGGTGGTCCGGGCGAGCGGGCCGTTCGACCGAGCCGCGAGTATGCCGATGGGCAGGGCCAGCACGATCGTCACCAGCGCCGCGATGCCGGACACGCCCGCGGTGGTGGCCGCGGCCGCGAAGACGGGACCCCACGAGACGTCGACCTCGGCGGCGGCCCGCACCCACCGGACCAGGCCGACGAGCGGGGCGAGCACGCCACCGGCCAGGACGACCCCCACCACCAGGAGCGCCGGCGGCATGTGCCGTCCGAGCCGGACCCGGTCCGGGAGAGAGTCCACCCCGGCGCCGACTCTCGCCACCTCGCCCCGCCGAGCCCGCCGCTCTCCCACCATCACCACGAGCGCCACCAGGATGAGCACACAGGCCAGGACCGCCGCGGGCACCCTGTCGAACGAGGCCCGGTAGCTGTGGTAGATCCCGACGGTGAACGCGTCGTACCGCAGCATCGCCACCGCCCCGAAGTCGGAGAGGGTGTACAGGGCCACCAGCAGCGCCCCGGCCGCGACCGCGGGCCGGATCTGACGCAACGTCACGCCGAGCACGGCCCTGAGCGACCCGCGCCCCAGGGTCCTGGCCACCTCCTCCAGACCCGGATCGACGGTCCGCAGTGCCGCGGCGGCGGGGAGGTAGACGTACGGGTAACACGAGATCGTCAGCACGATGACCGATCCGGTCAGCCCCAGGACCTGGGGGAAGTCCGCGACCCACAGGTAGCCGAGGACGTAGGAGGGCATCGCCAGCGGCACGCAGAGCAGCGCTCCGACGACCGGGGCCCCGGGGAGGTCCGTCCGCACCGTCAACCACGCCAGGGTCACGCCCACCACCACGCTCGCCGCGGTGACCAGGACCACCAGCACGACGGTGTTGACCAGCAGTTCGGCGGACCGACCGGACCGGACCACCTCGAAGGCGTAGGCCGGGCCGCGCTCCCCCGCGCGGATGATCAGGTAGACCAACGGGATGAGGGCCGCGGAGCACGCCACAGTGGCGGCCACCCCGAGGAGGGGGCGGCCGCCACGGAGACGGGAACGGACGTCTATGACGAACCTGTCAGATCATGCCCACGCGAGTGAGCATCTGCTGGGTCTGCTCGAGACCGTCCAGGTCACCGAGGTCGATATCGGGACCGCCGAGGGTCTCGAAGGGGGGCAGTCCGACGGCGTCCGAGGTGATCCCCGGCACGACCGGGTATTCGCTGGACTCCTCGAGGAAGTAGAGCTGGGCCTGCTCGCCGAGGAGTTCCTGCACCACCCGGAGGGCGTCTTCCTGTCGGTCGGACGAGGCGAGCACGCCGACTCCGGCCACGTTGACCAGAGCTCCGGGATCGCCTTGCGTCAGGTAGTGCACCCGGGCGCGCATGTTCTCCTCGCCCTTCTCCTGGGCGGTGTTGTACCAGTAGTAGTGATTGGTCAGTCCCAGCTCGACGTCACCGGTGTCGGCCGCCTCGAGGAGCGCGTTGTTGTTGTCGTAGGTCTTCGGTTCGTTGGCCAGGAAGTCGCGGAGCCACTGCTCGGCCGCCTCGTCACCGCGGTCGACCCGTAGACCGGTGACGAACGACTGGAACGAGGCGTTGGTGGGGGCGTACCCGACCTTGCCCCGCCACTCGGGCTCGGTGAGGGCGTCGATGGTGTCCGGGACCTCTGACTCCTCCAGGGCCTCGGAGTCGTAGACCAGGACGCGTGCCCGCAGGCTCGTCGCGACCCACGTCCCGTCGGCGGCCCGGTACTCGGCGGGGACGACGTCGATGGTCGTGTCGTCGAGTTCCGCGAGCAGACCCTCCTTGGACAGCGCGCCGAGCGCGCCGGCGTCCTGGGAGAAGAAGATGTCGGCGGGGCTGGCCTGGCCCTCCTCCGCGATCTGGGCGGCCATCTCGGGGGTGCTCGCGTACCGCACCTCGAGGTCGATACCGGTCCTCTCCCCGATCTGCGCCAACAGCGGGCCGACGAGGTTCTCGCTGCGGCCCGAGTAGACCACCAGCGCATCGGAATCGTCTCCGGCTCCGTCCGTGGTGCAGGCCGCCAGCCCCACCACGAGCGAACCGACGGCGGCGAGCGCGGCCAGGCGGCGTCGCATCATCAGGGTTCCTCCCTCACAGTCCCGGTGTCGCGTCGCCGACACCGGGTGTGAGCTTAGCCTAAACTTATTCGGGGCTTCACCCCGGTCCGCCCTCCCGGATCAGTCCAGGTCGTCGTGCCGCATGAGCTGGCGCGCGGCTTCCGTGATCGACCCGGTCATCGAGGGGTAGACGGAGAACGATCCGGCGAGGTCGCCCACGGTGAGCTGGTTCCGCACGGCCACGGAGACGGGCAGGATGAGCTCGGACGCAGTGGGGGCCACGATCACCCCTCCGATCACCACCCCGGAGGCGGGGCGACAGAAGAGCTTCACGAAGCCGCGGCGGAGGCTGCGCATCTTCGCGCGGGGGTTGCCCGCCAGCGGGAACACCTCGACGCGGGCGGGGACCTCCCCGCTCTCGATCTGCGCGTGGGAGATGCCGACGGTGGCGATCTCGGGTCGGGTGAAGACCGCCGATGCGACGGTGCGGAGTTTGATGGGGCTGACCCCCTCGCCCAGGGCGTGGTACATCGCGATGCGTCCCTGCATGGCCGCCACCGAGGCCAGGGGGAACAGGTCGGTGCAGTCCCCGGCGGCGTAGATCCCGGCGGCGGTGGTGCGGGAGACGCGGTCGACCTTGATGTGCCCGCTGCGCTGGACCTCGATGCCGGCGCTCTCCAACCCCAGGTCACCGGTGTTGGGTACCGAACCCACGCACATCAGGGCATGCGACCCCTTGACGGTCCGGCCGTCGCCCAGTCGGACGATGATCCCGTCCTCGTGGTGCTCGACCGCGTCCGCGCGGGCGTGCTTGACCAGCGCGACGCCGCGCTCGCTGAGCGCCTCCTCGAGCACCAGCGCGGCGTCGGCGTCCTCGTGTGGCAGGACGCGGTCACGGCTGGAGACCATGGTGACCTTGACGCCCATCTCCGTGAACGCGGAGACGAACTCGGCACCGGTCACACCGGACCCCACGACCACCAGATGCGAGGGGAGCTCGGTGAGGTCGTAGAGCTGCCGCCAGGTCAGGATCCGCTCCCCGTCGGGCTCCGCGCCGGAGAGGATGCGCGGATTGGAGCCGGTGGCGAGCAGGACCACGTCCGCGTCGAGGATCTTCTCCTGGCCGTTGTCCAGGGACACCAGGACGCGGTGCGAGGCCATTCCCGGCCGAGAATCGTGCAGCCGCGCGGTCCCCGACAGCAGCCGCACGCCCTCGCGCTGGAGTTGGGACCTGATGTCGGCGGACTGGGCGCGGGCCAGCGACTTGACCCGGCCGTTGACCTGGCCGAGCCGGTAGGCGGTGGGGTCGAAGTGCATCTCGACGCCCATCTCCTCGGCGCGGCGCATGTCCGTGCGCACGCCCGTGGTCGCGATGAACGTCTTGGAGGGCACGCAGTCGGTGAGCACGCAGTTCCCGCCGATCCCCTCGGCGTCCACGATCGTGACGTCCGCACCGTACTGGGCGGCCACCAGGGCGGCCTCGTAACCGGCGGGACCGCCGCCGATGATGATGATGCGCTGCGTCACAGGTGGTCCTCCACGGGTCACGGGGTCGGGGCCGGGCGCCGCGGGCCACTGTGGTGGACCGCGTCGCGTCCGCGGTACACGGTAGTCGAACCGGCGGCACGGGGCCGGAGGACGCCGGGGCCACACCCGGCCGAGGGACTACTCTGGTCGCCGTGCCTCTCTACGCCGCGTACGGGACCAACATGCATCCCGAACAGATGAACGCCCGCGCGCCGCACTCACCGTTCGCCGGAACCGCGTGGCTGCACGGCTGGCGTCTGACCTTCGCGGGCGAGGACCCGACGTGGGAGGGCGCCGTCGCCACGGTGGTCGAGGACCCGGATTCGAGGGTGTTCGTGGTGCTCTACGACGTCCCCGACGACGACGCCCGCGCCCTCGACCGATGGGAGGGCACGGATTCGATACCGGCACGGAAGATCCGGGTCCGCGTCGAACGCCGTCCCGCCGTCCCCCCGGGGCCCCCGGTCGGCGCCCAGGAGTCCGAGTTCGCGGTCGCCTCGCCCTCCCCCGGCCCGGCGGAGGGCACGGAACTGGTCTGGCTGTACGTCATGGACGCCTTCGAAGGGGGCCTGCCGTCGGCGCGGTACCTGGGTCTCCTGGCGGATGCCGCGGAGTGCGCCGGCGCGCCCGACCCCTATGTGCGCGAACTGCGCACCCGGGAATCCCGCAACGTCGGCCCCGGCGCGTAGGGCGCCGGGTACACCCGTGTCCACGCCGCCCCTGCTCTCCCCCACCGCCGACGCCCGCGCGGCCGCGGACGCCGTTGCGCGCGCGAGCGGGCGGCCCGCCCACCGGGCGACCCTCGTCCTCGGTTCCGGCTGGTCCGATGTGGTCGTGGGACTGGCCGACCCCGGAACCGCGGTGGCCATCCCGATGGCCGGGCTGCCCGGGTTCGCGCCACCGTCGGTCGCCGGTCACCGCGGGACGGTGACGAGCTGCCTCGTCGACGGGGTGCCGGTGTTGGCGGTGGCCGGGCGCACCCACCTCTACGAGGGCGTGGGCACCGAGCCCGTGGTCCACCCCGCACACGTCGCGGCCGCGGTCGGCTCCGACGTCCTCGTGCTCACCAACGCCGCCGGCGGTGTCCGGGACGATCTCACGGTGGGTGAGCTCGTGCTGATCCGCGACCACCTCAACCTGACGGGCCGGTCCCCCCTGTCCGGCCCCGCCTTCGTCGACCTCGTGGACGCCTACTCGCCGCGTCTGCGCCACATCGCGGCGGAGGCGCTCCGGGCGGCCACCGGGGCCCGACCGGCCGAGGGCGTCTACGCCGCGATGCCCGGGCCCCAGTACGAGACCCCGGCCGAGATCAGGATGCTGCGCACCCTCGGCGCCGACCTCGTGGGGATGTCGACCGTCCCGGAGACCGTTGCTGCCAGGGGGCTCGGACTGCGGGTGGTAGGGGTGTCACTGGTGACCAATCTCGCCGCCGGGGTCACCGGGCAGCCCCTCGACCACGCCGAGGTCCTGGCCGCGGGGACCGCCGGATCCGGGCGGCTCTCGCGTGCCCTCCGCGCGCTCGTGCCCGCCGCCGCACGGAGCTGAGCAGGACATGCCCGGGAGCGCGCCGTGCCCCTGACCTTCGGCACCGCGGGAGTTCGCGCCCCGATGGGTCCGGGGCCGGAGCGGATGAACGCCGGCACGGTCGCCCTCGTCGCCACCGCCGTCGCCCGCCACGTGCGGACGCAGGAACCCGCCGGGTCGACCGTCATCGTGGGGGGTGACGCCCGGCACGGCTCCGCGGGGTTCGTGGACGTGGTGGCCGCCGTCCTGACCGCGCACGGTCTCGTCGTCGTCGTCCCGGGCTCGCCCGTCCCCACCCCCGTCATCGCGGCGGCCGTGCGGTCCAGGGGCGCGGTCGCCGGACTGATGGTGACGGCCTCACACAACCCCGCCACCGACAACGGGATCAAGGTCTACGGCCCGGACGGAGCGCAGATCGTCCCCCCCACGGACTCCCACATCGAACAGCACCTCAGGACGGCGGAGCGTGAGGGGGTCGGCGTCCCGGAGACCGGCGCGACCGGTGCGCGGGTGGACCCCACGCTCATCGACGACTACGTGGACTCCGTCGTGGCCGGTCTGCCCGCCCCCGCCCGGCCCCCGCGCGTGGCCCTGACCCCCGTGCACGGGGTGGGCGGCGAGATCTGCCGACGCGTCCTGGCCGGGATCGGGGTCGACGACGTGACCCTGGTGCCCGGACAGGAGCGCCCGGATCCGGACTTCCCCACCGTCGAGTCACCCAATCCGGAGCGGCCGGCCACCACCCTGCGCCTCCGGGGGGTCGCGGAGGAGATCGGGGCCGACGTCGCGCTGGCGCTCGATCCGGACGCGGACCGGTGCGCGGTGGGATACCGGGCCCCGGACGGGCGATGGCGGATGCTCGACGGCGACGACACCGGCGGGCTGCTCGCCGACCACCTGCTGACCACCCCGCTCCCCGGATCGGTCCGGGCGTCGGGCTCGAGGTCAGGCGTCCCGGTCGTGGCCTCCACCATCGTGTCGTCGAGACTGCCCTCGCTCCTCGTCCCGGCCCGCGGGGGCCGGCACGTGGAGACGCTCACCGGGTTCAAATGGCTGGTCCGCGCAGCCGATCCCCTGCTCTACGCCTACGAGGAGGCGATCGGCCACTGTGTGCTCCCCCGGGTGGTGGCGGACAAGGACGGCATCTCCGCGGCCGGCGCGTGGTGCGCGATGGTCGGGTCGGCCGGACGGTCGGTCGGGGCGGGGCTCGACGCGCTCGCCGAGGAGTTCGGTGCGCACCTGCGGCACAACGTCGCCCATCCACTCGTCCCCGGCGCCGACCCCGACGCCGCGCTCCGTCGCGCGGCCGAACGGCTGGGCTCGACCGGCACGGTGACCCCGTTGGACGGCACGGACGGTGTCCGCGTGGCGGTCCCGGGCGCCCGGGCGGTGATCCGCCCATCGGGCACCGAGCCCCTGCTCAAGTCCTACGTCGAGGCGTGGACGACACCACGACCGTCGAGGTCCGACCGGGAGGACGCCGGACGACGGCTGACCGCTCTGGCAGATCGCGTCGCCGCCGCCATCACCTCCTGAGGGGCGGGGGCACGGTCAGCGGTAGTCGCAGCTCAGCGGAAGTCCAGCTCAGCGGGGGCCGAACAGGCGGTCGCCCGCGTCGCCGAGCCCGGGGACGATGAAGGCGTCGTCGTCGAGCCGCTCGTCGATGGTCGCGGTGACGAGTCGCGCCGCCAGTCCCGACGACCGCACGGTCTCGATCCCCTCCGGAGCGCACAGGACGCACACCACGGTGACCCCGGTGGCGCCTCGTTCGGCCAGGGTCTCCAAGGTCGAGACCAGCGACCCCCCGGTGGCGAGCATCGGGTCCAGCACGACGACGTGCCGTCCGGCGAGGTCGTCCGGCAGGGAGCACAGATAGGACACCGGGGTGTGGGTCTCCTCGTCGCGCGCCAGGCCCACGAACCCGACCTGCGCGCCCGGGAGCAACCGGGTGGCCGGGTCCAGCAGACCCAGCCCCGCACGCAGGACAGGCACCACGAGCGGGACGCCGTCGACCGCGACCCCCGTCGTCTCGGCCACCGGTGTGGTCACGGGGACCTCGGTGGTCGGGATGGAGCGGAAGGCCTCGTAGCAGAGCATGGTGCCGAGTGCGTCCATCGCCGCCCGGAAGCCGGCGGTGTCGGTGGCGGAGTCGCGCAGCGTGCGGAGCCGGTCTCCGACCAGCGGGTGATCCACGACGATGATGTCCATGCCCGACAGGATTCCACAGCAGGGGAATCCCCGACCGGGCGGAACCGGTGCGGGCCCGCGAGGCGTCGAACCCTGTGACGGGACGAGAAGGCGATGAGGGGCGAGGTAATGGCGGACGGAGCGATCGACGTCCACGTGGACGGACTGCGGGAGCTGGGTACGGGGTTGACCACGTTGGCGGACGCCCTGGGGGGCGTGCTCGGGGCCGTGGACTCGCTGCCCGTGGACGAGGTGGCACCGGTCCTCGGGCCGGTCGGGGCCGACTTCATGTCCGCCCTGCTCGCCGCCACCGCGCGGCATCGCGAGGTGCTCGCCGGGGTGGCGCGGGTGAGCGATGCCGCCGGGCACCTGGTCCTCGAGACCGGCCGGGTGTACGCCGAGTCCGACGTGGCGGGCGCCGAGGCCATCGGGGCGGCCGGGGCCCAGGTGTCCGGGATCGAGGGTCCGGCCCGGTGATCGCCGACGCGCTGGCCTACGCGGGGCCCATCCGGCAGATCCTCGACCTGCTCTCGGCGGAGGAGTTCGTCCCCGAACCGGCTCGGGACGTCATGCGACCGGTGAGCGACGGGCTGGAGGTGGCCCAACGGCTCGGGCCACCGCTCGAACGACTGCTCTCCGAGACGTGGGACTCGCTGGCCTCCCTCGGCGCCGCCCACTCGGTGGCCGAGATCGGTCGCACGGTCGGGGCGCTCGGCGAGTCCGCCGCCGAGATCGCCAGGGTCACCGCCGTGGCGGCGGACATCGTCGTCCGCGGCACCGTCGAGGTGATCGGCATCGTGCAGCAGTTCCTCGCCCGGGCGGCCGCGCTGGGGCCCGCTCTGATGACCCCGCCCGGCCAGGTGGCGCTGCTCGGACTGGCCACCGAGCACCTGGCCCGCGGCATCCAGGTGGCGGAGCGGGTCCAACTCGAACTCAAGGGACCGACCCTCGAGATGCGCGCCATCGCCGCCGGCATCCCCGAGGCCCCGCGCACGCCCGGTGTGATCGCCGACTCGAGCACGGGTGGCGTGATCAACGCCTCGACCGCCGCCCACACGGGTTCCGGGCCGGGCTCACTCGCCGCCACGGGGACCGCGTCGATCGGCGGCGCCGTGTCGGCGGGAGGTGTCGTGTCGGCGGGAGGTGTCGTGTCGGCGGACGGCGCCGTGCCGGCGGGCGGGTCCGACGGTTCCACGGACGTCGCCGGGGGGTCCGCAGGAGCAGGCGTCGTTGGAGGCGGCGTCGACGTGCTCCTGCCCGACGGATCGGTGGCCACCGCCCCCAACGAGCAAGCTGCCGGAGCCGTCCGCAACGCCCTCAGCCAGCAAGGTGTGCCGTACGTGTGGGGCGGGACGACTCCGGGCCAGGGCCTGGACTGCAGCGGCCTGACCCAGTGGGCGTATCGGGACGCCGGGGTGGAGATCCCGCGTCTGGCGCAGGAGCAGGGGGTGGGTGCGCAGGTAGCCGCGTCCGACCTCATGCCGGGCGATCTGGCCGTGTGGGACGGCCACGTCGCGATGTACATCGGCAACGGCCAACTCGTCGAGGCCGGGGACCCCGTGTCGGTGTCGGGGCTGCGCACCGACAACATCGGTATGTCCTTCCACGGGTTCTACCGTCCGACCGGCTGATGGCGCCCGAGACCTGCCGCCACACCGACCCGATGACCGGCGTCGTCGCCGAGGTCGGTACCGACGGCGTGCCGGTGGGTCTGGCCCTGCCCGCCGGGCTGCTCGACCGCCCACCCGCGGATGTCGCGAGGGCGGTGCTGCGCGCCCTCACCGTCGCGGCGGGTGAGGCCCGTGATCTCCTCGACCGGTTGGCAGACGAGGAGTGGGACGGTCAGGAGTGGGACCGGGCGCAGTGGCTGGAGGCGGACGACGAGCCGGACGGGGGGTCGAGGTGAGCGCCGGAGGGCTGGACGTCGACGCCTTCCTCGGCCGCCTCCGCGGGATCGCGGCCGAGTGGGAGTCCGCGCACGACCAACTGGAGTCCCTCCGGGTGGTGGCCTCGAGTCGGGACCGGATCGCGACCGCCACCGCCGATTCCGGTGGCACGGTGATCGACCTGGTACTCGCGACCGGACTCCGCGGGCACGGATGCGATGCGGTGGCGTCCGCCATCCTCGAGGCCACGTCCAGCGCGGTCGTCCAGGCCAACGCCCGGCGGGCCGAACTGGTCTCGGGGTCGGTCGAGCTCGCGGTGACCGCCCGCAGACAGACCGACGGGACCCCGGCCGGCGACCAGTCCCCCATCCCGGCAGGCGACCCGTCGGCGGGCCGTGGCACCGGGTGACTGGCCGTGGATATGCTGACCCGCATGGCCAAGGACATCGTCCCGATCGAGCTCGGTCTCCCTGAAGGAGACGTCACGACCCTCTGGGCACCCAGTTGGCGAGAGGACAACGACGACTGGGAGGCGTTCCTCGGACTCGACGAGGACCTCTACGCCTTCGACTCGACCGCCGAACTCCTCGCCCTGGTCCGGAGCGGCGCGCCACACGACCTCCAGGACCACCCCTCCTGGGCCGAGTTCGCGGCGTCGGACGTCCTGGCGTTCCGTGCGGCCGAGGAGAACTGCTACGACCTCGTCGGAGTACTCGAACTCCTCGGTGAGAACCCCACGGAGTCGTCGGTCGACGAGATCGACCAGGCCTTCGCGATCGCCCGATCGATCGGGGAGGTGTGCGAGCTGGACACGGTCACCAAGTTCTTCAACGGCAACCCGATCCTGGCCGCCGTCACCCGCGGAATGGACGAGTTCTACGGGCGGGACGGGCTGAAACTGTGGAAATCGATCCGCAAGACCGTCGCCAAGGGCTGGGACGACGTACTCGACGCCATCCAAGACGTCATGACCACGCCCGAGGTGCGGCCGAACGAGGTCGACCGCGCACGCGCGGACCTGGACGCCGCCGAGGCCGCGCTCCCCGAACCCGCGCCCGAACCCGAGGCCGCCCCCACCGGCTACCCGGAGGGCTCCCTCTGGGAGACGGTCGGGATCGACCCCGTGAAGATCATCTTCGCCGACCAGGAGTACCTCAGTCTGCGGTGTTACCTCGGCGATCGGCCGGTGTTCCTCGGCGACGGTGACCAGGCGTACGTGTTCACCAGCCCCAGGGGCCTGGCCCGGTACCTGGCGGACAACGACGACGAGACCCTCAGCCACGTGGCGACCTACGAGCGTGTCAAGATCGCGGCGACCGACGGCAGTCTGGACATCCACGTGACCGAGGACAACACCTACGTTCTCGCCGGTCTCGACCGCGATATCGAGGTCGGCCCCGGGATGGTCGACGCCGATCAGCTGGGACTCGCGGTCGAGCTGATCACCGACCTCGCGACCTACGTGGGAGACTCCGGCCTCGAGGCCGCCGTGACCGGCCGGGGGACCGCGTTGCGCCGATTCCTCCACTACGTCCTCAACCCGGACGACACCAGGCTGCTCGAGCCCAGTGCCCCGTTCGACGACGAGGCCGGCGAGTGGCGCGACCTGGTCGACGACGTCGAACGCCTGATGACCACCCCCGACATCGCCTGACCCCTCCCGGGCCGGACCGGACTGGACCGGGCCGGCCCGGACTCGTCGAGAAGAGCGTTTCGCACACTTCCACTCGGCCGACGCGGTCGAAACACTCTTCTCGATGGGCTGGTCGACGGGCTGGTCGGCGGTCTGGTCGAGTCGGCGGGCCGGCGCCTCACCACCCGCGCAGCCGGCCCACCACCACGCCGGCCGGTCCACGAGCCGCGCCGGGTCCACCGATCTCCAGGGCCGACGCGAGCTCGGCGCACGCCGCGGGCAGCCGCCCCGGGTCCCCGGCGTGAACCGTGGCCACCACGTCCCCGAGCCGCACCGGATTCCCCTCGACCCGGTGCAGCACCACACCGGCCGCTGGGTCGACGGCCTCGCCCGGTCGGGTACGCCCGGCACCGGCCAACCACGAGGCCCGGCCCACCCCCAGCGCGTCCCACCGCACCACCCCCGAGCCGGGTGCCCGCACCTCCTGCGTCTCCGCGGCCACCGGGAGCGCCGCGTAGGGGTCGCCGCCCTGGGCGGTGATCATGGCGCGGAACGAATCCATCGCCCGCCCGTCCGCGAGCCGTTCACGGGGGTCACCGTCGATCCCCACCGTGGCCAGGGCCTCCCGCGCCAGCGCGCAGGTCAGGTCGACCATGTCCGGCGGGCCACCGCCGGCCAGGATCTCGACACACTCGGCCACCTCGAGGGCGTTGCCCACCGCGCGACCCAGCGGCGTGTGGTTGGCGGTCACCAGGGCGCTGGTCCGGACTCCGGCAGCCGTGCCGATCCCGACCATCACCCGGGCCAGTTCCTCCGCGTCCGCGCGCTCGGGCCGGAAGGCACCGGATCCGAACTTGACATCGAGCACCAGGGCGCAGGTGCCTTCGGCGATCTTCTTGCTCATGATCGAGGCCGCCACCATGGGGATCGACGGCACGGTCCCGGTGACGTCCCGCAGGGCGTAGAGGGCCCGGTCCGCGGGCGCGAGATCGGCCCCGGCAGCACAGATCACGGCCCCGGTCTCCTCGAGGATCCGGCGCCGGGAGTCGGCGTCCAGATCGGCGCGCCAACCGGGGATCGACTCGAGCTTGTCCAGTGTCCCGCCCGTGTGACCGAGCCCGCGTCCCGAGAGCTGGGGCACCGCCAGCTCCCAGGTCGCCAGCAACGGGGTCAGGACGAGCGTCACCGAGTCGCCGACCCCGCCGGTCGAGTGTTTGTCCACCGTGGGCACGCGTCGACCGGCCCGGGTCAGGCCGGACAGGTCCAAACGGGTGCCGGAGTCCACCATGGCGGAGGTCCACCGGGCGGTCTCACGGTCGGTCATGCCCCGGAAGTACACCGCCATCGCCAGCGCCGACATCTGCTCGGGCGGGACGCGTCCCCGGGTGTAGCCGTCAACGATCCAGTCGATCTCGTCGTCGTCGAGCTCCTTCCCGTCTCGCTTGGCCTCGATGATCCGCACGGCATCGATGCGACGGCTCACGTCAGGTCCTCCGGCCCGAAGGCATCCGGCAGGAGTTCGGCGAGGTGGACCGGCCCACGGGACGTGTGGACCACCAGCTCCGGACCACCGTGTTCGTGGAGGAGCTGGCGACACCTGCCACACGGCGCCAACGGGTCACCGCCGACCGTGACGACGACGATCTCGAGCAGCCGCCCGCCGCCCGTGCGGTGGAGATCGGAGACGAGCGAGCATTCAGCGCAGAGGGTGAGCCCATACGACGCGTTCTCGACGTTGCAGCCGGTCACGATCCTGCGCCCGTCGCCGCCGGGTCCGGACGCCAGCGCGGCGGCCCCCACCCCCAATCCCGAGTACGGCCGGTAGGCGTTCCGGGCGGCCGTCGTCGCGGCCTCGCGCAGACCGGTGTCGGCCACGTTCCCTTGTGCTGCGGTTTCGTCGAACGACACCCGTTTCTACCCTTCGGTAACTTCATTTAGGGTCCCCTAACAGGCATTACCTGTCCGGACCACGCTACCCACCCTGCTTCTCGTCCGCGGCCTGACAGGTCTAAAGTCCTAGTAGGCGCCCGCTGTGCTCTCGGGCAGGAACCGCGCGCCGATGGCACCACGCCCAGACGATTCGGAGGCACGACAAGCCCATGAGTACTGCGCAGGCGCCGGCGCGTCCGGCCCCCAACAAGAAGATCAGCATCTACAAGGGTGACCCGGGGATGTGGTCGTGGGTCGCGCACCGTGTCTCTGGCGTGGCGATCTTCTTCTTCCTCTTCGTGCACGTGCTGGACACCTCGCTCGTCACGGTGAGCCCGGAGACCTACAACGCAGTCATCGACTCGTACAAGACCCCGATCGTCGGGTTGCTCGAGGTCGGCCTGGTCGCACTGGTCCTCTTCCACGCGCTGAACGGTCTGCGGATCGTCGCCATCGACTTCTGGTCCAAGGGCGCGAAGTACCAGCGCCAGATGCTCTGGGCCGTCCTGGCGATCTGGGTCGTGGTCTTCGCCGCGGCGACCGCCCGCCTCCTCTTCCTTCTCTTCCAGCACATCTAAGGAGAACGATCATCATGGCAGACGCACCTGTTCTCCAGACGTCATACGATCGCCCCGCCTCGCTCGCCCAGCCCCGCTCGCCGCGCCTGCGCTCACCCGGCAACTTCGAGCGGACCGCATGGATCTTCATGCGCGCCTCGGGTGTCGCACTGGTCATCCTCACGCTCGGACACCTCACCGTCGGCCTCATGATCGACGAGGGAGTCCACCGGATCGACTGGGCGTACGTCGCGGATCGCTGGCAGAGCCCGTTCTGGGCCACGTGGGACCTCCTCATGCTCTGGCTCGCCCAGCTCCACGGTGCGAACGGTGTCCGGACGGTCATCGCGGACTATTCGCGCAAGGACTCGACGCGGTTCTGGCTCAACGCGATCCTCATCGCCGCGACCGTCCTCGTCCTGGCCCTGGGCACCTACGCCCTCTTCGGCCTCGCCTACGACGTCTGATCGACGCCTGCGGACCGTTCCACTTCGAAAGCGAGCACTGAGAATCCCATGACCGATCGTCAGGTCCATCAGCACCAGTACGACGTGGTAATCGTCGGCGCCGGCGGCGCAGGCATGCGCGCGGCCATCGAGGCGGGCCCGCGGACCCGCACCGCCGTCCTCACCAAGCTCTACCCCACCCGCTCCCACACCGGCGCCGCCCAGGGCGGCATGTGCGCCGCCCTCGCGAACGTGGAGGAGGACAACTGGGAGTGGCACACGTTCGACACGGTCAAGGGCGGCGACTACCTCGTCGACCAGGACGCCGCGGAGATCATGGCCAAGGAGGCCATCACCGCCGTCATCGACCTGGAGAACATGGGTCTTCCGTTCAACCGCACGCCCGAGGGCAAGATCGACCAGCGCCGCTTCGGTGGCCACACCCGTGACCACGGGAAGGCACCCGTGCGCCGGGCCTGTTACGCGGCCGACCGCACCGGGCACATGATCCTGCAGACGCTGTACCAGAACTGCGTCAAGCACGATGTGGAGTTCTTCAACGAGTTCTACGTCCTCGACCTGTGCCTCACGGAGACCCCCGACGGGCCGGTCGCCACCGGGTGCGTGGCCTACGAGCTGGCCTCCGGCGACCTGCACGTCTTCCACTCCAAGGCCACCGTCTTCGCGACCGGCGGGTCGGGGCGGATGTACAAGACCACCTCCAACGCCCACACCCTCACCGGTGACGGCATGGCCGTGGTGTTCCGCAAGGGCCTGCCCCTGGAGGACATGGAGTTCCACCAGTTCCACCCGACGGGCCTCGCCGGCCTGGGCATCCTCATCTCCGAGGCGGTCCGCGGCGAGGGCGGCATCCTGCGCAATGCGGACGGCGAGCGCTTCATGGAGCGCTACGCCCCCACCATCAAGGACCTCGCGCCGCGCGACATCGTCGCCCGCTCGATGGTCCTCGAGGTGCGC
This sequence comes from Dietzia natronolimnaea, assembly GCF_002289575.1. Classification (GTDB taxonomy): domain Bacteria; phylum Actinomycetota; class Actinomycetes; order Mycobacteriales; family Mycobacteriaceae; genus Dietzia; species Dietzia natronolimnaea_A. The sequence continues at coordinate 67,687 of NZ_NTGA01000013.1, forward strand.
GAGGGCCGCGGTGCCGGGCCCGACAAGGACTACGTCTACATCGACGTGACCCACCTCGGGGCGGACGTGCTCGAGGAGAAGCTGCCCGACATCACCGAGTTCTCCCGGACCTACCTGGGCGTCGACCCGGTCACCGAGCTGGTCCCGGTGTTCCCGACGTGTCACTACGTCATGGGCGGCATCCCGACCAACATCAAGGGTGAGGTCCTGCGCACCAACGACGACGTGGTGCCCGGCCTCTACGCGGCGGGCGAGTGCGCCTGCGTGTCGGTGCACGGCTCCAACCGGCTGGGCACCAACTCGCTGCTGGACATCAACGTGTTCGGCCGCCGGGCGGGGATCGCCGCGGCGGAGTACGCCGCCGGACACGACTTCGTCGAGCTCCCCGAGGAGCCCGAGAAGATGGTCCGCGAGTGGATGGAGAGCATGCTCGCGGAGCACGGTACGGAGAACGCCAACGACATCCGCACCGAGATGCAGGCCATGATGGACGACAAGGCGTCGGTGTACCGCACCGAACAGTCGCTCACCGAGGCCCGGGACGAGATCCGCGCCCTCAAGAAGCGCTACGCCGACGTGACCGTCAGCGACAAGGGCAAGCGGTTCAACACCGAGCTCCTGGAAGCCGTCGAGCTGGGCTTCCTCCTGGAGATGGCGGAGGTGACGGTGGTGAGCGCGCTCAACCGCAAGGAGTCCCGCGGCGGGCACGCCCGGGAGGACTACCCCGACCGCAACGACGACGAGTTCATGAAGCACACGATGGCGTTCAAGGACGGCCTCGGCCTCCTCTCGGAGGTCCGGCTGGACTGGAAGCCGGTCGTGCAGACCCGCTACGAGCCGATGGAGCGCAAGTACTGATGACCACCGCAGTCGACACCACCAAGGCCACCGACGGCAAGGACCCGGGCTCGAACCGTCCGGTGCCGCCCGGCTCCACCATGGTCACGCTCAAGATCGCCCGGTTCAACCCGGAGGATCCGGACGCGGCGGGTTGGAAGGAGTACGAGGTCCCGGCGCTTCCGTCGGACCGTCTGCTCAACCTGTTGATGTACGTGAAGAACTACATCGACGGCAGCCTGGCGTTCCGACGCTCGTGCGCGCACGGCATCTGCGGCTCGGACGCCATGCTGATCAACGGGGTCAACCGCCTCGCGTGCAAGGTCCTCATGAAGGACATGCTCCCCAAGGACGGCAAGTCCATCACCATCACCATCGCCCCGATCCGTGGCTTGCCGGTGGAGAAGGACCTGTACGTCGACATGGAGCCGTTCTTCAAGTCGTTCCGTGACGTCATGCCCTACCTCATCACGTCCGGGAACCAGCCGACGGCCGAGCGGATCCAGTCCCAGACGGACCGGGCCCGCTTCGACGACACCACCAAGTGCATCCTCTGCGCCTGCTGCACGACCTCGTGCCCGGTGTTCTGGGCTGACGGTTCGTACTTCGGCCCGGCGTCGATCGTCAACGCCCACCGGTTCATCTTCGACTCCCGTGACGAGGGCGCCGCCGAGCGTCTGGAGATCCTCAACGACGCCGAGGGTGTGTGGCGGTGCCGCACGACCTTCAACTGCACCGATGCGTGCCCCCGCGGCATCCAGGTGACCAAGGCGATCCAGGAGGTCAAGCGCGCCCTGCTGTTCGCGCGCTGACCCCCGGTCTCCCCTGCGGGGCCGCACCCTCCCGAGCGGAGGGTGCGGCCCCGCTGCCGTTCGGTGGGTCCGGCCCGATTCCGACCCGTCCGGACGTAGACTCGCTCTCCGTGACCCGCCCACGACGACCCCGGCTGCTCCGACTCGCGGCCCTCGTCACGGCCGCCCTCGTGGGATCTGCGCCGTTCGCTCTCACCGCCCCGGCGACCGCGGCCGAGCCGGCACTCACGACCGCGGTCACCGAGCCCCCGCCGGCCGCGGTGTTGCCGTCGACCACCTCACCCGACTACTTCGACACCCCCCGCGACATCACCGGGTGCCCGTACCGCACCTCCCCGCCCGCCCCCGTGGACGAATCCGAGGTGCCGCTGCCCGGCCAGACCTCTCCCACCCCTCCCCCGGTCCCCGAGACCCCGGCGGGCGGCGATGCCCTGGCAGGCTGCGAGATCGTGGCGCCGGACGGGTTCGAGGTGCCACGCGATGTCACCGCCAGCGCGTGGATGATCTCGGACCTGGACACCGGAGAGGTGGTGGCCGCGCGCGATCCCCACGGTCGGTACCGCCCGGCCAGCCTCATCAAGACCCTGCTCGCCACGGTGGCGCTGGACGCCCTGGACGCCGACCGGGTCGTCACGGTGACCGACGAGGATCTCCAGGGCGCCGAGGGCAGCCTGGTGGGTATCGGTCCGGGCGGCCAGTACTCGGTGGACCGCCTGGTGCGGGGACTGCTCATGTCGTCGGGCAACGACGCCGCCCTCGTGCTCGCGCGGCGGATGGGCGGGGTCGAGGCGACGCTGGAGGCGATGAACGCACACGCAGCCGGATTGGGTGCCGTCAGTACCCACGCCGCCACCGTGAACGGCCTGGACGGGCCGGGCATGATGTCGACGGCGTACGACCTGTCGTTGATCTTCCGCGACGCCATGACCCGCCCCGCGTTCGCCCGCATCGTGGGCACGCAGATGTCCGGGTTCCCCGGGTACCCGGCGGGCGAGGGCGCGGGCGCACCCGATCCGGCCGCCGCGCCACCGGTGTCCGGCCCGAGCCTCCGCGGGGACGGCACCCCGGTCAACCCCGGGTTCGTGCTGGCGAACGACAATCAGCTGCTCTACAACTACCCGGGGGCGATCGGCGGCAAGACCGGCTTCACCGATGACGCCCGGCACACGTTCATCGGTGCGGCCGAGCGGGACGGTCGACGCCTGGCGGTGGTCCTCCTCGACGGCACCCGCGTGCCCGCGTCGCCGTGGGAACAGGCGGCGCTCCTGCTCGACGCCGGCTTCGACACCGACGCCTCCGTGGGGCACCTGGTGACGGGCCCCCCGATCGAGCCGGAAGCGGGGACCGAGCACCTGGCCTCCGGGCCGCTCGGGGCCGTGGGTCCGGGCGATCAGCGCAGCCCGACCGCCGCACCCGGGTCCGTGCTCTCACGGAACGGTCCGTGGCTCGCCGTGGTCGCGGCGGTCGTGGTCGTGGCGGCGGGCGCGGTGATGGCGATGCGGTCGCGCCGCTGATCAGACTCCGCGCGGCGGGGACACCGTGTGGTCAGGAGACCGTGTGGTCAGGAGACCGTGCCGGCCCCGGCGAGGATGATCCGCAGGCGGCCGGTGCACTCGCCGGCGGCCGCGCGGGGGTCGCGTCCCACCGCCACCTCCACGACGAGTCGCAGTAGAACGACGACGACGAGGTCGGCCGCGACATCGACCGCACTCCCATCCGCACCCGACAGCGTCTCGAGCCGACCCAGGGCGATCCCCAGCCGCCGGCGCGCGGCGTCGACGGCCGCCGAGAGAACCCGGTGGTCAGCGTGGGTGGTGTCGACGAGCCCGCGGGCGAGCACCGACCAGGTCTGCGGATCGCGGACCGCCAGGGCCGAGGCCCGCCCGGGCCAGTCCACCGCGGGATCCGATGCCGGCTCGGTCACCAGGTCGTCGACCAGGCCGCCGAGCGCCTCGGCGGCCCCGGCAGCGATCTCGGTGGCCAGGGCGTCGACCGATTCGAAATGGCGGTAGAACGCGGTGGGGACGATGCCTGCCTCTCGGGCGATCTCGCGGACGCCGAGGCCGGAGAACCCCCGCGTGGCCACGGCGTTGCGACCGGCGGCGACGATCAGTGCACGCGTGTGCCGCTTCTGTTCCGCGCGAGTCCCGGGTGTCGCCACGTCCGTGATCGTATCGGCTGAGGACCGAACAGGCACGTCGGGGACCCCCGGCGCACTGTGACCCAGAAGACACAAGGAGCCCTCTTCTCATTTCAGAGAACGTCTGTACACTCAAACTCGTCCGGTGGTCGAACCGGATGGATACGCCCCCGTGGTGCGACCACGGCTTCGAGGTCGGGGCCGCACCGGACGGCAGTAGGCCGCGTCCGATGGCGCACGACCACACCGACCGCTACTTCCCGGAGGTCCCCATGACCGCCCCGACCATCAGCAGACTCTTCTCCCGCGGGATCACCCGCACCCTGCTCACTCCGCACCCTGTCGAGCACTACGTCCGCTCCCTCGGAGTGAACTGGTCCGACGACCCGACCGGGGCGACGGTCGTCGCCGTGGACCGCCCCGTCGCCGACGTCACCGTCATCACACTGCGTCTCCCGGCGGGGGTCGACCGGCCCGCCCCCGGAGCCGCTCTCGAGATCGGCGTGGTGGTCGACGGCGTCGTCCAGCGCCGTCACTACTCCCCGGTCGATCCCGCCACCCGATCCGACGGCCTCGCGACGATCGCCGTCCGACGCCATCCGGGAGGCGTGGTCTCGGAGTATCTGTGGTCCGAGGCCGCACCCGGGATGCGTCTTCTCCTCGGCAATCCCGTCGGGGAGGTCACCCTGCCGGAGTCGCGCCCGACCGACGTGCTGCTCGTCAGCGGCGGCAGCGGTATCACCCCGATGCTCTCCATCGCCTCGACGCTCGTCGGGGAGGGCCACTGCGGCGACGGCGCCACCGGCCGGGTGGCCTGGCTGCACTATGCGCGCCGGGTCGAGGACGTCCCGTTCCGCGACCGGATTCGTGAACTCTCGCGCGCCGGGGTCGAGGTCCGGGTGGTCGCCACCTCGGACCCCGACCCGACAGCGCCCTCGGACCCGGTGTCGGGGGACCTGGTCGGCCACCTCACTGCGGACCACCTCGACGACGTGGCGCCGTGGCACTCCGACGCCACCGTCTTCCTCTGTGGCCCCGACGGCCTCGCCGACGGCCTGGCGGACACCCTGGGAGCCGATCGCTACGCGGAAGTCCTCCGCGAGCGGTTCACCGCCTCCACCGGCCCCGTTCCCGAGGGGGACGGGGGCACCGTCACCCACGTCAGAAGCGGGGTGTCCGCCCACAACCCCGGCACCACCCTGCTGGAGGGCGCGGAGGCCGCGGGCCTGTCCCCGAAGCACGGGTGCAGGATGGGCATCTGCCACACCTGCACCGCCGTCCGTGTCTCCGGCGCCACCCGCGACCTGAGGACCGGAGAGGTCGACACCGAACCCGGCTGTCTGGTCCAGATCTGCGTCTCCGCGCCCGTGGGCGACGTCGAGATCGAGCTCTGACCGCCCCGGACACCAGTCACGCTCCCACGACCGACGTACCGGTACGACCCACCGGAACACCCGGAAGGATTCTCATCATGACACTCCTACAGATCCCCAGCTTCCGCTCCAGCAAGTCGAAGTCCAGCACCTCGAAGTCCAGCACCCCGACGTCCGGCAAGGCCGAGTCCGGTGCCACCGCCGCCGGCCCCGAACCGATCGTCCTGTCCGCCGAGTCGGTGGAGATCATCGGACGTGAACTCGACGCCATCCGCGACCGGGTGGTGGCCGACCTCGGGACCGCCGACCGCGACTACATCCTTCGTGTCGTCCGCATGCAGCGTCGACTCGAGTTGACCGGGCGCGCCCTGATGTTCCTCGGATTCCTGCCGCCCGCGTGGCTCGCAGGGGTGGCCGCGCTGAGCGCCTCGAAGATTCTCGACAACATGGAGATCGGCCACAACGTCATGCACGGCCAGTACGACTGGATGCGTGACGACATGCTCCACTCGTCCAGCTTCGAGTGGGACAACGTATGCCCGTCCGACCAGTGGCGCCACTCGCACAACTACATGCATCACACCCACACCAACATCCTGGATCTGGACCGGGACATCGGATACGGGATCCTGCGCATGGAGTACGAGCAGAAGTGGACCCCCCTGCGCCTCGGTAACCCCGCCTACGCGTTCGCGCTCATGATGCTGTTCGAGTGGGGCGTCATGCTCCACGACCTCGAGTACGACAACGTCCTCAAGGGCAAGCGCAAGTGGTCGGACGTCAAGGGCCTGCTCGCCGGCTGGTGGGGCAAGGTCCGCGGCCAGGTCGCCAAGGACTACATCGTCCACCCCGCGCTCACCGGACCGCTGTTCCCGCTCACCTTCGCCGGCAACCTGACCGCCAACCTCGTCCGCAACGTCTGGGCGTTCTCGGTGATCTTCTGCGGCCACTTCCCCTCCGGCGCACAGGTGTTCACTCAGGAGGAGACCGCCGAGGAGACCCGTGGCGAGTGGTACGTGCGGCAGATGCTCGGCTCGGCCAACATCTCGGGCAGCCCGTTCATGCACCTCGCCACCGGGAACCTCTCGCACCAGATCGAGCACCACCTCTTCCCCGACCTGCCCGCCCACCGCTACCCCGAGATCGCCGAAGAGGTGCGGGCGATCTGCGAGGAGCACGGACTGCCGTACACGACCGGCCCGCTGTGGAAGCAGGTGACGAACGTGTGGGTCAAGATGTTCCGGTTGGCCCTGCCACTGCCGCCCACCCCGGCGGATACCCCGGCCGTGCTCATCGAGCGCAGGAAGGTGACACCGGCGGCCTGAGCCGGGGTACCTTCGTGGACACCACTGACGAAGGGAGCGGATCCGATGAGCGACTTCGAGCGCAACAAGGACCAGGTCCAGGCAGGTGTCCAGGCGGGGGCGTCACTCGTCGGCCGGATCGCCGTCATCATCACCGACGCGGTGGGGTCCATCGCCAAGGAGATCGGTGACTTCGTCACCGACGGGATCGAGATGCGGGAGGCCGCCCGCGCCGCCCGGCTCGATGAGCACAGGCGCTCGCCGATGATCGACCTGGACGGCATCGAGGACGGCGAACTGCAGGGATGAGCCCCCAGGTGACCCGATGACCGTGGCCGGTGGGCTCCCCCACCGGTCACGGTGGCAGGATCGCTCGACGTGACGATCATCGCCGCCGCGGACGGCTCCGCTCTCGGAAACCCCGGCCCTGCCGGATGGGCCTGGTACATCGACGAGTCGCGATGGCGATGCGGCGGGTGGGCCAGGGGCACGAACAACCAGGGTGAACTCACCGCCGTCCTGGACCTCCTCCGCCAGACCGCGCACTCCCCCGAGCCGCTCCACGTCCTGTGCGACTCGCAGTACGTCATCAACTCGGTGACCAAGTGGATGGCCGGGTGGAAGCGCAAGGGATGGAAGAAGGCCGACGGGAAGCCGGTTCTCAACGTCCAGGTCATGAAGGCGCTCGACGAGGCCATGGTGGGCCGCGCTGTCACCTTCGAATGGGTCAAGGGGCACGCCGGACACGAGCTCAACGAGAAAGCGGACCTCCTCGCCAACGGAGCCGCCAAGGCGCATGCGGCGCGTCGTGAGCCCGAGGCCGGCCCCGGTTTCCCCGGCGCGCGGTCGGTCGGCGCGGGTGACGACCCGGCCGTGCCCCCTGCGGTCGACGGGGACGCGCGGCGCGAGATGAGGGTGGCGACCCGACCCGCGTCAGCCACGACTGACGGCGAGAGTGGTCCCGCGGATGCCGAGCCGGGCCTGTTCAGCCTCGCGGATCCGGCGCCCGCCGCGTCCGGCGAGTCGGCCGTCGATCTCGTGGCGGCGCTCGAACGGTCGCTGCTCGACGATGCCGTCCGAGCCGACCGACGCCGACTCGAGGAACTCCTGGACCCCTCGTGGAGCCACGTGTGCGCCCGTGGAGAAGTGTGGTCACGCGCCGACAGGCTCGCCGCCTGCGGATCACCCGATCAGGCCTCCGGAGAACGGACGATGGAGATCATCGAGGCGCGGCAACTGACCTCGGACACGGTCCTGCTCGTGTGGCGGGAGCGTTCCCGTGGCGGGCAGATCCTGCGCAGCTCGGTGTGGGTACGCTCTCGGGACTCCTGGCGGCAGACCTTCCAGCAGGGGACCGCCGAGGCCTGAGCGGACCTGCATACGAAACGGCGCCCCTCTCCACGTCTGGAGAGGGGCGCCGTCAGTCGAGTGTGGGCTCGCGGCCTACAGGCCACCCAGCAGCAGGTGGAGCAGATCCCCCACGATTCCGATCAAACCGGCGACTAGACCCATGTTTCGACTCCCTACAGGTGATGTGTTACCCGACGGGATCCTCTCCCCGTCGAGCTGACAATGACTCTAGAGTTGTAAAGTAACCCCGGTGTTTCACCGTGCGATCACTACCGTAAACATGGGTTTCGTCGCCGTAAAGCTACATCTGTATAGAAAATTCTTCACCAAGTGGGCGCAGATGGCCGGCGGTTCACCCGCGGCGCGGTGCCGTGAAACCGACCGTCTGGTACACCTGCGAGAGGACCGGGCCCGCCACTGCCCTCGCCCGGTCCGCGCCGTCAGCGAGGATCTGCTCGAGTTGGCCCCTGTCCGACATGTACTCGTCGAAGCGGGCGCGCAACGGGGTGACGAATGACTCGAGCGCGTCGGCGGTGTCGGTCTTGAGGGCGCCGTACCCCGCCCCCGAGGTCTGGTAGTCCGCCACGAGATCCGCCACCGGCCGCCCCGTGAACGCCGACTGGATGGTCAAGAGGTTGGACACGCCCGGCTTCATCTCACGGTCGAATCGGATGTCACCGTCGGAGTCGGTCACCGCGCTGCGGATACGCTTGGCGGAGACCTTGGGGTCGTCGAGCAGGTTGACGATCCCCTTGGGGTTCTCCCCCGACTTGCTCATCTTGGCCGTGGGGTCCTGCAGATCGTAGATCTTGGCCGAGCCCTCGAGGATCTTGCCCTCGGGGACCACGAAGGTCTTCTTGAAGCGGGAGTTGAACCGCATCGCCAGGTCGCGGGTCAGCTCGAGATGCTGCCGCTGATCCTCCCCCACCGGGACGAGGTGCGGGCGGTAGAGCAGGATGTCGGCGGCCATGAGGACCGGGTAGGTGAACAACCCGACGGTCGTTCCGTCCGTGCCGTGTTTTGACGACTTGTCCTTGAACTGTGTCATCCGTGCGGCCTCGCCGTACCCGGTGATACACCCCAACACCCACGCCAGCTCCGCGTGTTCGGGCACATGCGACTGCACGAACAGCACCGAGCGGGCGGGATCCACCCCCAGGGCGAGCAACTGCGCGCACCCGCGGTAGACCCGCTCCCGCAGCTCCTTGGGATCCTGCTTGACCGTGATCGCGTGCAGGTCCGGGATGAAGTAGTACGCGTCGTACTCGTCCTGGAGCTCGACCCACTGCCGCACGGCGCCCAGGTAGTTGCCGAGGTGGTACGAATCGGCGGTCGGCTGGATGCCGGACAGGACGCGCTGGCGCTTCGCGGGGGCTGCCGCCTCGGACGGCCCCGTCGTAGGGGCGGGAGAGACGGTCGAGGACTGCTCAGACATGGCGTCCATCTTTCCACGGTGCCCCCGGAGCCCCACTCACGCCCTCATCTGCCCGTGGGCTGGTCCGGCTCGGGCGGGAACCCGCCCGTGGCGACCGGACCCCAGTCGTCGATCGTCACCCGGATGAGGCATTTGCCCTGTCGCATCATGGCCGCGCGGTACTCGTCCCAGTCGTCGTGCTCGCCGGCGACGCTGCGGAAGTACTCGACCAGCGGCTCGACGGCCTCGGGCAGGTCCACGATCTCCGCGGTGCCGTCGAGGTGGACGTACGGGCCGTCGAACTCGTCGGACAGGACGCATACGTTCACGGCCGGGTCGCGGCGGATGTTGATCACCTTCGCCCGCTGCGGGTAGGTGGCCACGACGAGTCTGCCCTCGGAGTCGACGCCGCAGGTCACGGGCGAGGTCTGCAGCCCGCCGGAGGACCTGCGGGTGATGAGGACGGCGCGGTGCCGGGGGCGGAGGAACTCGTCGAGCCCCGTCCGGTCAGGGCGGTCTGCGGTGGCGTACTTCGGCATGAGCCGAGGCTACGGGGCCGCCCGATCCGCAGCATCCGGGACCGCGGGCCGGCCGGCCATCGTCGCCGTTGTCGTCGTCACTCGTAGACGACGGTCACCGGCGCGTGGTCGGACCACCGCATGTCGTAGGCGCTCGCGCGATCCACCCGGTCGGACACGGCGCGCTCGACCAGCCCGTCGGTCACCACGTGGTAGTCGATGCGCCAGCCCGCGTCGTTGTCGAAGGCCTTGCCCCGCTGGCTCCACCAGGAGTACGGGCCGATCTCGTCGGGGCGGCGATGGCGGACGATGTCCGTCCAGCCGCTGGCGTCGGCGAACAGTTCGGACATCCACTCGCGCTCGTGGGGCAGGAAGCCGGAGCTCTTGTGGTTGCCCTTGTGGTTCTTCAGATCCGCCTCGCGGTGGGCGATGTTCCAGTCACCGCAGACGATCATCTCGTGGCCGTCCCGGCTGCCGACGATCTCCGCGCTCTCGGCCAGGTGCTCCCGGAAGCTCGCCATGAAGCGGTCCTTCTCGTCCTGCTTGGGGGTGTCGGCCGACCCCGAGGGCAGGTAGAGGCTGGCCACGGTGATGGTCTCCCCGTCGACGGCACCGGGGTACACGGCCTCGATGTAGCGGCCGGACTCGTCGAATTCCGGATCGCCGTGACCGATGCGCACCTCGGAGGGCTCGTGACGGGACAACAGTGCCACGCCGGCCCGGCCCTTGAGCGAGGAGGCCGAGCCGATCAGATGCCAGCCGGCGTCGAGGGCCGGGGCCAGGGCCTTGCGGGTCTGGTCCTCGTCCGCGCGGACCTCCTGGAGTGCGACCACGTCGGCGCCGCTACCCTCCAGCCAGGGCAGGAATCCGAGGTTGGTCTCCGATCGCTGCTTGACGGCGGCGCGGATCCCGTTGACGTTGACGGTGCTGATGGTGAGGCTCACGCCGATCAGGCTACCGACCCGTCATGACCTCGTCCCGCTCCGATCGGCGGGCGGCCGCGACCGCGCCCACGAGGATCGCCAGTCCGACCGCCGCCAGGGTTGCTCCCGCGAGGGCGGGGGACGTGTAGCCGAAGCCCAGCGCGATCACCACTCCGCCGAGCCACGCCCCCGACGCGTTGGCGGCGTTGAGCGCCGAGTGATTGAGCGCGGCCGCCAACGTCTGTCCCCGGCCGGCGTACTTCATCAGCCGGGCCTGCAGTCCGGGCACGAGTGCCGAGCCCGTCGCCCCCACGAGGAACAGGCCCACCAGCGCCGTGGCCGGATGATGGGCGGCCACCGCGAACAGGGCGAGGACCGCAGTCATGGCCGTGGCGATCGCCACCAACCCGCGGTCGAGATCCCGGTCCGCGACCACACCGCCCACGAGGTTGCCGGCCACCATGCCGAGACCGTAGACGGCCAGGACGGCGGGCATCCACGCTCGGTCGATCCCCGCGATGTCGACCATCGTCCACTGGATGTAAGTGTAGACCGCGAACATGCCGCCGAATCCGACCGCGCCCACGGCGAGCGTCGCCAGGATCTGGGGGCGGGCCAGCGCGGCCAGTTCCTCCCGCGCCCTGACCTCCACCGCGCCCTGCGGTTCGGGGACGACGACGAAGATCGCCGCCACGGTCAGTGCGCCTATCAACCCGACCGCGAGGAAGGCCGCCTGCCACCCCGCGGCCTCGCCCAGCCCGGTGGCCGCGGGGACTCCGATCACCGTCGCCACCGACAGGCCCAGCAGGACCAACGACACCGCCCGTGCCTGCTTACCCGGGCCCGCGAGCGAGGCCGCCACCAGCGATGCCACGCCGAAGTAGGCCCCGTGCGGGATTCCGGCCAGGAAGCGGGCGGCCACCAGGATCTCCGCGGAGGGGGCGAAGGCGGCGGCGGTGTTGCCTACCGTGAACAGCCCCATGAGCACCAGGAGCAGGGTGCGGCGGCGCCACCGGGCGGTCCACACGGTCAGCAACGGTGCGCCCACGACCACCCCGAGTGCGTACGCGGTGATCACGTGCCCGGCCTGGGGTTCGGTGAGCCCGAAGTCGTTGGCGATCGACCTGAGCAGACCCATTGCCGCGAACTCGGTGACGCCGATCCCGAACCCGCCGAGGGCGAGGGCGAGGATCGCGAACGACACTCGGCGTGCGGAGACGCCACCGCGCGGATCAGGCGGGGTGCTGGAGGGGGCGGGGTGTGCCTCGGTCACCCGTGCAGGCTACGCATGCCGCGCGAGCAGGCCCCCTCACCGACCAGCCCCGCCACCCCTCCGTCCCCTCACCAGTGCGACCCCAACAACGACCGCGAGCGCGACGACGAGCACTCCCCCGGCGATCCACGCCCAGCCCGTGCCACCCTCGGCCCCCTCGTCCGCCGCCTCGACGGACCCATCGTCGACCGCCGTCGGGTCCTGATCGGGTGCGGTCGGGGCCACACCGCCCAGACCCGGCTCGGGACCGTCCCCGAACACCGGCCGCCAGTCCGGTCCCGGGGCGGGCTCGCCGTCGATCGCGACGGCGAGTTCGAAGGGCTGTTCGATCCCCCGCGGCAGCGAGTTTGACCCGTCGTTGAGTGACACCATGATGTAGTGCTCCCCTGCCTGCGACTGGACGCTCATCTCCTGGTCGCCGTCACGATTGCGGTACTGAACCGGGACCGTGTCGAGAAGGAACACCTCCTCCGGTCCGTCCTCGAAGGTGGTTCGGACCGCGGTGGAGGGCTTCACCCGGAACGGGTTGGCCACCTCCAGCTGGATGTGGTCCAGCGCACCGCGGACGGACCCGGGGACGCGCAGGCCCAGCGCCAGCCGTTCGCCCCACTCCACCGGGACCCGGTAGAAGCGGGTCTCCCCGGGCACCAGGGCGTCGGAGTAGGTGCCCGGCCCGACCGCGTCCGCACCGTTGAAGCTGGTGCCACCGGCCACCGGGACGGCCGCACCGAAGTCCGGGGCCGGAGCGTCCGCCGGCACGGACTGCACCGCCGGATATCCGGTGATCTCGCCGTCGGAGGGCACGGGCTCGAACTGGAGCAGCACCTCGACCTCGAGCTCGGAGGCCGATACCCCGGTGCGCTGCGCGATCACGCGGTACCCGTCCGGACTGCACGCGGGCTCATTCTCCGTGGCGGGAATGACGAGATGTGTCGCTCCCGGCGACTTCCACCCACCACCGACCTCGTAACTCGTGTCCGAACCGGTCACCCGGCACTCCTCCGCGACGTGGTCGGCCTCGATCCGCAGGCCCGCGGCCGTCACACCGCTGGTGGGATCGGGGTCGACGGGCGGGATGAGGGTCGCCGACACGTGAGCGATGTGCCCGTCGGGAATCTCGAAGCCCAGGTGGCCGGCGGGTCCTCGACCACCACTCATCGCGGCACCGGTGAGCTCGGAGAGATACAGCCCCTCCCCCAGCATCGGCGCGTCACGCAGGGTCAGGCCCATCTCGAAGGGGGTCCCGCGCGTCTGGTAGCCCTCGATGCCCCGACGCGTCAGGAACTGCAGCTGTCCGGACAGCGAGGCCGCGTCGGAGGCCTCGGTGAAGCGACCGCCCGTGGCCCCCGCGATGCACTCGAGCTGGGCCCGCGCCGCATCGTCGACGAGGAACCCCACCGTGTGCACGGTCATGTCGACGCCCGCTCCGGCGAGGTCACCCGCGACCTCGCACGGGTCCGGCGGCGCGCAGGTGTCCAGCCCGTCCGAGACCAAGACGATGGATCGCTCACCCTCATCCCCAAGCTCTTCCGCCGCGGCGAGCAGGGCATTGCCGATCGGGGTGTATCCGCGCGCCGTCAGTCCGTCGATCCGATCGGTCAGGGCCGCCTTGTCGACGGGCTGGACGGGAGCGAGCGTGACGACGTCGCGGCAGGCGGCGTCCCGGTTGTCCGATGCGTCTGACTCCTCGGTCCCGTACGCCAGCATCCCCACGCGCGCACCCTCGGGCAGCGAGTCCACGAGCTCGCGGGCGGCGGACTGGGCGGCCGCCAACCGGGTGCCGCCCACATCGGCCTCGAGCATGGAACTCGAGGCGTCCATGACGATCGCGACACTTCCGTCACCAGAAGCAGGGCCATCACCGGGAGCACTGCCGTCACGGGAGGCGTCCGACGGCGTCTGCTGGCCGAGCACCCGGGGCGCGCCGGCAAGGCCCGCACCGGCGATCAGCGCACACAGGCACAGGACGGCGATCACCGCCGTCAGGCCCCGTCCGGTCGATGTGGTCGGAGGACGGGGCGGCACTGACACGAAGGCTCCTCAACTACGGTGGCGTCGCCTGGACCACCTTACTTCCGCGATCGGGGTGCCCGTCCCGGATCGACTGATCACCCCCGGCGGGACGGCGGCAACGCTCTATACGGCGGTGCGCATGAGACGCCGGCCGCCGTAGACCACGAGGAACGCGGTGAGGTACATGACGATGCTGTAGACGGCGGCCGCCAGCCCCACCTCGTCGTCGCCGATCACGGTGAAGGCGATGAGCAGGGTCAGGGTGGTGTTCTTGATGCCGAACTCGACCGCAATCGCGATCTGCTCGGCGCGGCGCAGGCGGCAGATCCACGCGAGCAGGCCACCGATCACGATCAGGGCCAGGTTGAGGACGATCACCGCAGGCCCCACGGCCACGATGAGGTCCACGATCCGGTCCCTCTCGCCGAGCACGATGCCCACGATGAGCAGCACCAACACGACGAGTCCGACGATGCCGACGAAGCGCTCGATCCGGGCCGCCAGGGCGGGCTTACGCGCGCGGAGGATCATCCCGAGAAGGACCGGGATGAGGATGACGCCCAGCAGCAGGCCGAAAGTCTGACCGAGCGGGACGGTGACCTCTTCGTCCGCGGCTCCGGGGATGAGCCGCGCGCCGATCCCGAACCACATGGGCAGCGTCAGGATCACGGCCACGGAGCTCAGGGCGGTGAGGATGACCGACAGTGCGACGTTGCCCCGGGCGAGATAGGTGATGAGGTTCGACGTCGCGCCTCCGGGCGTCGCCGCCACCAGGACCACGCCGAGGGCCAACATCGGGGAGAGCCCGAACGCCAGCGCCACGGCCACGCCGGTCAGCGGAACCAGGACCAGTTGGCCGAACAGCCCGACGATCGTCGCCCACGGCGACCTCGCCTGGACCGCGAAGTCCTCCTTGGTCAGGCTGAGCCCGATGCCGACCATGATGATCGCCAGTGCGATGGGCAGGCCTATATCGATCAGGGGACTCTGGTCCACGTGGGACTCCTCGGGGGCTCGCGCGTCGACGGGTGGTGGCCATCCGGTGAGATGGACCACTGTCCGGTAACCGTAACCGGTCGGACGCCGACCTTCCGGGGGTTCCGCCCGGACTCGGGGGGCGGGGCGGCCAGTTCCGACTCTCACCCCGCGTTGCCGCCGCCGAACGGCTTAGGCTAACCTCTCCCCAGGTCATGAGTTCCAGCGACAAGCCCCGGCTCGCTGGGCGGCAACCCTCCACCGCGGTGGGGTGCCCCGGGAGACGACCTGGCCACCACCCGACCGGGTGACAGGCAAGCGCGGGTCCGCTGTCGTGACGCGGCCGGACCCTTCTGACGAGAGGAGGGGCTCCGCCCCTATGACGTACGACAACAGCAATCCCGACTGGGCCTTCGAGACCCGCCAGGTCCACGCCGGGCAGCCGGTCGATTCGGACACCGGTGCCCGCAATCTGCCGATCTACCAGACCACCTCGTACGTATTCGCGGACGCCAAGCAGGCCGCGGACCGGTTCGCGCTCGCCGAGATGGGCCCGATCTACACCAGGATCACCAACCCCACGGTCGCCGCCGTGGAGGATCGCCTCGCGTCCCTCGAGGGCGGGGTCGCCGGTCTGCTCTTCGCGTCCGGCCAGGCCGCCGAGACCGCGGTGATCCAGGCCATCGCCCAGTCAGGTGGCCACGTGGTCGCCTCCCCCCGCCTCTACGGCGGTACCGACACGCTGCTGCGGCACACGCTCCCCAAGTACGGCATCGAGACCACGTTCGTCGAGAACCCCGACGACCCCGCCTCGTGGGAGGCCGCCGTGCGGCCCGACACCAAGTTGTTCTACGGGGAGTCGATCTCCAATCCGCTGAACGACATCCTCGACATCCCGGCAATCGCCGAGGTCGCGCACCGCAACCAGGTGCCGCTCGTGATCGACAACACCG
The DNA here is from genome assembly GCF_002289575.1 of Dietzia natronolimnaea. Taxonomy (GTDB): domain Bacteria; phylum Actinomycetota; class Actinomycetes; order Mycobacteriales; family Mycobacteriaceae; genus Dietzia; species Dietzia natronolimnaea_A. The sequence goes on from NZ_NTGA01000013.1 coordinate 83,572, forward strand.
TGGCCACCCCCTACCTGATCCGTCCGCTGGAGCTGGGGGCGGATGTGGTCGTCTCCTCGGTCACCAAGTACCTCGGCGGCCACGGCGCCTCGCTCGGCGGCATCCTCGTCGACGGTGGCACGTTCGACTGGCGAGTGCAGCGCGACGGACAGGACGTGTTCCCCTCCTTCACCACCCCGGATCCCGCGTACCACGGTCTGGTCTACGCGGACCTCGGTGCACCGGCCCTCGCGCTCAAGGCCCGCGTGACGCTCCTGCGCGACACCGGCGCAGCGGCCTCGCCGTTCAACGCGTGGACCCTCATCCAGGGCATCGACACCCTGAGCCTGCGGATCGAGCGCCACGTGGCCAACGCCCAGCGGGTGGCCGAGTGGCTCGAGGCGCGCGAGGACGTGGCGAAGGTGCAGTACGCCGGACTGGCCTCCTCGCCCTACAACGCCCTGCAGCAGAAGCTCTCCCCCAAGGGGGCGGGCGCCATCGTCACCTTCGACCTCGCGGTGCCGCAGGGCGCGTCCGAGGAGGACGTCAAGGCTCGGGCGTGGACGTTCATCGACGCCCTCAAGCTGCACTCGTGCCTGGTCAACATCGGTGACGTCCGATCACTGGTGTGCCACCCGGCCACCACCACCCATTCCCAGGGCACGCCCGAGGCCAACGCGATCGCCGGGGTCACCACGGCGACCATCCGCCTCTCGGTGGGCATCGAGGCCGTCGACGACATCATCGGCGACCTCGAGCTCGGTTTCGCCGCGCTGTCCTGATCCCTGACCGGATGATCCGCCCCACCGATCCGCTCACGCTGCTGCCCCCGGGCGACGGCACCCTCGGCCGTGTCGCCATCGGCGACCTCACGCTGTCCACGGGTGTCGTCCTCCCGGGGGTCTCGCTCGCGGTGCAGCGGTGGGGCCGGATCGCGGACGACCTGTCCAACATCGTCCTGGTGGAGCACGCGCTGACCGGGGACTCGCACGTGATCGGCTCCGTGGACTCGCTGCACCCGACGCCCGGGTGGTGGAACGGTCTGGTCGGCCCCGGGTTACCGCTGGACACCGATCACTACTGCATCCTGTCGGTCAACGTACTCGGAGGGTGTCGCGGTTCGACGGGTCCCAGTTCGCTCCACCCCGACGGCCACTACTGGGGTGCCCGCTTCCCCGCCGTGTCCGTCCGGGACATGGTCGAGTCCGAGCGGGCCATGGCAGACCTGCTGGGCATCAACCGTTGGGCCGCGGTGGTCGGCGGTTCCATGGGCGGGGCGAGGGCGCTCGAGTGGATGGTCGGCCACCCTGACCGCGTCGGGGCCGGCTGTGTCCTGGCGGTGGGCGCGCGCGCCTCGGCCGATCAGATCGGTGTGCAGACCGCGCAAATCATGGCCGTGACTTCTGATCCGCACTGGCAGCAGGGCGGGTATCACGGCACCGGCCGCACTCCTGTCACCGGTCTCGGCATCGCGAGACGTATCGCACACCTGTCCTACCGGGGTGAGGTGGAGCTGGACGAGCGGTTCGCCAACCGTCCGCAGCCCGGCGAGGACCCCCGTGGCGAGGACCTGTCGATGTCGGGGCGATTCGCCGTGCAGTCCTATCTCGATCACCAGGCCGGGAAGCTCGTCTCACGCTTCGACGCCTGCAGCTACGTGCTGCTCACCGATGCGCTCAACCGTCACGACGTGGGCCTGGACCGCGGGGGGGTCGAGCGGGCGCTGCGCTCCTGCCCCGTCCCGTGCGTCATCGGCGGGGTGACCACCGACCGTCTCTACCCCCTGCGGCAGCAGGAGGAACTGGCCGCGCTGTTGCCCGGTGCAGATCCTCTGGTCGTGATCGACAGCCCGGCCGGTCACGACGGGTTCCTCACCGAATCCGACGTGGTGGGCCCCATGCTCGCCAGGACGATGGAACTCGCCGCCCACGGCACACCCGACAGATCGCGAGGACCCGCATGACCGACCGTGACCGTCCGAACCGGACCGCCGCCCTCGGGCTGACCGGACTGGCCGTGGGTCTCGGCATCATCGGGGGGGCCATCGGCTTCGCCACCCTGTTGGGGATCACCGCGACCGCGAGAGGCGGCTACGACACGGCCGAGTACGGCGCGATGGCGCTGACCGCGGCGTCGTCACTGGTGTTGAGCGTGCTGCTCATCACCGGCGCGGTGTTGCTGTGGCGCGCCCACCGAGCGGCCCGGGCCGTCATCGGGGTGGCGGTGACACTGCTGGTCGTGAGCACGCTGGCACGGATGGTGCTGGACAGCGTAACGTTCATCTCGGTACTGGGGAGCGTGCTGTCCCTGTGCGCTCTGGTGGCGATGGGACTGCTGCTCGCGTCGAACGGGGTGCGCGACCACGTCCGCGAGGGCGTGCCCCTGCGACTGACCTAGGCCTGAACGACCTAAGCCCCGCTGACCTGGGCCCCGCTGACCTAGACCTGGCAGCGGAGACCGACCCTGCAGAGGAGATCCACTCAGCCCGTCCCGAGCGAGTCGATCGAGGTGGCGAGCCAGAGCACGACCACGCCGACCGCCAGGTAGAAGGCCACGTCGAAACCCTTGCCCCGCACACCGAGCAGCCGCGCGCGCTCGTCCGGCACCACCGCGCGCAGCACCGCGGCGGCCAGGGCCATGATCCCCAGAATGAACGCCCCACGGCGCCACCGCTCGAACATCACGAACCCCAGTGACACAGCGATCCCGACCAGGACCAGCGCGAGCGGCCACTGGGCCCGGATCTGCGACCAGCGCAGCCGCGCGGGACGGGTGCGGCGGGGCCGGGCGTCGGTCTGCCGGGGCCGGTCCGGGGCGGGATGGGTCATATGGATTTAGGCTCCCGTGGCGAGCTGCTCACAGCGCTCGACCACGTTGGACAGGAGGAACGCCCGGGTCAGTGGACCGACCCCTCCCGGGTTCGGGGAGACCGCACCGGCGACGTCCCACACGTCCGGGTGGACGTCGCCGGCCAGCTTCCCGTCGAGCCGGGACACCCCCACGTCGAGGATCGCCGCGCCCTGCTTGACCATGTCCGGCGTGAGCATGTGGGCCACCCCGGCCGCGGCCACGATCACGTCGGCCCGCCGCGTCTCGGCGGCCAGGTCCCGGGTTCCGGTGTGGCACAGGGTGACGGTCGAGTTCTCGCTGCGGCGGGTGAGCATCAGCCCGATCGGGCGCCCCACGGTCACCCCGCGGCCGATCACCACCACGTGTGCCCCGTCGAGTTCGACACCGAAACGCCGCAGGAGGTGGATGGCGCCGTTGGGGGTGCACGGCAGAGGGGCCGTCGCGTTGAGGACCAGCTTGCCGAGGTTGACGGGATGCAGTCCGTCCGCGTCCTTGGCCGGGTCGATGCGCTCGAGGATCGCGTTCTCGTCGAGGTGCTTCGGCAGCGGCAGCTGAACGATGTACCCGGTGCACGCGGGATCGGCGTTGAGCTCGTCGATCACGGCCTCGAGCTCGGCCTGACCGGTCTCGGCGGGCAGGTCACGCCGGATGGAGGCGATGCCGACCTGCTCACAGTCGCGGTGCTTCATCTTGACGTAGGAGTGGCTGCCCGGGTCGTCGCCCACCAGGACCGTTCCCAGCCCCGGGGTGATGCCCTTGTCGCGCAACGCGGCGACCCGGTCGGTGAGGTCGGCGACGATCTCGTCGCGGGTGAGCTTTCCGTCCAGCTTGATAGCGGTCACGGGCGCCAGTATCCCACTCCGGAGCGGCCACGTCGCCAGCGCACTGCGAGAATGGCCGCCATGACCGGAGCCGGCGTGCGTGTGTTGTTCGACCGACCCCGCATCCCCCCCAACACCGGCAACGCGATCCGGCTGGCGGCGGGGGCGGGGTGTGAACTCCATCTGGCCGGGCCACTGGGCTTCGACCTGTCCGAACCGCAGCTGCGGCGGGCGGGGCTCGACTACCACGACCTGGCGCACGTGGAGGTCCACGAGGATCTCGAGGCCGCGTACGCGCGACTACTCCCGGCGCGGGTGTGGGCGTTCACCGTGCGGGCCGACCGCTCGCTGCCGGAGATCCGGTTCTCCCCCGGTGACGTCCTGCTGTTCGGGCCCGAGCCCACCGGTCTGGCCCCGGACGTGCTGGCCGACGAGCGCGTGACCGCGACGGTGCGCATCCCCATGCTGGCGGGTCGCCGCTCCATGAACCTGTCCAACGCCGCCGCCGTGGTGGTCTACGAGGCCTGGAGGCAGCAGGGCTATCCAGGCGGTATGGATATTCCGCCACTTTGACTTAATATTTCGGTATGACGAAATCTCATCTGGCCGGGGGCCGCAATCCCCGGGCCGGTCGCCGGCGACCCTGGTCCCCCGCGGCCGCGGTCGTCGTCGCACTCGTGACCGCGATCGTGGCGGCCGCCTGCACCACCGGCACCTGGGGGGCGGTCGACGTGGACGACCGGCCCCGGTTCGCCGCCCGGGAGGCCGACGACAGGGTCGTGGTGGCCACGACCTTCACGATCCTCGCGGACATGGCCCGCCGCGTCGGTGGGGACCGGGTCCGGGTGGAGTCGGTGACGACCCCGGGCGCCGACGTCCACCAGTACGAGCCGTCCGTCGACGACCTCAAGCGGGTCGAGGGCGCGGACCTGGTGGTGAGCAACGGTCTCGGCATGGACGACTGGCTGCTGCGCTTCATCGACGGGACCGACGCGCGCCACGTGATCACCTCCGAGGGGGTCGACCCGCTGCCGGTGCGCTCCGGCAACTACACCGGGCGGCCCAACCCCCACGCGTGGATGTCGCCCGACGAGGGCGCGAGATACATCCGGACGATCGCCCGCGCTCTGACCGAGGTCGACCCGGAGGGAGCCGAGGGGTACCGCGCCCGCGCCGAGGGCTACGTGGCCGAACTCGACGAGCTGGCGTCCCGCGCCCGCGCGGCCGTGGCGGCGGTGCCGCAGGACCGCCGTGTCCTGGTCACGTGCGAGGGCGCGTTCTCCTACCTGGCCCGGGACCTCGGCCTGGAGGAGCTCTACCTGTGGCCGGTCAACAGCGAGTCCCAGGGGCTGCCGCGTCAGGTCACCGCCCTGATCGACGAGGTGCGTGACCGTGAGATCCCCGCCGTCTTCTGTGAGTCGACGGTCTCCGACGCGGCGATGGAGCAGGTCGCGGACGAGACGGGCAGCAGGGTCGCCGGGGTGCTGTACGTCGACTCCCTCTCCGCCCCCAGCGGCCCGGTGCCCACCTACCTCGACCTGCTCGACCACGACCTCGAGATCATCACCCGGGAGCTGACGTCATGACCGACCGACCACTGCCCTTCTCGGCGCACACGGGCCCGCCCGCCGTGGTCGTCACCGACCTCACCGTCGACCGCGGCCAGATCCGCGCACTCGACTCGGTGTCCCTGTCCGTGCCGACCGGGGAGATCACCGTGCTGCTCGGCCCCAACGGGTCCGGGAAGTCCACCCTGCTCCAGTCTCTGCTCGGTCTGGTCACCCCGACCGGTGGATCGGTGCGCCTCCTCGGTTCCCCGGTGCGGCGCGCGCTGCGCACCGGCCGGGTAGCGGCGGTGCCCCAGTCGGACGGGCTCGACGAGCGCTTCCCGGTCACCGCGGGTGAGGTGGTCATGCAGGGCCGCCGCCGCTTCACCGGTCCGTGGCGCCGCCCGTCCGCCGCCGATCGACTCGCGGTCGACGAGGCCCTGGACCGGGTCGGGTTGTCGCCGATCGCGGGGCGGCGCATCGGCGAGCTCTCGGGCGGTCAACGGCGACGGGTCCTGCTGGCCCGCTGCCTGGCCCAGGAGGCCGAGCTGCTGCTCCTCGACGAACCGTTCAGCGGCATGGACGCCGGCAGCGAGGAGGTCTACATCGACGTGCTGCGCGAGCTCACCGCCTCGGGGCGGACCGCACTGGTCTCCACCCACCACCTGGGCACGGTCGAGCGGCTCGCGGACTCGGTCGCCCTGCTCAACGGTCGGCTGGTGGCGCACGGCCCCGTGGCCGAGACCACCACCCCCCAGATCCTGTCCACGTTGCTCGGGGCGCGGCTGCCCGCCGTCGACGACCGGACGCCGACCGCCGAGGGAGCACTGTGATGATCGATCTGCTCGTCGAGCCGATGAGTTACGAGTTCATGCGGCGCGCCCTGCTCGTGGTGGCCGCCTCCGGTGTGGCCGGCGCGTTGCTGAGCTGCTGGCTGGTCCACATGGGCTGGTCTCTCATGGGTGACGCGGTCTCCCACGCCGTCCTGCCCGGTGTGGTGATCGCCGCCCTGATCGGCATCCCGTTCGCGGTCGGCGCACTCATCGCCGCGCTGGTCGCGGTGGCGCTCATCGGCGCGGTCCGAGAGGGGGGGACGGTGCGGGAGGACGCGGCCATGGGCATCGTCTTCACCGCCCTGTTCTCGTTCGGACTGGTCCTCATCGCCCGGTTCCCCAGCGGGCAGGACCTGCACTCGATCCTGTTCGGCAGCGTCCTCGGGGTGCGCGATTCCGACCTCGTCCAGGTGTTGGCGGTCTCGGCGTTCACGGTGATCGTGCTGCTGGCCTTCCGCCGCGATCTCATCATGCTGGCCTTCGACCGGCTGCACGCCCACACCCTGGGGCTCAGGACGCGGGCGCTGACCGGGCTCCTGCTCGCCACCCTCGCCACCGCCACCGTGGCGGGGGTCCAGTCGGTGGGCGTGATCCTGGTGGTGGCCACGCTCATCATCCCCGGCGCGACCGCCCAGTTGGTGGCCGACACCATGCGGGGGACGATGATCGTCGCCGTCGTCGTCGCCCTGGTCGGTGGCGTCACCGGCCTGTACGCCGGCTACTACGCCGACCTCCCCCCGGGCCCGGTGGTGGTCCTCGCGCAGGCCGTCATCTTCACCGCGGCGCAGCTGTTCGCCCCCCGGCGCGGCGTGATCCCGCGGGCCGCGGCGGGCGCCCGGGCCCGGCGATCGGGGATGATGACGGCATGACCGTCGACCCGCCCCGTGCAGATGTACCCAGAGGCCTGGCCGATCTCACGCCGACCATCCAGGCCTATCTCATGGCCGCCCACCACCTGGGGGCCGGCGGCGGGCCCGTCACCCCGGGTGCGCTGGCCGACCGTCTCGGCGCCTCCCCCTCCTCCGTCACCGAGGGCGTCCGCAAGCTCGCCGCCATGGGGTTGGCGCAGCACCGCCCCTACGCGCCCGTCGAGCTCACCGAGGCCGGGAGGTCGTTCGCGGTGGCCATGGTCCGCCGCCACCGGATCCTCGAGACGTTCCTCGCCCGGTGCCTGGACTACCCGTGGGACGAGGTGCACGCCGAGGCCGACGCCCTCGAGCACGTGGTCTCCGACCGGTTCGTCGACGCCCTGGACGGCTTCCTCGACCACCCGCGCCGCGACCCGCACGGCGACCCCATCCCCACCCGCGACGGGCGGCTTGACCAGCTCGCCGACGTCCCCCTGGACCGGGTGCCCGAGGGCGGCGCCGGGGTGGTCACGCGGGTGTCCGACCGGGACAACTCCGTCCTGCGGCACCTGGCCGAGATCGGCCTGCGCCCCGATTCGGCGGTCGAGGTGGTCTCCCGCCAGGTCGAGCTGGGGATCATCACCGTGGCCCTGGGCGGGCGGGTGGTGCCGGTGGGCACGCCGGTCGCGGCGGCGGTGCGGGTCCGGGTCCCGGCCGGCGACGACGGCGGCGGCGGCGACCACAACAACGTCGACGACGACGAGGTCGCACAGTAACCTCGCGAGCGGACCGCCGCCCCGGTGACGTCAGAACATCGTCCCCGGGTTGAGGATCCCCTGCGGGTCCAGCGCCGTCTTGATGCGGCGGTTCAACTCCATCACGTCCTCGCCCAGCTGGGCGGGCAGCCACGGCGCCTTGAGGCGTCCCACGCCGTGTTCGCCGGTGATCGTCCCGCCCATCCCGATCGCCAGGTCCATCACCTCGCCGAACGCCGCCTGGGCCCGGTGGGCGCGGTCCGGGTCGTCGTCGGCCAGCACGATGATCGGGTGCGTGTTGCCGTCACCGGCGTGGGCGACCAGGGCGATCGGCACATCACGCCGGGCCGAGATCGCCTCGATCCCGGCGACCAGCTCGGGCAGCGCGGGCAACGGCACGCCGACGTCCTCGAGGAGCAGCGTCCCGGTCTTGCCCAGGCTGGTGAACGCGGCCCGACGCGCGACCGTGAACTGCTCCCCCTCCTCGGGATCGTCGGTCGCGAACACCTCGCTCGCGCCGTGGGTGCGGAACGCCTCGGCCATGAACTCCGTCTCGGCCGCGCGGTCGGGTCCGGTGAGGTCGGACTGGGCCAGCAGCATCGCACCGGCGGAGGTGTCCAGGCCCATCCTCAGGTCCGCCTCGACGGCCCGGATCGAGACGTTGTCCATGAACTCGAGCATCGCCGGCCGGATCCGGCGGGTGACGGCCAGGACGGCGTCGCTGCACGCCACCACGTCCGGGAAGATCCCCACCACGGTGGAGCGGGGCGGCTGTTCGGGGATGAGCCGCACGATGACCTCGGTGACCACCCCCAACGTGCCCTCGCTGCCCACGAAGAGCTTGGTCAGGCTCAACCCGGCGGTGTCCTTGAGCCGCGCACCGCCCAGTCGCACCGCGGTGCCGTCGGCCAGCACCACCGTCAGGCCCAGGACGTAGTCGGTGGTCACGCCGTACTTCACACAGCACAGACCGCCGGCGTTGGTGGCGATGTTGCCGCCGATCGAGCAGATCTCGTACGACGAGGGGTCGGGCGGATACCAGAGGCCGTGTTCGGCGACGGCGCGTTTGACCTCGATGTTGAGCAGACCCGGTTGGACGGTCGCGGTGCGGGTGACCGGGTCGACGTCGATGTCCCGCATGAGCTCGGTCGAGAGCACGATCCCGCCGTCGACCGCCGTCGCTCCCCCGGACAGCCCTGACCCGGCGCCCCGAGGGACCACCGGCACGCCGTGGGCACTCGCCCAGCGCATGACCTCCTGGACGTCCTCGGTCGACCGCGCGCGCACCACGGCCACCGGCATCCCCGGGTCCGGGGCCTTGGCCCAGTCCTGGCGGTATCCCTCCAGAACGTCCGCGTCGGTGAGGACGGAGGCGGTGTGGAGGCGGGCGCGGAGATCGTCCAGGATCATGACCCGAACCTACGGCGAACCCTCGCGGGGGCGCATGTGTATGGACGGGGTCCCCGGCGATCAGCCCTCCCGAGGAACATCACGGCCACGAGAACCGCCGCCGCCCCCACCACGGGGGCGGTGCGGGACACCCCGTCGAACACGGCCCGTGTGGTGTCGCCGTGGCGGTCGTACTCCTCACGGACCCGGGACTACCACCCGCCCTCGCGCCGGGACACCGCCGACAGGCTGGTGCAGTGGGCGCGCGGGGAGGACTTCCGCTACGTCTGATCTCGGGCTCGGCCTGAACCCGGGCTCGGCCTGAACCCGGGCTCGGCCGGGGCGGGCTGGGTAGCGGTCATCACCTGAAGTCCCGGCTGCGGCCGATCGCCATCCCCAGGTGGAGGCGCTCTATCTTGTCCGCCACCAAGCTCACCGCGCCCGAGCGGTTCTCCACCGTGCCGCGGACGATGAGCGCCGGGGCGGAGGAAACGATCGGGCGGTAGCGCGCCCACAGTCCCACCGAGCACACGACGTTGGTCATGCCCGTCTCGTCCTCGAGGCTGAGGAAGGTCACCCCCTCGGCGGTGGCGGGCCGCTGCCGGTGGGTGACCGCGCCGGCGACCTCCACCCGGCTGCCGTCGGGGACGTGGGCTAGCCCGGCGGTGGTGCACACCCCCCGGGAGTCGAGCCACGGCCGGGCGTGAACCGTCGGGTACTCCTCGGGGCTGATCCCGGTGGCGGCCAGATCCGCGGAGGTGAGTTCCAGGACGCTCATCCCCGGCAGCGCCGGGGCGTCGACCTGGCTCAGCCCGGGCAACATCCCGGGCCGTTGCCGGGCCGCGGTGGCCGCCGACCACAGGGCCGCCCGCCGCCCCCCGACGCCGAGCGCGTCGAGGGCCCCCGCGGTGGCCAGCGCCTCCATCTGTCGGACGGTCAGCCCGGTGCGGCCGGCGAGGTCGGCGGCCGAGAGGAACGGGCCGTGGGTATCGCGCTCGTCGGCGATCGCCGTGGCGAGGTCGGTGCCGATCGCCCGCACGGACTCCAGGCCGAGGCGCACCTCGGTGCCCCTGTTCTCACACGTGGCACCGCCGAGCGAGCGGTTGACGCAGGGGCGGTGCACGGTGACGCCGTGCCTGCGGGCGTCGGCCACGAGGGACTGCGGCGAGTAGAACCCCATCGGCTGGCTACGCAGCAGCGCCGCACAGAAGACGGCCGGGTGGTGGCACTTGAACCACGCCGAGTAGTAGACGATCGCCGCGAAGGACTGGGAGTGGCTCTCGGGGAAGCCGTAGTTGGCGAACGCGCACATCTTCTCCCAGATCCGCTCCCCCACCTCGGGCCCGGTGACCGGTGTCCCGGGTGGGCTGGTGCCGATGCCGTGGAGGTCACGCATGCCCGCGAAGAACCTCTCCCGCAGCCGCGCCATCCGCTCGGGAGAGCGCTTGGCCCCCATCGCCCGGCGGAGCTGGTCCGCCTCCGCCCCGGTGAACCCGGCGATCTCGGTGGCGATCTGCATGAGCTGCTCCTGGAACAGCGGGATCCCCAGCGTCCGCCCCAGGGCCGCCTCGAGCGCGGGGTGGTCGAACACCACCTCCTCCCGCCCGTTGCGTCTACGGATGTAGGGGTGCACGGAGCCGCCCTGGATGGGGCCGGGGCGGATGAGCGCCACCTCCACCACGAGGTCGTAGAACGTCCGCGGCCGGAGTCTGGGCAGCGTGGCCATCTGCGCCCGCGACTCCACCTGGAACACCCCCACGGAATCGCCCCGGCACAGCATCTCGTAGACCTCGGGATCGGAGAGGTCCAGTCGGGCCAGGTCCACCTCGAGGTCCTTGTGCTCGGCCGCGAGGTCGATGGCGTGGTGTAGCGCCGTGAGCATCCCCAGCCCCAGCATGTCGAACTTGACCAGACCGACCGCCGCGCAGTCGTCCTTGTCCCACTGCAGGACCGTCCGCCCGGGCATGCGCGCCCATTCGACGGGCACCACGTCGGCCACCGGCCGGTCGCAGATCACCATGCCGCCGGAGTGGATGCCGAGGTGCCGGGGCAGTCCGACGAGTCTGCGGGCCAGCGCCAGGACGTCGGCCGGGACGGTGTGCTCGGTGGCCTCCCGCTCGTGGTTCTTCAGACCCGACCACCGGTCCACGCTCTTGGACCACGCGTCCTGCTGCCCGGTGGAGTACCCGAGTGCCCGGGCCACGTCCCGCACGGCCGACCGCCCCCGGTAGGTGATGACATTGGCCACCTGCGCGGCATGGTCCCGCCCGTAGCGGGAGTAGACGTACTGGATGGCCTCCTCCCGACGGCCGGACTCGATGTCCACGTCGATGTCCGGCGGACCGTCCCGCTCCGGGGACAGGAAGCGCTCGAAGAGCAGGTGCGCCCCCACCGGGTCCACGTTGGTGATGCCGAGGGAGTAGCAGACGGCCGAGTTGGCGGCCGATCCCCTGCCCTGACAGAGGATGCCCTCCCTGCGACAGAACTCGACGATGTCGTGGACCACGAGGAAGTAACCGGGGAACCCCAGCTCGGCGATCACCCCCAACTCGCGGTGGATCTGCGCGTAGGCCTCCGGGGCCGCGCCGGGTGCCCCGTAGCGCCGGGCGGCCCCCGCGTAGGTGAGTTCGGCGAGCCGACTGTCCTCCGTGTGGCCCTCGGGCACATCGAACGGCGGCAGTTCGGGGGCGATGAGCCGGAGGTCGAACGCACACTCGCGACCCAGGGCCGCCGCCCCGGAGACGGCGCCCGGCCAGCGGTCGAACAACTCGGCCATCTCCTCACCCGAGCGCAGGTACGCTCCTCCGGCCGGGGGCAGGTGCGCGGCATGGGTCTCCAGGGCGTCGCGGGCTCCGAGCGCCGCCATGACTGAGGCCAGACGGGCGTCCTCCGGGCCCGCACAGTGCGCGGCGGTGGTGGCCACGACGGGCAGGCCCGCCGCGGCCGCGAGCGTGGCCAGCGCGTCACATCGCTCGGTGTCCTCGGGAACGCCGTGACAGGTCAGCTCCACGACCACCCGGTCCCGCCCGAACAGCTCGACGAGCTCGCCCAGCGCCGCACCCGCAGCCGCGGTGTCGACGCCGGGCGCACCCGCGCCGCCCCGTTCGAGGGCTCGCCGCACCCGCCCTCTGCGACACCCGGTGAGCACGTACCAGTGACCACCGGCGGCCTCGGCGAGTTCCCCGATCTCGTACCGCGGTTCACCCTTCGCACCTCCCCTGAGGTGGGCGTGGGCGATCGCACGCGAGAGTCTGCGATAACCCTCCCCTCCGCGGGCCAACACGAGCAGGTGTTCACCCCCGGGCAGCGAGAGCTCGGCGCCGAAGACGGTCGCCAGACCCAGCTCGGACGCCGCCTCGGCGAATCGGACGACCCCGTACAAGCCGTCGTGATCGGTGATCGCCAGCGCGGTCAACCCCAGTTCCGCCGCCGCCTCCGCCATCGCCTCGGGTGAGGAGGCACCGTCCAGGAAGCTGAAGGCGGAATGGGCGTGGAGCTCGGCGTAGGGCACCCGTCCCTGCGTCCGGCGCCCGTTAGGAGGGGTGTACTCACCCCGTCGACGGGACCAGGCGGGGGCGTCGCTGCCGTCACCGGGGTGCGGATTCTGGGGCCCACGCGGGTTCGGCCGACCGGACAGAACCCGCTCCAGCTCGTTCCAGGTCCGGGGCCCGTGATACCAGTTCACCGGGCCTCACCCGCCGTGGCCCGGGGGGTGGACTCAGGACCGGAGGCAACCTCGGAACCGGGCGAGAACTCGGAATCGGGCGAGGATTCAAAGCCGCGCGAGAACTCAGAGCCGGGTGAACGACTCCACGACCCACGCCGAGGCCTCACCGGGCGGTTTGCGACAGCTCTGGGACCGCGGAGGCAGCGGGCGGGTGCCCGCCTCGACACGCCAGGCGCGTCCGTCGGTGTGACGGACCACGGCCACGCGCGAGGAATCGGGGTCGATCGTGACGACGAGGTCGCCCGGCCCAGCCTCCACACCGGAGTCCCGCACGGCCACCTCCGCCACCTGACCGGCCGGTGGCCACGTGCTTCGGCCCCGCAGGTTCTCGGTGACGACCCGGCCGTCCAGCGCCGCCTCGACGATTCCGGCCGCGTGGGCCACCTCCGCGGGCCCATAGGTGTAACCGGTGCCGGGCAGCAACAGGACCGGGGCGAAGCGGTGACCCCCGGTGTGGGAACACTCCCACACCGCGGCATCGGGGTCGAGTGCGGCCAGGCGCCCGCCCAACAGTGACTCCAGGCCGGCCGCGACGGGGCGGCCCCGCACAGCGCAACACTGGTCACGCTTGGCGTGGGTGCACACGAGTGGCACGGGCGCCGCGACCTCGCGGGTACCGGCCACGTGCCCGTCCGGAGACAGGTCCAATCCGAGCAATTCCTCAGGCCCGTCGACACGACCGGCGCGGATACTCTGCCGGTCGGGGCGGGTGTCGCAGAGGTAGAAGCGGTGCCGGTCGAGGCGCTGACCCTCGCGGCCGGGCCGGCGGATGAAGAGCATGCGCGACCCGCAGGCCGCGATGTGCTCCTTGAGACGTCGGGACAGGTCCTCGCCCAGGGCCTCACCGTCGAAGATGTCGCGCCCCCAGCGCCCGGGGACCTCCAGCAGCACCCACGACTCCTCGTGGGCGGCGGTGCCTGCCGGGGGCTCGTCGGCGGACTGCAGGGAACACCAACCCGGGTGTGTGGCGGAATCGGTATCTGACACGACCCCATGGTGCCCCATCCCGCGGGGAGGCGTAACTGTAGCCACCTTGTGGGACAAAAGTGACCAGAGGGATCTAGGGTGGACGTATGCGCATCCATCACCGCCGCTTCGCCGCAGCCGTTGCCCTCACCGCCGTCGCGTCCCTGGGGCTGGCGGGATGTGGAGCCGACACCTCGACCGAGACCCCCACCACCAGCCAGACCACCGCGGCGGGATCCTCCCCGGCCGCGGTGGCCCGGGCCCTGGCTCCGGACGAGACCGAGACCTCCGATCCCTCCGCCAGGCCCGCGGACTCCGGTCCGAAGAGCGAGGACCCCGGTGAGACCGCCGAGCGCGCCCAACTCGTCGTGACCGATATCCGCGTGGGCGACTACCAGGGCAAGGATCGCGTGGTCTACGAACTCGAGGGCCAGGGCGTCCCGGGATACTCCGTGGACTACGTGGACGCACCCGCCCAGCAGGGCAGCGGCTCCCCCGTGGAGGTGCCCGGGGACTCGTTCCTCCAGGTGATGATCCGCGACCAGGTTCTTCCCACCATGACGTCGATGACGGAGGTCCCCGTGGGCACCGTCTCGAGCGACGAGGCGACCGGAGTGGCCGGGGTGGCCTTCGCCGGCCAGTTCGAGGGCCAGGCACAATCCGTCATCGGTCTCGAGGGCACGGACCGTCCCTTCTCGGCCTTCCTCCTCCAGAACCCGACCCGACTGGTGGTCGACATCGAGCGCTGAGCACACCCGACGAGCGACGAGGGTCACGACCACGGAGAGTCGTGGACGGTTCATTCGTATACTCCCTCGACTGTCCAACTCCCCGGTTCGTCCCCGACCAGGCAGCACAGCAGCAACGCGGCCGCCCGCTCGGGGACGAGCTGTATCCGGGCCTTCGGCCGACGGGGCGCACCACCCGGGCCGGGCTCCCACCAGGCCTCGTCGATCAGCCACGGCCGTGACCAGCCGGCCACCGCGCATCGACGGCCCGTGATCTCGACCGCCTCGGGTCGACCGGTGAGCAGGCCGCGGGGCCCGACCCCGACCGCAGCCCCCGCAGCGGTGCGCAGGACGACCCCCCCGGCGAGGGGAACCCGTGCCACGACCCCTGACGCGGGGTCACCGCCCTCGCGGATCTCCAACCTGTAGCCCGGCCCCGGCCACACCACCGACGGCGACGGCGCCGGCAGAGCCCCCGGCCACGGCCCCTCCGCGACCGGGTCGGCCGGGGCGTCCCCGTACGGCAGGGACCGCACGCGATCATCCGGGCCCCGGCCGCCGACCTCCACGGGGACACGGACCGCCTCCGGCCCGAGCAGTCCCTGCACCCGCACGAGAGCGCGGTGCACACGCGCCTCCGCCAGCCCCGCCTCACCCCACAACCCCTCCTGGACGCGGCCGGCGGGGACCACCTCCACCGGTTCCAGAACGAGAGCGGTGACCGCCCCTCCGGCACCACCGGCGATCGCGGTACCGGTGAGCCAGCCCTCCAGTTGCCAGCGCAACCGGTCGGCGGTGCCCTCCGGGGTGAGCGGAGCGGAGCACCGCCACACCCGGTTGACCTCGACGCCTCCCTCGACCCGCGCGGTGATGCGCAGGCGCAGGCACGAGACCCCGGCCGCGGCGAGGACGGCATGCAGCTCCCCCGCCAGCCGACGCCCGAGGAACGCCGCCTCGTCCACCCGTTCCAGTGGTGGATCGCACCGGTGCTCGACCGCCGACCCCGTGGGCACCGCGGTGACCGACGGGGGCCTCCACGGCACGGCGCGGGCGATGCGATGCGCCACCGCTCCCGCCTCGCCGAAGCGGGTCGCCACGTCCCGCAACGGGAGCGCGGCGAAGTCCCCGAGCGTCCGTACGCCGAGCCGGTGCAGCAGCCCGACCAGCTCCGCCAGCTCGTCCGGATCGCCCAGCGCGGGCTCCACCACGAGCGCGTCCACGGGCAGGTCGGCCAGATAACCGGCGTCCCCGCCCGGCTCCAGCAGCACCGACCCGCGCGCGCCGAGCACGGCCGTGGGCAGCTCGTCCGCCAAACCCACCTGACACTCCGTCCCGGCCGCCGCCACCGCGTCCACCACCCGGGTCACGACCTGCTCCACTCCGCCGTGGAACCGCAGCGCCCCGGCCGCGGAGAACACGAACAGGCCGGGGCGCAGCACCTCGATGCCCGGCACCACGGCGTCCAACGCCTGCACCACGGGTTCGAACCACACGGCATCCCGTGACGGATCCGCCGGGGCCACGACGAGCTCCGGGCACCGGAACTGCGCCTCGCGCCGGCGCAGCCCGCGTCGCACCCCGACCGCGCGCGCGACGGCGTTGCACGCGAGCACCCCGCGCGGGCCGACCACCGCGAGCGGCAGGTGCAGACCGTGTCCCCCGCCCCGGGCCGCCGCGACCGCCGGCCAGTCCGGGCACCACACCGCCATGACCCGCGCACTCATCCCGCCGCCACCCACTCCGCCGTCCGCGGGGGCGCCGCCCGGCCGGTGCACCGCACCATGGTGGAGACCGAGGCCAGCCTCCCTGCGCCCGCACCCAACCCGCCGTAGCGGCAGTGCCGCCCGGTCAGTGCGAGTTCCGCCCCGGGCCAGTCCGCACCCACGAGCAGCACCGCCCCCGCGGCCCGCACCCGCCCGGCGAGAACACGGGCCCGCGACGGGGCGACCACCCGGACCCCGGGCCCCAGTAGCACCAGGTCCAGGCCGTCGAGCAGCACCGACACCACAGCGGCGGGATCCGGGCCGGGATCCGGGACCAGCGCCAGACAGTCCAGCCGGCCACCCTGTTCCGCCACCGCGGCCACCCCGAGTTCCGGCCAGCCCACCACCGCACATCTGGCCCCGGCGGCCGTGGCCGCGGCGAGCAACCCGACCCGGAGGGTGGCACTGCCGGATACCGCGGTGACCCGCCCGGCGGGCAGGACGCCGCCCGGCAGCAGGGGCGCAACGGAACACGGCACCACCACTCCGGGCACGCGCGCCCCGGAGGACACCGCACCCGACGCACCTCCGTCCCCGTCCTCAGGCATCGGGTCCGCAGGCATCGCCTCCGCGAGCATCGTGCCGCCGGTGGTCCCGACCGGCTCCACGACCGCGCCCCCATCCTGATGCGCGAACGCCGGCGCCCCCGAGCGTGCGGCGGCGGGCGGCCCCCCGCCCGGCATCGTGGCCAGCCGGCGACGCAGCTCAGCGACTCGGTCCGCCGTGCCGAGGCCGGACATGTCGACGGCAGGAGTGCCCATTACCATCACCAGAACCTCCCGCCCCGGACGACACGCCGCCAACCGCTTTGATCGAACTATTTTTCGATCACGGGGAACAGTGAACACCACCGGTCCGACACGGCGCAAGAACACCTGTTCGAACAGGGTTCTCCTCGTCGTCGCCCCCCAGTCACCGTCCCCGTCGCCGCACCTCGGCGTTCACCCGGAGCATCTACCCTCGGGAACCATGAAGGCCTCCATCGGGAACCGCATCGTGCTCATCGGCGCCGGGGACGTGGGCATCGCCTACGGGTACGCGCTCGTCAACCAGGGCCTGGCCGACCACCTGTCCATCATCGACATCGACCACGACAAACTGGTCGGCGAGGTCATGGACCTCAACCACGGCGTCGTGTGGGCCCCCTCCCCCACCCTCGTCACGGAGGGCACCTACGACGACTGCGCGGACGCCACGATGGTGGTGATCTGCGCCGGCGCCGCCCAGAGACCCGGCGAGACGCGGCTCGACCTGGTCGGCAGGAACATGGCGATCTTCGAGGGGATCGTCGGCGACGTCATGGCGACCGGCTTCGACGGCATCCTGCTCGTGGCCACCAACCCCGTCGACATCCTCACCCAGGCCTCCTGGCGATACTCCGGCCTACCCTCCGCACAGGTCATCGGCTCCGGGACGATCCTCGACTCGGCACGCTTCCGCTTCATGCTGGGCGAGTACTACGACGTCGCCCCGATGAGCGTGCACGCCTCGATCATCGGTGAACACGGTGACACCGAACTGCCGGTCTTCTCATCGGCCAACGTCTCCGGGGTACCACTGCGCCGGGATCTCGACGGGGACCCGGCCACGCGGGAACGACTGGCCCGGATCTTCACGGAGACCAGGGACGCCGCCTACCGGATCATCGACTCCAAGGGCTCCACGAGCTATGGCATCGGCATGGGGCTGGCCCGCATCACGCGCGCCGTGCTGCGCAACGAGCAGGTGTCGCTACCGGTCTCCACGTTGCTGCGGGGCGAGTACGGGCAGGACGGGATCTTCATCGGCGTCCCCGCGGTGATCGGCCGGACCGGGGTCCAGCGCGTGGTGGAACTGGAACTCGACGCCACCGAGATCGAACAGTTCGCCCGCAGCGCGTCTGCACTGCGGGCGGTGTCGGAGCAGTTCGAGATACTGCGCTGAGTCAGGAGCTCGGGGTCAGTCAGGGGCTCGGGGTCAGGGTGTGGCGGGGGGATCGCTGGCCGGGAACGACTCGTCGCCCCACTCGTCGGCGACCGCGTCGTCGTGGTCGTGCCGGGCCTTGTCCGCGGGTTGCTCGGAATGCTCACCGGTGCGGTCAGGGTTCTTCGGACTCGTCATGATCAATCCTCCTGCCGCCGTACGGGGGGTGCGGCGATACTCAGATTACCGGAGACCACCGGCACCGACCGCGACCGCGCCAGGGGGACCCCCGCCCTCGCGTTCACCACGGGAGCAGGGAGAGCGCCATGCACAGCACCGACTACACCGACACACTGATCCTGCCCGCATCCGACACCCGGGCCGAGACGGCCACGGCGCCGCCGTCCGGGAAACGCTCGATCGCCGAGTTGCAGTACGAGAGACTCTCGGGGGCGGACTACACCTGGACGAGCGACGACCTGCTCTTCGACGTCCACTGCGCCCGCAAGGGAATCGGAGAGGCCGACCGTGCGGCCGAACGCGAGGAGTTCTTCTCCAAGGGCCAACCGTGCCTGCGCACCTCCCCGCTGACCAAGACGTACGGCTGGGCGATGCACTTCGACTCCGGCGGGAGGATCGCGCTGCTGCCCATGGGTTCGGACCGTCTGGCCGAGCTACAAGCAGACCCGTCCGTGACGGTGAGGACCGCCATGAAGAGTTCTCGCTAACCCGGCTCGACGTCCGGCAGTGAGCGCAGCCACTCGAGTACCGGGCCCGAGATGATCCGGGCGAACTGCTCATACCCCGCGGGGCCGGGGTGCGCCCCGTCACCGGCGGTGACCTCGCGCATCCACGCCCCGCCGGGCCGCAAGGAGTCGAAGGTCGGGACGAACGGCACCCCGGCCTCGGCGCACACCGCGGCAATGGCGGCGGCGCGGGCGACTATCCGCTCATTGACCTCCTCCCACACGACCGGTGGCGGCCCCACCACCAGGAACCGACCCTGCGGCGCGCGAGCGATCATCCCGCGCAGAGCCGCGACCGTGCCCGCCTCCTCGACGCGCAGGGCCCCCTCGTGCTCCATCACGTCGTTGACCCCGAACTCCGCGATCACCGCCGTGGTCGGGAACGCGGCGCGGCGGCGGTCGACCTCGTCCCACCGGGCCAGGATCATCTCGGAGGTGTCCCCGCCGATCCCCGCGACGGTGGTGTGGAGGCTCAGACCCGCCCCGGCACCCTCCTCGACCAGGTGCGCGGTCCATCCACGGCCGGTCTCGTCGCCGTACCCGGCCACGAAGGAGTCGCCGATGATGCAGAGGGGGAGATCGCGCGGTTCGCTCACGACGCCACGGTAGCGGCTCGGCGTCAACGCCAAGAGCGTTCCGTACACCCCACTCCCGGCCGATGTGTGCGGAACACTCTTCGCGACGTCAAGGCACCCAGGACGTCAAGGCACCCAGGACGGTCAGGTGTGTCAGTCCAGGTGGCGGGACTGAGCCCAGCGGGTGAGCGCGTGCCGGTTGGACTGCTGGGTCTTTCGCAGCACGTTGGAGGCGTGTGTCTCCACGGTCTTGACCGAGATGAACAACTTCTCGGCGATCTCCTTGTAGGTGTACCCCCGTGCCAACAACCGGAGCACCTCCTTCTCCCGCGGGGTGAGGGAGTCGACCTCCGGGTCGTGGACGGGCTCACCCCACTCCTCGGGCCCGGGCGCGGCACGGGCGAACGCGTCCAGGACGAACCCGGCCAGGCGCGGGGAGAACACCGCGTCCCCGTCGGCCACGCGGCGCACGGCGTCGGCCAGTTCCCCGCCGGAGATGGTCTTGGTGACGTACCCGCGCGCCCCGCCGCGGATCACGGCGATCACGTCCTCCGCGGCGTCCGAGACACTCAACGCCAGGAAGGTGGACACGGGCGCGTCGGACGCACCGGGTGTGCCGGAGGTGTCGGGCCCGCCGCTGGGATCAGTCCCCAGCACCGAGCGGAGCACGGCCACCCCACCGCCATCGGGCATGTGCACGTCGAGCAGCACCACATCGGGCCGTACCCGTCCGATACCGGCGACGGCCTCCGCGACCGACCCGGCCTCGCCCACCACCTCGATCCCGGCCTGACCGGCCAGCTCGGCCCGGACACCGCTGCGGAACACCGCGTGGTCGTCGACGAGGAACACCCGGCACACCCTGACGCCACCCACCGGCTCGTCCGTCATTCGCCCTCCAGCGGCATCTCGATCCCGATCTCGGTTCCGCGACCGAGCGTACTGCGCACCGTCACGCTGCCGCCCCGGCTCTCGACACGGTGCCGGATCGACTGGGACAACCCGTGTCGATCATCGCCCACGTCGTCGGGGTCGAAGCCGCAGCCGCGGTCCCGGACGAAGGCGGTGAGCACCTGACCGTCGTTCTCCACGAACACGTCGGCGGTGTCGACGTCGGCGTGCTTGGCCACGTTGACCAGGGCCTCGCGGACGGCACCCAGCACCGCCTCCTCGGCGTCGCCGGCCGGTCCGTCGCCGCCCACCACCACCTGGTCCACGCGCAGACCGTAGGCGTCCTCGACGTCCCCGACGATCACCTCGACGGCCCCGGCGACGGTGGCCGCACCCGAGGACATGCGTGACCCCGCCCCGAAGAGCCACTGCCGCAGTTCGCGCTCCTGCCGACGGGCCAGCCGTGACACCTGGGCGGGGTCGTCGGAGCGCTTCTGGATCAACGCCAGCGTCTGCAGCACCGAATCGTGCAGGTGGGAGGCGATGTCGCTGCGCTCGGACTCACGGATGCGGGCCGCGCGCTCCTCTTCCAACGACCGCCACAGCCGCAGCCCCACAGGGACGCTGAGCAACGCCACTCCGACCAGGGTCGCCAGCACCGCCAGGAACGACGACCGCAGGGCGGCGAACTCGACCTGTCCCAGCACCACGACGGCCAGTCCGACGACGACGAGGGTCGCACCGGCGGTGACCCTCGCCCAGTCGAAGACGGACCGGGGAGCCACCCGTCCCCCACCGTCGTACTGCTGCCAGACCAGCCCGGCGCCCAGTGCCACGACCAGGACGGGAACGATCACGTGCAGTCCCGTCGCGGTGGTGACCATCAACGACAGCACCGACCCCACCAGCGCCACCACGGCCAGGGCCATGCCGCGCCGCCGCTCCCGCGCGTCCACGGAGGCGGCCCCCTCCGGGGCCCGCGCCGACGGGGTCAGAGCCCACAGGGCGGCGTAGAACAGCACACCCGCGCCGGAGAGGGTGGCGAGCACCACCATCGCCATGCGCACATGGGTGACCCGCACCCCCAGATGGGCCGCGAGTCCCGCGCACACGCCGGCGACGACGGATCCATCGGAGATCCTGGCCAGCGGCGGGTACCACCGGAACCCCACCGGCTGCACGGCCGCCATGGGTGGCCGTGGCGCGACCGGCGGCTGCGGCGCGGGGGCCGATACCTGATCGGTCGCGTTCTCACTCATACCCGCCATGGTCACAGATCGTGCCCCCGAGAGGTATCGGGGATCTCCCCCGGTTCGCCCGGGAAGACACCTGATGCGGCGGCCTCCTCTTCTGCCGACTGCCGCCGACTGCCGCGGACGGCCCGGTGACGGTGTGCGGGACACGCACTAACCTGGGTTCATGACGCAAGGGATCGTGGTCGCACGTGTCGGCGAGATCGACGACGGTACCGGGATCACGGTCCCGAAGGAGCGTGCCGGGACGATGGACGACGTGGCCGTGTTCCACGACGGCGACCGGTACTACGCCCTCGACGACACCTGCACCCACGAGGAATCCGGTCTCGCCGATGGTTGGGTCGAGGACGGCTGCGTCGAGTGCCCGCTGCACGGCGCGCGGTTCCGTCTTGCCGACGGCGCCGTGTTGACGCCGCCGGCGTCGAGCGGCGTCGCCGCCCACACGGTGCGTGTGGAGGGTACTGACATCGTGCTGGTGCCGAACCCCGCTCGCCTCGCGTGAGCGGAGAGGACCCGACGGATGTCCTGATCGTCGGCGGCGGCGTCGCGGGGTACACGACGGCCAGGACACTGCGGGACCTCGGGTATGACGGCCCGGTGACGATCATCGAGCAGGAGCCGTCGTGCGTGGATCATCCGCCCCTGTCGAAACGCGCCCTAGTCGAGGGCACCGCGAGGACCGAGCTGGAACTCGTTCCTGGCGGCGGCGTCCTGCCCGCGGCCGCGCATTGGGAGGCGGCACGGCTGGACGGGCAGGACGCTGCGGCCCGGCTGCTCGGACGAGCGCCGGCCCCGCGCGGTGCAGCCTGGTACTGGACGGACCGGTACGGCTCCCACATCGAGATCGTGGGCGATCTCGTCGGCGAGGGCGTGGAGATCGTGCGCCCCGGGGTCGCGGTCTTCCGAGTGGAGGGCGCCGACTGGTCGGCGCGGCGACCGTCGATGATCCGATGACCGTCCGCGCGGCGCGCCGCATCATCGACCGCGATGTGCGCGTAGACCGGGACGCGCTGGCTGATCCGTCGGTGTCGCTGCGCCGGATGCTCCGGTCCTGAGTCGCCGGGCGCCGGCGCGGAGCCGCCCCGCCCGGTTCAGCCCTTCGGAGCCCTCGCCCGGACCTTCTGATACGGGTGTTCAGTAGCGTGGGCGATTCCCGCGTCGACGAGGTCCTGCAGGGACGAATTCCTGCGGGCGACCGCGAGGAAACGAGCCGTGGTGCGCTGCGCCCGCGCCAGTCGCCGCTCGCTGCGGTTCTCAACGCCGTAGATCTGCCGCGCCCACAGGGGAAGCAGCGAGAGGATTCCGTCGAGCACCACGCCGGAGACCCAGTCCTTGGCGGGATTGTGGGTTCTGGCCGGGTGGCGCAGACCGAGCGCTGTCTGGGCGCCGAGATAATTCAGCGCCTTGTCCTTCTGCCCGGCGTCGATGAAGGCGTCCAGTTCGGCCTTCGTCTCGGGGTGGGGGCCAGGAACGTGCAATTTCTCGGCGACGAGCTGCTGTTCCTTGACGAAGGCATCCTGCTCGGCCGTACTGAGCTTCATGCCGAACCTCAGCGCACCTTCGAGCGAACCCCATATGAACGTGTACATGGTCCAGCGCTGCCACTCGGGCCACTTGGCCACCTCGACCTGTCCGGTCTCGGGATTGGTCCAGGTCGCGCGCTCATGGAGCATGTCCACGTGGGCGGTTGCGGCATCCACGTGAGCCTTGTCGCCGAAGGCGCAGGTCGTGATGAAATCGCCCGTGCGCTGGAACCGGGCCTGGCCGGCCTCGGGACTCTCCGACGTGATCGAGACATGATCGAAATGATTGAGCATGCCCGTATCGAGAATCTGGAGGAGCAACGACGCAACGGCGCCGAGTGACGCGCCCGAGTCGGAATAGACCTTCCACGTGGCACTGCCGGGGCCGAAGTACCCGTCATCTGCTCGGGCGGCATCCCTCGACGGGCGTGTGGTCATCGGACACTCCTCGATTCTGCGGCAGCACTGTGTGCCAGCTTTCCATAAGTCCACGCTAATCCTGGGGATCCGCCCCTCAGGGGTAGGTCGGCTATTGCGCCCATCCCTGCCGGGGGCTCTCAGGGTCGAATATCAGGGTCGGCCCCCGATGTGGAAAGGCGGCCCGCCCACCACGATGGAGTCATGTCCAGCTCCAGCACCCACGACGTCCCATCAGAGCTCCGCTCCCTGTGGCGGACCCGACCCGTCCGGACCCCGGACGACGCCAAGATCGCCGGCATCTGCGGTGGCTTCGGCCGACGCTACGGCGTGGACCCCGTCCTGTTCCGCATCGCCTTCGTGATCGCCGCACTCTGGGGCGGGGCCGGGGTGTTCCTGTACGCACTGTTGTGGCTGCTCCTACGCTCTGCCGGAGATGAGGCCTCCAAGGGGGAGGCGCTGATCGGGAGGGGCCGGGCATCCGGCTCCAAGATCACGGCGGTGATCCTCGTCGTCGTCGTCCTCCTCAGCGCACCGACGTTCGGCGGTTCCGGGGAGAGCCTCTTCGTGGGTGCCGGATTCCTCATCGCCATCGCCATGCTCGCGGGCTGGTACGGACTCCACCGCCGCACCCCCGTGCCGCCCGCCGGGTGGTCCGAGGTGTCGGCCGTACGGCCACAGACAGCCCGGGCCGACTCCGGCCGCACCGCCGGGGCGTCTCAGGAACCGGGCTCAGGACCCGGCGCGCCCTACGGCCCGCCTGTCCCGCCCTCCTGGGACCCGCTGGGCGCCGCGCCGTTCGCCTGGGACCTGCCCGACCCCGGGGCCACGCCTCCGCCCGCGCCCGCACCGCCGCGCCCCCGGTCCCGGCTGACCAAGGTCACCCTCGGTCTGGCGCTCATCGCCGTGGCCGTGGCCGGTGGACTGGCCACGCTCGGCGGCGTGCTCTGGCTCGACGCGACGAGGATCGCCGCGATCGGACTCGCCGTGGTGGCCGGCGGGCTGCTCGTCGGCGCGGTCACCCGCAGAGGGCACGGACTGCTGGTCGTCGCCGGCCCGCTCGCCGGCTTCGTCCTGCTCGCCTCCCTGGTCCAGGTGCCCGAGGGCGGCTGGGAGGGCACCGGCGAGCAGCTGATCCAGATCACCGACCCCGCCCAGTTGGACGCCCCGATCAACCATCAGGTCGGCAGCCTCACCGTGGACATGCGCGAGCTGGAGTTGGACCGCGATCGCAGCTACAGCATCGCCAACAACGTCGGAGAAGTGCAGGTGCTGCTGCCCGACGGGGTCGCCGTGGAGACGAACTGCACCACCGACGTCGGGAGCGTGGACTGCCCGACCGGCCTGTCCGGTGATGCCTCCGGCCCCGTCCTGACCCTCAGCGTGCACTCCGGCGTCGGCAGCATCATGGTGACGCGATGAGCGACCGGCACACCGACGACCCGACAGATCACACAGACCACACCGACGACACGGACCACGACGAACCGCAACCCACCGGGAGCCCCGACATGACCAGCCTGCACTCCGACACCACGCCCCGCCCCGACCAGCCGCTCCACGACCCGCTTCCCTACGGCTCCGGCGTCACCGACCCGCAGCAGTTCGGGTACGGGACCTCCCCCGCGTACGGGGCCGCAGCCGGGTACGGGGCCGCCCCCGTGCACGGGATCCCGACCGGGTACGGGGTCGCCTACGAGACCGACGTAGCGACGGATGCGGTCGCGCGGCGCGAGCGGTCCGGGTCGCCCGTGCTCGCGGTCGCCGGACTGCTCTCCCTCGGGGTCGCCGTGTGGGCGATCCTGGGCGCGCCGGTGATCACGACGACCGTGGTGATCGCCGCGTCACTCGTGCTGCTGGTCCTGGTCGGCCTGGCGATGGTCATCCGGCGCTGACCCGCGCGCCGAGATGTCGCCGCCGGCCGTCACTCCCACTCGATGGTGCCCGGCGGCTTGCTGGTCACGTCCAGGACGACCCTGTTGACGTCCGGGACCTCGTTGGTGATGCGGCCCGAGATCAGCGCGAGGGTCTCGTACGGCACGCGCGTCCAGTCCGCGGTCATGGCGTCCTCGGAGCTCACCGGGCGCAGCACGATCGGGTGGCCGTAGGTGCGCCCGTCGCCCTGGACGCCCACAGAACGGACGTCGGCGAGCAACACGACCGGGCACTGCCACACCGAGGCGTCGAGCCCGGCCGCGGTCATCTCCTCGCGCACGATCGCATCCGCCGCGCGCAGGGTCTCGAGCCGGTCCCGATCGACGGCCCCGACGATTCGGATGGCCAGACCCGGGCCAGGGAAGGGGTGCCGACCGACGATCGCCTCCGGCAATCCGAGCTCCCGGCCCACGGCCCGGACCTCGTCCTTGAACAGCAGACGCAGCGGCTCCACCAGTGAGAACTCGATGTCGTCCGGCAGGCCGCCCACGTTGTGGTGGCTCTTGATGTTGGCCGTTCCCGCGCCCCCACCGGACTCGACGACGTCCGGGTAGAGGGTGCCCTGGACGAGGAAGTCGACGGAGGCGGCGTCGTCACCCTGGAGTTCGAGGGCCTGGGTTACGGCACGCTCGAAGGACCGGATGAACTCGCGGCCGATGATCTTGCGCTTGGACTCGGGGTCGGTCACGCCGGCGAGGTGACCGAGGTAGGTCTCCGAATCGTCGAGTGTGATGAGGCGAGCACCGGTGGCGGCCACGAAATCGTTCTCCACCTGCTCCCGCTCGCCCGCGCGCAGCAGACCGTGGTCGACGAACACGCACGTGAGTCGGTCCCCGATGGCCTTCTGCACCAACGCGGCCGCGACCGCGGAGTCGACGCCACCGGACAGCCCGCAGATCGCCCGGCCGTCACCGATCTGCTCACGGACGGCCTCCACCAGCTGGTCCGCGATGTTGGACGCCGTCCACGTGGGTTCGAGGCCCGCGATCTCGGTGAGGAAGCGGGTGAGCACCTGCTGCCCGTGAGGCGAGTGCATGACCTCGGGGTGGTACTGGACGCCTGCCATCCGGCGTTCGGCGCACTCGAACGCCGCGACCGGGGCACCGGGGGACGTGGCCGTCACCGTGAACCCCTCGGGCGCCGTTGTGACCGCGTCACCGTGGCTCATCCACACCGGGTGGTGCTCGGGCAGTCCGGCGTGCAACAGGCCACCCGACACCGTCACGTCGGTGCGCCCGTACTCGCGGCTTCCCGTGTGCGCGACCTCGCCGCCCAGGGCGCCCGCCATGGACTGGAAGCCGTAGCAGATACCGAAGACCGGCACCCCCAGATCGAGCACCGCCGGGTCGAGAGCCGGGGCATCGTCGGCGTAGACGCTGGCCGGTCCACCGGACAGGATCAGGGCGACCGGGTCCTTGCCCCGGATCTCCTCCACCGTCGCCGTGTGCGGGATCACCTCGGAGTAGATCCTCGCCTCACGCACCCGCCGCGCGATGAGCTGCGCGTACTGGGCACCGAAATCGACGACGAGGACGGGGCGGGGAACCGCTGCCTCGGCGGTGAACTGGGAGTCGGTTTGTGCGTTCTCGGCCACGGGGTCGAGTCTAGGCGCAGCCCGCCCGCAGCCGAACTCGGCCACGTCCGCCGGCCACCCGGACTCACACGCGGGCGGGGGCACCCCCACTGGAGACCCCGACGATCGGCAGACGCAGCGCGCCGGGCGCCGCCTCCGGGACGACCGGCGACGCGGGCGGTACCGGCTGCACCCGCACGTACGCCTCACCCTGCCGGGGCCGGGGATCGGCCTCACCCTTGTTGGGCCACAGCGACATGGCGCGCTCGGCCTGGGCGGTGATGCTCAGCGCCGGGTTGACGCCGAGGTTCGCGGAGATCGCGGAACCGTCGACGATATGCATGGTCGGGTAGTTCCAGACCCGGTGGTACGGGTCCACCACGCCCGATTCCGGGGAGTCGGAGATCGCGCAGCCACCCAGGAAGTGCGCGGTCATCGGCATGTTGATGATGTCACCCCAGGTTCCACCGGCCACGCCGCCGATCTTCTCGGCGATCCGGCGGGTGGCCTCGTTGCCCTTGGGGATCCACGTCGGGTTGGGCTGGCCGTGGCCCTGTCTGCTGGAGACGTAGCGGAAAGGACCGAAGCGCTTCACGAAGGTCTGGAGCGAGTTGTCCAGGTTCTGCATGACGAGCACGATCACAGTCCGCTGGCTCCACCGGCGCTTGTTGACCAGCTTGAACAGTAGCGACGGCCGGCGACGCAGCTCGTTGGCGAGCGTGCGCCAGCGGGGGCCGTCGCCGTCACCGTCGGTCAGCAGGGTCTGGAGCACGGCTATGGCGTTGGAGCCCTTGCCGTACCGGACGGGTTCGACGTGGGTGTCGGAACCGGGATGGAACGACGACGTGATGGCCACGCCCTCGGAGAAGTCCCGTTCCGGCGTGTACCTGTCCCCCATCGCCCCGAGGATCGACTCCGAGTTGGTGCGGGTCAGCCTGCCCAACGCGTTCGACAGCCGTGGCAGTGCGCCCTCGTCCTTGGCGTAGTGCAACAGATGCTGGGTGCCCCACGTCCCGGCTGCCACCACCACGTGCGAGGCGGTCACCGTTGTGATGCGCTTACCCCGCCGGGTCCAGGCGCCGGAGCGCTCGAGCGTCACCTCCCAGGTGCCGTCTCCGCGCTCGCGCAGTCCGCTGACCGTGGTCCGGTCCAGAACGCGGGCCCCGGCGCGCTCGGCCAGCCCGAGGTAGTTCTTGACCAGAGTGTTCTTGGCGCCGTGCCGGCAGCCCGTCATGCACTCGCCGCACTCGATGCAGGCCGTGCGGTCCGGGCCCACCCCGCCGAAGAAGGGGTCCGGGACCGTCTCACCCGGCTTGCCACGACCACCGGTCTTCTCGCCGAAGTAGACGCCGACCGGGGTGTAGACGAAGGTGTCCTCCGCCCCCATCTCCCTTGCGACCTCCTTGATGATCGTGTCGGAATGGGAATGCGTCGGGTTCGTGACCACCCCGAGCATCCGGCGACCCTGGTCATAGAACGGGGAGAGTTCAGCGTCCCAGTCCGTGATGTGCGCCCACTGCGGGTCGTTGAAGAACGGGGCGTGCGGCTTGTAGAGGGTGTTGGCGTAGTTCAGGGAGCCGCCGCCCACGCCGGCACCCGCCATCACCATCACATCGCGCAGCAGGTGGACGCGCTGCACTCCGAACAGCCCCAGTTTCGGCGCCCAGACGAACTTGTTGAGCCGCCAGGAGGTCTTGGCGAAGTCCGCGTCCTCGAAGCGACGACCCGCCTCGACCACCGTGACGCGGTAGCCCTTCTCGGTCAGACGCAGGGCCGTGACACTCCCGCCGAATCCGGACCCGATGACGAGGACGTCCGTGTCGGTACTCCCGGTGGGGGCGGAGGTGGTCGAGGGCGACGGCGCCGATGTCGTCATGGTGGATCTCCCTGGTGATCGAGGTGTGGGTCACAGTACCCGAGCACCACGCACCTACCCGACAGTAGGGCCCGATTTGTCCACCGGCCTCAGGGGCGAACGGACAGGTCCACCTTCTGGAAGCCCTTCACGTCCGAGTATCCGCACTTGGCCATCGCGCGGCGCAGACCACCCATCAGGTTCCGGGTCCCGTCCGGGGCACTCGTGGGCCCCTCCAGCACCTCGGCCAGGGGGGACAGGGCCGTCTCGTCGTCGATCTCCGCGACATGCCCCCGGGGGACCTTGGGGTGGGCGGAGACGGCGTCCCAGTACACACCCCGCCCCGGGGACTCCAACGAGCCCGCCAGGAGCGGCCCCAGGACCACGGCGTCGGCACCACAGGCCACCGCACGGGCGATGTCGCCCGAGGTGTAGATATCACCGTCGGCCAGCACATGGACGTACCGGCCACCCGTCTCGTCCAGGTAGTCGCGTCGCGCGGCCGCCGCGTCGGCGATCGCGGTGGCCATGTGCACCTCCATCCCGAGCACGGAGCCCGTCGTGGTGACCCCGTCGACGCCGCCGTAACCCACGATCACACCCGCCGCGCCCGTGCGCATGAGGTGCAGGGCGGTCTTGTAGTCCACCACGCCGCCGGCGATCACGGGCACGTCGAGCCCGTGGATAAAGTCCTTCAGGTTCAGCGGTTCGTCCTCGCCGCTCACATGCTCGGCGGAGATGATCGTGCCCTGGACCACGAGCAGGTCGATCCCGGCGGCGATCAGGCCGGGCGTGAGCTCGCGGGCGTGCTGCGGAGACACCCGGACCGCGACGGTCGCACCCTCGTCGCGGATCCGTCGCACCGCCGCCGCGAGCAGCTCCCGGTCGATCGGGGCGCGGTGCAGCTCTTGGAGTCGAGCCACCGCGCGGTGGCCGGTCACGTCCTCGAGGGCGATCTCGCGCAACTCGTCGATCGCCGCCTCAGGATCCTCATGCCGCGCCCACAGGCCCTCGCCGTTGAGGACCGCCAGGCCACCCAGCCTCGAGAACTCCACCGCCGATTCGGGTGAGACCACCGCGTCGGTCGGGTGGGTCATCACGGGCAGGTCCATCCGGTAGGCGTCGATCTGCCAGGACGTCGACACCTCCTTGGAACTGCGGGTGCGGCGGGAGGGCACGATGTCCACCTCGCCGAGCCCGTACATCCGTCGGGCCTCGCGACCCATTCCGATCTCCACGACGTTGCGCACGCGGCTTCAGTCCTTGACGTTGTAGTTGGGGGCCTCGACGGTCATCTGGATCGCGTGGGGGTGGCTCTCCTTGAGCCCCGCCGCCGTGATCTGGACGAACTGGGCGCGGTTCATGTCCGGTATGGTCGCCGATCCCGTGTAGCCCATCCCCGCACGCAGCCCGCCGTTGAGCTGGTGCAGGACCTGTGCGACGTCGCCCCGGTACGGCACCCGTCCCTCGATGCCCTCGGGGACGAGCTTCTCCTCGGACAGCACGTCGTCCTGGAAGTACCGGTCCTTGGAGAACGACTTCTCCTGTCCGGGCTTGCCCCGTCCGCGCATCGCGCCCACCGACCCCATCCCGCGGTAGACCTTGTACTGCTTGCCGTCCACGAAGATCAGGTCGCCGGGCGACTCGGTGCAGCCCGCGAGCAGGGATCCGAACATGCACGCCGAGGCGCCGGCCGCGATCGCCTTGGCCACGTCGCCCGAGTACTGCATACCGCCGTCGGCGATCACGGGGACACCTGCGGCATGGGCCGCCACGGAGGCCTCCAGGATCGCGGTGATCTGCGGCGCACCCACCCCCGCCACGACACGGGTGGTGCAGATGGAACCGGGGCCGATGCCCACCTTGATCGCGTCCGCACCCGCGTCGATCATCGCCTGGGCCGCGCCTCGGGTGGCGAGGTTGCCGCCGATCACCTGGACCCGGTCGCCGAGCTCGCGTTTGACGCGGGCGACCATCTCCAGCGCGTTGCGGTTGTGGGCGTGAGCGGTGTCGACGACGAGGACGTCCACGCCGGCCTCGGTCAGGGCGCCGGCGCGCTGCCAGGCGTCCTCACCGGTCCCGATGGCCGCGGCCACCCGCAGTCGACCGTCCGAGTCCTTGGTGGCGTCGGGGTGCTTCTCGGTCTTGACGAAGTCCTTGACCGTGATGAGCCCGGTGAGACGACCGTCTCCGTCCACGATCGGCAGCTTCTCGATCTTGTGACGGCGCAGGAGCCCGAGCGCGGCCTCCGCCGTCACCCCCTCCCGCGCGACCACCAGCGGTGCGCGGGTCATGACCTCGTCCACCCGCCGCGACTTGTCCACCTCGAAACGCATGTCGCGGTTGGTGATGATGCCCACGAGCTCACCCCGCTCGTCGGTCACCGGCAGGCCGGAGATCCGGTAGCGGGCGCACATCTCGTCGACCTCGGCGAGGGTGTTGGCGGGAGCACAGGTGACCGGATCGGTGACCATCCCCGCCTCGGACCTCTTGACGGTGTCCACCTGAGCCGCCTGGTCGGCCACCGACAGATTGCGGTGCAGCACCCCGATCCCGCCCTGGCGGGCCATGGCGATGGCCATGCGTGCCTCGGTGACGGTGTCCATCGCGGACGACACCAGCGGCACCCGCAACGTGATGTCGCGGGTGAGTCGGGTGCTCGTGTCGACCTCGCTGGGGACCACCTCGGAAGCGGCCGGGAGCAGCAGCACGTCGTCGAAGGTCAGGCCCACCATGGCGACCTTGGTGGGATCGTCGCCGCCGGTGCGCACGGGGCCTCGCGACTCGCTCATCTGCCGTCCTCCTGGGGGTCGTCTCGGTCTGGAGTCCGAGGATAGTGCGTCCGGGGTCCCCGGCTCGAACCGTCGGCCCCGCCGGGTGGCGTGCACGGGTACGGTGAGGGGGTGAACGATCCCCTACGGCACGGCATGCCGCCCGACCCGTTCGCCGGCGATCCGGATGATCCGACGGCGGAGCTGGCCGGGCTCGACCCCGTCGACGACGGCATCCCGTCGGGCCCGCTCGACGCGGAGGAACGCCGCGCGATCGAGGAGGACCTGGCCGATCTCGCGGAGTTCCGCGAGCTCCTGGCACCCACCGGCGTCAAGGGCGTGGCCGTGCAGTGCGAGGACTGTGCCGAGGAGCACTTCCACGAGTGGGACATGCTCCGCGCCAACCTCATGCAGCTCCTCGAGGACGGTTCGCTCTTGCCCCACGAGCCCGCGTTCGACCCGATCCCCGACGACTACGTGTCGTGGGACTACTGCCGCGGGTACGCCGACGCGGTGCGTGCGATCCGCCCGCGCCGGCTGCACTGGCGCCGCTGAGGGCGGGTTCGCGGCCCCGGGTCCCGCCCCGGGAATCGCACCCCCGGTGCGCGGTCTAGCCGGGTATCACACCTAGCCCGTGGGTGGCGCGGTCGCCGGTGCACTGGTGGCCGCCGGTCCCGAGGTCGGGACCTGGGTCACGGTGGTCCGGGTCGGGGTCGGCGCCGGGGTGGTCCCTGCGACCTCGCCCGGGTTCGGACGGCCGGTGGTGGGCGCCAGGAAATCCTGGATCCGCTGGGTGTCGACCGGTATCTGCAACGTCGTCGAGATCCGTAGCCCGTCCAACGGCAACGGGATGACCGGCATACCCGGCGGCGGCGGCGGGATGAGGTTCGTCGGCAGCGGCACGGGCACCCCGGGAACGAGAGTCGCGGGGCCCTGGCCCGGTCCGGGGGCCGGGGCGGGCGCCGGTTCGGGTGCGGGAGCGGGGGACGGTACCGAGGTGGGCGTGATCCGGCTCAGGTCGCGCCGGATGGCGTCGCGGCGCTTCATCAACTCGACGCGTTCCGAGGCGTCCGCGACCTCGTCCAGCCGGCCGGACACCTCGTCGAGGAGACGCTCGGCCCGCTCGCGATCACCTTCGCGAGCCGCCAGATCCGCTGCGGCCAGATGCTCGGTCAGGTCGCTGACCAACTCCACCTCCCCGGCACGGTCGGCGAAGATCGTCTTGGACACGCCCCACAGCGGGTCCCCCGGCATGGCACTGTGCGCGGCCACCGACAGGCCGCCGACGATCACGGCGGCCACCGCCGCGGCCCCGATCACCGCCTGCCACAACGCGGGACGTTGGCCGTGGTGGTGTTCATGGGACCTGGCCCAGCCCCGGCGGGGCCACAGGCGGGAGACGTTGGGTGCGAGTGCGACCCCGATCTCCTCATCTCCCGGCAGCTCGGGCAGGGGTGCGGAGTCGAGCTCCCCCCGCCAGTCGGCGAGCAGCGTCGCGAGGGTATCGGTGTCGGTGGGACGGCCGCCCGCCCCGAGGGCGTCGAGGAGCTGGTCGTCGCGCTCCACCGCCTCGGGGTCCGGGCCGTGCCCGTCGAGCGAGGCGGCGTCGTCACGGGTGCCGGGGCCGACTTCGTCGTCGTTCATCGCCATCGCTCCTCTCCGTCCTGCTCGATCCTCGCCCGGAGCTGCTTCATGGCCCGGTGTTGGGCCACGCGCACGGCTCCGGCCGTGCTGTCCACGATCTCCGCGGTCTCCTCCGCCGAGAGTCCTACTACCACCCGCAACCGGATGATCTCCCTCTGCTTCTCCGGCAGGGTGTCCAGGAGTCGGCTCATGGCCCTGGTCACCTCGCCGTCGAGGATGTGATCCTCCGGCCCCGTCTCCGTCGAGAGCACCTCCGGCAGGTACTCCACGGGGTCCGACTTGTTCCGTGCGGCGCCCCGGTGCGCGTCCGCGACCTTGTGTGCCGCGATCCCGTACACGAATGCCATGAAGGGACGTCCCTGATCCCGGTACCCGGGCAACGCCGAGAGCACCGCGATCAGCACCTCCTGTGCGACATCGTCAGCAGAAAGGTTGACCCTCTCCGCACCCCCGACGCGAGAGCGGCAGTACCGCACCACCCCGGGACGAACGAGCTCGAGCACCCGCGTGGCCGCACTGCGGTCTCCTCTGACCGCGGCGGCGACGGCGAGCTCCAACTCGTCTGCTGTACCTGTCATCGAATTAGGGGGGCCTCTCGTTACACGGGTGTGCTACGGGGCACGGCCTTTCTGTCGGGGTGCACGCCGGGGTCGCGCGGTCGGGTCCGGACCGTGGCGGCCGGCGGGGCGTGGGCACAGGATACTTCCACGGCACCTGTGCGGCAGGGCATCCGGTGAGGGCCCAGCCTAACCTCTCGACGCCGGACGGGACGACACCCCGGTCGTTCCACGACGACCGGGCCCCGGCTCCCGCGGGATGCGGGAGCCGGGGCCCGGTGTGGGAGAGGTCAGTGGGACAGGTCAGTGGGAGTGACCGGCGTGCGAGTGTCCGCCGGGTGCCTCCTCCTCGGGCTTGTCCACGATCGCGGTCTCGGTGGTCAGGACCATCCGCGCGACGGAGCAGGCGTTGACGACGGCGGAGTGGGTCACCTTCACCGGGTCGATGACGCCCGCCGAGACCAGGTCACCGTACTCGCCGGTGGCGGCGTTGAAACCGTCACGCGGACCGAGGTCGGAGACCTTGCTGACCACGACGGAACCGTCTTCTCCGGCATTGGCGGCGATCCAGAACAAGGGAGCAGACAGTGCCTTGCGGACCACGTTCACCCCGACGACCTCGTCGGGGTCGGAGATGCCTGCCGAGAGACGGGTGAGCGCCGCGGCCGCCTGGACGAGCACGGAACCACCACCGGCGATCACGCCCTCCTCGACGGCGGCCTTGGCCGAGTTGACCGCGTCCTCGACACGGAGCTTGCGCTCGGTGAGCTCCGTCTCGGTGGCCGCGCCGACCCGGATCACCGCGACGCCACCGGAGAGCTTGGCGATGCGCTCCTCGAGCTTCTCGCGGTCCCAGTCGGAGTCGGTCGCCTCAACCTGCCGGCGAAGCTGCGCCACCCGGGCGTCCACATCGGCCTGGTCCCCGTCGCCGTCGACGATGATCGTCTCGTCCTTGGAGACGGTCACGCGGCGGGCGTGTCCGAGCACCTCGAGGCCACAGTCGGAGAGCTTCATGCCCAGGTCCGGGCTGACGACCTGACCCTTGAGGACGATCGCGAGATCGTCCTGGAAGGCCTTGCGGCGGTCGCCGAAGAACGGCGCCTTGATCGCGACGACCTTGATGGTCTTGCGGATCGAGTTGACGACCAGCGTCGACAGCGCCTCTCCGTCGACATCCTCGGCCACGACGAGCAGCGGCTTGCCGGTCTCGGCGACCTTCTCGAGCAGCGGGAGCAGGTCCGGGAGGGAGCTGATCTTCTCGCGGTGCAGCAGGACCAGGACGTCCTCGTAGATGGCCTTCTGCTCGTCGGGGTCGGTGACGAAGTAGGGGCTGAGGTAGCCCTTGTCGAAGGCGATGCCCTCGGTCACGGCGACCTCGGTGTGCAGGCCCTGGGATTCCTCGACCGACACGACGCCGTTGACACCCACGGCGTCCATGGCCTCGGCGACCATGCGGCCGACCTCCGGGTCCCGGGAGGAGACCGTCGCGACCTGTGCCACGGCCTCGGACCCCGACACAGGGGTGGCGGCGGACTTGAGGAACTCGACGACCGCGGCCGAGGCCTTCTCGATGCCCTTGCCCATGGCCATCGGGTTGGACCCGGCGGCGACGTTGCGCAACCCCTCGCGGATCAGCGCCTGCGCGAGCACGGTCGCGGTGGTCGTGCCGTCGCCGGCGACGTCGTTGGTCTTGGTGGCGACGCTCTTGACCAGCTGGGCACCGAGATTCGCGAACGGGTCGGAGAGCTCGATCTCGCGGGCGATGGAGACACCGTCGTTCGTGACGGTGGGGCCACCGAAGGCCTTGGCCAGTACGACGTGCCGACCCTTCGGGCCGAGCGTGACCTTGACGGTGTCGGCGAGCTCGTCGACACCGGCGAGCATGCCCTTACGGGCCTCCTCGTCGAACGCTATCAACTTGGACATTGATGGGACTCCTGGAAGGAAGTGGGTGTGCGGGACGGACGGGTCGTGCTGCCTGCTGGACCGGCGGGACACCGGCGAGACACCACCGCCCCGGCGGGGCCGGACACTGGCCGACACCACCGGGGCGGGGTTCTACCGACTCACGTCAGTCGATGACGGCGAGGACGTCGCGCGAGGAGAGGATCAGGTACTCCTTGCCCTCGTACTTGATCTCGGTTCCGCCGTACTTGGAGTAGATGACCTTGTCCCCCTCCTTGATGTCCATGGGGATGCGGTCGCCGTCCTCGTCGAAGCGGCCCTTGCCGACCGCGACGACGGTGCCCTCCTGGGGCTTCTCCTTGGCGGTGTCCGGGATGACGAGGCCGGACGCCGTGGTGGTCTCGGCAGCGGTGGCCTCGACGAGAATCTTGTCCTCAAGCGGCTTGATCGCCACGATGGATCCTCCGTGTGTAGATGGCTGATGTGCTCAGGGGGCGGGGCTCCGGGTGGCGTCGTCGCGGGTGACGCGGCCGGGTCCATGCCTATTGGCACTCTATACGTGCGAGTGCCAGCACTCAAGTGTCCCGGGTGCACGATCCTGTCGCGTTCGCGGATGGCGAACACCGCCCGGCCCCACTCGCCCGACTCGAGCTCCGGACGTGTGCGCGACTCCCGCGTACGATCAGCGGCAGGCCCCGCCAGTCCGGGAGGAGTCGACGTCCATGTCAGGTACCCCCTGCGGTGGCGCGGGCGCGTCCGGTCGTCGCGAACCGGAGGACCCCGCGCACGGCTCCCGCACCGGGCGACCCGAGGTCGACGATGTCAACGAGGTCAACGGGACGGCGCTCGCGGCGGTCGTGTTGGCGGTGGGGAACGTGGTCTTCGGGTCGTTTCTCGGGCTGTTCCTGCCCGCGTTGCCCGCGGTCTTCGCGCTCGCCTCGGTCGTACTCGGTCATCTCGCCCTGGCCAGGATCCGTCGCACCGGTCAGGCCGGGCGCGGGCTCGCCCTCACCGCCCTCGCGGTGGGCTACCTGTGGCTGGTCGTGATCACTGTGTTGGTGTCGGGAATGCTGCTGTTCACCGGGTACGGTCTGGCCCTGCTCGGGTTCTGACGCGCACACCTCACACCACCTGCGTCACCCCGACAGTGAGCCCGGGATCCGCGGCGACGGTCAGGGAACTGGGCCCGGCGCCGGCGGCGAGGAGTGCTGACGCCACCGCGACGACCATCGCGCCGTTGTCCGTGCACAACCGCGGTCGGGGCACCCGGAGGCGGATGCCGGCCGCAGCGCATCTCTGTGCCGCCAGTTCGCGAAGCCGGGAGTTCGCCGCGACACCGCCGCCGACGAGCAGGGTCCGCACACCCAGGTCGGTGCAGGCCCGCACCGCCTTCATGGTGAGCACGTCCGCCACCGCCTCCTGAAATGATGCGGCGACGTCGGCCACCTCGAGCTGGGACCCGTCCCGCTCGGCGGCCTCGATCCGACGCGCGACCGAGGTCTTGAGACCGGAGAAGGAGAAATCGTGCCGGGCGTCCCGGGGCCCGGTCATGCCGCGCGGGAAGGGTATGGCCGCGCCGTCCCCCGACGCCGCTAGCCGATCGATCACCGGACCGCCCGGATACCCCAACCCCAGGAGCCTCGCGACCTTGTCGTAGGCCTCCCCCGCCGCGTCGTCGACCGTCGAGCCGAGTTCGACCACCGGTTCGGTGAGGGACCGCACGTGCAGCAGTTGGGTGTGCCCACCGGAGACCAACAGCGCCACGCACTCCTCGAGTGGTCCACCGTCGAACCCGGCCACGGCGACGTGTCCCACCAGGTGGTTGACCGCGTAGAACGGCGTGTCCCACGCGGCGGCGTAGGCCTTGGCCGCCGCGGATCCCACCAACAGGGCACCGGAGAGTCCGGGGCCGATGGTCGCGGCCACGGCGTCGGGGCGGTCCACGCCCGCCTCGGCGAGCGCCGCACGCACGGTCGGGACGAGCGCCTCGAGATGCGCGCGGGAGGCGATCTCGGGCACCACCCCGCCGAACCGCGCGTGCTCGGACATCGACGACGCGACCACGTCGGCGAGCAGTTCCGCACGACCGTCGTCGTGGACCCGCGCGATCGCCACACCCGTCTCGTCACACGAGCTCTCGATCCCCAGTACGGTCCTCACGGGCCGCTCCCCCCTCTCTCGTCGGGTCCGCCGCGCGCCGGGCGCACCATCAGGTGAGCGTCGGCCATGCTCGGACGGTAATACCGGGGCCGCAGCCCCACCACCTCGAATCCGTGGGCCTCGTAGAGCGTGCGGGCCGGGACGTTGTCGGTGCGCACGTCCAGGAGGACGGGAGCCGCCTCGGCATCCGCCACATCGAGCAGCATGCGCAGCAGGGTGCGTCCGATCCCCCGGCCCCGATAGGCGGGGTCGACGCCGATGGTGTGGACCTCGAACTCCCGGTCCCCCTCCCGCCCGAGCGCCGCCAGCACGGCGTAACCGACCAGCACGTCCTCGACACGGGCGGCACGACAGGTGGTGTGCCCGGCACCGATCTCGGACAGGAACGCGGCGGCCGACCACGGCCCGTCACCACGGAAGAGCACCCGCTCGAGGTCCGCGCAGCGCATCGCGTCGCCAGCGACCAACGGGTCGTAGACGACGCCGGCCACGTCGGTACTCTCCGACCTCCGGCCGCTCACCCCCGTGGTCCGCCGGGCTCGGTGCCCCGCAGGGCGGGCGACGGCTCCACCCGGCGGGGCGGCACGGCATCCGGTCGGCGCAGGTAGAGGGGCTCCAGCGGGGCAGGAGCCACTCCGTTGAGAAGGTCCGCGGCGGCGGCCGCGACGAGCCCGGCCGGGTCCGGTGAGACCAACCGGTCCGGCGCGACGGTCCCTCCGCCACCCGTCCCCGCGCGGGGCGTCCGGCCGACGAGCTCATCGAGTCGGGTGGCGTCGCCGACCACGTGGTCCACCCCCTCGGTGGAGATGTCCGCCGCGGGACCGACCGTGGGGCCGGCCACGCGGCGGCCGTCCGGGGAGTATCGCGCGTGGTAGGCCTCGCGGCGCCGGGCGTCGGTGACGACGAGGAGGTCGCCCGTCACCCCGGCCGCGCGCGCCCGCCACGCTAGGCCGTCGAGCGAGCACACCCCGTACACCGGTCGGCCGAGCGCATCGGCGAACGCCGCCGCGGTCGCCATGCCCACCCGGAGTCCGGTGAACGGCCCCGGCCCCACGCCCACCACCACCGCGTCGAGGTCGTCGGGGACCAGGTCCGCTTCCGCGAGGCAGTCCAGGATGTGAGGGGTGAGCAGCTCGGCGTGCGCCCGCGCGTCCTCGGTCACGCGCGTGGCCAGGGTGATCACGGCCGGGCCGCCGCCCCCCTCCACGAGACGGCAGACCCCTGCCGTGACGGCGGGGGTCGAGGTGTCGACGGCGAGGACCAGCACGGTGGTCAGGGTACCGCCGGGCCCGGTGCCCGATCGGCCCGGCGCCAGGTGGCCGAGCGCACCTCTGTCTCGGCACCGCGGTGGAGAGTGACGACGAGTGGCGCCGCGACCAGGGACTCCACGAACCCGGCCCCCCACTCCACCACCACCACGTCATGGTCGAGCGAGGAATCCAGGTCGAGGGACTCCAACTGGTCGGCCAGATCACCGGACGAGGGCTGCGACCCGTCGGGGTTCTGACCCCCCACCAGTCGGTAGGCGTCCACGTGGACCAGTCCGGGGCCGCCCGGGGCTCCGGGGGCGTGCCGACGGGCGATCACGAAGGTCGGTGAGGTCACCCGGCCCCGGACGCCCAGGCCGGCGGCGATCCCGGCGGTGAGTGCGGTCTTACCGGCACCGAGGGGTCCGTCGAGGACCACGACGTCGCCGGCCCGCAGCAGTGCCGCGAGTTCCACGCCGAGCCGACGCGTGTCCTCCACGGTGGGGAGGGACCGCGCTCCCGGTACCCCGATCGTCACGACGCCGTACTTCGGCGCCCCGACGGCCCGTGCGTGCGCGCGCGCCACTCGACGACGGCGTCCGCGATCAGGTCACCGAGGACCTCCGACACGTGCGCGGGCTCCTCCAGCATCACCATGTGTCCCGCCCCCGGGACCACCACGAACTCGGCGTCCGGTAACGCCTCGGCGATGTCCACTGAGCGGTCGAGGGGGGTGAGCAGGTCGCGGTCACCGCACAACACGGTGGTCCGCACGTCCCGCAGGACGGGCACGGCCGCGGACTCGTCGTGCTGGGTGAGGGTCTCGAAGAAGTTCGCGATGGTCAGCATGTCCGTGGACGCGATGAGCCTGTCGACGAACCGGGCGACGGTCGGGCTCATCTTGGCCGGGTCGCCGAACGAGCCGCCGTAGATGAACGGGGAGATGATCGCCCCGAGGGCCTTGCGGCTGCTGGTGAACACGGCCGGCGTGCGGCCGGCCAGACCCACGAACCTGCTGACGGCCCGGCTGTCGAGTACGGCGCCCAGGCCCGACTCCGACAGTTCTGCCATGGCGGTGGCGACCAACCCCACACCGAGCACCCGCTCGCGGACCGCCTCGGCGTGACGGGCCGCGTAGCCCAGTACCGTCATCCCCCCCATGGAATGGCCGATCGCCACGATCGGGCCGGTCGGGGCGGTGGCCGAGATCACCGAGTTGAGGTCGGCCGCCAGCTGGGCGATCGTCGAGTTCTCGCGCGAGCTCTTCCCGCTGAGCCCGTGACCGCGCTGGTCGTAGAACACCAATCGGACCTCGGACCCGAACCGGTCCTGGAGGTGCCGGCGCTGGAAGTGCCAGGAATCCATCGAGAGCGTGTAACCGTGGGCGAACACCACGGTCATCGGCGCGTCCGTCGGGCCTGCCTCGCGCACCGCGAGCGGGACCCCGTCCGAGGCGGCGACCATCGACCCCCGGTCGACCCCGAGCTCCCACATGTCCTCTCCGGCCCACGGGTCGCTCGCCCGGCGCCCGGGGAGGAGGGTGCCGACGGATCCGATCGTCGCGGCGCCCAGGGCGCTCAGGCCCGCGGCGAGTCCCCCGGGGGTCCGGATCTGCTCGTCGACGGTCTCGGCGTCACTGGCCTGACCGCCCACCAGTTCTGGTGATCGGACCTCGACGGGCTCGCTCGCGGGCGACCTGGAGGGGCGCCGGGGGAGCCGGAGTCGGGGCATCGACCTCCGGCGCCCGGGCGAGTCGTCGTCTCCACTCATGTCGACCCCTCCTTCCGCCGGTCCGGGGCGTGGCGGGTCCCGAGCACGTGATGGCGCACAGCGCGACCTCGGACCGCGGTGACGACCTCGTAGTGGATGGTCCCGAGGGAGCGGGCCCACTCGGCGGCGGTGGGTCCGCCGTCGGAACCGTCGCCGAACAGGACGGCGGTGTCCCCCGCCCGTACCGCCTCGCCCGGGTCGGGGCCCAGGTCGACGACGAACTGGTCCATGCAGACACGTCCGACGTTGGGGTAGCGACGCCCGTTGATCTGCACGTCGAGACCGCCCGAGAGCAGGCGCCACACGCCGTCGGCGTAGCCCGCCGCCACGAGAGCGACGGTGGTGTCGTGCGGCGCGTACCACGTGTGCCCGTAGCTCACCCCCTGACCGGCGGCGATGCGCTTGACCATCAGCACCTCGGCGGAGAACGTCATCGCCGGGATCAGGTCCGCCTCGAGACCGTCGACCGGGTTGAGTCCGTAGAGCGCGATCCCGGGGCGGACCATCTCGAACCCGTCGTCCGGGCGGGTGAGGGTGGCCGCGGAGTTGGCGTGGTGGTTCACCGGGCACTCCAACCCCCGTTCACGGGCCTGCGCCACGCACGCGTGCAGCCTGGCGACCTGCTGGTCGATCACCGGGTTGCCCGGGTCGTCGGCGTGGGCGAAGTGCGCCATCAACCCCGTCACCTCCACGAGGCCCTCCTCGGAGGCGGAGATGAGCCGGTCGAGGAGGGCGGGCCACTCCTCGAGCGTGACGCCGGAACGGGCGAGACCGGTGTCGATCTTGGGCGTCACCCTCGCGCGGCGTCCGGTCCGGCGGGCGGCCTCGAGCACGGTGTCGAGGTGGCCCGGGCTCGGGACCGCCAGATCCACATCTGCTGACAGCGCCGCGCCGACGTCATCACCGACCCCGTACAACCAGGCCAGGATCTCGGAGTCGATGCCCGCGGCACGCAGCTGGAGCGCCTCGGCGATCGTCGTGACGCCCAGCGCGTCCGCACCACCCCGCAGCGCGGCGAGGGAGACGGGCACGGCCCCGTGGCCGTAGGCGTCGGCCTTCACCACGGCCATGACCCGCGCACCCCGCGCGGCCCGCGTCAGGACGCGGGAGTTGTGCTCGATCGCGTCCAGGTCTATCTCGGCGCGACACGGCGACTGGGGGACAATTGGACCCATTTCGTCCATTCTGCCAAACCTCGGCCGGGAGAGGCCATTCACGCTCCGCGGATCGCGGAGATCGCCGCCGGGACCGCGCGCAGCAGATCCCCGGCGCCGATCGGCGCGCCGGGACCGCCCGTGCGTCGCGCCGCGGCCCGCGCGGCCTCGCCGTGGACCACCGCCGCGGCGACCGCCGACCACGCGACCTCCCCGCCGGAACCCGTTCCGCCGGAGTCCACGCCGCTCCCGCCCGGACCGTTCGCGAGCAGGGCGCCGACCATCCCGGACAACACGTCCCCGGAGCCCGCCGTCGCGGCCCAGGAGGAGCCCGGGTCGACCGACCAGGTGGTCTGCCCGTCGTCGACGAGCGTCACCCGCCCCTTGAGCAGCACCGTCGCCGGGATCCCCCGGTTGCGCAGATCCGAGACGTACCTGCGCAGGGCGCTCGGCCGGTCCGACCGGTCCCACCCGCCGGTCAGCCTGTCGAACTCCCCGGCGTGGGGGGTGAGCAGTACCGGGGCCCTCGCACTCCGCAGCACCACGGGATGACTCGCGATGCAGGTCAGTGCGTCGGCATCCAGGACGGTCGGTCGTGCCCGGGCCAGGATGGCCTCGATGTCGGCGACCGCCGCCGACCCGGTCCCCGCTCCCGGCCCCACGACCCAGGACTGCGCGGTGCCGGTCTCGGCGACCGACGGGTGGCACACCACCTCCGGACGAGCCGCGAGCACGTCAGCCGCTCCGGAGCCGACGTACCGGACCATCCCCGACGTCGCCGCCACCGCGGCCGAGGCGCACAGCACGGCCGCTCCG
Source organism: Dietzia natronolimnaea (assembly GCF_002289575.1). Lineage (GTDB taxonomy): Bacteria > Actinomycetota > Actinomycetes > Mycobacteriales > Mycobacteriaceae > Dietzia > Dietzia natronolimnaea_A. The sequence continues at coordinate 126,475 of NZ_NTGA01000013.1, forward strand.
GGGAACCGGCCGGATCCCGCCCGGATGGCGACCACGCCCTGGGTGTACTTGTCGTCCTCCGGCCCCGGGACCGGCCAGGCGCGGCCCACCTCGGACGGGTCAGGGCGGTGTACCGTCAGCGGCCCGGAGGCGGGTTCCGCCAGTCCGATGTCGACCACCTCGACCCGGCCGCACGTGGGCGAGGCGAGCAGGTGGGCGCGCCGGAGGGTCCCGAACGTGACGGTGACGTCCGCCCGGACGTGCGCGTCGTGCACCGTGCCGGTGTCGGCGTCCACCCCGCTCGGGAGGTCCACCGCGACGAACGGCGACCCGGCCCGGGCGAGCGCGGCGACCCTCGCCGCCGCGGGCTCGCGCAGCGGGCCGGATCCCGCGAGCCCCACGACGCCGTCGATCACCACGTCCGGCGTGGCCGCCGCCCCGGAGACCTCGTCGACCCCGCCGGTGGTCACCCGACCCCCGGCACTGCGCAGGGCCCGCAGCGCCCGCGCGTGGACCCGGTCGGGGTGGAGGAGGACGGCCTCCACCCGGCACCCGCGCCCACGCAGGGCCGCGCCGGCGTAGAGGGCATCGCCGCCGTTGTCGCCGCTGCCCACGAGAAGCACGACCGAGCGACCGTAGACCCCTCCGGTGCGACTCCTCAGGAGCGCCGCGGCGTGGTGGGCGACCCCCGAGGCGGCGCGGCGCATCACGGCGTCCGGGTCGCCCGCCGCCTCGGCGGCCTCGATGAGCGGGCGTTCAGCGGTGCGGATCGCCTCGACCGGGTGCGCTCGCAACATGACTTCTACGATTCCAGACGACGTCAGACCCGGGGGCGGGTCACTCCACCGTGACGGACTTGGCCAGGTTGCGGGGCTTGTCCACGTCGTACCCGCGGGCGGCGGCGACCTCGGCGGCGAAGGCCTGGTAGGGGATCGTCGCGAGCAGCGGCTGCAGGAGCGTGGTCGAGGCCGGGATCGGGATGAAGTGATCCGACAGCGGTCGCACCGCCTCGTCCCCCTCCTCGGCGATCACGATGGTGCGCGCACCCCGGGCCCTGATCTCCTGGACGTTGCTCACCAGCTTGGAGTGCAGAACCCCACGTCCCTCGACCGGCGGCATGACGATGAAGACGGGCAGGTCGTCCTCGATCAGCGCGATCGGACCGTGCTTGAGCTCGCCCGCCGGGAAGCCCTCGGCGTGCATGTACGCCAACTCCTTGAGCTTGAGCGCGCCCTCGAGCGCGGTCGGGTAGCCGACATGGCGGCCGAGGAACAGCACCGACTTCGACCCGGCCAGCTCCCGGGCGATCTCGCGGACCGGGTCCAGGGAGTCGACAACGTGCTGGATGGCCTCGGGCATCTTCTCGAGCTGACGGAACTCGGCTGCCACCTCGTCGGGGTACTTGGTGCCGCGGGCCTGGGCCAACGCCAGCCCGACGAGATAGTTGGCGGTGATCTGGGCGAGGTACGCCTTGGTCGAGGCCACGCCGATCTCGGGTCCGGCGTGGGTGTACAGCACCGCGTCCGCCTCGCGCGGGATCTGCGATCCGTTGGTGTTGCAGACCGCCAGGACCCGGGCCTTCTGGGACTTGGCGTGCCGCACGGCCTCGAGGGTGTCGGCGGTCTCGCCCGACTGGGAGATGGCCACCACGAGGGTGGATCGGTCCAGCACCGGGTCGCGGTAGCGGAACTCCGAGGCGATCTCGACCTCGCAGGGCAGACGGGTCCAGTGCTCGATCGCGTACTTGGCGACAATGCCGGAGTGATACGCGCTGCCGCAGGCAACGATGAACACCTTGTCGATGTCCCGCAGGTCCTGGTCGCTGATCCGCTGCTCGTCGAGCACGATGCGACCGTCCTGGAAGTGGCCGAGCAGGGTGTCGGCCACCGCCTTCGGCTGCTCGGCGATCTCCTTGAGCATGAAGTAGTCGTACCCGCCCTTCTCGGCGGCGGCCAGGTCCCAGTCGATGTGGAACGGACGGCCCTCCGTGGGCTCGCCGGCGAAATCGGTGATCTCGTACCCGCCGGCCCGGAGCACGACCACGTTGTCCTGCCCGAGCTCCACCGCCTCACGGGTGTGTTCGATGAACGCCGCGACGTCCGAGCCGAGGAACATCTCGCCCTCCCCCACTCCCAGCACCAGCGGCGTCGACCGACGGGCCGCGACGAGGGTGCCGGGGTGGTCGGCATGGCTGAACACCAGGGTGAAGGCGCCCTCGAGTCGACTGAGAACGGCCCGGCACGACGCGACGAAATCTCCCGCGTGGGGACCGGACCCCATCTCCCGGGCAAGCAGATGGGCGGCGACCTCGGAGTCGGTGTCCGAGACCAACTCGACTCCGGCGGCCTCCAACTCGGCGCGCAGCGGGGCGAAGTTCTCGATGATGCCGTTGTGCACGATCGCCACGTCGCCGGAGACGTGCGGGTGTGCGTTGCGGTCGCTGGGGCGTCCGTGGGTGGCCCAGCGGGTATGTCCGATCCCGGTGGTCCCCGGGAAGCCGTCGTCACCGGCGGAGGCCAGCGCGGCCTCGAGGTTGGCGAGCTTGCCTTCCTTCTTCTCGACCCGAGAGCCACCCGACCCGTCCAGCACGGCGACCCCGGCGGAGTCGTACCCGCGGTACTCCATCCGCCGCAGGGCCTCGACCACGACAGGGAGGGCAGCCTGATGCCCCACATAACCGACGATTCCGCACATGGCCGCTAAGTGTAGCCAGGCCGTCCCGACGCCCCGGCACCGTCGACCCCCCGGAGGCGATACTGTGGCCCCCGTGGCCACCAAGACCAAAGCTCTGCTCGACAAGGTGAACCGGCGGGGCCCCCACGGGGTCGATACGGGCGATCTCGGGTTCACCGGGACGCCGGGCGCCGTGTTCGTGCCCCGTGACGCACCGTCGCCCGCCCCGGTGGTGGGCTTCGCCCACGACTGGACCAAGGGTCCCCGCGACTACACCGACACGCTCAAGCACCTCGCCTCGTGGGGCTTCGTCGTGGTGGCGCCCGCGACCGACCGGTCCCCCCGTCCGAATCACCAGCACTTCGCCGACCATCTGTCGGCCGCGATCGAGGACGTGCTCCAGGCCAAACTCGGCCGCGGGGGCGTCCGGGCGGACCCCCGCCGGATCGGACTGGCCGGTCACGGTCTCGGCGCCGGGGTCGCCGCACTCCTGGCCTCCCAGCGCACCGATATCGGGGCCGTGGCGATGGCGTTCCCCACCGAGACCGTTCCGTCCGCCGCCGATCGGGCGATGACCATCGACGCGCCGGGCCTGCTCCTGTCGGCCTCCGGTGGCGTGCACGCCGAGGACGCGCGAGCGCTCCACCTGGCATGGCGCGGTCCGATCGTGCACCGGCGTCTCGAGAAGGCCATCGAGACCGGCCTGGTCGAGGGCGCGCCGTTGATCAAATACGTCGGGCTCGCGGACCCGGACCGCCGGACACAACGCACGGTGCGGCCGCTTCTGGCGGGTTATCTCCTGACCACGCTCGCGGGCGATGCGACCTACTCGGTGTTCGCCGATCCGGAGAAGACGCTCAAGGACACCGTCACGGTGACCGACGCGATGCTGGACGAGGAGGACGACGACCTCATGGCCGGCGGGCCGCCGCTACTCAGACTCTTCAAGAGCGTCACCGGGAGCTGAGCCGGCTCTCGAGCCCGGCCGGCCCGGGCCTCGTCAGACGGTGGTGTCAGACCGTGGTGACGAGTCCCGCCAACCGCTCGGCCACCCTGCGGGCGCAGTGCGCGTCCTCCGCTTCCACCATGACGCGGACCAGCTGCTCGGTACCCGACGGGCGCAGCAACACCCTGCCGGTCGCGCCCAGTCGCGCCTCTTCCTCCGCCACCGCGTCGCCCACCACCTCGGACGACACGACAGCTGCCTTGTTCTCGACCGGCACGTTGATCAGGACCTGCGGGAGCACCGTCATCACGCCGGCGAGCTGGGCCAGGGAGCTGCCGGTCTCCGCCATCCGGGCCATGATGCGAAGGCCGGTGAGGACCCCGTCGCCGGTGGTCGCGTGGGCGGGGAGGACGAGGTGACCGGACTGCTCGCCGCCGAGGCTGTACCCACCCTCACGAAGACGTTCCAGAACGTAGCGGTCCCCCACCTTGGTCTCGGTGACGTGGATCCCCGCGGCCTGCATCGCCACCTTGAGGCCGAGGTTGCTCATGACCGTCGCCACGAGAGTGTCCTCCACGAGCTCTCCGGCGTCCCGCATCGCCAGCGCGAGGATCGCCATGATCTGGTCACCGTCGACGACGTCACCGGAGGCGTCCACGGCGAGGCAACGGTCCGCGTCGCCGTCGTGCGCGAGGCCGAGATCCGCTCCGTGCTCGCGGACGGCCGCGCGCACGTCGTCCAGATGGGTGGAGCCGCACCCGTCGTTGATGTTGTACCCGTCGGGGCTGGAGTGGAGCTCGATCACGGTCGCCCCCGCACCACGGTAGGCGCGCGGCGCCGCCACGCTCGCCGCCCCGTTGGCGCAGTCCACCACCACCCTGAGCCCGTCCAGCCGCCCCGGCGTCGCGTCGAGCAGGTGCCGGACGTACCCGTCCAGCGCGTCCTCCGACGGCGCACGTGAGATCCGGCCGACCTGCGCCCCGGTGGGTCCGGTGATCGTCCCCTCCGCGAGCGCACCCTCGATGCGGTCCTCCAGGTGGTCACCGAGCTTGTGCCCGCCGGCGGCGAAGAACTTGATGCCGTTGTCGGGCATCGCGTTGTGCGAGGCCGAGATGACCGCCCCGAGCGCCGCACCGTGCCATGCCGTCAGATGGGCGACGGCAGGGGTCGGGAGTTCCCCGACGCACAGCACGTCCACCCCCTGGCTGGCCAGACCGGCGGCGAGGGCCGCCTCGAGCATCTCACCCGACGCCCGGGGGTCGCGGCCCACGACGGCCAGGGGGCGGGCCGGGGCCACCTCGGGCCCGGTGGCGCGGGCCTCGGTCGCGAGGACGGAGGCGGCAGCGGCACCGAGCCGTACTGCCAGGTCCACCGTGAGCGTCCGATTGGCGAGTCCGCGAACCCCGTCGGTACCGAAAAGTCGGGTCATGATGCGTGATCCTCCGGGGTAGGGGGACCGCCACCGCACGCGGCGTGGGTGGTCCGGACCGGGTAAGGATAACCCCGGCCGTGAGGTCCCTCGGGAAACAAGCCAGAGCAGGCCCCCGCGGTAGCGGGCGCCTGCTCTGGGATATCGAGCGCGGTGATCAGCGCTTCGAGTACTGCGGTGCCTTACGGGCCTTCTTCAGGCCTGCCTTCTTACGCTCGACGGCGCGGGCGTCCCGGGTGAGGAAGCCGGCCTTCTTGAGCGCCGGGCGGTCATCCGAGGAGTACTCGATCAGCGCACGGGCGATCGCCAGGCGCAGTGCGCCGGCCTGACCCGACGGTCCTCCACCGTGGAGCAGTGCCACGATGTCGAACTGCTCCTCGCGCTCGACGAGGACGAGCGGGGACTTGACGAGCTGCTGGTGCACCTTGTTCGGGAAGTAGTCCTCGAGACTACGACCGTTGAGGGTGAACTGACCGGAACCGGGCATGAGGCGGACGCGGGCGACGGCCTCCTTGCGGCGTCCGACCGCCTGTGCCGGACCGGAGGAGACGACGGGGGCCAGCTGGGACTCGGCGTCGGCCACGTAATCGGTGCCGCCGGCGTAGTCGGCCTCGCTGTAGTCCTCGGCGACCTCGGCGGCGAGCTCCGCCACCGTGTCATCGGCGAGCTCGGCCTCGGGGGTGATGTTCTCGTCGGTCACTGGGCCACCTGCTTGATCTCGTAGGGCACGGGCTGCTGGGCGGCGTGCGGGTGATCGGGTCCCGCGTACACCTTCAACTTGGAGGCGACGGCACGACCGAGCTTGTTGCTCGGGAGCATGCCCTTGACGGCCTTCTCGACGACGCGATCCGGGCGCGTGTCCATGGCCTTGCCGAGGGACTGCGACTTGAGCCCGCCGGGGAACCCGGAGTGGCGGTGATGCATCACGCGCTCGCGCTTGTTGGACGAGATCGCGACCTTGTCGGCGTTGATGATGATGACGAAGTCGCCGGTGTCGGCGTTCGGGGCGAACTGCGGCTTGTGCTTGCCACGGAGGATGTTGGCGACCTGGACGGCGAGTCGACCGAGAACCACATCAGTGGCGTCGATGACGTACCAGGCGCGCGTCACGTCCCCGGGCTTGGGGGTGTACGTGGACACAGGCGATACCTCTGTCTGTCTAGTGGGGCTGCCGGCCGGTCGGACGCCCTCCCCCTCGCGCGGCGGCCGGTGGTGACCCGCGGAGGCGGTCCGCCGATCTCCGGTTACGGAGACGACACGGACGCCGACGGTCAACCATACCGCCCGGGTGCGGACACTCCAACTCGCCGATCACGGAGACGGGCGGGCATCGGTTAGACTCTCCCCCGGTTCCCGCCCTCGTAGCTCAGTGGATAGAGCACGGCTCTCCTAAAGCCGGTGTCGGAGGTTCGATTCCTCTCGAGGGCACCACGGCGCGGGGCCGGGCGGCGCCCGGTCCCGGCCCCCTCAATCCCCTCGCCGCCCGATATTCAGCCCATACCGGCGCCCCGTTGACATCAATACATGCACGCATGATGATGTATGCATGCCGAGGCCGCGGACGCTGCCTACGACCACGGCGACGAGGAACAGGAGCCCCACCCATGACCGTGACCGACCACCCCACCGCCGAGCCGCACTCCCACACCCACGGGCCCGGCTGCGGGCACGAGGCCGTCGTCCACGAGGATCACGTGGACTACCTGCACGACGGCCACCTGCACCGCGAGCACGACGGCCATTACGACGAGTGCACCACCTGCTCGTGTGACAACTGCGACGACAGCTGCGCGATGTGCACCTGTACGGACTGCACCTGCGAGACCTGCAACCACAACATCTGCTCGTGCGACAACTGCGGCGAGCGGCACGAGTGCGCGAACTGCGTCTGCGACGACTGCAGCTGCGCGACCTGCCGCCACGCGGCCTGACGGTCCCGAACGACGCCAGCCCCGAACGGGCCGGCCCGCAACAGATCTGGCCGAGACGGATCGAGCCCGCTGATGTGTCATCAGCGGGCTTGATCCGTCTCGGGCGATCAGCGTCGCAGAGTCGCGGCGAACGCCCCGGTCAACGCCAGGATCGGCAGGCCGATGAACAGGTGGACTATCGCGGCGGCCACCCCGTCGAGGAACGGGACCGTCACCAGGAGCGGCAGAGCCACGGCCGCGATGATCAGCAACCCCACGGTCCACGAGAAGAACTGCTGCGGGTTGGCGGTGCCGACGAGCAGCAGGTACCAGAGGAGCCCGGCCAGGATCGCGGCCACCGCCCCGTAGACGGCGTACATGGTGGGGGTGTTGCCGCCGTTGGCCCACTGGTGGCCGAACCTGCCGAACGCCGCGTCCACCACCCAGGCGATCAACCACCCGGCGATCGCCGCCACGAGAGCCGTGGCCGCGACGCTGCCCAGGAACTTGCCCATGTCGATCGCCGGACCGCGGGGCGCCCGGCGCTCCTGGTACCCGGCGTCGTTCGCGTAGGGCTCGTCGTACCCAGGGTCCCCGCCCATCTGCGAGTACGCGCGCGAGTCGGGCTGGCCCATGCGCCGCGTCTGGTCGTCCTGTCCGGGATACATTCTTCTACCGCCTCCGAATCGGTGTGGTGGTCACCGAGGGTAGTCCCTTTGTCCACCGACTTCTCGCCTGCCGGGGTGCGGCACGGCCGAACGGCCCGGTCGACGATGCCGGCCCGCCCGACCGTCTTCACGGTCGGGCGGGCCGGTGTCGGGTCCGTGCGGACGAGTGGGATCAGTGGCTGATCGTCTTCTCCACACCGACACCGGTGAGGGAACGGACCTCCATCTCGACCCGCTTCTCCGGGAACTCGTCCTTCTTGCCGAGGAAGGTGCCGATGATCCCGAGCAGGAACGCCAGCGGGATCGACACGATGCCCGGGTTGGACAGCGGGAACAACGAGAAGTCGACACTGGTGATCATCGACTTCGGGCCGCCCGAGACCGCGGGCGAGAGCGCGATCAGCACGAGCGTGCTGATCAGGCCGCCATACATCGAGAACAGCGCGCCCGTGGTGTTGAACCGCTTCCAGAACAGCGAGTAGAGGATGGTCGGCAGGTTCGCCGAGGCCGCGATGGCGAACGCCAGGGCCACGAGGAAGGCGATGTTCTGCCCCATGGCGCCGATCCCCATGATGATGGAGGCGATACCGATCACCACGACGGTGATCCGCGACACCCGCAACTGGGCCTTCTCCGTCGCCTTCCCGTGCTTGATCACGCCGTTGTAGATGTCGTGTGCGAACGACGCCGAGGCCGTGATGGCCAGACCCGCGACCACCGCGAGGATCGTCGCGAAGGCGACCGCCGAGATGATGCCGAGGAAGATCTCGCCACCGAGCGCGAAGGCCAGCAGCGGGGCCGCCGAGTTCACGCCACCGGGCGCCGCCTCGATCACCTCCGGCCCCACCATCGCCGCGGCACCGAAACCGAGGACCAGGGTGAACAGGTAGAACGACCCGATGAGAGCGATCGCCCAGGTGACCGACCGGCGGGCCTCCTTGGCGGTGGGGACCGTGTAGAAGCGCATCAACACGTGGGGCAGGCCGGCGGTACCGAAGACCAGGGCGATCGACAGGGAGATGAAGTCGAGCTTGCTGGTCTCGGTGGCGCCGTACTGCAGGCCGGGCTGGAGGAGGTCCTTCCCGGAGTTCGCGACGGCCTCACCGAGGAGCGCCGAGAAGTTGCCCCGCACGGCCACCAGCACGAACAGGCACATGATCAGCACGCCACCGACGAGGAGGACGGCCTTGACCATCTGCACGTACGTGGTGCCCTTCATGCCACCGACCAGCACGTAGACAATCATCAGGATGCCGACGGCGGCCACGACGATCGCCTGCCCGGTGGAGTCGTTGATGTTGAGCAGCAGGGCCACCAGGCCACCGGCGCCGGCCATCTGCGCGATGAGGTAGAACAAGCAGACCGCCAGGGTCGCCAGTGCGGCGGCCATACGGACGGGTCGCTGCTGGAGCCGGAAGCTGAGCACGTCCGCCATGGTGAACCGACCGGTGTTGCGCATCAGCTCGGCGACCAGCATCAGGGCGACCAGCCAGGCCACCAGGAACCCGATGGAGTAGAGGAAGCCGTCGTAGCCGTTGATGGCGATCGCGCCGGCGATGCCCAGGAACGACGCGGCCGACAGATAGTCGCCGGCGATGGCGAACCCGTTCTGCGGGCCCGTGAAGCTGGAGCCACCCGTGTAGAAGTCCTTGGTCGACTTGGTCGACTTGGACGCCCGGAGGACGAGGGTCATGGTCACGACGATGAAGATCCCGAACACGACCATGTTGAGCAGCGTGCTGCCGACCTGCTCACCGGGGGCGAGCTCGCGGATGTTGTACAGCCAGTCGCCCATCAGGCCACCTCACCTTCCAGCTCGTGGCGGATCGCTTCCGCGCGGGGATCGACCACCCGGTTGGCGAACCGGATGTAGAGGAACGTGGTGACGAACTGCGCCAACCCGATGATCAGCCCCCAGGTGATGTTCCCGAAGACCTTGGTCGCCATGAAGTCGGTCGCGTAGACCGCCAGGAGCACGTACAGGAAGTACCAGACGAGGAAGGCGATCGTCATGGGGAAGACGAACGCCCTGAACTTGCTGCGCAACTCCTGGAATTCCGGGCTGGAATGCATCGCCTCGAAGTCAGCCGGCTCCGGGCTGCGTCGCGACGATCCTCCCACCGGGGGATCAGCTGGCTGGGACACGGAGGTCCTCCGTTTCAATTGTCTCGAGCCGCACCGCTGTAGTGATGGGCCTCACAGATTTGGACGGAAGAAGTGTGACACGGGACACAAGCCTTCGCCGAGACCGATGTGAACGCCAGAGACGGTGTCGGCAAATGCCCTGGTGGAGTCACCCCCATCGGAGGGGTGGACCACCTATTCCGGGGGGGTCACGGGGTGATGCCGGATCAGCGTCCGCGAAACACCGGCGGCCTCTTCTCCGCGCGTGCGGCCCGTGCCTCGGCCATGTCCTCGCTGTGCCAGGCGAGTTGCTGCAGCTCGGTGTGTTCGTCGCGGGGCAGGAGCCGAGCGTCGTCGTCGTTGATCACGGACTTGATGTGCCGGAGGCTCAGGGGGGCGAATCGCGCGAGCTCCGCCGCGAGTTCCATCGCCGTGTCGAGGTCTCCGATCTCGTTGGCCAGGCCGATCCGGGCCGCCTCCTCCGCGCCCACCGGACGCGCGGTCATGAGGACCGACCGCGCGTGCCCGCCCCCGACCACGTTGGCGAGCCGCTTGATCGTCCAGTTGTCCAGGGCCAGTCCCACCTTCACGACGGGTACCGCGAACACGGCGCCGGGGGCCACCACGCGGAGATCGGCGGCCAGGGCGAGCTGGACCCCGGCGCCGACCGCGGGCCCGTTGACGGCCGCGATGACGGGGACCGGCACCGACTCCACCGCCCCGAGCATCGCGGCGTGCGCGTCGTAGAAGTTCAGGTTGTACACGCCGCCGGACAGGTCCGCGCCGGCGCAGAAGGCCGTCCCCGCTCCGGTGATGACGATCGCCCGGACCGGGTCCTCGCCCTCCGCCGCGGCTCCCGCCGCCTCGATCGCCTCACGCAGGGCCGTGCAGACCTCGGCGTCGAGGGCGTTGCGGGTGCGGTGGCGGTCGATGGTGACGACGGCGACGGGTCCGTCCCTGCGTGTGTCGATCATGGCGGCGGGGCCTTCCGGTGCGTCGCGGCCTGGTACGTCGCGGGGGTACTACCCTGCACCCCGCGACCGAGGATACCTGCTGGTGAGCGCACCCACCGTACGATGCGTCCATGGCCAGAACCGGAGCTCTGCAGATCCTCGACATGGTCCTCGACGACGGGTCGTTCCGGTCCTGGGACGGCGCACCCTTGCGCTCGCCCCAGGTCGACTCGGTCCCGGGCTATGCGGACTCCCTTGAGCGCGCGGCGCGGGAGTCCGGGGTGGACGAGGCCGTCATCTCCGGCGAGGGGACCCTGATGGGTCGGCGCGTGGTGTTCATCGCCTGCGAGTTCGACTTCCTGGCGGGGTCGATCGGAATCGCGGCGGCCGAGCGGATCGTGTCCGCGATCGAGCGAGCCACCGCCGAGCGCCTGCCGATCCTGGCGTCCCCCACGTCCGGCGGGACCCGCATGCAGGAGGGCACGATCGCCTTCCTGCAGATGGTCAAGATCTCCGCCGCCGTGGCCGGGCACAAGTCGGCGGGGCTCCCCTACCTGGTCTACCTGCGACACCCGACCACCGGAGGGGTGTTCGCCTCGTGGGGGTCGTTGGGCCACGTCTCGGTGGCCGAACCCGGGGCGCTGATCGGGTTCCTGGGGCCCCGGGTGTACGAGGCGCTGTACGAGGCCCCCTTCCCCGACGGCGTCCAGGTGTCGGAGAACCTCGCCCGCCGCGGCATGATCGACGGCGTGCTCCCTCCCGAGGGGGTACGGGACCTCACCGCGCGGGCCCTGCGCGTCCTGTGCGAGGACCCGCCGTGCCAGGACGAGCCGGCGCCACCGCACGGGCCCGTCCCCGAGCCGGAGACCGACCGCGCCGAGCCGCCCGACGCGTGGGACGCCATCGTCCGCTCCCGCCGGCGCGACCGCCCCGGCGCCCGGTCTTTCCTGGAGCGTGTCGCGCCGGACCGGGTCCCGCTCTCGGGCACCGGCCAGGGCGAGGACAGCGGGTCGCTGTTGCTCTCCCTGGCGCGGTTCCGAGGCCAGTCCGCGGTGGTGCTGGCCCAGGACCGTGACGCGGAGAGCGAGACGAGCCCGCTCGGCCCGTCCGCACTCCGCTCCGCGCGGCGCGGCATGCGCATCGCCGCCGAGATCGGGGTCCCGTTGGTCCTGCTCATCGACACCCGCGGGGCCGCGTTGTCCCGCGAGGCCGAGGAGGGCGGTCTCGCGGGAGAGATCGCCCGCAGCCTGGCCGACCTGGTCACCCTGCCCACCCCGACGGTCTCGGTGATCCTCGGCCAGGGCACGGGGGGCGCCGCCTTGGCGATGCTCCCCGCGGACCGCGTGCTGTGCGCCCGTCACGGGTGGCTCGCCCCGCTCCCCCCCGAGGGCGCGAGCGCGATCCTCTACCACGAGACCACTCGGGCACCCGAGGTGGCGCGATCGCAGGGGATCACCTCGACCGACCTCCTCCGGGCGGGGATCGTCGACGTGGTCGTCCCCGAGCGACCCGACGCGGCGGACGAACCGGACGCCTTCTGCGACCGGCTGGCGGACGCCGTCGCCTCGGCTCTCGTCGAGGTCAGGCGACGTCCCCCCGAGCGGAGGTATGCCGAGCGGATGTCACGGTATCGGGACCTCGGCCTGAGACTAGGGTGAATCGCGTCACAGGCCGTCGGCACTGATTCGGGGGCTGCACCGCCGCACGAGAGGCTCAACCGATGTCGGACTCCACGACCTCGTCGACCTACGCCGAGGCCCACCGGCTCTCGATCACCGATCCCGATGCCTTCTGGCTGGAGGCCGCCGGCGCCGTCGACTGGATCACTCCCCCCACGACGGCGGTCGACGGGTCGAGGCCGCCGTTCTACCGCTGGTTCCCCGACGGCCGGCTCAACACGTCCTACAACTGCCTCGACCGCCACGTCGAGGAGGGCCGGGGGGACCAGGCCGCGTTCATCTACGACTCGGCGGTGACCGGGGCCACCGAGACCATCACCTACTCCCAGTTGCTGGAGCAGGTAGAGGCCTTCGCGGGTGCGCTCACCGCCGAGGGCGTGGGCCACGGCGACCGGGTCGTGATCTACATGCCCATGGTTCCCCGGGCAGCCGTGGCGATGCTCGCGTGCGCCCGGATCGGCGCCGTGCACTCCGTCGTCTTCGGGGGTTTCGCCGCGCCGGAGCTGGCCATCCGCATCGACGACGCCCGACCGAAGGTCGTGGTGACCTCGCCCGGCGGAATCGAACCCACCCGCAAGGTCCCCTACTTCCCCATGGTCGCCAAAGCCCTGGGTCTCACCCGCCACACGCCGGGCGCTGTGATCGTCGCCGGCCGACCTGACCAGTTCCCGGATGAGTCCTTTCCCGAGACCCCCGGCACCACCTGGACCGACTGGGACGAGGCGGTCGCGGGGTCGGACCCCGCCGGGCCCGTCCCCGTCGCCGCGACGGACCCGCTCTACATCCTGTACACCTCCGGGACCACGGGCCTGCCCAAGGGCGTGGTGCGGGACAACGGTGGCCACGCCGTCGCGCTGACGTGGTCGATGTGGAACGTCTACGGGATCCGCCCCGGCGAGGTCTGGTGGACGGCCTCGGACGTCGGTTGGGTCGTGGGGCACTCGTACATCGTCTACGGCCCGCTGCTGGTGGGCGCGACGTCCATCATCTACGAGGGCAAACCCGTCGGCACCCCGGATGCCGGCGCGTTCTGGCGGGTGATCGCCGAGCACGGGGCCACCGCGCTGTTCACCGCGCCCACGGCCGTCCGCGCCATCCGCAAGGAGGACCCGGAGGGCCGGGAGATCGCCCGGTACGACCTGTCCACCATGCGCACCCTGTTCTGTGCGGGCGAGCGACTGGATCCCGACACCCATCGATGGGCCACCGAGAATCTGGGCACACCCGTGGTGGACAACTGGTGGCAGACCGAGACGGGCTGGCCCATCGCCTCCAATCTGCGCGGTCTCGAGCCGATGCCGATCAAGGCCGGGTCCCCCACCGTGCCCGTGCCCGGGTACGACCTCCGCGTCCTGGACTCCGGGGGCACCGAACTACCCGCCGGGGAGGAGGGCAACCTGGCGATCCGGTTGCCGATGGCGCCGGGCACCCTGTCGGGGCTGTGGGACGACGACGAGAGGTTCATCTCCTCGTACATGTCCGTCTTCGACGGGTACTACTCCACCGGGGACGGCGGGTACATCGACTCCGACGGCTACGTCTACGTGATGGGCCGGACCGACGACGTCATCAACGTCGCCGGCCATCGGTTGTCGACGGGTTCCATGGAGGCCGTGATCGCCACCCACCCCGCGGTGGCCGAGGCCGCCGTCATCGGTGTGAAGGACGAGCTCAAGGGCCAGCGGCCGGTCGGGTACGTGGTCCTCAAGTCCGGTGAGGTACGTGATCCCGAGGAGTTGCGGGCCGAGTTGGTGGCGATGGTCCGCGAGGAGATCGGCGCGGTGGCCACCTTCCGCGACTGCACGGTCGTGCAGGGCCTGCCCAAGACCCGCTCGGGCAAGATCCTGCGCAAGACGATGCGGCAGATCGCGGACGGGCAGGAGGACGTCACGGTCCCGTCGACGATCGAGGACCCCGCCGTGCTCGACGCACTCACCCCGTTGCTCCGACAGTCGGACTAGGAGCTTCGTCCACGCAGGGCGCGCCCCGCACGACGACGACGCCCCGCCCTCCGGATGGAGAACGGGGCGTCGGGTGGGACGCGGGACCGTCTCAGGCGTCGAGCAGGTCGATGACGAACACCAGGGTCTTGCCGCCGAGCGGGTGCAGGGCCGCGGAGGTCCCGTAGGCCTTGTCCGGCGGGATGACCAGCTGACGGCGGCCCCCGACCTTCATGCCCGGGATGCCCTCCTGCCAGCCCTGGATGAGGCCGTTGAGCGGGAACGTGATGGACTCGCCCCGGTCCCACGAGGAGTCGAACTGCTCGCCGGTCTCGTAGTCGACACCGACGTAGTGGACGGTGACGTTACCGCCGGCCACCGCCTCGGCGCCCTCTCCGACCGCGAGGTCCTCGCTGACGAGGTCAGTGGGGGCGGGGCCGGTCGGCCTGTCGATCTCGGGCTTGTCCATGGTGTCTCCTCCTGGAGTCCGGTTCCCGGGCTCAGCGCTGGCTGATCGGGGTGAAGCTCCGCTCGGCCGGACCGGTGTAGACCTGGCGCGGGCGGTTGATCTTGGTGGACGGATCCTCGCGCATCTCGCGCCAGTGCGCGATCCACCCCGGCATCCGGCCGAGCGCGAACAGCACGGTGAACATCTCGGTGGGGAAGCCCATCGCGCGGTAGATGAGGCCCGTGTAGAAGTCCACGTTCGGGTAGAGCTTGCGCTCGACGAAGTAGTCGTCGGCCAGCGCGGTCTCCTCGAGCTTGAGCGCGATCTCGAGAAGAGGGTCGTTGCTCTGCGACAGCAGGGCGTGCGCATGCTTCTTCGCGATCTGGGCGCGCGGGTCGTAGCTCTTGTAGACGCGGTGGCCGAAGCCCATCAGCTTGACGCCGTCCACCTTGTTCTTCACGCGATCCATGTAATCGGTGGCGTCGCCGCCCTCCGACTCGATGCGCTCGAGCATCTCGAGCACGGCCTGGTTGGCCCCACCGTGCAGCGGCCCGTACAGGGCGTTGATTCCACCGGTGATGGAGGCGTACAACGGCGCCTCGGAGGACCCGACCATGCGGACGGTCGAGGTGGAGCAGTTCTGCTCGTGGTCTGCGTGGAGGACGAGCAGCATGTCGAGGGCGTCGGCGATCTCGTCGGTGATCTCGTAGTCCGGCCCGAACGTCATACGGAGGAAGTTGCGGACGTATCCGAGCGAGGGGTCCGGATCGACGGCGTCATGGCCGCGTCGGATGCGCTCGATGGCGGCGGCGAGCGTCGGGCCGCGGCCCAGCAGCCGGGCGGTGGCCAGGTCCACGGCCTTGGGGTCGTCGATGTCGAGGTCGTCCCCGTGGGTCCCGAACAGGCTCACGCCGGCGGAGAAGACGGGCATCGGGTGGGTGTCCAGCGGGAACGCCTGCAGCAGCGGCATCATCTGACCGGGCAGCATTGTCTCCCCGAGCACCTTCTCGGTGAACTCCGCGAGCTGGGCCTCCGTGGGGTCCTCGCCGTAGATGAGCAGGTAGGAGACCTCGAGGAACGAGGCGTTGTCGGCGAGCTGGTCGATCGGGTACCCGCGGTGCCGCAGGATGCCCTCGTTGCCGTCGATGTAGGTGATCGAGGAGGTGCAGGCGGAGGTGTTGACGAACCCGACGTCCAGGGTGGTCATCCCCGTCTTGGCCAGCAGCGAACCCAACTGCACCGCGTCGCTTCCGCAGGTCGCGTCCACCACGTCGAGCCCGAGCTCACCGCCGGGGTAGGACAGTGTTGCCTTGCGGTCCGAACCGTTCGAGCCTGCGGTCACGCGATTCCCTCTCCGACGACTGGTCCCGGCGGCATCTCCCGCCACGAATGTGCTGTGCCACACCCTACCGTGAGGGTCGCCCGCGCTCAGAAGCGTGCACCGGTCCGCTCCCCCCGGGCCGCGCCCGCCCGGGGCGTCGACACGCATCCCGGACCCGTCAGCGGGTCAGGGTTGCAGCCGCCGGACCGTCCACCCGTCCTGTCCCCGGAGGCATTCCACCCGGTCATGGAACCGGTCCCGGCCCCCCTGCCAGAACTCGACACGGTCCGGGCGCAGCCGGTATCCACCCCACCGGTCGGGCATCGGGATCTCCTCTACGTCCGCGAGGCGCTCCTCGGCGACCTCGTAGAGCGCGTTCAACTCCTCGACCCCACCCACGGGCTGGGACTGCTCCGACGCCCACGCCGCCACCTGGGACCCCCTCGGACGCGTGCGCCAGTACGCCAGGCTCTCCGCCCGGTCCAGTGGACTGCACCGCCCCTCGACGTGGACCTGGCGTTCCACCGTCAACCACGGGAACGTCGCCGAGGCGTACCCGGAGCGCGCCAACTGCGCACCCTTCCGGGAACTCATCGTGGTGAAGAACGTCAGGCCCCGGTCGTCCGCACCCTTGCACAGCACCGTCCGGGTCGACGGCCTGCCGTCGACGCCGACCGTGCCGAGGACCATCGCGTTGGGCTCGCGCACACCCCGGTGGCCGGCCTCCTCGAGCCACGCGGCGAAGAGCGGTAGCCAGCCGTCGTGCAGATCCCCCACGTCCAGGCTGGGGTGCAGGCCGTATCCGACGCGCATCGTGTCGAAGTCGGCCGGTTCGAGTGTGGGATCGCCCATGTCCCAGACGCTACTCCGGGCCCGACGCGCCCCCGACTAGGATGGTGGCGATCGAGAATCCCACCACCGAGAATCCCACCACAAGGAACGGCACCCCAAGAGCATGAGCGATCAGCTGCCCACCATCCCCGCCGACCTCAAGCCCGCGGACGGGCGGTTCGGCTGCGGCCCGTCCAAGGTCCGCCCCGAGCAGATCGAGGCCGTCTCCGCCGCCGCCACCTCGGTGATGGGCACCAGCCACCGCCAGGCGCCGGTGAGGGACGTCGTCGGCCGGGTCCGCGAGGGACTGTCCTCCCTGTTCTCCCTCCCCGAGGGCTACGAGGTCGTGTTGGGCAACGGTGGCACCACCGCGTTCTGGGACGCCGCGGCGTTCGGTCTGGTCCGCGAGAAGTCCCTCCACCTGACCTACGGTGAGTTCTCCTCGAAGTTCGCCAAGGTCACCGGCGGGGCGCCGTTCCTCGCCGACCCGATCGTGGTCTCGGCCGAGCCGGGGTCGGCTCCCGATCCCACCTCGGACCCGTCCGTGGACCTCATCGGCTGGGCCCACAACGAGACCTCCACGGGCGTGATGGTGCCGGTGACCCGCCCGGCGGGCTCGGAGAACGCCCTCGTCGCGATCGACGCCACCTCCGGGGCCGGCGGGCTTCCCGTCGACATCTCAGACGCCGATGTCTACTACTTCGCGCCGCAGAAATGCTTCGCCTCCGACGGTGGCATCTGGGTGTCGGTCATGAGCCCGGCCGCGCTCAAGCGCGTGGCCGAGATCGCGGCCACCGACCGGTGGTGCCCGGACTTCCTCTCGCTCCCCACCGCGGTGGACAACTCCTCCAAGAACCAGACGTACAACACCCCGGCCGTGGCCACCCTGCTGATGTTCGCCGACCAGATCGAGTGGATGAACACCCAGGGCGGTCTGGACTGGTGCGTGGCGCGCACCCGGGACTCGTCCTCCCGCCTGTACGACTGGGCCGAGGCCAGCGAGTACGCCACTCCGTTCGTCACCGAGCCCGCCCACCGCTCACAGGTAGTCGGGACCATCGACCTCGACGAGTCGATCGACGCCGCGCTGGTCGCCAAGACCCTGCGGGCGAACGGCATCCTCGACACCGAGCCGTACCGCAAGCTCGGCCGCAACCAGCTCCGCATCGGCATGTTCCCGGCGATCGACCCCGAGGACGTCTCGCAACTGACCCGGTGCATCGACCACGTGGTGGGCCAGCTCGGCTGACCCCCGGCCCACGACTATTCCGCAGCCCACCCGGCCCGTCACGACGCCGGGTGGGCTGCGCTGACCTACGATGGTGGGAACGCCCGGGGGCCGGGAGCGCGCCGTTCGAGCCGCCCAGGGGACCGCGAGGAGTCGAGGAGGCGGTATGCGGAAGCTGAGGATCATCGGGGTGGACGCCGACTCGGCCGTGGTCGAGTGTGAGCTCCCCGACTCGGGCGAGACGCTGGCCCTCCCCCTCGACGACAGGTTTCGTGCCGCCGCCCGCGGAGAAGCCGTGACCCCCGAGGCCTCCCGGGGCGTGCCCGTGACGGGCACGCTGCGCCCGCGCGAGATCCAGGACCGGATCCGGCACGGCGCCTCCCCCGAGGACGTGGCCGCCGACGCCGGGGTCCCGATGTCCCGGATCGAGGGGTTCGCCGTCCCCGTGCTCCTGGAGCGCGCGACCGCGGCCGAGCTCGCGCGGTCGTCGCACCCGGTCCTCCCGGACGGGCCCGCACTCGACACCCTCGCCGACAGGGTCGCCGCCGCCCTCGATCACCGCGGCGTCGACCCGGACGTCGTCGCGTGGGACGCCTGGCGCGACCGCGCCGGTGGATGGATCGTCCGGGTCTCCTGGCCCGCCGGGCTCTCCGACGACGCCTCGGCGACCTGGTCGTTCGTCCCCGACTCCCACGGGGGGGCCGCCCGGGCACTGGACGACGAGGCCGAGCGACTCCTCGATCCGTCCCGCGCCACGGCTCTGCGCACCGTGACGTCACCGCCCCCGCTCCCGCCGGGACCTCCGCCGATCCGCTCCGTGCCGACGCCCGTCCGCCCCGCGCGCGGCGGGTCGGAGGCCACCCCGGTGGAGAGGTCGACAGCCCCGGCCGGACACTCCCCCGAGTCCGCGCCGGCAGACACCGGGGACTCCGCCGAGGACCACTTCCTGCAGCACCCGCCTGCCGGACCCGAGCGCCGCACCGCCCGTCGGCACCCGACCATGCCCTCGTGGGAGGACGTCCTGCTCGGCGTCCGCGGCAAGGACGACTGAGACCCGCCATGGGCCACCACGTCGCGACCTTCTGGTATGTGGGAACGGACGACCCGTCCGCTCCCATCAGGTCCGGCCACCCCTCTGACCCCGGGTTCGCCCGGCGCCTGCTCTCCCGACTCCACCCGACCGTCACCCCCGCCTCGCTGGGGATGTTCCCCCTCAACCGGTCAGCATCCGCTGGTCCCGGTGAGGTGTACGTGGGGTCGTATCCCGGGTTGACCGTTGTGCAGACCCAGCTCGACCGGCCCGTCCTGCCCTCCGCGACCGACGAGACGTGGCTACGCCTGGTCGAGGCCCCCACGGTCCTGATGTTCTCGCACGACCCCGACGACGGGATCAGCGGGTTCGCCCGCTGGGAATCGGGTCGGCTGGTGCGCTCGTTCGCCGGGGCGGACGACCGGATCGTCGAGGACGAGGGCATGCCGTTGCCGTTCGAACGGCCCTACTGGGCGGGTGAGTTCCCGCCGGAGGGCGCCGACGACACCCCGCTGGCGCTGCCGTTCTCGCCGTCGTCGCTACTCCACGCCGCCCACCGGGAGTGGCTGGGGTTCGATCTGTCGCCGGGCGGGCTCGACGTCCCCGTGCACGGCTTCGCCACCGACGGGCGACGGGAGGTCCGCCAACGCACCGCGCCCACCGGCGCCGCGGTGCACGTGGTGGGTTCTCCCGGTCGCGCCGAACTCCACGCCGCCAGCCGACGCGACTCCCGCCCCGCCAGCAGGGACGCCGGTACGTCTTCTCCCTACGCCGACGACGACTACGAGCGGGCGCCGCTCGTCCCCGCGGTGGCGCGGGCCTCCTCGCCCGTCACCGGGGCCGTCCGCAGGATCGCCGGCGTCGTCGGTGACGCCGTCCGGCGCGCCGGCGGTGCGATGAACCGCCGCCTGGCGAACCGACGCTGACCACCCGACGCTGACCACCCGACGCCGAGGTACCCGCCGGGCTCAGCCGCGCGACCGCTCGTAGAACGCCACGGCCGCGGCCGTGGCCACGTTGAGCGAATCCGTTCCCGCGGTCATGGGGATCGCCGCCCGCACATCACACGCCCGCATCGCGTGCTCGGTGAGCCCCGGCCCCTCGGCCCCGAGGACGAAGGCCACCTTGTCGGCGTCGACGGCGCGGGAGAGCGGCACCTGGGCAGAGGGGGTCAGCGCCACCGTGCGGAAACCCTGCGCGCCCAGATTCCCGAGAGCGCGGTGCCAGGTGGTGGGGGTCCCCGGCAGGTGCGCGAACGGCAGCCGCAGGACATGGCCCATGGACACGCGCACCACGCGCCGGTAGAGCGGGTCCCCGGTCGCGGCACCGAAGAGCACCCCGTCGACGCCGAGCGCCGCGCAGTTGCGGAAGATCGCCCCCAGGTTCTCGGGGTCGTTGACCCCCTCGAGCACCACGAGGGTCCGGGCACCGTCCACGACCGCGTCGGCCTCGAGCGGGGTCGGCCGGTGGGCGGCGGCGAGGATGTCGCGGCTGGACCGGAACCCGATCACCTCGCCGAGCACGTCCTTGGTCGTGCGCAGGTACACGGCTCCGGCGGCCCGTTCGTCGGCGTCCCAGCCCTCGGCGGCCGCCTCACGGCGCAGTTGCCGCAGGCGCGCGTCGGTCCCCAGCAGGACGTGCGGGCGGAACCGGGACAGCAGCATCCGCCCCACCACGTAGGTGCCCTCCGCGATCACCAGACCCCGCCCGCCCGGTAGGTCGGGGCGACGGTCGGAATGGTTGAGGTCGCGGAGATCGTCCAGCCGGGGATCGGCGGGATCGGAGACGTCGACGACGAGCACTGCCCGCGCCGCTCAGGCCAGCAGGTCGGTGATGGGCCCGATCGCGAAGAACACGAGGAACGCCGCCGCGACCACCCACAGCAACGGGTGCACGGACCGGGCCTTGCCGGTGGCGGTGGCCATCACGACCCAGGCCACGAACCCGATGCCGATGCCGTTGGCGATCGAGTAGGTGAACGGCATGGTGACGATCGTGAGGAAGGCCGGGAGCGCGATCGCGAAGCGCGTGAAGTCGATGTTGACGATCTGCGACATCATGAGCGCGCCGACCACCACGAGCGCGGGGGCGGCCGCCTCCACGGGGACGACCTCGTAGAGCGGTGTGAAGAACATCGCGACGAGGAAGAGGACACCGGTGACGATGTTTGCCAGTCCGGTTCGGGCGCCCTCGGCGATACCCGTTGCCGACTCGAGGAAGACGGTGTTGGAGGAGGATGAGGTGAAACCACCGGCGACGGCCCCGACGCCCTCGACCACGAGCGCGGTCTTCATGTTGGGCAGGTTGCCCTTCTCGTCCATGAGCCCGGCCTCTTTGCCCAGGCCGGTGAAGGTACCCATGGCGTCGAAGAAGTTGGCGAGCAGCAGGGTGAAGACGAACAGGCCGGCGGCCAGGGGGCCGATGCGGACGAACGCGCCGAAGAGATCCACCTGCCCGATGAGGGACAGGTTGGGCAGCCCACCCAGGGTCTCGGGGATCCCCGGGACCGCGAGGTTCCATCCGGTGGGGGACGGCTCACCGTCTACGAAGGACGGGCCGGCGTCCGCGACCGCCTCGACGATGATGGCCAGGACGGTGGTGACCACGATGCCGATGAAGATGCCGCCGCGCACCTGCCGGGCCACGAGGATCCCGCACAACAGGAGCCCGAAGGCGAACACGGCGGTCGGCCACGAGGCGATCGACCCCTCGATCCCCAGTCCCACCGGGACCGTGGTGCCCGCGGCGTCGGGGAGTCGACGCACGAAGCCGGAGTCGACGAAGCCGACCATGGCGATGAACAGCCCGATGCCCACCGCGATGGCGGCCTTGAGGTCCGAGGGGATGGCGTCGAAGACGGCCTTGCGGAACCCGCTCACCGCGAGGATGACGATGATGATGCCCTCGATGACGATCAACCCCATGGCCTCGGCCCACGTGACCTGCCTGGCGATCGTGACCGCGACGAGGGAGTTGATGCCCAGGCCGGTGGCGAAGGCGAACGGATAGCGGGCGATCGCGCCGAAGGCCACCGTCATCACCCCGGCGGTGAACGCGGTGACCGCGGCGATCTCGATGATCGACAGCTGGTTGCCCTCGACGTCGACACCCGAACCGAGGATCAGCGGGTTGAGCACGATGATGTAGGCCATCGCGAAGAAGCTGACCACCCCACCGCGCACCTCGCGGGACACGGTCGACCCGCGCTCGCTGATCTTGAAGTACCGGTCGACGGCCCCACCTACTGGGGTCCGCGACGGGGCCCCGGTGCTCTGCGACATCTGGAGACCTTCCTGGCGGTGGTGAGGAACCGTCATAGAGTAACCGGCCCTGGAGCCTGCGGTAGCGTCGCGGTCATGACGGAGAGGCCGACAGAGCCGCAGGTGCCCCGGATCCCGGGTTACCTGCTGGACCCGCGGCCCGTCGTCCTCATCGGGACCCTCGCGTGGACGATCGCCCTCCTGGCGATGATGCTCATGGACGAGGTGGACATGCGCGCGGTCATCCTCTGCGCGGTCGGCGTGGGTGTGGGTGCGATCGGCACGCTGGTCTACGCGCTCCAGCGGCGCGCGGTCCTGCGCGGCAGCGCTGGGGCACAGGTCGGTCTCGACTTCGACCACACCTGAGCCGACCCCACCCGGGGCGTCTACGGGGTCAGACCTGGTCGGGAGTGATCGCCCGACCCGTTTCTCCCGCCTGGTCCTGCGCCTCGGCCGCCCCGCGCGCCCGGGCGGCGGAGGCCGCCAGCTGCTGGGGAAGAACCACCACGTCCACGGCGGCGTCGTCATACGCCTCGGTCGCGGGCGCCGTGGACTCGGTGGCCACCTGCACCTCGCTGTGGGCGCCGCAGCCGTACTGGAGATGGACCACCTGCCCGTCGGCGGAGTACTCGTTGGCGCACACCCCGAACATCGCCCCCAGCGAACCGGAGATCGGGAGCAGGAAGCCACAGGACCCGCAGTGGTGCTTGGCCCCGCGGGCGATCTCGGAGTCCGGCCCACGTGCGGCGGCCCATCGGGCGGCGGCGGCCGATCGGCCCTCGCGACTCAGGTGCCGGGGGCGTCCGAGACCCACGGGGCCGGCGACCTCGTCGAGCTCGTCGTCGCCCGTGAGGAGCTGCCCGGGGACCAGCCGCTCGTCGTCCTCGGCAGGGGGCAGGAGATCGCCCGCACCCAGATCGCCCGGCCGGATCCTCTTCTCCCAGGGCACCCATTCCGGGGCCACGACGGAACCGGGACCGGGCAGGAGGGAGATCTCGTCGACCGTCACCTCACCGCCGGGAACCAACGCCAACACGCAGGCCCAGTACCACCCCCGGTAACCGGCGAGGTCGGACGCGAACCGGTGCGTCGTGGTGAACGGCGCCTCGACGACGCTCCCCAGATGCTCTCCCACTCCGTCTGTCGCGAACTCCTCCACGGCGGAACGCGCCACGTCGACGCCCGAGGCCAGTCGCTCGCGCAGGGCCTCGTCGAAGCCCGAGGCCTGATCGGTGCTCACGGGGTCCGCCTCCTGATCCGTGTCTACCTCGGTGTTCACGCGACCCATTATGCGCGTCATCACCACGACGTCGCGGTTCGGCCCGCAGTACGGCATTCTTGAGCCATGCGTAGCGTCCTCGGCACCCTCGGCCCTCTCGCCGTCTCACTCTCCCTCGTCGGTGCCGTCGCGGCGTGCACCTCGACGGGTTCCGACTTCGCCGGGAGCCCCACGCCCGCCGAGGCCTCCCTGGCGTCGTCGAGCATGCCCACCGGGTCGGGTTCGGGCTCGGGCGCCACGGCAGGCGACCACGTGCCGGTGGGCCCGTCCGAGCCGCGGCCCACACGGGGCTCGGTCGAGGTCGTCCGCACCCTTGCGCACGACCCCACGTTGTTCACCCAGGGTCTGCAGGTGGTGGGGGACGAGATCTATGAGTCGACCGGGCAGTTGGGCCGTTCCGAGGTGCAGCGCCGCCCTCTCGCCGGCGGCCCGCCCACCGTCTCCGTGAAGATGGCCGATAACGAGTTCGGCGAGGGCCTGGCCGTCACACCGGACACGCTCTGGACCCTGACCTGGACCAATGGGATCGCCCACAACCGGGACCCCCAGACGCTCGAGGTGCGCTCGGAGGCGCCGTACGTGGGCGAGGGATGGGGCCTGTGTTACGACGGATCGCGCTTGATCATGAGCAACGGTTCGGACGAACTCACCTTCCGTGACCCGGTCACGTTCGAGCCCACCGGCACGGTCTCGGTGACCTCGGGGGGCGCATCGGTCGCCCGGATCAACGAACTCGAGTGCGCGGACGGCTCCGTCCTGGCCAACGTCTGGATGACCGACGAGGTCATCCGCATCGACCCCGCCACCGGCGCGGTCACCGCCATCTACGACGCCTCGGCGCTCGAACGGCCCCGGCCGGCCAGCCGGGAGGCGGTCCTCAACGGGATCGCCGCGCTCCCCGGATCGGAGAACGTGCTGCTGACCGGGAAGCTGTGGCCCACGATGTACGAGGTGCGCCTCATTGGGTGACCGCTCCCCCGGTCCGGCCCGCCGCGCCGCGGCCACCATCGGCCGGGGCGTCCGGCGGGTCTTCCACGCCGACGGGGCGAACCGATCGGGCCTGTCGCAGCTGAGCTACGTCACCGTCGCGAACTTCGCGTGCGACGCCATCCTCGCGGTCGCCCTGGCCAACACGCTGTTCTTCTCGGCCGCCACCGCCGAGTCGCGCAGCAACGTGGCCCTGTACCTGCTCGTCACGGTGGCACCGTTCGCGCTGATCGCCCCGGTGATCGGTCCGGCCCTCGACCGGCTTCGCAGCGGGCGGCGCCTCACGGTGTCGCTGACCTTCACCCTGCGGGCGGTGCTCGCGGTGATCCTCGCGCTGAATTTCGACTCCTGGCTGCTGTACCCCCTCGCGCTGGGAATGCTCGTGCTGTCCAAGACCTTCGGCGTGGTCAAGGCCTCCATCACACCCCACGTCCTGCCGCCGGCGCTCGACCTGGTCCGGACCAACTCCCGGCTGACCGTGCTCGGCCACGTGTGTGGGTCACTGATCGCGGGCGCCCTGGCCGGGGCCGTGTCCTGGCTGTGGGGCTCGGACGCGGCCCTGTGGCTGCTCGCCGTGGTGGCGCTCGTATCGGCGTACGTCGCGATGACCATCCCCGCCCGCGCCGAGGCCTCTCTCGACGAGGAGTCCGCGACCCTGCGTATGGACCGCGGCCGTCCGCTCGTCAGTGGTCTCAAGGCCGTCCTGACCCGGCCGCTGGGCCGTCAGGTCCTGGCGAATCTGTGGGCCGTGTCAATGGTTCGCTTCATGACCGGCTTCCTCACCCTGTTCCTGGCGTTCGTGGCCAAGGCCCAGGAGAACGCCACGGCGGCGGAACAGGCCGGGATGCTCGCGATCGCCGGTGTGGCGGGAGGTCTGGGCACGTTCGCGGGCAACGCCGTGGGTGCCCGCCTTCCGCTGGGCCGCCCGGGACGCATCACCACGACGGCGGCGGGCGCCGCGCTGTCGGCGGCGGTGGTGGCGGCGTTCCTCGGCAGCATCTGGGCGGCGGCCTCCCTCGCACTCGTCGCGGCGGTGAGCAGCGCACTCGGCAAGGTGGCGCTCGACGCGTCGATCCAGACGGACATCCCGGATTCCGCGCGGTCGTCGGCGTTCGGCCGGTCCGAGACGGCTCTGCAGCTGGCGTGGGTCGCGGGCGGCGCGCTGGGGGTCCTCCTGCCGCCGGACTTCACCGTGGGCTTCGGCGTGATCGCGGTCGTGGGCGCCCTGCTGTTCGCGCAGTCCCTCCTGACCGCACGCGGATCCACGCTCGTGCCGGGACTCGGCGGCAACCGACCCCGGTTCCCCGGAGCCCCACGTGACCCCCGTTCGTTCGGCGCACGCCTGCTGGGCAGAATGGAGGAGTGAGTTCCCGCAGCACTGCCCCCGCCTCCGGCCCCCGCGTTCGTCCAGTCACGTGGGCGATCCTGGCGTGGGTGCTCATCATGATCGCCGCGATCGTGGGGGCGTGGCAGGGGTCGGCCTCACGCCACGGGTCGGTACCGTCGATCACCGTCGCGACCGACCGCGATCACGTGGAGGTCCCTCCGTTCGCGGCCACGGACCTCGACGGCACCAGTTACGCCAATCCGGTCGGCCGGTTCACCATCTCGGGTGAGCACACGCTCACGGTTCGGCTCCCGGTGGAGCTGCGCCGCGCCACGCTCGACGTCTACGAGGTCCGCGCGGACGGGTTCCGCGAATACACCGTCGAACCCGACGGACCCGGCGAGCTGCTCGTCCCGGTGACCCTGCCCGACGAGGGACGGATCGAGGGGTTGGCGCTCAGGGCGGTCGCGCTGGTCTACGCCGCGGACGGCTCGGAGACGATCCTCAGCGGTGAGTGGTCGGTCGGGTTCGACTACGCCGACTGACCCTGCTGGTCACGCGTCCAGTTCGCGGGCGACCGCGCGGAGAACCGACGCCACCCGGCTCGACACCTTGTGGTCGGGACGGTGGCCGCGCCGCAACTCGGGCTGGACGGTCGACTCGAGCACCTTGATCATGTCCTCGACCATCCCGTGCAGCTCATCCGGGGAGTGCCGCGGCCCACCCCGGGGCGCCCGGTCCTGCGCGACGGTGGGCTCCTCGTGGACGATTACCCGGAGCGCCTGGGGGCCACGCCGACCGGAGACCATGTCGAACTCCACCCGCTGACGGGGCCGGAGCGTGTCCACACCGTCCGGAAGGGCGTCGGACCGGACGTAGACGTCCTCCCCGCCCTCATGGGACAGGAAACCGAAACCCTTCTCCGCGTCGTACCACTTGACCCTGCCACTGGGCACCGCGAACCACCTCTCCACACGATCGCGCACAGGTGCGACCGACTATCACCACGTCGCGCCCGAGCCTACCCTCGCCGAGGTGGTGGTCCTGTGCCCCCACCGGGCCGGTAGCCTGCCCGGTGTGACCTCAGATGCACGACCCCCGGCCGACGACCCCGACCCCTGGACCCCCCACGCGGCGGAGCCCGCCCCGGTCCGCCCCCGACGTCGCGGTCTGTTCGTGGCCGCCCTGGCCGTCTTCGCCGTCGGGGTCGTGTTCACGATCTTCGCCGCACTCACCCCGTTCGTGCTGGACCGGGACGCACCCACGTTCCTCTACGTCGGCGCGATGGTGTTCACCCCGATCGGGTTCCTCATGGGGCTGCTGTACGCGATCCTCGGCTCGCGGCCGCCCAGGGCGTGACGGAACCCACACTTCCGCGAATCTCCAGGTAACGAGCGGATAACACTGATAGCCGCCCTTCCGCGTGACCTGGTTTTATCTCAGAATGGTGACGATCCGGCATCAACCCGCTACTGTTCGAGTCAGACTCGTCAGCGAGTTGGCAACGGACGCACCACCGAACCCCGCCCTGCGGCCGTTGCGACAGTGACCGTAACCGGGCGGGGACGGGGGACCCGATCAGGGCCCTTGCCGGGCCGGCGACCAGAGGTCGCCTTGGGGTCAAGCCGCCTTGCGCGGCCGGGCGCACTCGTCCGAACCCGACAGCTCACCCCGTAGGCACAGAGTGAAAAGGACTGACGCGTATATGACCTCGTACACCGGACGCCACCGCGCTGCCGCCCCCGCCTCCGCACCCAGGACGGCGGTGAAGGTCGTCCTCGCGGGCACCGCGTTCTCCGCCGCCGGGCTCGCCCTCGCCCCGGCCGCCAACGCCGCCCCGGACTCCGACTGGGATCGACTCGCCCAGTGTGAGGCCGGCGGCAACTGGGGGATCAACACCGGCAACGGCTACCACGGCGGACTGCAGTTCTCGCCGAGCACCTGGGCGGCCTATGGCGGCACCCAGTACGCGCCGACCGCCAACCAGGCGACCCGCGAGCAGCAGATTGCCATCGCCGAGAAGACCCTGGCGGGTCAGGGTTGGGGAGCGTGGCCCGCCTGCTCGGCCAAGCTGGGCCTGAACTCCGCGCCGACGCCGCGCGACCTGTCCAACCCGGCGCCCGCCCCGGCCCCGGCCGCGCCCGCCGCTCCGGTGGCGATCACGGCCGCCGATCACGTCGCGACGCTCACCGCGTTCGCCGAGGGCCGCGGTCTCGCGCTGCCGATCGCGGACGGCTACCAGGCCAACAAGGACCTCGTCGACGCCGCCTACGCCGGGAACCAGGCCGCTGTGGACGACTTCTTCGCCACCTACCTGGCGAACTGATCCGGGTCGGACCCGGCCACGAGAACGGCCCGCCACCCCCTCTCAGGGGGTTGGCGGGCCGTTCTGTCGTCTACGCCGGCGGCGTGACGCCGACGGACGCGCCGATGTTGACCACCGGTCGGCGGGTCAGCGGGACGGCAGGGCCCTGTTGACCACCGTCTCCGGATGGACGTAGTTCAGGCGCTCCTGCGGCAACGGGAAGATCTCCTGCCCGAAGGGGGACAACCCCCCCGCCACGAGCGCAGCCAGTTCGGTCACCGGGTGCTCGCCGAACGAGGCGTCGGGCCATCCCGGGTTGTCGTAGGTCAGTTTCTTGGCAGCCACGTGGACATCATCTCACCTCGAGCCCGATCCGTCAGCACCTGGGTCGGACACCGCCGCCACCGGTTCCCGCCGACGGCCGCATCTCACTAGGCTGGTGCGGATATGTCGACCTCCCGCACCACGCCCCGGCACCCCACCAGTGGGGAACCCGATTTCCCCGCCTGGCTGGCCGGACTGTCCGACGAGACCCTGGTGCGACTGTGCGAGGGACGCGCGGACGTGGCCACCCCTCCCCCGGCGTCACTGGGCGTTCTCGCCTCCCGGCTGAGGTTGCCCGCGTCGACCGCCCGCGCGCTCGGCACCCTCACCTGGCCGGAACTGCTCGTGCTGTCCACGGCCGCCGCGCTCGGTGCCGACTCCGGCCCGGTGCCGGTCGGTGCACTCTTGGAGCGTCTCGGTGTCGACCACGACGACGCGGCATTCCGCGCGGCCGTGGATACCCTCCGTGAGCTCGCGCTGGTGTGGGGCGACCCCGCTTACGCCCGGATCGTCCCCGTCACCGGCGCGGCGGTCGACGCCGCGCCGGTGACGGCCCCTCATCCCGGGGAGCCCGTCGGGGCCCGGCTCGACGCCGCGTGGAACGGTCTGTCCGAACGGGCGCTGGGTGTCCTCACAGCGGTCGCCCGCGGCCGCACGCCCGCGGGTTCCCTCGGGCCCGCCGCGTCGGAGACGGTCCGGGCAGCGGCCGCGGAGCTGGTCGAGGCCGGCCTGGCCTCGGTCACCGGCACCGCCGACGGCGAGGTGGTCGTCCCCCGTGCCCACGCCCTGGACCGGGCCAGACACGGAGCCCGGGCGAGCGGCTCGACTCTTCTCGACCTGCCCTGGTGGTCGGAGTCGGGCACGGGGAACCGGGGTTCCGCGGGCACCGGGCCCACAGCCGGGACGTCGTCCGCCGACGGCATCGACGCGTCCGGGGGCGTGGCCGCCCTCGACCTCCTCCACCGCTGCGACGCGCTCATCGCGACGCTGTCCCTCCACCCGGCCGCGACCCTCAAGGCCGGCGGGGTGGGAGTCCGGGAACTGCGCCGGATCGCCCGGGCCGCCGGGGTGGGCGAAGCAGAGCTCCCCCTGTTGCTCGAGGTCCTCGCCGCCGCGGGACTGATCGCCGTCGGCGACACCGATGTCGGCGAGACCGGGTTCGACTCGGTGTGGGCACCCACCGAGGCCGCGGACGTGTGGTCCGGACGCGGCCGCGCGCGGCGCTGGGCTGACCTCGTCCTGGCCTGGTGGTCGATGCCGCGAGCACCGTGGCGGGTCGGTTCCGAGATCGAGGGCGGCGGCACGGTCCCCGCCCTCGGCGATCCGGTGGGCCCACCCGCGGCGGGCGAGCGCGACCGGGTCCTGCGCGCACTGTCCGGGCTCGAGCCCGGGGCCGCACCAGGTGACGACCTGGTGCCGGAGGTGGTGCGCTGGTTCTCACCGATGTGGTTCTCGCGGGCCGGAGCACGGCCCTGCACGGAGATCGTCGCGGAGGCGAGACGGCTCGGACTCGTCGTGGGCACGACCGCCACCCGCGCGGCCAGACTCCTGGTCTCCGGGCGCCCCGCCGCCCCGGCCCCCCCGGTCGAGGACCTGGAGCCGATCCTGACAGCGGCGCTCCCCGAGCCCGTCTCGGAGGTGATCGTCCAGGCTGACCTCACCATCCTCGCCCCCGGGCCGCTCGTGCCGGAGCTCGCGGCGGACTTCGACCTGCTCGCCGACGTCGAGTCCGCGGGGGCCGCCACCACCTACCGGGTGACCGAGACGTCACTGCGTCGGGCGTTGGACTCGGGACGGACCGCCGCCGGGATCAGGGAGCTACTCGCGCGGACCTCCGTCACCCCGGTCCCGCAGTCCCTGGACTACCTCATCGAGGACGTGGCGCGCAGACACGGCCGGCTCCGGGCGGGGGCCGCGCTGTCGTTCCTGCGATGTGACGACCCGTCGCTGGTGGCGCAGGTCCTGAGCTCGCCGGTGGTGGAGAGGTGCGCATTGCGATCGGTCGCCCCGACCGTCCTCATCTCCCAGGCCCGTCCGTTGGATCTCGTCGAGGCGCTCCGGGAGCACGGATTCGCCCCGGTCGTCGAGGACACGTCCGGGGCCGTCGTCGCCCTCACCCGTCCGGTGGCCCGCGTCCGCGCCGCCTCCCCCGGTCGGGCTCCCCGCGTCCCGACGCGTGTCGCCACCCCCTCGGAGCTCCGTACGGCGATCACGGCGATGCGCTCGGCCGACCGCGTCCGCGCGGCCCGTGGCCCCTCGGGGGGCGGGTACTCCGGTGAGGCCGCCATCGCCCGCCTGCACGAGGCCGCCGGGTCGGGCACCGCGGTGACGGTCTCGGTGGTCGACGCGCAGGGGCGTTCGACCTCCCGGCTGGTCGTCCCGGTCTCCGTCGCGGGGGGACGGATCGAGGGGGTCGAGCCCGACTCCGCCGAGGCCGTGAGCCTGCCGTTGCACCGCGTGATCTCCGTCTCCGACGTCGACCCGACACGCTGAGCAGGATTCCGGGACACTGGAGGGTCGGGCCCGGTCGGGCCCGCGACAACCGAGGAGAACCGACGTGAGTGGTGGACCGCTGATCGTCCAGTCGGACAAGACCGTGCTGCTGGAGATCGACCACGACCAGGCGGGCGACGCCCGGCAGGCCCTGGCACCGTTCGCCGAACTCGAGCGCGCGCCCGAGCACGTGCACACCTACCGGATCACGCCGCTCGCCCTGTGGAACGCGCGGGCCGCCGGTCACGACGCCGAGCAGGTCGTCGACGTGCTGGTCACCTTCTCCCGTTTCCCCGTCCCCCAGCCGCTGCTGGTCGACATCGCGGACACGATGGCCCGCTACGGCCGGCTCCAACTGGTCAAGAGCCCGGTCCACGGCCTGACGTTGATCTCGCTGGACGCCGCCGTGCTCGCCGAGGTCAGACGGCACAAGAAGATCGCCCCGATGCTCGGCGCTGAGATAGACGCGGACACCGTGATCGTCCACCCCTCCGAGCGTGGCCGCCTCAAGCAGGAGTTGCTCAAGGTCGGGTGGCCTGCCGAGGACCTGGCCGGGTACGTCGACGGCGAGGCGCACGAGATCGCCCTGTCCACCGAGTCCGAGCCCTGGGAGCTGCGCGACTACCAGCAGATGGCGGCTGACTCCTTCTGGGCCGGCGGGTCCGGCGTCGTCGTGCTGCCCTGTGGCGCCGGCAAGACCATGGTCGGTGCCGCGGCGATGGCCCGCGCCAAGGCCACGACGCTCATCCTCGTGACCAACACCGTCGCCGGGCGGCAGTGGAAACGCGAACTACTGGCCCGCACCACCCTCACGGAGGACGAGATCGGCGAGTACTCGGGCGAGCGCAAGGAGATCCGCCCGGTCACCATCGCCACCTACCAGGTCGTCACCCGCAAGACCAAGGGCGTGCACCGGGCGCTCGAACTGTTCGATTCCCGCGACTGGGGGCTGATGATCTACGACGAGGTGCACCTGCTCCCGGCACCGGTCTTCCGGATGACCGCGGACCTGCAGTCGCGTCGCCGACTCGGGCTCACCGCCACCCTGGTGCGCGAGGACGGACGGGAAGGGGACGTGTTCTCCCTCATCGGCCCCAAGCGATACGACGCCCCCTGGAAGGACATCGAGGCACAGGGGTGGATCGCCCCGGCCGACTGTGTGGAGGTGCGCGTGACCCTCACCGAGAACGAACGCATGATGTACGCCACCGCCGAGGCGGAGGACAAGTACAAACTGTGCTCGACCGCGCGGACCAAGACCGCGGTGGTCAAGAGCATCCTCGCCCGGCACGCGGGCGCGCCGACCCTGGTGATCGGCGCCTACCTAGACCAGTTGGAGCAGCTCGGGGGCGAACTCGACGCACCGGTCATCCAGGGTTCCACGCCCACCAAGGAGCGGGAGGCACTGTTCGACGCCTTCCGCTCCGGGGAGATCTCCACCCTCGTGGTGTCCAAGGTCGCGAACTTCTCCATCGACCTGCCCGAGGCGAGCGTGGCGGTCCAGGTCTCCGGGACCTTCGGCTCCCGTCAGGAGGAGGCGCAGCGGCTCGGACGACTCCTCCGTCCCAAGCAGGACGGCGGGCAGGCCCACTTCTACTCGGTGGTCTCCCGGGACACCCTCGACGCCGAGTACGCGGCCCACCGCCAGCGCTTCCTCGCCGAACAGGGATACGCGTACCGGATCGTCGACGCCGACGACCTGCTCGGCCCGGACCTGCCCGAGGTCGGCTGAGGGCGCACGGGCCACCCTGGTCGTCGCACCGGCCCCGCGACGCCTGGGATACTGGACCCATGGCCTCAGACCGCACCTCCCGCACGCCGCACGAGCAGTACCGCCTCGCCGACTTCCCCGTCGACGACGCCTGGGTCCGCAAGAACAACGAGAGCCTGGCCGAGGTGCGTCGCCTGCAGTGGTCGGCGGGCGTCCTCGGCGTGGTCGTCCTCGCCGCCGGGGCCGGGATGCTCCTGTACTCCGAGCTGGCCGCGTGGGGGTGGATCGTCGCCACCGTGGCCGGGGTCTTCGCGATCGGGTGCCTGGCGATGATCTGGTACATCCCCCGCAAGATGGGGTCGATGGCGCACACCTACGCCACCTCGGAGCTGGTTCCGGCGATCGTCGCCGAGGTCCGGCCGCGCGGAGTGACGCTGTTGGCCCTGGTCGACCGCGCCGTCGACCGGTCCGCCGGCACGCTGCCCGCCCTGGCGGTCCGCAGTTGCGAGAAGATCCCGGGTCACGACGCCCGCGTGGGCGAGCGGGTCCCATGCGTCGCGGTGGTGGGCAACCGCAGCGCCCGCGGAGCCGACAACCTGTATCAGTTCATCTCTCCCATGCCCGTCTCCTGGGCCACCCCGGATGCCGCCGTCCTGCGACGACTGACGAGGGAGATCCCCGCCGGCGAGTGGGAGTCCCTGCGCCAGAAGCTCGATCGGGTCGACGAGGTGTCCCAGACCCCCACCAACCTCCTCCCACTGGACTGACCCGGACTCCCCCTGCGGGCCCCTCCTCCCGCCACCCCGCCGGGTCCTCACCCGGCGCCCCGTGACCTGTGAGCAAGTCGTCACGGCGCCGTGATCCGCCGCCATTCCACGGCAACACGCGGTTTCTAGCCTGGTCGGCACAGGCTAGAAGGAGGTCCTCACATGACCGAGCACATCGTCGTCGTCGGGCACGGAATGGTCGCCCATCGGTTCGTCTCCACCCTCGCATCCCGGTGGGCCACCGCTGATCTCACCGTGACGGTGATCGGCGAGGAGTCGGACCCGGCGTACGACCGCGTGGGCCTGTCCACCTACGTCGGTGAGTGGGACCGCGAGTCGCTGCACCTCGAGGACGCGCGGCACACGGCCGACCCCCGGGTGACCGTGCGATCAGGCCAGCTGGTCACCTCGATCGACCGCGAGGCCCGGGAGGTCGAACTGACCTCGGGTGAGCGGATCGCCTACGACACACTGGTCCTCGCGACGGGGTCGCGGGCGTTCGTCCCGCCCGTACCCGGCCACGACCTGCCGGGGTGCCACGTCTACCGCACCCTCGACGATCTCGACGGGATCCGCGCGGCCGCCGACCGCGCCGGGGCCGGCTCCCACGGGGTGGTGATCGGCGGCGGTCTGCTCGGGCTCGAGGCCGCCAACGCGGTGAGCCTGCTCGGGCTCACGCCACACGTGGTGGAGCGCAACGACCGGCTCATGCCGCTGCAGGTCGACGCCGGGGGCGGGCATGTTCTGGCCTCGCTCATCCGTGACCTCGGGATCGAGATCCACCTCTCGATCACCGGAACGGAGATCACCGAGACGGCAGACGGCGTATCCGTCCGGCTGACCGACGACGAGGGCGTCACCACGGTCGTCGACGCGGCGTTCGTGGTGTTCTCGGCGGGTGTTCGACCGCGGGACGAGCTCGCGAGGCTGTCCGGGCTGGACACCGCCGAGAGGGGCGGCATCCTCACCGACCTCGGGTGCCGGACCTCCGACCCGAACATCTACGCGATCGGCGAGTGCGCCGCCATCGACGGCACCTGCTACGGACTCGTCGGCCCCGGATACACCTCCGCCGAGGTCGCCGCGTCCACGATCCTCAGCGGAGAGGGTGAGTTCACCGGGGCCGACCTGTCCACCAAGCTCAAGCTCCTCGGGGTGGACATGGCGAGTTTCGGCGACGCGCACGGCGTCACGCCCGGCTGCCTCGAGGTGGTGGTCAACGACCCCGTCGCGGGAACCTACTCCAAACTTGTCATGAGCGACGACGCCACGACCCTCCTGGGCGGTGTGTTCGTCGGTGATTCCGGGCCGTATTCGCTGCTCAAGCCACTCGTCGGCCGCGCCCTGCCCTCCGACGACCCGATCTCACTCATCTCACGGTCCACCGATGCCGGGTCCGGGGTCGGTGTGGAGGCGCTCCCGGACGAGGCGCAGATCTGCTCGTGCAACGCCGTGACCAAGGGCGATGTGCGCGAGGCGATCTGCGGCGGCGCCTGCGACGTGGCCGACCTCAAGTCCTGCACCCGGGCCGGTACGTCGTGCGGATCGTGTATCCCCCTGCTCAAGCAGGTCCTCGAGGCGGAGGGGGTCGAGCAGTCGACGGCGCTGTGCGAGCACTTCGAACAGTCCCGCTCTGAACTCTTCGAGATCGTCACGGTCACCGGCATCCGGACCTTCTCCGGTCTCATCGAGCGCTTCGGCCACGGGGCCGGCTGTGACATCTGCAAGCCCACCGTCGCCTCGATCCTCGCCTCCACGAGTTCCGACCACGTCCTCGACGGCGAGCAGGCCGCCCTGCAGGACACCAACGACCACTTCCTCGCCAACATCCAGAAGAACGGCACGTACTCGGTGGTGCCCCGCATGCCGGGGGGTGAGGTGTCCGCGGAGCAACTCATCGTGATCGGGGAGATCGCCCGCGACCACGACCTGTACGTCAAGGTCACCGGCGGTCAGCGCATCGACATGTTCGGTGCGCGCGTCGAGGAACTGCCCGTGATCTGGAAGCGGCTCGTCGACGCGGGGATGGAGTCGGGGCACGCGTACGGCAAGTCGTTGCGCACCGTCAAGAGCTGCGTCGGCACCTCCTGGTGCCGCTACGGACAGCAGGACTCCGTCGGGATGGCGGTGACGATGGAGAACCGCTACCGCGGGCTGCGCGCCCCCCACAAGATCAAGATGGCGGTCTCGGGCTGTGCCCGCGAGTGCGCGGAGGCCCGCGGCAAGGACGTCGGCGTGATTGCCACGGAGACCGGCTGGAACCTCTACGTCGGCGGTAACGGGGGCGCGACGCCCCGGCACGCGCAGCTCCTCGTGGGGGACCTGACCGACGAGGAGCTGATCCGCTACATCGACCGGACGGTGATGTTCTACGTCCGGACCGCCGAGCGGTTGCAGCGGATGGCGCCCTGGCTCGAGTCGATGGACGGCGGGATCGACCATCTCCGCGAGGTCGTGTGCAACGACTCGCTCGGCCTGGGGGCGGAGCTCGAGGGCCGCATGGAAGCGCATGTGGCGGGCTACGTGGACGAGTGGTCCGCCGTCCTGGACGACCCGGACAAGCTCGCGCGTTTCGTGTCCTTCGTCAACGCCCCCGAGTCCCCGGACCCCACCGTCGAGTTCGAGGAGCAGGACGGCCGCAAGGTCCCCGTTCTCCTCGGCTCCCCCGCGATGCCCGCACGGGCCTGACCATTCGGCAGCACTCCCAGCAGCACACCCAGAAAGGACACCATCATGACCGCCACCCTCTCCCCGACCGAGATCGTGGTCTGCCCCCTCGATCGACTCATCCCGGGTCGGGGCGTCGCCGCCCTACTGCCCGACGGCCGGCAGATCGCCGTCTACCTCCTGGACGACGGGAGCGTCCACGCCCTGTGCAACATCGACCCGATCGCCCGGGCCGCCGTGATGAGCCGCGGTCTCGTCGGCGACCGTGGGGGCGTCCCCGTGGCCATCTCCCCCATCGGCAAGCAGGCGTACGCCCTGGACGACGGACGTGGGATCGACGACAAGGCGTACGGACTGTCCGTCTTCCCGGCCAGGGTCGTCGACGGCACGGTTCTGGTCTCGACGCAGCCCGCGATCCGGCACCAGACGAGTCGGGCCGCCGCCTAGCTGTTCTGTCCACGCAGGTTAGGTACGCGGTCGGCGGGTGAGGCACCTTCGAGTGCGGTGTGGCCGCGGTGGTGATTGTAGTAGTGCAGGAACTGCGGTAGCAGGGCCTGGCGCTCCCGCTCGCTGGTATAGGGGCGGGCGTAGGCCCATTCCTCGAGCAGGATCCGGTTGTAGCGTTCGACTTTGCCGTTGGTTTGCGGCCGGTACGGCCGCGTGCGTTTGTGCTTGATGTCGGGGCCGAGGGCGTCGGCGAAGGCGCGGGAGCGGTAGCAGGAACCGTTGTCGGTCAGCACCCGACGCACGGTGATCCCAGCATCGGCGAAGAAGGCGTAGGCCCGGCGCCAGAACGCCGCGGCGGTCTCCTTGCGCTCATCGCTGAGCAGCTCGCTGTAGGCCAGGCGGGAATGGTCGTCGACGGCATTGTGGACGTACCAGTAGCCGGTCCCGCGTTTGCTGTTGCGCCTACCCTTCGCTCGGCCGTGGACCTTGTGCCCGCCGCCGTCGGGGATGCGGCCGAGCTTCTTGATGTCCACGTGCACCAGGTCGCCCGGAGCAGGATGTTCGTACCGGGTCGGGCGGCGTCTTGTGGCGCGGGTCGGGGCTCCGGTGGCCGGGTCGGTGGTCGCCAGGCGCACGCACCCGTAGCGGGACAGGATCTTGTGGACCGTCGAGGGGTGTATGCCCAGGTGGTAGGCGATCCGGGCCGGCCCCCACCGGCGTGAGACCCGCAGGCCCACCACCCGCCGTTCGCGGCGTCGGGGCGTGCGATGGGGGCAGGAGTGGGGCCGGCTGGAGCGGTCAATCATGCCCGCCCTGCCGTTTTCGCGGTACCGACCGGCCCAGCGGCGGGCCGTGGTGACCGAAACGCCGAACCGTTCGGCGGCTCGGGCGGGCGTCCAGCCGCCCTCGACGACACACCGAGCCAGGCGCAGGCTTCCGGTCGGCGTCAAGGTCGCGTTAGCGTGGGACAC
The DNA here is from genome assembly GCF_002289575.1 of Dietzia natronolimnaea. Lineage (GTDB taxonomy): Bacteria > Actinomycetota > Actinomycetes > Mycobacteriales > Mycobacteriaceae > Dietzia > Dietzia natronolimnaea_A. The sequence continues at coordinate 164,172 of NZ_NTGA01000013.1, forward strand.
GAAGACCTCCGTTGTGGATGTGGGTGCTTGGTCGCTTCCACACCTCACACGGAGGTCTTCCTCATTTCATCTCGCCATGCCGACCGGAGACACAACCTCCGTGGTCAGTACACCTAGCCGAGTACACCTGGCGCGCCCCAGACCGAGCGCCGACTCTAGACCGAGAGCCGGTACCCGCGTTTGACCACGGTGGTCACGAGGCCCGGGACCCCGAGCGCTCTGCGCAGGCGCCCCATCGCCGTCTCCACGGCGTGGGGGTCGGCACCGTCGCCGGGCAGTACGGCGAGGAGTTCCTCCCGGCTCAGGCACTTGCCCGGCCGTTCCGCCATCGCCTGCAACAACGCCAGCGGCGCCGGCGAGAGTTCGATGGGCTGTCCGTCCATCAGGACCCCGGCCGCGCACACGGTGAGGTCGTGCCCCTCCACCGTCACGGTCCGGGACCGGGCGACCAACTCGTCGGTGACGTGTCGCATGAGCGCGCCGAGCCGCATCCGGTCCGGCATCGACACGGGCACCCCCAGGTCGACGAGCGGTTCGGCGGTCACCGGCCCCACGCAGAGGGCGGCGACCGGGCCGGACAGGGCGTCCAGCACGTCGTCGTGGATCCCCATCAGGTCGGCCCGCTCGAGCATCGACACCACGGCCGGGGCGGCGGTGAACGTCACCCCGTCGACTCCCGCCCGGGCGACGGTCCGGACGAGGTCGTCGAAGGCCTCCAGGTCCTCGGGGAGCTCCCAGCGGTAGATGGGCACCACGATCACCTCGGCTCCCGCCGCGCGGAGTCCCTCCACCAGCGGGGCCATGGGGTTCCAGTCCGAGCTCGCCCCCTGCAGCTGCACGGCCACGGTGAGGCCGTCGACCCCACGCTCCAGCAGCATCTCCAGGAGTTCGGGCGTCGCCTCGCTCGCCGCCGACGCGTGCTCGCGCAGGCCGGCCGCGCGGAGTGCGCCGGTGACCTTGGGTCCGCGTGAGTACAGCGGCACCCGGTCCATCAGGGCGTGCAGGTCCGTCGAGTACCCCCACTCCTCACAGACCTGCGTCCACCACCGGACACCGGTCGCCGTGGTGAGGACCATGAGATCGGCGGGCGCGGCGAGCACCCGGGCGGTGGCGGAGCGGACGAGCTCGTCCTCGGCCACGGGGATCATCCGGATCGCCGGCGCGTGCAGGACCGTCGCACCCCGGCGTTCGAGGAGGACCTGCTGTTCCGACGCCCGGCGCGCAGCCGTCACCGCGACCGTACGGCCCAGCAGTGGTAAGTCGTCGTTGGTCGTCACGATGTCCATCCTGCCTCAGTCCTGTGTCGTCCGTGTTTCGTCGGTGCCCGGCGCGCTTCACTCGCGAGGTCGCCCGTCCCGGGTCCCCGGGGAGGTGGTTCGTCACGCGCAGTCCCGCAGCCACCCGCAGATGCCGTCCACGGCGGCGGAGCACCCCCCGCACCCGGTCCCGGCGCGGGTGTGGGAGGCGATCGCCGCCACGTCCCGGTGCCCCTCGGACCACGCGTGGACGAGGTCGGCCTTGCTCACCCCGTTGCACCGGCAGACCACGGCCGCGGCCGGCATCGTGGACGGTGTGTCGGTGGTCGATGCGTCGGCCCGGCCGAGCACGACAGAGAGCACGTCGTCGGGGACGGGCAGCGCGTGTTCGTAGAGCTGGGTGAGGAACCCGACGGGCTCGGGATGGCCCACGAGCACGGCGCCGGCGACCCGGCCGTCCACCACGTCCACCCGCGCGTACCGGCCACGGGAGGGCTCGCAGACCACGGTCACCTCCACGGCGGTGTCATGGATGTCCTCGGCGAGATCCCCGAGCGAGACCACGTCCACCCCGAACGCCTTCAGCCTGGTCACCGCGACGCCGCCGGTGTACAGCGCGGCCGGGGTCGCTCCCGTGATCCGTGCGGCGACCACTCCCGCCTGATCCCAGGCCGGACCGACCAGCCCGGTCACGCACCCGCGGTGCTCGGCGCAGTCGCCGATCGCGCTGATGTCCGGGTCGCCGGTGCGCATCGTGTCGTCGACGACGATCCCCCGGCCCACCTCGAGTCCGGCGGCCGCGGCCAGCCGGGTGCGCGGTCTGGTCCCGGCCGACAGGACGACGGTCCGGCAGTCGATCTCGGTCCCGTCATCGAGCCCCAGCGCCGAACCGTCCCACCGCGCGGCCCGCGCACCGGTCACCACGCGGACCCCGAGCTCGTCCAGTGCGCGGATGAGCACGCGCCCGCCGCCGGAGTCGAGGTGGGAGTCCATCGGCCAGGCCCGGGGGTGGACGACGACGACGTCGCGGCCCGACCGCGCCAGTGCGCAGGCCACCTCGAGCCCGATGAAACCGCCGCCCACCAGGGCGACCCGCCCGGGGTGCTCCTCGAGATGGGCGGTGAGCCCGCGGCAGTCCGAGGCGTCGCGGAGCGGGAACACCCCCGGGGCGAGGGAACCGTCCGGGCCGCGGACCCCCTCGATCGGCGGGATCGTGGGCTCGGATCCGGTCGCGAGCACCAGGTGGTCGTAGGGGACGCGCTCACCGTCGGCGAGTTCCACCTCCCGGGCCGCCCTGTCCACGCCCTGCACCGAGGCGGCCGTGCGCACTCCTATGTGGTTACGCTCCCACCATCCGGAGGGCTTGAGCCGGGTGGTTCCCGGGTCGCCCATTCCGCCGGCCACCACGTGCGAGAGCATGATCCGGTTGTACGGCGCCTCGGGTTCGTCTCCGAGGACGGTCACCGACAGTGTCTCGGGATCCGGCTCGGCGCGCCGCAGCTCCTCGGCGAGCCGGGCACCGGACATCCCGGCTCCCACCACCACCACCCGCATCACGCGGCCTCCAGCCGGACGGCACACGCCTTGAACTGCGGCATGCGACTGTAGGGATCGAGCTCCGGCAGGGTCACCAGGTTCGCTCGGGCGGCCCCGGCGAAGTGGAACGGCAGGAACAGGGTGTCGGTCCGCATGTCCTCGTCGCATCGCACGAGCGCCTCGACGGCGCCGCGGCGGGACACCACGCGGGCGCGTCCGCCGTCGTCGATCCCGGCGGCGCGTGCCACCACCGGGTGCACCTGGACCCACATGTCGGGTTCGGCGGAGGCCAGCTCCGGAACCCGCCGCGTCTGGGCGCCGGACTGGTAGTGGGAGAGCACGCGTCCCGTGGTGCCCAGCAGCGGGTAGTCCGGGCAGGTGTCCTCCGCGGGCCGGTCCACTGCGGCGACGGCGAAACGGGCGCGGCCGTCCTCGGTGGCGAAGCGGTCGAGGAACATGCGCGGCGTCCCGGCCGGGGAGTCGGCACCGCACGGCCAGAACAGCGCCTCCCCCGCGTCGAGCCGGTCCCAGTCCATGCCGGAGTAGTCCGCCTTGCCCCCGGCGGAGGCGCGCGCCAACTCGTCGAAGACCACCCGCGGGTCGGTGGGGTAGCGATCCGGTCGTCGTCCGAGCCGCCGCGCGAGTTCGTTCCAGATCCACAGCTCGTCGCGGGCGCCTTCGGGGGGAGTGACCGAGCGGCGACGACGCAGCACCCGGCCCTCGAGGTTGGTCAAGGTGCCCTCCTCCTCCGCCCACTGCGGGACCGGCAACACGACGTCGGCGAGTTCGGCGGTCTCGGAGAGGACGAAGTCGGCCACGACGAGGGTGTCCAACGCGCGGAGGCGACCCGTGACCCGGTCGGCGTCGGGGGCGGAGACCACGGGGTTCGACGCGTGGAGCAGCATCGCCGTGGGCCCACCGGGTTGTCCGAGCGCGTCCAGGAGCTCGAACGCCGAGAGCCCGGGGCCGGGGATCTCCTCGGGCTCCACGCCCCAGACCCCAGCGACATGCGCGCGGGCGGCCGGATCCGTGATCATCCGATATCCGGGAAGCTGATCGGCCTTCTGCCCGTGTTCCCTGCCTCCCTGGCCGTTCCCCTGCCCGGTAAGGGTGCCGTAACCCGTACCCGGCCGGCCCGGTAGGCCCAGTGCCAGGGCGAGGGCGATCACGGCGCCGACGGTGTCGGTCCCCCGGGAGTGCTGCTCGGCGCCCCGGGCGGTGAGGACGTAGGCGCCGGTGCCCGCGTCCCGGGAGTTCGCCAGCAGCTCCACCGTGCGGTCGAGCTGGTCGGCCGAGACCCCGGTGACACGTTCGGTTCGATCGGGCATCCAGTCCGCCGCGATCGCCCACGCGTCGTCGAAACCCGACGTACGGGCGGCGACGTAGTCGACGTCAAGGTGCCCACCCACCACGGCCACGTGCAGCAGCCCCAGGGCCAGCGCCGAATCCGTGCCCGGCCGCAGCCTCAGATGGATCCCGCCGCCGTCGACGGCACGGTGCGCGGTCGCGCTGAGGCGCGGGTCCGCCACCACCATGCCGCCGGCCGAGGCGGCGGTGTCCAGGTGCTGGACGAACGGGGGCATGGTGTCGGCGGGGTTCGCGCCGATCAGCAGCACCGCCCGGGCCTCGTCGAGGTCGGTCACGGGGAACGGCAACCCCCGGTCCAGACCGAAACTCCGGTTGGCCCCGGCGGCCGCGCTCGACATGCACCACCGCCCGTTGTAGTCCACCAGCCTGCTCCCCAGCGCGAGGCGGGTGAACTTGCCCAGCGTGTAGGCCTTCTCGTTGGTGAGGCCTCCCCCACCGAACACGGCCACCGCGTCGGGTCCCCCCGAGGCCTGCGCCCGCCGGATGCCGTCGGTGACCCGGGTCAGCGCGGTGTCCCAGTCGGTCGGACGCAGGTGCCCGTCCACCCGGATCAGCGGCGTGGTGATCCGCTCCGGGTGGTCGAGCAACGCTGCCGACGTCCAGCCCTTCCGGCACAACCCGCCCTGGTTGGTGGGGAACTGCTCCGGGGTGATCGTCGCCTGCCCGCCGTCCGCGGACGGGGTCACCGACATCGCGCACTGGAGCGCGCAATACGGGCAGTGGGTGTGTGTCGGGGGGCCGGTCGTCGTCAGCGCGTGCACCATGTGTCCTCTTCGTCTCGCTCAGCCGTGCTCTGTCCGCGGTGCTTTGTCCGCGGTGCCCTGTCAGGCCTCGGCGCCCACGGGGACCCGCGAGCGGGTGGGTGCCGCGGCGACGGAGTCGACGCCGGCCGAGGCCCGCATGTACACCACGCGCGTGATGATCGCGGCCACCACGTAGAAGACCATGAACACGACGAACGCCGAGGTGGCCGCCCCCGAGGACTGGTAGGAGGTGCGCAGGGTCATGTTGATGAGGAACCCACCGAACGCCCCGACCGCGCCGGCGACCCCGATGAGTGCTCCCGCATGAGCCCGCGACCACGAGGTCCGTGCGGCCTCGTCGAGTCCGAGCGTGTGGCTGCGGGCCTCGAAGACCGACGGGATCATCTTGTACACCGAGGCGTTACCGACCCCGGTGAGCCCGAAGAGCGTGAGGAAGGCCGCGAAGAACAACACGAGCGCGCCCCCCGAGAGGCGACCGTCGTTCGAGGCCTGGATGTTCGAGGTCACCACGAGTGCCACCGTGGTGACCGCCATGCCGCAGAAGACCGCGAAGGTCACCCGCGCGCCGCCGAATCGGTCGGAGAGCCGACCGCCGGCCATGCGGGTCAGCGAGCCCAGAAGCGGACCCAGGAAGGTGATCTGAGCAGCGTGCAGCGCCGCCTGGGCGGGATCCTGGCCGTTGCCGGTGAAGGTCATGGTGAGCATCTGCCCGAACGCGAAGGCGAACCCGATGAACGACCCGAACGTGCCGATGTACAGCAGCGACAGGACCCACCCGTCCTTGTCGCGGGTCATGTCCTTCATGCTCTGTACGTCCACGGTCTGGTGGGCGAGGTTGTCCATCTTCAGGGCCGCGCCGATCCCCGCGATGACCAGGAGGACGATGTAGACCCCGATCACCCAGTGGGGTGACCGGTTGCCCGCGAGGGCGATCACGATGAGCCCCACGATCTGGATCGTGGCCACGCCCAGGTTGCCCCCGCCCGCGTTGAGCCCGAGCGCCCATCCCTTCTCCCGCTGGGGGAAGAAGGCGTTGATGTTGGTCATGGACGACGCGAAGTTGGCGCCACCGAGCCCGGCCACCGCGCCGACCACGAGGTACATCCACAGCGGTTGGCCCGGGTTCGCCATGATCCACAACATCCCGACCGCCGGGATGAGCAGGACGAAAGCCGAGAACATGGTCCAGTTGCGGCCGCCGAAGGTCGCCGTGGCCAGCGTGTACGGGATGCGCAGGAAGGCACCGGTCAGTGTGACCACCGCGGAGACCAGGAATTTGTCGGGTGCGTCCAGTCCGTAGACGTCCTGGGGCATGAACAACACCATGACGGCGAACAGGGTCCACACCGAGAACCCGACGTGCTCGGCGAACACCGACCAGTAGAGGTTGCGCATGGCGGTCTTCCTGCCGCCCGACTCCCACTGCGCGTCGTCCTCCGGATCCCAGTTCTCAATGACGTGTGAGCGCGACATGAGGTCGACCCCCTCTCCGTTACGTGGACACCCCCTCGGTGTCCCTGCGGACAGACGTTATGCACGCCCTGTTTCCCCGGCGCTACCCGGTATGACGTCATGGTCACGGTGTCCTCACGTCCGCCCGATCCCGCCGTGAGGGGTCGGGCGGCGTGGTGTGATGGCGGCATATCACACCCGTTCTCATTCCGCCGGGCCGCCACTGTGTTGGCGGCCCTCACCCTCGCCGCAGGGCTGTCACCCTCGGCGTCTGCCCAGGCCGCCGAGACGTGGCGGGCCCCGTTCCCACCGCCCGCACCGATCCCGTCCGACGCGTGGTTCGTCGACTCACATGCTACGAAGGACCCCCGTGAGCCCGGGTTCTGGGAGCCCGGCCCCAATTCGATGCGGGTCATCTCGCAGGCCCCCACCGACTCCCCGACCTGGTGCGATGGGTATCGGAACAACGCCGGAGCGCGGTGCTGGCAGGTCGACCCGGGAGGAGGGGTTGTCGAGCTCCGGAGGATCAGCCTTCTCAGCGACCTGTGGAACGGCTCCTCGGCGCCCTGGGGCGGAGCCGCCTACCGGAGTGGATACCGCATAGCGGTGGATATGGGCTGGGACTACAACTCGGGCGGGATCTTCATCCCCACCGGGTCGGGGACCACGTACTCGACCATGATGCCCCTGGGTGCGGACTCCCCGGACGCGGACGTGTGGGTGGCCCCGGGGGCTCTCCCCGGAAGCTGACGCGGTCGGCGGCGCGAACTAGCCTGGGGGTCCAGCCCGCCCCGGTCGAAAGGATCCCCCGCCGTGCCGTTCCCCCTGGATGTTCCCGAGTCGGTCCTGCGCAGGCGCCGGAGCCAGAAGTGGGTGGCGTACCCGGAGGACGTCCTGCCGCTGTTCGTGGCGGAGACCGACGTCCTGCTGGCCCCGGCGATCCGGGAGCGCCTCGCCGACGCCGTGGCCGACGGTGACACCGGTTACTTCGCCGAGATCGAGCGGCTCGCCGGGGTGTGCGCCCGCTACTACTCCCGGTTCGGGTTCGAGGTTCCGGAGGAGTCGGTGGTCCCCGTCAACGATGTCGGCGTGGGCGTGCGCGAATCACTCGCGCGGACCCTGCCGGCCGGCAGCGGGGTGGTCTACACGCCGCCGGTCTACATGCCGTTCGGACCATGGATCCGGCGGGTGGGGATGTCCCCCGTCGCCGTTCCGTTGATCGACCACGACGGCGAGGACCCGCGCCTGGACCTGGCGGGCATCGAGCGCGCCTTGGCGGACGGCGCCCGCGGTGTCCTGCTGAGCCACCCGCACAACCCCACGGGTGTCCTGCACTCCGCCGCGGAGTTGACCGAGCTCGCCGATCTGGCCGCACGCCACGACGCCGTCGTCGTCTCCGACGAGATCTGGGCGCCCCTGACGATGCCCGGGGTCCGGTTCTCCTCGTTCCTGGCAGCCTCCAACACCGCCCGCGGGGTCGGGTTGGCCATCTCCTCCGCGTCCAAGGCCTTCAACCTCGCCGGACTCAAGTGCGCATTCGTGGTCAACGGAAACCCGGAACGGTTCGAGGTGCGGCGCTCGGCGTTGTCCGGCGCGGTGGGGCACTTCGGGGCGCTCGCCGCCGAGGCCGCGCTGACCGGGTCACTGGACTGGCTGGCGAGCATGAACGCCGCACTGGCCTCGAACCTCGACCTGATGGAGCGGCTCATGGCCGAGCATCTCCCCCGCGCCCGGTGGCGCCGACCCGACGCCGGATTCGTGGCGTGGCTGGACCTGCGCTCCTACCCCGGGCTCGGGGACGACCCCGCCGCGGCGTTCCTCGACGGCGGAAAGGTCGCGCTGAGCAACGGCCCCGCCTTCGGCTCCCAGGGCAAGGGGTTCGCACGCGTGAACTTCGCGTGCTCGGAGGAACTCCTCACCGAGGCGTTCACCCGGATGGGCCGCGTCGCGGCCGAGCGCGACTGAGGACGGCCCCCGCCCACCGACATTTCCTTCTCCTCGGAACCGGCCCCGAAAGAATTCCACGACAACGCTCCACACCCGTTATCCGGTGAGCGAATAGGGTCCTCACTTCGGGAATTGTTGACATTGCTCAACCTCCCTACCGGTATAGCCTTTCCCTTATCGTTGCCGTACCCTCATTAGGCATACCTAACAAGCCCGGAGGACACATGGAGACGACCATTTCCGCACCCCTGTCGAGAGCGCTACACGACTCGACGATGGCCGCGCATGAACAGGCGGAGAACGCCTCGTTCATCACCCGCCTGATGAACGGTGAGGGCACACCCGCAGGTCTGGTCGCGCTGCTGCGGCAGTCGCTCCCGGTCTACGAGGCACTCGAAGACGCCTGCCGCAGGGCGGGCACGGACCCACGCTTGTCGGCCATCCTCGACCCGAGACTCGACCGGACGGAGGCGCTACGAGCCGACTTGGAAGCGCACCGCGCCCAGGGGCGCTCCTTCGAGACCGTGGTTCCCGCCACCGAGGCCTACGTGGCCGAGTTGCGGGAGCGCGCGACCGACCCCGCCGCCCTGATCGGACACCACTACGTCAGGTATCTCGGTGACCTCTCGGGGGGACAGATCATCAGGACGATGGTGCGCCGCCACTACGGCATCGAGACCGGTCTGGGCTTCTACGACTTCGACATCGCCAAGCCCAAAGTCTACAAGGACGACTACCGGGCCGCACTGGACGCCCTCCCGCTGGGCGAGACAGACCGCGCGTCCGCTCTGGCCGCCGCCACCCGGGCGTTCGACCTCAACCACCGGATCTTCCTGGACCTGGAGGCCCTGGGCGTCCGCTGACCTCGCCCGGCACCCGATGCCCCGGATCCCGTCGGATCCGGGGCATCCGTGCTTCCGGGCGGCGCCGTGACACGGCGTGGCCATCGACCCGTACAGACGCGGAGCGGCCCCGACACCACTCGGTGTCGGGGCCGCGTCGAGTCCTGTGCCCGACCTACATCAGGCTGCCGAACAGGTTCGTCATGCCGGCGAGCGAGCCACCGCCACCGGTACCGGTGTCGTCGTCATCGTCGTCGTCCCCACCAGTGGTGAAGGTGATCGGCGTGCTGGTCTCCCAGGGGGCGTGGACGGCGCCCGAGGCCGCGTAGGTGTAGATCCCGTAGCTCCCGGTCTCCGACTTCGCGTCCGCCGCGTCCTTCGAGACGGTGACGGTGGTGGTGAAGCTCCCGTCGGGGAGCAGCTCGACAGCACCGGCGGCGGCGCCCCCGATGACGGCGTGGTTCTCCGCGGCGAGGACCCACTTCTGCACGACCACCTTGCGAGCCGCGGAGGTACCGCCCGCGGACGGCTTCCACGCATCCTCGAACTTGCCGAAGACGAGGTAGAACCCGGCGGGCTTGCCCGCGAGTGGCGGACGGGTACCCACAACCGACGGGTCGTTGAACCCGGAACCCGTGATGGTCACCTCGTGGCTTCCGTCAGCGGCCAGGGTGGTGTCCGAGACGGTGACCTTCGGGGTGCCGACAGGCACCTGGGTCTCGTCCTCGGTCAGGTCGTAGGTCACCTGGAGCGGCAGCGGGCCCTTGAGATTCTGGTCTCCGCCACAGCCGGTGTTGTAGTAGTGCGGATGCACCGAACTCGGCACCGCCGCCAGCCACTCGGGCGTCCATGCGCCCCAGACGTTCGGCGCGGTGCAGGTACGGTCCTGGTTCCCACCGTTGTGCTGCACTCCCGCGTACTGGGGCGACAGGGTGATGGTGCCGTCCTGGGCCACCTGAGCGGCGCCCGGACCGAACGACAGGACGGTCGTGCGACCGGCATTGACCTCGGGAGTGGGGTTGCCGTTCATGTCGTTCGCCGCGCCGATGGTGACGTCGGCATTGAGCGTTCCGGAACCGTCGGCGTTGACGGTCAGCTTCGGATCGGCCAGGGTCTCGTCCGGCGCGTTGAGGTTGGCGGGGTAGGCGTTGAAGGTGATCTCGCCGTCCCAGTCGATGGTGACGGTACCGTCCGCCCCGCGCGCACCCTCACCGTCGGAGAACTTGATGGCGTTGGGCGTAGCCTGCTGTCCCGAGACGAGGTTCACGGGCATCGAGGTGGCCGGGAACGCAGCGGGGGTGTACTCGGTCTGCGTGCCACCCGAGACCGACCCGACGAGCGCCGAGGCGTCGCCGGAGGCGTCGAAGATGCGCCACGGTCCGAAGATCCCCTTCTGGGCGTATCCGCTGATGCCCCAGACGAACGAGGCGTCCGAGACGGTCCCCGGGATCGCCTCCTGGGCGTGGGCCGCCGGGGCGGCGACGGCTCCGGCGAGCAACGCGAGCGTCGCCCCCAGCATCGTGCCCCGTCGGCCGGCGAGCGCGAGCCGGGATCGAGTTGTGTTCACATCAGTCCTTTCGTCGAACTGTCTGGTAGAACAGCACTGCCGCGAGCGCGAGCAGTGCGGCCCCCACCCACCACTGCCATTGGTGGGTGGGGTCTCCGGCTTTCCGAGAGCCGGAAGTCTGGGCGTAGACCACGTCGGAGCCGTAGAGGGGCGCGTTGGCCGCCACCGGGATCGTCGACTGGTCCGCGACGGTCGCGGGCGCTGCGGGCGAGGAACCGCCTGACGACGGGCCGCTCGAGGATGCGGGAATGGAGGCGACCGCGCCGCCCACGGTCCCGGCGGTGATCGGGGCTCCGGCGGTGTAGTAGTCCGCGAAGTACTCCTCGAAGACCTCGTCCACACGACTCCCCTCGGCGGCCGGGGATCCGGGTGCCGCCGCGGCCTGTGCCGCCCCGTCCCGCGCCGCGTTCACCGCCTCGGGCTGGAGCGGCTTCCACGCCTCGTCCATCCACGCGGCCGCGGTGTCGGCGACGTCGGTGCCCGCGGCCCGCAGGATCTGTTCGACCGTGTCGTCGAGGACCTGACCCACGATTCCTTTGGAGCCACCGGAGCCGCCGGAATTCGGCATCTCCTCGGGATCATCCGAATTCCAACTCACCGCTATCGGCAATGCGGGTTTCGTATTGTCAGAGGTTCCGGTGGAATACCAGAATCCCCCGGATCCCGCATCCGCGGCGAAGTCCACGAATTCTCGGGGGAATGCACCCCAATGGGCACCGTCTCTCGTCTGGGGATTCTCCCCGGTTTGTGCAGAATAGGTCACCCCGAGATATTCGGGGGTCACGGAGAACCCCTTTTTCCCACCCAGTTCCACTCGGTTCCGGGGGAGATTCGCGAGGACGACGGTGCGGGACGGCATCGGGGTCGACACCTCGGGGTTGTCCTGAGAGCTCCGTCGCCCACCCAGGGTCGCGGTGACGGTGGCCTTCGTGGGCGTGACGGTGAGGACCGGGTCGGTGAGGCTGAGGAACACCAGGCCCGAGTAGTACAGAACCGAGGCGGTGCCCTTCCACCGGATCTCGGCCGTGCCCGATGCGGCGTCAACGGTTCCGGTCCCCTTGCCGAAGACCATCTCGAGGCCGCTGTATCTGCTCGAGGAGGCGTCACGGATGGGCGTGCCCGCCTGGTCGGTTTGTGTCCCGGCCCAGGTGGCTGTCGCCGTCCCACCGTTCGCGGACCGCTTCTCGATGGTCACGTGTCCCGACGTGGCCCTCCACGTCTGTTCGGTGATCGTCGCCCCCGCTCCGGCGAGCGCCGCGGAGCTGTCCCCCGCGGAGAGGAAGTTGAGTCCGGGTCCGTGGCTGGGTCCGGAACTCTGCCTGCTCAGCCCCCACCGGAACTCCGCATCTGTCAGCTCGACGGCGGAGTTCTGTGCCCGGGCCGCCGGCGTGGCCATCAGCGCACCGAGGGCGAGGATCACGGTCACAACCAAGGCGGTGGCCCTGCGGTGGGCCGGTCGCGGGTGACTGGTCATCGGGGATCTCCTTGTGTGAGAACTGTCGTGGCGTGTTCCGGGCTGCCGCCGTCCGCCCGGGCATGGGCGGGATCGTCAGGGTGGGCGGGGTCGTCAGGGTGGGCGGCGCCGTCGTCGCCGCCGGGGTCGGCGAGGCGCCTCCGGTTGACCGCGACCGCCGCCGCGACCGACAGCGCCAGGGCCGCGAGGGTGAGGAAGACCCACCCCGCCGAGCCACCGAGCCCGGCGGCCGATGCCGTGGGGGAGATGTCGGTCCGTACCGGGAACCGCTCCGCTGCCTCGAGACCGGACCCGGCACCCGCCGCCCGGATCTCGTGGGTGCCGGAGGCGATGTCCTCCGGGAGCACGATCACTCCCGCGACCTCGCCGTCGACTCCCGCGACGACGGGTCCGACGGCGGCGTCACCCTCGCCGAGCACCACGTAGACCTGCTCGCCGGGCCAGAATCCCGCGGCTGCGAATCCCATGGCCCCGCCGGGCCGGGCGGCTTTGCGGTCGACCTCGATCACCGCGGTCACGGTGGTCGTGGACCCGCCGGTCGCCGCCGTCGGCGCGCCGTCAGCGGGACCGCTTCCCCCCGCTCCGGTGTCCACACCGCCCGGACCTTCCGTGCCCGCGGACTGCCCCTCGGGGGCGGCCACCCCTGCTGCCGCCCCCTGCGCGGCCCCGCCGGCACGCGCGCGGGTGGCGGCCCGACCCGGCGCGGCGGGGCGTGCGGCCTGCGCTCCGGCGGCGGGCGCGCCCGGTGCCGGTGACTGTTCGACCGCGGGTGCCGGCTCCCCGGCCCGGAAGGTCACCGGGGTGAAGGTCTCGTTGGCGCCGTTGCGCACCCCGTGCGCGCCCCAGGTGAGGAATCCGCAGGTGACCTTGGTGCAATCGATGCTCTTGCCCCCGGCTCCGGTGAACGTGGGGCCCGGGACGGTGAGGTTCACCCGGAACGATCCGTCGGACCCCATCGTCGCCTGGGCTTCGCCTGCCGTCGACGACCCGGGGAAGGCGACGAAAGCCTGGTATCCCTGGTTACTGCGCGACTGTTCATCGGGGACGTAGTCGTAGGTCCGGCCCGTCGCGCCGCCGTTGGACGGCCCCCACCCGGACCCGCTGACCCACCCGAACCCGATGTACACGCCGCCGAAGCCGCCCTCGATCGCCTGGAAACCCGAACCCGACAGGGTGAACCCCGTCTGGCCCGACGTCGACGCCACCGCCCCGCCCAGCGAACTCGATGCCGTCAGGCGCGCGGCGGCGTGCGCCGGGGCCTGGGTCAACACGGCCAGAGCCGAGGTGCCGAGCAGCGCCAGTGCCAGAACAGCGACGATCCGGGCGGCGGTTGCCCGCGCCGTTGATGACCGGGTGTGTCTCACGAGAACTCCTTGACGAGGGCCGACGCCGGTGTGGCGTCTACCGCGGGCTCCATCGGCGTCCGGGCGGTCCGGAACCGTCGTCGGTCCGGGGTGATCAACAGGTCACCGGTGACGGGATGCCGGTCGACGACGACCGGCTGCTGGTAGACCTCTTCCACCAGCTCGGAGGTGAGGACCTGCTCAGGCGGCCCCTCGGCCCGTATCCGGCCGTTCGAGATCATCACGAGACGGTCGGACCACGCGGCCGCCAGCTCGAGGTCGTGCAGGACCACGACCACCGCCCCGCCGGCGTCGGCGACGGTCCGCGCCAACTCCAGGACGATCTCCTGGTGGCGCAGGTCCACCGCCGCGGTGGGCTCGTCCAGCAACAACACACCGGCGCGCTGCGCGAGTGCCCTCGAGAGGGAGACGCGGGCCTTCTCCCCACCGGACAGGGTCGGGAAGGTCCGGGACCGCAGGGTGGCCGTGTCGGTCGCGGTCAACGACTCCTCGATGATCTCCTCGTCGTCGTCACCCTCGGGCTGCGTCGCCCAGGGGGCGCGCCCCATCGCGACGATCTCCCGCACGGTGAAGGGGAAGGCGACGGTGTTGGCCTGGGTGAGCAGGGCCCGGCGCCGGGCGAGGTCACCGAGGCGCCACCGTCGTAGATCGGTGCCGTCGAGGACGGTTCGGCCGACGTCGGGGTCGGTGTCCCCCGCCACCACGCCGAGCAGCGTGGACTTGCCCGCCCCGTTGGGGCCCACCAGTGCGAGCACCTCTCCGGCGTAGATCTCCAGGTCGACCGCGTCGAGCAGGGTCCGGCCGCCGAGGCGTACGGTCACACCTTCCGCGGACAACACCGGCACGCGCGTCTCGCCGCGGTTCATCCCCAGCCCCCTGCCGTGCGACGGGTGCGGTGCAGGAGCCAGAAGAAGAAGGGGCCACCGACGGCGGCCGTCACCATTCCCAATGGCAGCTCCGCGTAGTCCACCGCGGTCCGGGCGAGGAGATCCGCGGCCAGCAGGCACACCGCACCGCCCAGTGCGGACGCCGGCAACAACAGTCGGTGTCCCGGTCCGGCGATCATGCGGACCAGGTGCGGGACCACCAGTCCGACGAAGGCGACGATGCCGCAGAAACTCACCGCGGCGGCCGTGAGCAGTCCGACCAGCAGGATGGAGTGGATCCGCAGCCGCTCGACATGGACGCCCAGGTGACGGGCCGGCCTCTCTCCGAGCGCGAGGAGGTCGAGCGGTCGCGCCAGGCGGGCCGCCAGGACCAGCCCGAGCACCGCCAGGGGCGCCACCACCAGGACGTGGTCCCACCGGCTGCCGTTCAGGCTCCCCAGCTGCCAGAACACGATCTCTTCGCGGGCCTGGGTGTCCCCGAGGAACATGAGCAGGGCGAGCGCGGCACCCGCGACGGCGTTCACGGCGATCCCGGTGAGCACCAGGGTGACCACCTCGGTCCGCCCGTTGCTCCGACTGAACAGGTACACCACGGTCGTGGTGACTATGCCGGCGACGAAGGCGCACACGACGCTGGTCCAGGCGCCGAAGGCGGTCAACCCGAACACGATCGCCGCCGCCGCGCCCACGGCCGCCCCGGCGGACACCCCCACCACGCTGGGCTCGGCGAGCGGGTTGCCGAACGCCCCCTGCATGAGGGCACCGGCCACCGCGAGGGCCGCACCCACGACCATCGCCATGGCCACCCTCGGGAAACGCACGCTCCAGAGCGTGGCGTCGGCCCGGGGGTGGCTTGCGGCGGGCCCGAGGTCGACGCCGAGACCGCGGAGGAACCCCGAGGCGACCTCGGTCGCCGGGATGTGCAGCTGCCCCGACGCCGCCGCCACCACGGCCAGTACCCCGAGCGCCACCGCCAGGCCGGTTATCAGCAGGCCACCGGTCACCATGCGGTGGGCTGTGCCGGACGTACGGGCAGGGCCGGAGTCGGGAGCGGGACGGCCGGCACGTGCCGCGCGCTCTTCGGTGAGTGTCACAGTGCGTCCGGGGCGTAGAGGGCGACCGCGAGAGCGTTGAGTACCGCGGGGGTCCTGGTGCCGAAGGACAGGACGAGGTCGTCGTTCATCGCGACGATCCTCTGGTTCGCGCCAGCGGGCGTCTGCGCCATGGCGGGGAACTTCTCGAGCAGTCCGTCTACGCCGCCGACGGATTCGAGCCCCTTGTTCATCATGATGATGACGTCCGGCTGGGCCGCGATGAGCCCTTCGTCATTCGCCGGCTTGGCGCCCTTCCACCCGACCTCGGAGGACACGTCGTACCCGCCGGCAGCGGTGATCAACTCGTCCGCGCCGCTGTCCTGACCGAACATGTAGTAGACGCCGGCGTTCCCACGGGCGTAGAGGAACACGGTGCGCAACCGCGAGGTCTCCGATTCGGGGACGATCGACGAGATCGACTGTTCGGCCTCGACGATCTCCGCGCGGGTGCGCTCCCCCAGTTCACGCCCCAGTTCGGGGACCCCGAGACCGTCCGCGACGGCCCGGGTGAGGACCTCGACGTTGTCCGGGGACCTGTGGGAGTCGACGACGACGACGGGGATCCCCGCGTCGCGCAGCTGCAGGATCACGTCCCACGGACCGAGTGAGGTGTCCGTGATGATCACACTGGGGTCGAGCGCGAGGATCGCCTCGGCGTTGAGCTGGTGTCCGTCGTGCGTCACCAGGGGCCGGTCGGCGATCTCAGGGAAAGCCGATGAGACGTCGCGGCCGATGACGTTGTCGCCCAACCCGAGCTCGAACACGATGCGC
Source organism: Dietzia natronolimnaea (assembly GCF_002289575.1). Lineage (GTDB taxonomy): Bacteria > Actinomycetota > Actinomycetes > Mycobacteriales > Mycobacteriaceae > Dietzia > Dietzia natronolimnaea_A. The sequence continues at coordinate 180,494 of NZ_NTGA01000013.1, forward strand.
GAGAGCGTGCCGTAGATGTCCAGGGGAAGGATCCTGGAGACGTCCGCGACCTCGACGACCGTGCCCTGATTGTCGGTGACCACGGCAGGGAGCTGCGGTACCGGGTCGGTCGCGACGGGTTCGACCGGGTCGTCGACCAACTCCAGGGCGAGTTCGCCGGAGAAGGATCGCGGGTCCTCTATCGCCGAGACCTCCGACGCGAGCGGTATCCCCGAGATGGTGGCGGGATCCCCTCCGAGCCCGGTCGCCACGCCGCACGAGGTCAGCGAGAGAGCCAGGAGGGCGACGGCCAGCCGGAGCGAGCCTGAGCGCTGTCTGAACATGCGGCTACACTAGCACCCAAATGAAGGACAGCCTAACCTTTGCATGGGCAGCCTTACCTAAAATGCAAAGCCGCAGGTATGGGCCGAATCCTCACCCTGGATGCACCACTCCCGGCCTCCCATCGCCGACTGAGAAGGGTAAATTCGCACAAACACTCCTGCGGCGACGACAGCGGCCGCCCCCAGGGGATCCCGGGGGCGGCCGCGTAATTCTCGTCCGGCTCGGACCTGCCGGCCCGTGCCCGGATCAGCCCTGCTCGGCAGCCGCCTGCCTCAGCGACTCGGTGGGCAGGAAGTGGTCACCGTATTTCGCGGCGAGCTCCTCGGCGCGGGCGACGAAGCCCTTGTAACCCGAGGGCTCCGTGGCGCCCGGCGCCGCGTAGTTCCTGGCGTACTGGCGGGTACCGCCGGTCCACGCCGGGAACCCGATCCCGATGATCGAGCCGATGTTGGCGTCGGCGTCGTCCACGATCACGCCCTCGTCGACGCACTTCTGCGTCTCGAGCACCTCGGCGAAGATCATGCGGTCGACCAGGTCCTGCAACGGCGGCGCGTTGTCCGGCGAAGTGTTGAACGCCTCCCGCAGGCCCGGCCAGAGGCCCGCGCGCGTGCCGTCGGTGTAGTCGTAGAACCCGGCCCCGGCCAGGCGGCCGCTGCGGCCGAGCTCGTTGACCATCTTCGCGGTGACTCGGTCGGAGGACACCTCCACGAACTCCTCGCCCGCGGCGGCGGCGGCCTCGCGCGCGGTGTCGCGGATCTTGAGCATGAGGTTGAGGTTCAGCTCGTCGGACAGCTGGAGCGGCGCCGCGGGATATCCGGCGATGCGGCCGGCCTGCTCGATGGTCGAGGGCTCGATCCCCTCGTCCAGCATGCCGATCGCCTCGTTGACGAACGTGCCGATGACGCGCGAGGTGTAGAAACCACGCGAGTCGTTGACCACGATCGGGATCTTCCTGATCGCCAGCGTGAGGTCGATCGCCTTGGCCAGGGTCTCGGGGGTGGTCTTCTCCCCCTTGATGATCTCGACCAACTGCATCTTGTCGACGGGCGAGAAGAAGTGCAGTCCGATGAAGTCCTCGGGACGCTTGACGCCGGTCGCGAGGTCGGTGATCGGGAGGGTCGACGTGTTGGAGCCGAGCAACGCGTCGGGGGCGACGATGTCCTCGATCTCCTGGAAGACCTTCTTCTTGAGATCGGGCGACTCGAAGACGGCCTCGATCACGAGGTCGCATCCGGCCAGCGCCTGCGGGTCCGTGGTGGGCGTGATTCGGGCCAGGAGGGCGTCGGACTTCTCTTGCGTGGTGCGGCCACGCTCGAGCGCCTTGGCCTCGATCTTCTCCGAGTACGCCTTGCCCTTGTCGGCGGACGCCTGCTCGACGTCCTTGAGCACGACCTCGATCCCGGCCTTCGCGCACACGTACGCGATGCCGGCGCCCATCATGCCGGCGCCCAGGACGCCGACCTTGGTGAACTCGGTCCGGGGGATCTCGGAGCCGTCGGCGGCCTTGGGGCGCGCGCCGCCGGACGAGCAGTGCTGCATGTCGAAGAAGAACGCCTGGATCATGTTCTTCGCGATGGGACCGGTGACGAGCGAGACGAAGTAGCGCGCCTCGATCTTCTCGGCGGTGGCGAAGTCGACCTGCGACCCCTCGACCGCGGCGGCCATGATGGCCCGGGGCGCCGGGGAGGGCGCGCCCTTGGTCTGCTTGCGCATGTTGGCCGGGAAGGACGGCAGGACACCGGCCAGGGCCGGGTCACTGATCGTGCCACCGGGCAGGGTCCACCCCTTGCGGTCCCAGGGCTGGCTGGGCTCGGGATCGGTCTTGATCCACGCCTTCGCGGAGTCGACGAGCTGCTCGGGGGCGACGACCTCGTCGACCAGGCCCGCCTTGAGTGCCTTGTCCGGGGCGAACGATCGGCCCGACATCAGGATGTTGGGCACGGCCTGCGCCAGGCCGAACATGCGGACGGTCCGGACGATGCCGCCGCCACCGGGCAGCAGACCGAGCGTGACCTCGGGCAGGCCGACCTTGGCGCCGCGGGCGTCGGCCATCACGCGGTGGTGGCAGGCGAGCGCGAGCTCAAGGCCTCCGCCCAGGGCCGCACCGTTGATCGCGGCCACGACCGGGACTCCGAGGGTCTCCAGGGCGCGCATCCGGCCCTTGATCTGCATGGACCGCTCGAAGAGCTCCTCGGCGTCGCCGGGGCCCGCCGTGATCATGGACTTGAGGTCGCCGCCGCCGAAGAAGCTCTTCTTGGCAGACGTCAGGACGATGCCCTTGATGGACTCCTTCTCGGCCTCGATACGGCCGACGGTTTCCGAGAAGTCGTCGATGAAACGCGCGTTCATGGTGTTCGCGCCGTGGTCGGGGTCATCCATGGTGAGGGTGACGATGCCGTCGCCGTCCTGCTCCCACCGGAACATGTTGTCGCTCACTGGTTCTCTACTCCTAAAGGCTGTGGTGTCGGTGGGGCGGATCAGACGCGCTCGATGATGGTGGCGACGCCCATTCCACCGCCGACACAGAGGGTGATGAGGGCGCGCTTGCCGCCGGTGCGCTCGAGCTCATCGAGCACGGTGCCGGTGATCATGGCGCCGGTGGCTCCGAGGGGGTGCCCCATCGCGATGGCCCCGCCGTTGACGTTGAGCTTCTCGTCGGGGATGTCCATGTCCTTCTGGAAGCGCAGCACGACGGAGGCGAACGCCTCGTTGAGCTCCCACAGGTCGATGTCGTCCGGGGTGAGCCCCGCGATCTCGAGCGCCTTCTTCGCGGCCGGGGTCGGGCCGGTGAGCATGATGGTGGTGTCGGCGCCAGAGGTGGCCGCGGCCACGACGCGGGCGCGCGGCGTCATGTTCATCTCCTTGCCGGCCTTCTCCGAACCGACCACCACGAGCGCGGCACCGTCGACGATGCCGGAGGAGTTGCCACCGTGGTGGACGTGGTTGATCTCCTCGACCCAGTGGTACTTCTGCAGCGCGACGGCGTCGAAACCGCCCATGTCGCCGACCATGGCGAACGAGGGCTTGAGGCCGGCGAGCTTCTCGACCGTGGTGCCCGGTCGCATGTGCTCGTCGTGGTCGAGGATGGTGACGCCGTTGATGTCCTTGACCGGGACGACCGACTTGGCGAACCGGCCCTCCTCCCACGCGCGGGCGGCGAGTCGCTGCGAGCGCTCGGCGTAGCGATCCACGTCCTCACGGGTGAACCCCTCGAGCGTGGCGATGAGGTCGGCCCCGATCCCCTGCGGGGAGAAGTACGTGTCGTAGTTGGTCGCCGGATCCAGGGCCCAGGCGCCGCCGTCGGTGCCCATCGGCACGCGCGACATGGATTCGACGCCGCCGGCGAGGACGACCTCGTCCCATCCGGAGCGGATCTTCTGGGCGGCCATGTTGATGGTGGTCAGGCCGGAGGCGCAGAACCGGTTGATCTGCACACCGGCGACGGTGTCGGGCATCTTCGCGGCCAGCGCGGCGATGCGCGGCAGATCCATGCCCTGGTCGCCGAGCGGGGTGACGATTCCGTAGATGATGTCCGAGATCCGGTTCTCGTCGAGGTCGGGGAACCGACGCCGCATCTCTTCGATGAGACCGACGACCAGGTCGATCGGCTTGACCCCGTGCAGAGCGCCGCCAGGCTTGCCCTTGCCTCGCGGAGTCCGGATGGCGTCGTAGATGAATGCCTCGGTCATGGGTTGTCCACGGCCTTTCTCTGGGCGGAACTGATACGTGTTCGAGGTCAGCGTACGTGGTCGCTCGCCCCCGGTCGGAGTGTGGTCCGTTTTTCGCGATCCGCACCCGGGTCGCTCTGGTGGCACAGTGGACCGTGACCGTCCGCGGCGCCCGGAGAACGGCGCCTCCCGACCCGACGCGAGGACCCTGTGACCGTGACCGACGCCGTTCCCCCCGCCCTGGTTGAACTCGCCGAGAAGTGTGGCGTGGCCACGAGCTACGAGGACGCCCGCGGGAGCCGACACGACATCCCCGCCCGCACGCTCCGCTCGGTTCTCGCCGCGATGGGAGTACCTGTCAACGACGACGACGAGAGCGAGACCGCGGTCCGGTCGGCCCTCGAGGAGATTCGTCTCCGGCCCTGGCGACGGGTGCTCCCACCGACGATCGTGACGAGGCAGGGAGCGGGGGCCGTGTGCACAGTCCATGTACCCCGCGGGACCTCGGTGGGCCTGTCCGTCCACCTCGAGAACTCGTCCGACCCGCTCGATGTGGTGCTCCCCGAGGCCGCGGAGGAGTCGAGGAGCGTCGACGGGGCGACAGTCGACCGATTCGAACTGGAACTCCCCGACTCGCTTCCCCTCGGGTGGCACCGCCTGGTCGCCCACGTCACGGACGCGTCTGAGGGCTACGGCCCCTCGCCGGGGGAACCGCGGGTCCTCGAGGCCACCCTTGTGGTGTCACCGGGGTCCATACCGGTTCCCGCGGATCTCGGGCGGCGCCGCGGTGTCGGGCTGGCCGCGCAGATCTACCAGGTCCGGTCCGAGACGTCGTGGGGGGTGGGTGACCTGTCGGACCTGGCCGACCTCGCCGACTGGGCCGGGCGGGACCTCGGCGCCGACTTCGTTCTGGTGAACCCGATGCACGCCGGGGAACCGCTTCCGCCGGTGGAGCCGTCGCCGTACCTCCCGACCTCACGCCGGTTCGCCTCACCGCTCTACCTCCGCCCCGAGCTGATCCCGGAATACGCCTCACTCCAACCCGAGGACATGCAGGTGGTCGACGACCTCGCGTCCGGGGAGCGGCAGAGGAACACCGACGACACCATCGACCGCGATTCCTCGTGGGGAGCCAAACTCGAAGCACTCCGGATAGTGTTCGCCGCCGCTCTCACGGAGGACCGGGCCCGGGCGTTCGACGACTTCGCCGACGAGCAGGAGCCTGGCCTGTTCCGTTTCGCCACGTGGTGTGCCCTGGCGTCCGAGCGGGGCCCGGACTGGTCGCGGTGGCCCGCGGCGCTCAAGGACCCGGATTCCGATGACGTGGCACGCTTCGCACGCGACCACGCACAGGAGGTCCGATTCCACCAGTGGCTCCAATGGCAGGTCGCGCAACAACGAGCGGGTGCGCAGCGCGCGGCGTTGTCGGCGGGGATGCGGTTGGGAATCCTCCACGATCTCGCCGTCGGGGTGCATCCCACCGGTGCCGACGCGTGGGCACTCCACCGGTCACTCGCCCGCGGCGTCACCGTGGGAGCGCCGCCGGACGTCTACAACCAGCTGGGCCAGGACTGGTCCCAGCCCCCACTGCGGCCCGATGCCCTCGCAGAGGAGGGATATCGGCCGTTCCGGGACATCGTCCGCGCCGCGCTGCGCGACTCGGGCGGGATACGAATCGACCACATCCTCGGTCTGTTCCGGCTCTGGTGGATCCCGTCGGGACTCCCGCCCACCGAGGGGACGTACGTGAACTATGACCACGAGGCGATGATCGGCGTCCTCGCGCTGGAGGCCTCGCGTGCGGGCGCGGTCGTCGTCGGAGAGGACCTGGGGACCGTCGCACCCGGGGTCCGGGAGGAACTGTTCGAACGCGGGGTATTGGGCACCTCGGTGATGTGGTTCGAACAGGAAGACGGCCAACCGGTGCCTCCCGAGACCTATCGGCGGCTCTGCATGGCGTCGGTGACCACTCACGACCTCCCGCCCACTGCCGGGTACGTCGACCTCGTGCATGTGGATGTCCGCGAGGAACTGGGCCAGCTGACGGGCGATGTCGAACAGGAGCGCGTCGACGCCGGCACCGAGATCAAGTCGTACACCGAAGCGGTCAAACGGCGCGACCTACTCGAAGGCGACAGCCCGGAGGACCTGGTGGTGGCGCTCCACGGGTACCTGGCGGCCGCACCGTCCCTTCTCTACGCGGTGTCGGTGGCCGACCTCGCCGGTGACCGCCGGCCGGTCAACATGCCCGGCACGTCCGAGGAGTATCCGAACTGGCGGGTGCCGCTCTCCGACGGTCGGGGCGACGTGGTCACCCTCGGGGCGTTGCGTGGATCGGCCCTGGCGAGGCGGGTGTGTGGTGCGGCGTTGGTGTCTGGTGGGGGTGTGGGTGGGGTGAAATGACGAGGGCCCCCGGGGCCGCGGTGTGCGGTCTCGGGGGCTCTCGTGTGAAGTTGTGTTCGGCGGTGACCTACTCTCCCACACCCTCTCGAGTGCAGTACCATCGGCGCTGGCAGGCTTAGCTTCCGGGTTCGGAATGGGACCGGGCGTTTCCCTGCCGCTATGGCCGCCGTAACTCTGTGAAACAAGGCCCTGTCCACATCGACCGGAGTCGAGGGACGGGTGTGTTGTTTCAGATACTGCACAGTGGACGCGTCACGATTCTTCTGGCTTGGTTGTGTGTAAGCCCTCGGCCGATTAGTACCGGTCACCTCCACGCATTGCTGCGCTTCCAGTTCCGGCCTATCAACCCCATGGTCTGTGGGGGGCCTTAACCACGCAAGGTGG